>NZ_RWKW01000035.1 GCF_003970795.1 Aquibium carbonis | reverse complement strand
CCGTCGGGATCCACCTCCTCCCGGTGAACGACGGATCGGCCGGTACCGACCTCCTCCCCGGTGCCCGCCACTCAAACGACACCCGCCGCACCTCCTCCCGCGGCGGGTGTTGTTTCTTCAGGGGGAATTCCTGGCACAAGCGGTTTCGCGTCGCGGCGGGTTTCACCGCCGCCTGCACGCGTTATATCTGGCCACCCTCACTCGTCAGAACCCAGCGCGGAGTTTCCCATGCAGATGCGCCCTCTCGGCCGGACCGGCCTTTCAATCGCGCCCCTGGTCTTCGGCGGCAACGTGTTCGGATGGACCGCCGACAAGGCGACCTCCTTCGATCTGCTCGACCGCTTCGTGGATGCGGGCTTCAACGCCATCGATACCGCCGACGTCTACTCGCGCTGGGCGCCGGGTCATGTGGGCGGCGAATCGGAAACCGTCATCGGCGAATGGATGAAGACGCGCAACACACGCGACCGGGTCGTCGTCATCACCAAGGTCGGTTCCGACATGGGCTCCGGCAAACGAGACCTTTCGAAGCCCTATATCCTGAAGGCGGTCGAGGATTCGCTTCGGCGTCTGCAGACCGACGTCATCGACCTCTATCTCTCGCACTGGCCCGATACCGAAACGCCCTACGAAGAGACGCTGTCGGCCTATGACGACCTGCTGAAGGCCGGCAAGGTTCGTTCCGTCGGCTGCTCCAACCTCGACGCCGCGCAGCTTCGATCCGCGCTCGACGTGGCCAGGGACAAGGGCCTGCCACGCTACGAGGTGCTGCAACCCGAACTCAATCTCTACGACCGCTCGTCCTTCGACGGCCCGCTGAGCGAGTTGACGACCGCCGAAGGCCTCGGCGTCATCACCTATTTCAGCCTCGCCAAGGGCTTTCTGTCGGGGAAGTACCGCAGCGAAGCCGACCTCGGCCAAAGCCCGCGCGGCGGCGGCATCGGCGGCTACCTCAATCCCCGCGGCTACGCGATCCTCGCCGCGCTCGACGCGCTCGGTGCCAAGCACGAGGCAAAGCCAGCCGAGATCGCTCTCGCATGGATCATGGCGCGTCCGGACGTCACCGCGCCGATCGCCAGCGCAACGACGCTCGAACAGTTGAACAGCCTCTTGAAGGCGGCCGATCTCGTTCTCGATGCCGACGACATGGCGACGCTCGAACAGGCCAGCGCGCCGGCCTGAGCCGGTGCTGCGTGGCGGGCGCCCGCTCAGCGCTCGCCGAAGCGGCCGTTCGCCACCCACCGGTCGAAGGGGATGATGTCAGGCGGGCCGCCAGCCGGCTCATACCAGCTGTCGATCGCCCACCTCGTCCCTGACGCCGTTTCCCGCAGCACGGCGGTGGAGTGCGGATAGCGCCCATCGACGAAAAGGCCGCGCGAACGGTTGGCCTCGACGGCATGGTGTTTCAGCAGTCCACGCTTCTCGAGGTAGAGCAATAGCGAACGCGTGTTGGTGGATTCATCGATGCAGTCCATCTGCCCCTTCACCCGAGACTGGGTGTAGTCCGACTTCGGCAGGTCGCGAACACCGATGACGCTCGCTGCCCGTTCCTCGGCATATTGCACGGCCTTGCCGACCGCGGACCGCTCCGCCTCGGGTGTCGAGACCTTGGCGAAGTAGGCGGCGAACTGCGCATGATCAGCCGCCCGAAGGTCGACGCGCGTCTTGTAGGAGCAATCGAAGCCGTGGCAGACGAAGAGCCGGCCCTCCTCGGTTTTCGTGATCTCGCCCAGGTAGTTGCTGGACGAGGACGTGCATCCGGCAAGGATGCCGGACATCAGGACGACCGAGACTTTGAACCCCTCACGCATGGGCCGCGAAAATAGACAGCCGGCAGCGACACCGCAACAGAAGCTTTTGCGTCGCCGGAAAGCTCCGCCGCGGTCCTGTTGACCGGATCGATTGCATTCGCGCGGCCGGCGGACTATCTCCTCGCCCATGACAACACCCATTCACGTCATCGGCGGCGGGCTCGCCGGCTCGGAAGCCGCCTGGCAGATCGCATCGGCCGGCGTTCCCGTCATCCTGCACGAGATGCGCGGCGTACGCGGCACCGAGGCGCACAAGACCGACGGGCTGGCCGAGCTCGTCTGCTCGAACTCGTTCCGTTCGGACGACGCGGAAAACAATGCAGTCGGGCTGCTGCATGCCGAGATGCGGCTGGCGGGGTCGCTGATCATGGCTTGCGGCGACGCGCACCAGGTGCCGGCCGGCGGAGCGCTGGCGGTCGACCGCGACGGTTTTTCCGATGCCGTGACGGCAAAGCTCGCCGCGCACCCGCTCGTCACCGTCATCCGCGAGGAAATCACCGGCCTGCCGCCGCGCGAGTGGGACCAGGCCATCATCGCCACGGGACCGCTGACCGCGCCGGCGCTTGCCGAGGCGATCCGCGGCGAAACCGGCGCCGATGCGCTGGCCTTCTTCGACGCCATCGCGCCGATCGTGCATTTCGACACGATCGACATGAACGTCGCCTGGTTCCAGTCGCGCTACGACAAGGTCGGACCGGGCGGCACGGGCAAGGACTACGTCAACTGCCCGATGGACAAGGCGCAGTATGACGCCTTCGTGCAGGCCTTGCTCGACGGCGGCAAGACCGAGTTCAAGCAGTGGGAAGGCACGCCCTATTTCGACGGATGCCTGCCGATCGAGGTGATGGCCGAGCGTGGCCGGGAAACGCTTCGTCACGGCCCGATGAAGCCGATGGGCCTGACCAATGCGCACAACCCGACCGTCAAGGCCTACGCGGTGGTGCAGCTCCGGCAGGACAATGCGCTCGGCACGCTCTACAACATGGTCGGCTTCCAGACCAAGCTGAAGCACGGCGAGCAGACCCGCATCTTCCGCATGATCCCCGGCCTGGAACAGGCCGAGTTCGCGCGGCTCGGCGGACTGCACCGCAACACCTACATCAACTCCCCCACTCTGCTCGACGGATCGCTGCAGCTGAAGTCGCGGCCTGGCCTGCGCTTTGCCGGCCAGATCACGGGCTGCGAGGGTTATGTCGAATCGGCCTCCATCGGGCTGCTCGCCGGCCGTTTCGCCGCCGCAGAGCGGCTCGGCCGGGCACCATCGCTTCCGCCGCTGACGACCGCCTTCGGAGCCCTGCTCAACCACATCACCGGCGGCCACATCGTTTCCGATGACGAGCCGGGCAAGCGCTCCTTCCAGCCGATGAACATCAATTTCGGCCTGTTGCCGCCGCTCGAGCCCGGCACCAACCTGAAGCCGGACGGCTTCGAGGGCCGGTTCCGCGGCAAGGACAAGGCCTCCGCCAAGAAGCGCGCCACGACGGCGCGCGCGCTGGCCGACTGCCGGTCATGGCTCGGCGTCGATCGCGACGTTCAGGCGGCGGAGTAGCCCGCTAAGCCCATTGCAGCATCGGCGCGTCCGGTTCGTCCGATGGCACGAGCCGGGCAACGGCACGTTTGAGCGCCGCGACACAATCGGCATCGAAAGCCGTCCCCGTGTCCTTGTCCAGGATCGCGAAGGCGTCCTCGACCTTCATCGCCTTGCGATAGGGCCGATCGGCCGTCAGCGCGTCGAAGACGTCGGCCACCGACAGCATTCGCACTTCCGGCGCGAGCTCGTCGCCCGTCAGCCCGAGCGGATACCCCTTGCCGTCCAGTCGCTCGTGATGGGCGCCGGCGATGTCGGCGAGGTCGCGGAAGATCGCCACCTTGCGCAAGATGTCGGCGCTGTGGGCCGGATGGCTGCGGATGGATGCCCATTCGGCCTCGACAGGCTTGCCGGGCTTGTCGAGGATCTGGTTCGAGACGGCGAGCTTGCCGATGTCGTGCAGCAGGGCCGCCCGGCGCAGCCAGCGCCGGTGTGTCGGCTCTAGCCCCATCTCTTCCGCAATCATGTCGGTGAACAGTGTGACGCGGCGGCTGTGGCCGGCCGTGAAAGGGCTCTTGGCGTCGATGACGTCGGCGAAGGCGGCCGCGATGTCGTCGACATAGTCATCGGTCACGACCGTGCTCGACTGCGCCGGCGGGAGCGCGAAGAGGCGGCTGTCGAGATCATCCGCCTCGATCGCCTCCCAGAAGCCAGGCTGGCGCTCGGCGGCCAGGAAGGCGTCGACCACGGCCGGATCGAACCAGGTGCCTCGGCGCGCCGCAACCTCGGCGCGTGCGGCGTGGCGGCCTCCCTCGGCATGAAAAATGTCCGCCACCTGCGCCGCAAGCGCGATCCGGGCGGCGAGCGGTATCTCGCCCGTCTTGCGCCCTTCCGGCTTGCCCGATCCGTCCCAATGCTCGTCCAGCCAGCGGATGCCCTCCTGCACCGGCTCGGAGAACCGCATCTTGGCGGCGATGTCGGCGCCTCGATGACAGCGCGTCTCGATCATCTCGCGGGCGATCTGGCCGCCGTTGCGCAGGATGTTGAGGATCGCGCGAACGCGTTCTGCGAAGCCCGATTCCAGCCCGGTCTTGTCGAAGACGAAGCGCAGCGCGGCGGCCAGGCTGCCGTCGATGGTCTTGAAGTCACGTTTGAAGGTGATGTCGTCGGCCAGATAGAGTTCGCAGATGCGCGCAGCATTGCTGGAGCAGCCGAGATCCTTGAGCAGCACGGTGAAGTAGATGTTGGACAGCGCCTCGCCTTCGATGCCCATCTGCATGGCGATCTTCGTGCCGATCCAGCAGGCGCGCTGGCAATGGCCGGGCGGCTGTCCCTCGGTGAGGTCGAGCGCATGGCTGAGCGTGCCGAGCAGTTCTGCCAGGCGAAACGCGCCATCCCCCGGTGAAGGCGCTAGCGCCCAAACATCGGTCGTCCGGAAGGCAGATGAGGGGGCGGGAGACGATGACATGTGGTGACGCTAGCATTTGCCCGTTAACGGCCGGAAAACACGGTCGCTTGCGCTCGCGGTCTGCATCGCGGACAAATCGCCGAAAGGGAGGCAACCCGATGTCCATGACCACACCGAGCTTCTTTCGCTTCGAGCGCGATGGCGCCGTCGTCCATCTGGTGATGAACCGGCCGGAGCGGTCGAACGCCATGTCGGCGGATTTCTGGACCGAGCTGCCGCGACTGATGGCCGAACTCGGCCGCGATCCGTCCGTACGTTGCGCCATCATCTCCGGCGAAGGCCGCAACTTCACCGGCGGCATGGACCTCTCGGCCTTCGCCGACATCGCGAAACTGTTCGACAGCGAGCCCGGCCGCGCCGCCTATGCGATGCGCGAGGTGATCCTTGATCTCCAAAATGCCTTCAACGCCATCGAGCGTGTCCCCTTCCCGGTCATCGCCGCGATCCACGGCGCCTGCATCGGCGCGGGCGTCGACCTCATCACCGCCTGCGACATGCGCATCGCCTCGGCCGACGCCTATTTCGCCGTCGAGGAGATCCACATCGGCATGGCGGCGGACGTCGGCACGCTGCAACGGCTACCGAAGCTCATCGCGCCCGCTGTCGCCGCCGAGCTGGCCTATACGGGCCGGCGCGCGAGTGCCGAGGAGGCGAAGGGGTTCGGCCTCGTCTCGGCCGTCCATGCCGATCGCGACGCCGTGAGCGTCGCCGCCTTCGAACTGGCCCGCGCGGTGGCGGAAAAGTCGCCGCTCGCCATCGCCGGCATCAAACGCAACCTCGCCTATGCCCGCGACCATTCGGTGGCCGATGGGCTCGACTACATCGCCACCTGGAACGGCGGCATGCTCAGGGCCGGCGACCTGATGGCGGCGGTGCAGGCGAAGATGGCCAAGCAGGCGGCGGCGTTTCCGGATCTGTTGAGGAGCACCTGAGGCGCGCCTCTACTCCGCCGCCTCCACCGCTCCTTCGCCAGACGTGCCGCCCCTCCCCGGCAGCCCGGGCTTCCCCGCCTCGCCCGGGTTGCGCATGACGTAGTCGGCCTTGAGGCTCTGCGACGTTTCGCGCGAGCCGTCGTGGCTCCAGCCGGGGGGCGCGAAGAGATAGCCGAGGCGCTGGCGGGTGGTCAGGCCGGGCGCCGTCGCGTCCCTCAGCATGCCGATCCATTCGTGGAACGCGACCTTGACCGGATTGAAGGTGCCGAGGTTCTTCACGATCCCGTAACGGGGCCGGTCGTCGTCGAGTTCGGGCACGAAGGTGCCGAACAGCCTGTCCCAGACGATCAGCGTGCCGGCATAGTTGGCGTCGAGATAGCGCGGGTTGGTGGCATGGTGGACGCGGTGGTGCGAAGGCGTGTTGAACACCGCCTCGAACCAGGCCGGCAACCGCCCGATCGCCTCGGTGTGGATCCAGAACTGCCAGACGAGGTTGAAGCCGAAGACGAAGGCGATGACGGCCGGATGGAAGCCGAGGAGCACGATCGGCGCCTGCAGCACGAACATCCCGGTGAAAGTGCCGGTCCACGACTGCCTGAGCGCGGTCGACAGATTGTAGTGCTGGCTGGAATGGTGGTTGACGTGCTCGGCCCAGACCCACCGCACCCGGTGCGCGATGCGATGATACCAGTAGTAGCGCAGGTCATCGATCAGGAAGGCCGCCAGGAACACCCACCAGGAGAGGCCGAGGTCGAACAGCCGGAACTGCCAGAGCCAGGTGAGCGCCTGGTAGGCGACGAAGCCAAGCAGGATTCCGGCCACGACGTTGCCGGTGCCCATCAGGAGGCTGGTCAGCGTGTCGCGGGTCTCGAAATCGCCCCTGGCCCGGCCGGTGCGCACCAGCCAGAGTTCGATCAGGATGGCGGCAACGAAGAAGGGAATGGCGAGCTCGGTGACCTTGGGAAAGTCGTATCCATCCATCACGCGGATCTCCCCTGCGCCGCAACGGCCGGCGCGAGCCGCTCCGCAAGCCGGCCGGCCTCCTCGGGCGAGTCGAATTCATACCGCCCGCCCCGCCAGGTGAAGTCGAGGGAAGCGATGGCGAGTTCGCCGGGCGACGGGCGATCTATGCGCTTCACGTCGGCAGCCGTCACGACGCGGGTCAGGAACCGACTGCCGAAGGACTGCACGATTCCCGTCCGGTCGCCGTCGAGCTTCAGGAACGCGGCGTCGCGGTTTCGGGTCAGCCATATCGCGGTCGGATGCTCTCCCGGATAGTCCAGCGCGAAACGGTGCCGCGCGGCGGCCTCGTCGGCGAGCACCGCCCTGCGGGTGCCACCCGTCAGGTGCACCGCCAACACGATCGCCGCGATACCCACGACGACCAGGATCACGAGCACAGGCAGGCTCATCGCCGCATCATCCTCCCGCGTGGTGGCCTCTCACTCCATGCTCGGAGAATCTAGCACCTTGTTGACGTTTACGTCAAAGATGACGTGTCGGTCGGGCGCGGGGCCAACCGCCCCCGTCGGCTACCAGCCCCGGGTCGCCCTGCGGAAGGCAATCCAGTGCCTGCGCAGCGCCGGGAGCGGCCGTCCGCCGCCCCTTGGTGCAGCCTCGAGACGCTCCAGATGCGCGCCGGCAAAAGCCGCCGGCAAGAAGGCCGGGCGCAGGCTGGCCGGCAGTCGTTTCGCCCCGCGCTCGAACGCAACGACATGTTCGCGCCCAAGCGCGGCCATCGCGGCCACCGCACGCTCGGAGCCCTCCCCGCCCGCGATGAACGTTTCGCGATCGACACCCGCCGCTGCGAGGATGTCGGCCGGCACGTAGCACTGGCCCCGCGACCGATGGATGGGCAGGAGCCGCAAGGCCCCGGCGATGGCCTGCGCGCAGCCAGCATGGCCCGCCAGCGCCGCATGCGCCATCGCTGCCTCACGATCGAGAATCAGGGCTGCGAACTGGATCAGTGCCCCGGCCGTCTCGCCGCAATAGCCTTCAAGCGTCGTGCGATCGGGCATCGGATCGTCGTAGAGATCGAAGATCCTCGCCTCCAGCATGTTGTCGAAGGCAGCAATCGGCAGGTCGTGGGCGGCAATCGCGGCGCGCAAGGCATCCGCGACCGGATTCCCTGTCATGGCGCCCTCGGGCGCGGCGATGGCGTCGCGCCACCATTGCAGGCGGATCTCGCCGGGCAGCGGCTCGCGCACCGCGTCGCGGACGCGGGCGACCTCGATGTTGAAGGCATAGAGCGCCAACAGCGCCGGCCGTCGATCCTCCGGCGCATAGAGCACCGACAGATAACGCTCGGGATCGCCCGTGCGGACGATCTGCGTCAGGTGATCGGCGGCTTTGGCCATGTCAGTCGACGGCGATCAGCGCGGCGGCGACCGCCCGATCCTCGGCCAGAAGCACGTTGTAGGTGCGCACGGCCGAACCGGTGGACATGGGATCGCACGAGATGCCCGCGGCGCGGAATGCCTCGCGCAAGGGCTCCGGGATGCGCCGCAATTCCCGGCCCATCCCGACGATCAGAATCTCGATGCCATCGGCTTCGGTCAGCAACCGTTCGAAATCGCGGACCGTAAGGCGCTCCGGGTCCGCCGGTTCCCAGCCGTGGATCCCCGAGGGCAGGCACATCAGCGAACCCCGATGCGACATGTCGGCGAAGCGAAAGCCGCCATTGCCGTAGGCGTCGAGCGGCGCCCGACCGGGGAAATGCGCCTCCCGGATGATCATGCCGGTCGATCCGCCATGATCAGGCCTTGGAGGCCTCGGCCGGGAGAGCCTCCGTCTTCGCGCCGGCGCTCTCCGGCGAGAGCGCACCCGGCCGCAGCTTGAACAGGATCAGCAGCGGCGCGGCGATGAAGATCGACGAGTAGGTGCCGAAGAGAACGCCGAACAGCATGGCCGCCGTGAAGGACCGGATGACCTCGCCACCGAACAGGAACAGTGCAAACAGCGCCATCAGCGTCGTCACCGAGGTCATGGTCGTGCGCGACAGCGTTTCGTTGATGGCGATGTTCAGGACCTGCGGCAACGGCATCTTCTTGTATCGTCGCAACTCCTCGCGAACACGGTCGTAGACCACCACGGTGTCGTTCAGCGAATAGCCGACGATGGTCAGGATCGCCGCGATCGATGACTGGTTGAACTCGATCCCCGACAACACGAAGAACCCGACCGTGATCACCACGTCGTGGATCGTGGCGAGGATTGCGCCGACGGCGAACTGCCATTCGAACCGGAACCACACATAGACCATGATCAGCATCAGCGCGACGATGACGCCGATCGTGCCCTGCGTGGCAAGTTCGCTGGACACCGTCGGGCCGACCGTTTCGACGCGGCGGATGTCGAAATCCTCTTCCAGTTCGCCGCGCACCAGCGCGACCGCGCTTTGGGTCGCGTTGTCGCCGCCGTCCTGAGCCTGCACGCGGATCAGAACGTCCGTGTCGGCGCCGAACTGCTGCACCTGGATCTCGCCGAGGTTGAGGCCCGACAAGCGACTGCGAATATCGGCGGTATCGGCGGGCCCGCTGCGCGACTGTACCTCGATGAGCGATCCGCCCTTGAAGTCGATGCCGTAGTTCATGCCGACCGTCATGAAGAGCACGAGCGCGCCCACCGACAGGATGGAGGACAGGCCGAAGGTCCAGCGGCGCACGCCCATGAAGGGAATGCTGGTCCGCTCCGGCACCAGACGCACCGGCGCGCGCGGCAGTTCCTTCGGCTTGGCGCGCCGCACCCAGGTCGCCACCAGCCAGCGGGTCAGCGTGAAGGCGGTGAAGACGGTGGTGACGATGCCGATGGCCAGCGTGACGGCAAAGCCCTTCACCGGGCCGGTGCCGAGGTAGAACAGCACCACGGCCGCGATCAGCGTGGTGACGTTGGCGTCGACGATGGTCGCCATGGCACGGCTGAAGCCGGTGTCGATCGCCTGGATCAGCGACCGTCCGTTTCGCCGTTCTTCGCGTATTCGTTCGTAGATGAGGACGTTCGAATCGACCGCCATGCCGACGGTGAGCACGATGCCGGCGATGCCCGGCAGTGTCAGTGTCGCTCCCAGCAGCGACAACAGCGCCACGATCATCGCGACGTTGGCGATCAGCGCGACGTTGGCAATCAGCCCGAGCAGCCCGTAGGCCGCGACCATGAAGACTAGCACGAGAATGGCACCGATGATGCCGGCGAGCTTGCCCGCATCGATGGAATCCTGCCCCAGGCCCGGCCCGACCGTCCGCTCCTCGATGATGTTCAGCGTCGCGGGCAAGGCGCCGGCGCGCAGAAGCACGGCGAGATCATTGGCGCCCTGGACGTCGAAGCTTCCCGAAATCTGGCCGGTCCCGCCCAGGATCGGCTCGCGAATCTGCGGCGCCGAAATCACCTGATTGTCGAGGATGATGGCGAATAGGCGTCCGACGTTCTGCTGCGTGGCCTGGCCGAACCGGGTCGCACCCTGGGTGTCGAAACGGAAGGAGACGACGGGTTCATTCGTCCGCTGGTCGAAGCTGGCCTGAGCGTCGACGAGATTTTCGCCAGCGACGATGACCCGGTTCTCGATCAGATAGGGAACAGGCGGGTCGTCGGTCGAGAACATGACGGTCGAGCCGGCCGGCGGACGGCCTTCGATCGCCTCCTGCACCGGCATGGTGCTGTCGACCATCTGGAACGTCAGCTTCGCGGTCTGGCCGAGAATGTCCTTGAGGCGCTGCGGATCGTCCAGGCCCGGAACCTGCACGAGAATCCGGTCGTCGCCCTGGCGCTGGATCACCGGCTCCGTGGTGCCGAGTTCGTTGACGCGACGCCCGACCACCTCGATCGACTGCGACAACGCCGAAGACAATCGGTAGGCGATGCCCGATTCGGTCAGGCTGTAGCGCAGGAGTCCGGGTTCGGGCTCGGACATGGAAAGCTCCACGACCGACCCGCCGGCGAAGAGACCGGCCGAAATCGGTTCGGTCAGGCCCGCCAGCGCCTGCTTGGCTCTCTCGACGTCGCCGGCCTCGCGAACCCGGACCTGGACCGTGCGACCGGTGCCCGAAAGGCCCGTGTAGCCGATCCGCGCATCGCGCAGGAGAAGCCGGATGTCGTCGCGCGTCTTCTCCAGCCGCTCGTCGATCAGGTTCTGCTGGTCGATCTGCAGGAGGATGTGCGACCCGCCCTGGAGATCGAGCCCGAGCGTCATCTGCCGCTTGGGAAGCCAGTCGGGCAGCCCCGCCAGCGTGCCTTGCGACGCCAGATTGGGCGCCGCGAAGACGACGCCGGCCAACACGGCCAACCAGATGAGGGTGGTCTTCCAGCGCGAGAAGTAGAGCATGTCGCTATCCGTCGGGCAGTGATCGTCGACCTTCCGCCCGCAACGTGTTTATTTCTTGGCGTTTTCGTTGGCGACGGGTTCGCCCTTGACCCGCACGTCGGCGATCGTGCCGCGCAGGGCGGTCACCTTCAGGCCGTTGCCGAGGTCGATCTCGAGCTCATTGTCGTTGATGACTTTCGTGACCTTGCCGAGAAGGCCACCACCGGTCACGACCGAATCGCCGCGGCGGACGGCCGCGAGCATTTCCTGGCGCTTCTTCAGCTGCTGGCGCTGCGGCCGGATGATCAGGAAATACATGATGACGAAGATGAGGACGAAGGGCAGAATGCTAATCAGCATGTCGGGTCCGCCCCCGCCCGTTTGCGCATACGCCGGTGTCACGAACATCTAGGTCTCCTGAGAAAATGGGATCAGGGGCCTGTTTCGACCCCCCCGAAGGTGCGCGGAATATAGTCGCTCGCGCCTCCTTTGCAACCGACAAGCCGCGCAAACGCAGTGCTTTTGCATGGCTTCGACGCGTGTTAGAGCCCGAACGAACGAATGGAGGACGCGCAATCACGATGGACAGCCTGGACCGGGAGACCCTGAACGACAAGATCGACCGCCTGATCGCGGCGATCGAGCGCCTCGCGCCGGCTGCGGCGCCCGCCCCGGATCTCGAAGCAGCGGATTGCTTCGTGTGGGACGCAGCCTTGCGCACCCTCCTCCCGGTGGATCGCGTCAATCGGGTGGACATCGGATTGATCAGGGGTGTCGACAGGGTGCGCGACATCCTCGTCGACAACACCGAGCGTTTCGCAGCCGGGCTTCCCGCCAACAACGTTCTGCTGTGGGGCGCACGCGGCATGGGCAAATCGTCGCTGGTCAAGGCAGCGCATGCCTCGGTCAATGTCTCGGCCATGACTCCGCTAAAACTCGTCGAGATCCATCGCGAGGACATCGACAGCCTGCCGGGTCTGCTGGCGATCCTCAAGACGTCGCGGTACCGCTTCGTCCTGTTTTGCGACGACCTGTCCTTCGATCACGACGACACCTCCTACAAGTCCCTGAAAGCGGCGCTTGAAGGTGGCGTGGAGGGCCGGCCAGCCAACGTGATCTTCTATGCGACCTCCAACCGTCGCCACCTCCTGCCGCGCGACATGATCGACAACGAGCGCTCCACCGCCATCAACCCGTCGGAGGCCGTGGAGGAAAAGGTGTCTCTGTCGGACCGCTTCGGCCTGTGGCTCGGATTCCACAAATGCTCGCAGGACGATTATCTGGCGATGGTGGACGGCTATGTCGGCCATTACGGCCTGGCGATCGACGCCGACGACCTGCATGCGCAGGCGCTGGAATGGGCCACCACGCGCGGCGCGCGCTCGGGCCGGGTGGCCTGGCAGTTCGTGCAGGATCTGGCGGGTCGCCTGGGCCAGCGCCTCGACGGCTGACGGACCTAACGGGGCCGCCGGTCCAGCCGGCGGCCTGGCCTATTCGAGGTACTTCACCGGGTCGACCGGCGCGGAGTCCTTGCGCACTTCGAAGTGCAGCTTGGGCGTATCGGCGGAACCACTCATGCCGGACCGCGCGATCTCCTGGCCGCGACGCACCTTGTCGCCGCGCTTGACGGTCAGTTCGGATGCGTGGCCGTAGACGGAGACGAGGCCGTCCTCGTGCCGGACGAGCACCGTGTTGCCGAATTCCTTCAGTCCGTCGCCGGCATAGATGACGACGCCGTTTTCGGCCGCCTTGACCGAGGTACCTTCCGGAACGGCGATGTCGATGCCGTCGTTGACGCGGCCGCCCGACGTGCGGCCATAGCTTTCGATGACGCGGCCGCGAACGGGCCAGCGCATCTTGCCGACGCCCGTGGCCTGGGGGGCGATCGCCGCCGTCTGCGTGACGGCTTCCTTGATGACCTTTTCGTCCTTCGACGGAGGCGTGTAGGCCGTCACCGGGCTAGGCGCCGCCGCCTTTGGCGCGGGCTGGTTCGCCGAGCTGGTCTTGATCGGATCGATCGCCGGCGCTGCCGCGGGCGCGGTGGTCGCGGCCACCGTGGTCGTGCCGCCTCCCCCGGGGATCGTCAGCTTCTGGCCGATGCGCAGGTAGCCGTCGCCAAGTCCGTTGGCAGCCTTCAGTTGGGCCGTCGTCGTGCCGGTCTTCCGGGCAACGGCATTGAGGGTGTCGCCGGACACAACGGTGTAGACATTGCCCGCATTCGACGTCGCGACACGGGGGGTCGACGCCGACGGAGCCTGGAGGGTGTTGGCCGCGGGCGCGTTCGGCCTCGGCGCCTGAGGCAGAGCGGCGACGGCCTGCGACGGCGCGGATGCCGGACGCGGCGCGTTCGGGGCATCGTTCTGGAGCCCGCGCGTGGAGCTGGCGGCAAGGACGCGCGGGTCGTTGTCGGGGGCAGAGACCGGCGCCTGGCGCGAATAGACGTAGGTGGGGATGATCACCTTCTGCCCGGCCGCCAGGTCGTTCGCCGAGGCCATGTCGTTGGCCTTGAGGATCTCCTTGACCGGCACGCCGAAGCGCTTGGACATGTTGTAGAGGGTCTCGCCCTGGCGAACGGACACAACCGTCCCGCCGACCTTCGACCAGCCGTCCTGCGCCGCGGAGGCCGCCGCCGAGACGGGAACGGTGGTGTTGGTGACGGTGCGGTCGACCTGGACGGGTGCGGTGGCTCGCGCCATCTCGACCGGTGCGGGCTGCATCGGCGCCGACTGGCCGGCCGCCATCGGCGGCAGCGAACTCCGCTGGATACCGCCGGACGGCGCGCTGGCCGCGTAGCGCTCGTTGGCATTGCCGTACTGGCCCGACGCCGGTGGCGGCGCGGCGGCGACCCGGTTGTCGCCAGGAAACGGCTGCTGCGCGTTGTTCTTGATGATCGATCGCTGGTTGGCGGTCGAACCCGTCATGAGATCGTCGGTGAAAATCGACTCGTTGAAGCGGGTAACGCCGGAGCTGCACCCCGCCAGAAAGGTCGTGGCCGCCAGTACCGCGGCAAGGCGGTAGAAACCGCGACCGTTCGCCCCCAAAACCCTCATCTGCATCGCCTTTACTCGCGCCTACTCGTTACAGCACGATGCAATTAAAGCGCGTTAATCTTACCGGGCGGTTAAGCGGCGGAGGATTAATGAAAACAGCTTGGCGGGATCAGATTTTCGCCGCGAGGCCGGGCAGGAGCGGCTGCAGGCGCACCTTGCCGATGTCCTGGCGCTCGAACCGGCTGCCCACCTTGGTCAGCCGCGCGACCGCCTGTTCGCCGTCGCCGGGTCCGATCGGCGCGATCATGACGCCGTTGGAGGCCAGCTGGTCGACATAGTTTCGCGGCATGCTCTCGAAAGCGGCCCAGGAGACGATCCGGTCGAACGGTCCCTCGCCCGCCATTCCACCGCTCGCATCAGCCTGGCGCACGATGACGTTGGTGATCGCGAGCGCATCCATGCGATGGCGCGCCTGTTCCACCAGCGTGCGGTAGCGGTCGATGCTGACGACCCGCGCGCAGAGCCTTGCCATCACGGCCGCCGTGAAGCCTGAGCCGGTGCCGATCTCGAGCACGCGGTGCTGGGGGTCGAGTGCCAGCGCGTTGATCACCTGCGCCTGCAGGTCGACGCCCTCGATCACCTCGCCGCAGGCGATCGGCACCATCCGGTCCGACCAGATCGCGTTCTGCCATTGCCCACCGATGAAATTTCGGCGCGGCACCTGCTCGATCGCGCCGACGAGATCCTTGGCGACGATCCCCTTGCCGCGCATGCGCAGCAGGAAAGCCGCAAAGCCTTCGCGTTCGTCGGCGACTGCGTTCATGCGAGCGCGCGCTCCAGCGGATCGCGAAGCTCGTGCGCGGTCAGGTCGAGGTGCATCGGCGTGACCGAAACGTAGTTGTCGCGCAGCGCGGCGAGATCGGTGCCCTCCCGCACCTCGGACGGCTCGCGACCGAAGCGCAGCCAGTAGTAGGGGAAGTTGCGGCCGTCGCGGCGCTCGTCGATCCACAGTCCGTGGACGCGCTTGCCCTGGGTGGTCACCTTCGTGCCCACCACGGCGGCCGGGTCGCAGTTCGGAAAGTTGACGTTGAGGAACGTCCCGGCCGGGAGGCTGGTCTTGATGAGCTTCTGCAGCAATGCCGGGCCGACCGTTTCGCCCACCTCCCACGGCACCAGCCGGCCTTCATCGGTAAAATTGTAGGCCTGGCTCAGCGCGATCGAGCGGATGCCGAGCAGCGTACCTTCCATGGCGCCCGCTACGGTGCCCGAATAGGTCACGTCGTCGGCAACGTTGGTGCCGGAGTTGATGCCCGAGAGGATCAGATCCGGCGGGGAGTCCATGATCTTGCGCACGCCCATGATGACGCAGTCGGTCGGCGTGCCGCGCAGCGCATAGTGCTTGGCGTCGAGCTTGCGCATGCGCAGCGGCTCCGACAGCGACAGCGAATGGGCAAATCCGGACTGATCGGTCTCGGGCGCGACGATCCAGACATCGTCGGAGATCGTGCGCGCCATGCGCTCCAGGACCTGGATGCCCTCGGCATGGACGCCGTCGTCATTGGTGATGAGAATGCGCATGTGGTGTCTTCGATCCCTGTCCTGTTCGAGCTCTGTCACGCCCCCCTCTGGCCTGCCGGCCATCTCCCCCACGGGTGGGGAGATTGGCAGCTTCGGCGCCGCGCCTGATCTCCCCCTCGAGGGGGAGATGGCCGGCAGGCCAGAGGGGGGCGCCGTGGAGCGCTGATGTCGCGTGTCAGCGCGCCCCGATCCGCTCCAGTCCGCCCATGTAGGGGCGCAATGCTTCAGGAATTGTGACCGATCCGTCTTCGTTCTGGTAGTTTTCCATCACCGCGATCAGCGCGCGTCCGACCGCGACGCCCGAGCCGTTCAGCGTGTGGACGAAGCGCGGCTGCACCTTGCCCTGCCCTTCCTCCGCCTTCGGCCGGTAGCGCGCGTCCATGCGGCGCGCCTGGAAATCACCACAGACCGAGCAGGACGAGATCTCGCGATAGGCGTTCTGGCCGGGCAGCCAGACCTCGATGTCGTGCGTCTTCTGCGCGCCGAAGCCCATATCGCCGGTGGAGAGCACCATGGTGCGGAACGGCAGGCCGAGGCGCTTGAGGACTTCCTCCGCACAAGCGGTCATGCGCTCGTGCTCGTCGAGCGAGGTGGCGTCGTCGGTGATCGAGACCAGCTCCACCTTGTAGAACTGGTGCTGGCGCAGCATGCCGCGCGTGTCGCGCCCGGCCGACCCGGCCTCCGAACGGAAGCACGGGGTGAGCGCAGTGTAGCGCAGCGGCAGGTCAGAGACGTCCTGGATCTCCTCGCGGACGAGATTGGTGAGCGGGACTTCCGAGGTGGGGATGAGCCCCAGGCGGCTATCGCCATGCGCGGCGAAAAAAAGGTCTTCCTCGAACTTCGGTAGCTGGTTCGTGCCATAGAGGGCCTCGTCGCGCACCAGCAGCGGCGGCTGCACCTCCGTGTAGCCGTGCTCGGTGGTGTGCAGGTCGAGCATGAACTGGCCGAGCGCGCGTTCGAGGCGCGCGAGCTGGCCTTTCAGCACCGTGAAACGTGCGCCCGAAAGCCTGGCCGCGCGCTCGAAATCCATCAGGCCCATGGCCTCGCCGAGTTCCCAGTGCTCCCTGGCCCAGTTCATCCGGCGCGGCTCGCCGACGCGGCGCAGCTCGACATTGGCATGCTCGTCCTTGCCCACCGGCACGTCGGGCAGAGGGACGTTGGGCAGGACGGCCAGCGCCTGCTTCAGCGCCTCGTCGAGTTCCCGTTCGCGCGTCTCGCCGTTCTGGATGAAATCCTTGATCGTGCCGACCTCGGCCTTCAGTGCCTCCGCGCGCGCCATGTCACCATTGCGCATGGCATTGCCGATCTCCTTGGAGGCGGCGTTGCGGCGCTCCTGGCTCTGCTGCAGCTCGGTCAGATGGCTGCGGCGCGCCTCGTCGCGGGCGATCAGATCGTCGACGGTGGAACGCGCCTCGTCGGCCGACCAGCCGCGCTTGACGAGCGCGTCGGCAAGGGCTTGCGGGTTTTCGCGAATCCAACGGATGTCGAGCATGGCGGACTGTCTTCCCTAGAAACCGGGGCGCGGGTCGCCCCCTCACGGCCTCGTTCAAGGAGGCGCGAGAGGGCGTAAACCGCAATCCGCACGGACGCAAGGGTGAAGCGAAAACCGGGCGGGCCGCGCCCGCCGGCGTCGATCGTCGAGTGCTAGGTCTGCCCCTCGACCGCCGCCTGCGCGGCGGCGTCCGCTTCGGCCTTGGCCCTGGCCGCCTCCGCTTCCGCGCGCTTTTTCTCGATCCGGCGGGCGAGGAAGATCGAAATCTCGTAGAGCAGGATGGTCGGCAGCGCGAGGCCGATCTGGCTCACCGGGTCCGGCGGCGTCAACACGGCCGCGACGACGAAGGCGATGACGATGGCGTATTTGCGCTTGTCGGCGAGCCCGGCCGAGGTGAGCAGCCCGACACGGGCCATCAGCGACGTCACCACCGGCAGCTGGAACACCAGGCCGAAGGAGAAGATCAGCGTCATGATCAGGCCGAGATACTCCGACACGCGCGGCAGGAGCGAAATCTGGATTTCCTCGTCGGGCCCCACCTGCTGCATCGACAGGAAGAACCACATCACCATCGGCGTGAAGAAGAAATAGACCAGCGCGCCGCCGATCAGGAACAGGATCGGCGAGGCGATCAGGAACGGCAGGAAGGCGCCGCGCTCGTTCTTGTAGAGGCCGGGCGCGACGAACTTGTAGAGCTGTGCGGCGATCAGCGGGAACGCGAGGATCAAGCCGCCGAACATGCCGAGCTTGATCTGCGTGAAGAAGAACTCCTGCGGCGCGGTGTAGATGAGGTCGACCTTGGTCGGGTCGAGCCCGGCCCAGCCGGTCGCCCATTGGAATGGGATGACGAGCAGGTTGAACAGCTGCTTGGCGAAGAAAAAGCAGAACAGAAACGCGACGAAGAACCCGCCGATGGCCCACATGAGGCGCTGGCGCAACTCGATCAGGTGCTCCATCAGCGGAGCGGAAGACTTGTCGATATCGTCGTCGTGGATGTTCACGAGGCAGCCCCGGTCGATTTCTTGGCTGCCGGCGCCTTGCGCGGCGCGGGCTTGGCGGCACCCGACGATGCCGGCTTGTCAGCGCCCGTCGTCTTGGCGGGAGACCGCTTGACCGGAGAGGCCCTGGCCGTTGTCGGCTTCGGCGCCGCGGCGACGGGCTCGGACACGATGGCGGGCGCTGTCACCGCAGGGGCCGATGGCGCTTCGGGCTTTGCGGTCTGGGGGGACGACGCAGCCGCGACGGCCGGCTCGCCGGGCATGGCAGTCGGCCCCGCCTTGGCAGGCTCGGCCGGTGTGGCCGGCGCATCCGCCGACGGCACCCTGTTCGGCTGCGGCTTCATCAGTCCGTCAAGCCCGGCCCGCACGTCGGAGGCCGCCTTTTCCATCGGATTGAGCGCCTTGCGGATGTCCGCCGCCGGATTGAGCTTGCGGGCGGCATCGATGGTCGACTTGACGTCGTCGAGTTCCGCTTCCTTCAGTGCATCGTCGAACTGCTTGCGAAAATCACCGGCCATGCGGCGCAGGCTCGACGTGGTCTTGCCGAAGGTGCGCAGCATCCTCGGCAAATCCTTGGGTCCGACGACCACGATCAGGACGACCGCGATCACCATCATCTCCGGCCAACCGATGTCGAACATGTCTTACGCTTCCGGTTGAGCGGCCCGAACCAAACGCGCCCGGATCAGGACTTGGGCGCCGATTCCTTCGCCGCCTTGACGGCTTCGTCGTTGCGGTGCTCGACAGTGCGCTTCATCTCGGCCTCGTCCTCGTCGGACATGCCCTTCTTGAAGCTCTTGATGCCCTTGGCCATGTCGCCCATCAATTCGGGGATCTTGCCGCGTCCGAAGAGCAGCAACACGACCACCAGAACGATGAGCCAGTGCCAGATGGAGAAGGAACCCATGATAACCTCTTCCGAACGATGATCGTCCACTCATTTAGGCACTATCGGCCCGTCTTTCAAACACAAGCACATCAGACTTTCGCACCGAGAGCCAGACCGCGCGCGCTCCCGGAGACAAGGCGCCACAGCGAATGCGCGCTCTGACCGGAACCTCGGCGCCGGACACGGCGAGTTCGAGGGCCTCGGAGTCTCCCAGGAAGCGACGGGATATCACCCTGGCTTCCGTACCGCCATCCTTTTCGTGCGCTTCGATGGCCGTCAATCGCACCGCCACGGTCACGTCGTCGCCGGTCGAAAAGCCCGACGCGGCGAACGGACCGAGCGGGGTGTCCACGACGCCATCGCCTGCGGTGGCGTCGAAGAGGTTCAGTTCCGAGAAGAAGCTGGCCACGAAAAGGTTGGCGGGCTGCTGGAACAGGTCCTCGGCCCGCCCGACCTGCACGAGCCTGCCGTCGCGCAGGAGGGCGATGCGGTCGCCCATGCGCATGGCCTCCTCGGCGTCGTGGGTGACGACGATGGCGGTGGCGCGGCTCTGGCGCAGGATCGCCAGCGTCTCGGCGCGGACGCTGTCCTTCAGCCGCGAATCGAGACCGGAAAACGGCTCGTCCAGCAGGAGCACCGCCGGCCGCGGCGCCAGCGCGCGGGCCAGCGCTGCACGCTGCTGTTCGCCGCCCGACAGGATGTGGGGGTAGGATTTCGCGTGATGCTCGAGCCCGACGCGAGCCAGCGCCGCCATCGCCTCGCGCTTCGATTCGGCCGACGACAGGGCCGTCAGCCCGAAGCGGACATTGTCGAGAATGGTGTAATGCGGAAACAGCGCAAAATCCTGGAACACCAGACCGATCGAACGCTTCTCCGGCTGCAGGAAGACGGACGGGCCTGCGATCTCGCGATCGTTGAGCAGCACCCTGCCCCGCGTCTGGCTCTCGATGCCGGCTGCGATCCGGAGCAAGGTCGTCTTGCCCGAGCCGGAGGGGCCAAGCAGGCAGAGCACCTCGCCTGGTTCGGCCGTCAGCGACACGCCGCGCAGTGTTTCGGCCCCGCTTCCGAAGGAATGAAAGATGTTGTCGTAGGCCAGCTTGGCGGCGAAGCTCACGCCCGTCGCAGGTCGGACGCCGCGCACGGCCAAATCCGCCCGTCCCGCGGTCACCCGCGCCGTCTCTGCCCGCCCTGTGCCTGATTGCGTCATCGATGATCGTCGCGGCCCGGCCCGGCGACCTGCCGCCGGGTGCCGTGGTCAACCATCCCCACCGCGGGGTGTCAACAGCCCGAGTTCCTCGAGGTCGATGTCGGTCAGCGGATCCTCGTCATCGGAGAGGTCCTCGGGATCGGCCGGCGGAAGCGGCATGGAGAAGTTCGACGGCATCCGCGACGACAGGAGCCCCGCGCCCTTGAGTTCGTCCATTCCCGGCAGGTCGCGCAGCTCGGAAAGGCCGAAATGATCGAGGAACGCCATGGTGGTGCCGTAGGTGACCGGACGTCCCGGCGTGCGGCGACGTCCGCGCATCCGCACCCAGCCGCTCTCCAGGAGCGTGTCGAGCGTGCCCTTCGACGTCTCGACGCCGCGCACCTCCTCGATCTCGGCGCGGGTTACCGGCTGGTGGTAGGCGATGATCGCCAGAACCTCGAGGGCGGCGCGCGACAGTTTCTTCTGCTGCGGCGCGTCGCGGCTCATCAGGAAGGCGAGATCGCCGGCCGTCCGGAACGCCCAGGCGTCAGCGACGCGAACGAGATTGACGCCGCGCCGTTCGTACTGCCGCTGCATGGCGGCCATCACCGCCGGCACGTCGATCCCGTCGGGCAGGCGCGCGGCAAGCGCCCTCTCCGTCACCGGCTCGGCGGAGGCAAAGACGATCGCTTCGGCCATGCGGATCGCTTCGGCGAAGTGCAGCCGTTCGGCCGGATTGTCGTTGCCGGCAGGCACCGTAAAAAAGTCGTCCTCCTCGATGGGCATGGCGGCCTTGCTTACGTCAGGCATGGGTCACCTCCGGCGCGGCGGCCGTGCGCGCGCGCAGGTAGATCGGCGCGAAAGCCTCTTCCTGGCGGATGTCGAGCGTGCCCTCCCGCACCAGTTCCAGCGATGCCGCGAAGGAACTGGCGATGGCGGTCGCACGCTCCTGCGGCGTCGTCAGGTAGTCGACCAGGAAGCGGTCGAGGCTCGTCCAGTCGCGCATGCGGCCCACGAGCCGCGTCAAAAGCTCGCGCGCGTCCTGCAACGACCAAACCGTGCGCCTGGCGATCCGCACGTTCGTGATGGCCTGGCGCTGGCGCTGGATCGCGTAGGCGGTCAGGAGATCGTAGAGCGAGGCCTGGTAGGTGGTCTGCTTTTCCAGCACCACGATCTCGGGCATTCCACGCGCCATCACGTCGCGTCCGAGCCGGTTGCGGTTCACCAGCCGTCCGGCCGCGTCGCGCATCGCTTCCAGCCGCTTGAGCCGAAACTGCAGCGCGGCGGCCAGTTCCTCACCGCTCTCGCCATCCTCGCCCGGGATCTTGGGAAGGAGGAGCTTCGATTTCAGGAAGGCGAGCCAGGCCGCCATCACCAGGTAGTCCGCCGCAAGCTCGAGCCTGAGCTTGCGAGCCCGATCGACGAAGACGAGATACTGCTCGGCCAGTGCCAGGATCGAGATGCGGGCGAGATCGACCTTCTGGTTGCGCGCCAGATGCAGCAGCAGGTCGAGCGGTCCCTCGAAGCCGTCGACGTCGACGACCAGGGCTTCGGCCGGATCGCGCGCCTCCTCCTCGGGCGCCCACAGGCGCTCCATCGGAGTCGGTCTGCCCTTCGATGCTCCGGCGGCCTCGGCCACGCCTCATCCCTTCATGCAAAAGCCCCTGTCAGGGCGGCGAATTCCTCGCGCAGGGACAACTCGTCGGCGCCATCGGCGCGTCCCAAAAGGGACAGCGCCCGGCCGGCGCGGCGCACCGCCTCCGGCGAAAGCGCTTCGACCCCGTTTGCGACGGCCCGCATTTCGTCCATCACGCCATTGCAGTGAAGGACCACATCGCAACCTGCGGCAAGGATGGCTCGGGATTTTTCGTCGAAATCCCCAGAAAGCGCCTTCATCGAGACGTCGTCGCTCATCAGGAGGCCGTCGAAGCCGATCTCGCCGCGGATGATCTGCGAAATGATCAGGGGCGACGTCGTGGCCGGCCGATGCGGATCCAACGCGGTGTAGACGACATGCGCCGTCATCGCCACCGGCAACGAGTTGAGCGCCTTGAAGGGCGCGAAGTCGCGTGCGCGCAACTCGTCCAGCGGCGCATCGACCACCGGCAGCGCCAGGTGGCTGTCGGCGAATGCCCGTCCGTGGCCCGGCACGTGCTTCATCACCGGCAAAACGCCGCCCGCCATGAGCCCGTCCGCGGCGGCACCGCCCATCGCGGCGACCACCTCCGGATCCTTCGCATAGGCGCGGTTGCCGATCACGTCATGCGCGCCCTCCACCGGCACGTCGAGCACGGGCAGGCAGTCGGCGTTGATGCCGAAGCGCATCAGGTCGAAGGCGTGCAGCCGCGACATCAGCCAGGCGGCGCGCAGCCCGGCCTCCGGATCACCTGCGTGAATGGCGCCGAGGGCTGCGGCCGGCGGATAGTTCGGCACCAGCGGCGGCCGCAGCCGCTGCACCCGCCCGCCCTCCTGGTCGATGAAGACCGGCGCGTCCGGCCGGCCGACGCTGTCACGCATTTCGGCCACCAGATCGGCGATTTCAGCAGGTTCGCCGATGTTGCGGGCAAAGAGGATGAACCCCCAGGGTCGCTCGCCGCGATAGAAGGCCTTCTCCTCGGCAGTGAGGCGCTTGCCGGTTGACCCGAAAATGACGGCTTTTGATTCGCTCATGGCCCACAGCGTAGTGCGTTTGATCGGACGAGGGAATTGCGCCGCGTCGTCCTGAACGCGAACGGGCCGCCCCTTAGGACGGCCCGCCGGCACTCGGTTCTGGACGGCTCGGACTACCTCGACACAAAGCAGCTCCCGCCCGCGGCCTTGTAGCGATCGCAGAGCGTGTTCGCCTCGGCTCGCGAGCCGGCCGGAATGCGAACGCGCCAGTACGTGCCCTTCCCCGCGATTTCGGCCCTGACGATGTTGACGCCGCGTCCATTGAGCACCGACGAGTAGCGGCGCGACAGGTCGGCATAGCTCGCCTGCGCGCCTTCAGGCGTTGGCTGCGAGGCGATCTGCATGGCCCATTCGCTGCTCTGGGCTGCGACGACCGGCGCCGGCGTGGCGGCGGCAACCTGCGTCCCGGCCGGTGCTGCGCCGGCATTGCCGACGATGTCGACCGGCTGGTCCGACGGGCGGGTCGGCGCGACGGGGCCGCGCGACGGCGTCGCCTGGTCGCGCGTGATGGTCCGGGTCTCGACCGTTCGAACGGGGGGATCCTGCACCGCGTCGGCGACCGGCGCGGCCGGGTTTTCGGAAGCGGCGGCCGGCGCGGTCCCGTTAGCGGACGACGCCGGTTGCATGTCGGATGCCGCGCTGGCGGCCGGGGCTGCATCACTAGTACGGATCGGTGCCTGAGCCAGCGGAGCAGGCGCCGGTTCGGCGGCGGCCATCACGGCTTGCGGCTCCATCTCCTCGCGCGGGACCAGCGTCCCGTCCGGCCGCACGACCATGGTGCGAACCCGATGCGGCGCGATCACCGCGATCTCCTCCGAGAGCGCGGGATCGAAGTCGTCGGTTGCCTCGACGCGATCCTCGGATTTCGGCCGCGCCAGGTCGCCCGACTGGCCAAACGCGCCCGGCAGTTCGTCGGCCGTCTCCGCGTCGGCCGGGTCGATCAAAGCCGTCGGCGCGGTGATGGGAACGGTCCGGACGGCGAGACTGACAGGCTCCTCCTGGTTGGAAACCAATCGTTCCTGGGCCGGCTGCCCGTCGGACCCGCCGGCGCTGAAGCGCTCGTAGACCGCCTTGTCCTGATTGGGCACCGTCATGCCGCCCGGCTGATCGGGCTTGACCTTGACCGGCTCCTGATCGGCGCGGACGAGCACGGGCGCATCCCCGCCCTCGCCGCCGCCCATCGACATCACGAAAGCGCCGACGCCCCCGATCACGGCAATGCCGGCCACCACCGCCGCCACCATGAGACCGCGGCTCTTCTGGACCGAGCGACCTTCATACGAGGCGGCCGGGCCGGGCTGGTAGGTCGGATCGAAATCGTCATCGTCATGGGCACGGCTGTCGAGACCCGGGCGCACGTTCATCCACATGGCCGCGCCACCGGTAGCGGCAGTTCCTTCGGCGCCCTGCTCCTTCCGGTTTTCGGCCTCGGCCCAGGAGCGGACCGCCTCGTCGAAGGCGGCATCCAGCTCGTCGACATCGTCGTGCCGTGCGGTCCCCGGAGCGACGCGCGGTGCGGCGTTCGACCATGTCTCGCCCATGGCGACGGCGGCCCCTGCCGCCATGCCGGCGGCGGGCCGGGTCTCGGGGCGGTCTTCGAACCCACCGCCGAAATCGGCATCGATGTCATCCGCCGCGATCGCCGGCTGGACGTCGTCCTCGACGTGCAGTTCGGGGATGTCGATCTCGTCGGCGACGACATAGGGCGCGGTCGGCACCTCCACCGTATCGACGTCCGGCATGCCGTCATCGTCGTCGCGGGCCTCAGGCTCCTCCAGTTCGGCGAGAACATCCTTCGAAACGGCCTGCGCCTGGGCATCGCGCGCCTCGGCCACACGTTCGACCCCGTCGTTCCGGGCGGAAGCGCCCTGGAAAGCCCGCTCGGGCTGCGAGGATGGCGCCAGGGCCGCGGCGAGATCCGTCGCCTTGCGGTCGGCTCCGCCGTCTTCGGCGCGGTACCCCTCGCCCTCAAGTTCGCTCATCAGGAGGCTCTCGAGATCGAAGTCATCGTCGAACCCGCCGAGATCGTCTTCGCCGGCGGTCTCGGGCGCCAGTCCGGGAATCTGCGCGACAGGGGGGAGAACCGACGCATCGTCCTCGTCCTCGGCACGGAAGAAATCGTCCAGATCGTCGGTGTTGGCCTGATGACCGTCTTGCGATGGTTGAACGCGCCGCTCGCTCGGCTTGGTGACCCAGGCCGATATGGCATCCCAGGTCGAAGCCTCGGGGGCTTCGGCCTCGACCACGGGTGTCGCCGGGGCATTTTGGAGGGCCGGACTGGCCGGTTCGGTCGTGGGCCGTTCGTCGGACGCAGGATGGTCAGGCGCCTGGACCTGAGGGACGTATGCTTCCGGCTCGGGCTTTGCAGGCGCGGTTTCCACCGCCGCCGGTTCAACCTGGGCCGGCATCGCGGCTCGGGCCACCGATGGCGCGATCGTCGCGGCTGCCGCTGCGGCGACCTGCGGCGTGACAGCCGACGGGTCACGCGGCGTGAAGGCGGGGACATTGCCCGTAGCCGACTGCCAGTTGGTACGCCGCGCGATGATCGACGGGTTCGCGACCGTCGACTGGTAGGGCGCCGCCCCATCGGCGGGAGCGGGGTCCGTCTTCACGGCTTGGGGGCGTGGCTGCGGGCTGGCCGGCGCAGCCGCCGGGACGGATGCGATCGCGGCCGGGCCTTCGGGGCCGGCGGGCGCCGTCTGGCGCGTCTGCCCGGCCATGGCGACCAGTTCGGCGAAAGGATCGAAGATCTTGTCCTCGGCGGGCGGCGGAACCACCGGCGCCGGATCGGCGAGGCGCGAAGCCGTCGACTTCATGGATGCCGGCACGGTCGACGAAAGTCCGCTCGCGGGGGACGCCGGCGATGCGGACGGGATCGCGGTCGAAGGCACGGGCCGAGGCGAAACGTCGGACACGGGCTTCGCGCGCTCCGGGGCCGGAACGGCCGACACGGGGCCGGATGGCTGGGAGGGCATGCGAAACCCGGGACCAGTCGCGGCTGCGCCCGCGTCCGGCTGGCTACGATCGAGCCACTGACGGGAGAACGCGGCCAGCCGCTCGAACGGATCCTCTTCCGCGGCTTCGTCGGAGGGAGCCCGCGCAACGGGTGTCGAACCGGAGGGAGCCGTCTGTGCGGACGCGCCGGCGATCGACCAGTCGCGCCGCGTGGCGGGCTTTTCGGCCTCTTGCGGGGCGGCCCGCGAGGTCAGGCCTTGCGGGACCGATGGCGCAACGGGCTTCGAAAGGGCGGCAAACGGATCGATGGCCGGGCGCGGCCCGTCCATTGCCGCCTGACCTCGCGATGCGGACGGAACGTCCACGGAAGCCGGCTTCCAACCGTCGTTCGAACGCTGTGCGGGCGAACCGGCAGGCGCCGTGACGGCGGGCGCACTGACGCCGTTGGAGGTCCTCGTCCCTGGTGCGCGGCTGTCATTGGCGCCCATGTCGCCAATCAACTCGCGCTCGAGATCGATACCGAATTCGTCGGACACCGTTTCACGCGCTCCAGTCTGCGGGTTCAGCCCCATGATGCGCGTCAGTTCGGCCAGCGGATCACTATCGCCGTCCTTGCCGTGCGGCTGCACCTTGAGATGCTTCAGATCTGCCATTACTCGTCCCCGAACTCGCAGATGTCCGAGCGACGTAATCGCCACGGACCTTGGGCGTTACCAGCGTATTGTGGGCGAAAGGTGGCGGTTTTTCGAGCGTCTCAGCGCATTTCCTCAGGAGCATCCGCACCGAGCAACCCGAGCCCCGACGTCAAGACGTCAAGCACGGCCCGCACCAGCCCAAGTCTGGCTTTGGTCGATTCTGGATCGTTAACCTTAAGAAAACGTAAGTCCGGATTGTCGGTCCCCCGGTTCCACAGCGCATGCAACGCGCTGGCCACCTCGTAGAGGTAGAATGCGATGCGATGCGGCTCATGCGCGGCGGCCGCCGACTCGACGATGCGGGGATACTCGGCGAGCTTGCGCACCATGGCGATCTCGGCCTCGTCGGTGAGCCCGCCCACCGCACCGGACAGGCTCGCGCGGTCGAAGGATGCGCCGGAGAACTGTTCCGCCGCCTGGCGGAAGACCGAATGGCAGCGCGCCGATGCATACTGGACGTAGAAGACCGGGTTGTCCTTGGACTGTTCGGTGACCTTGGCGAAGTCGAAATCCAGCGGCGCATCGTTCTTGCGGTAGAGCATCATGAAGCGGATCGGATCGCGGCCGACCTCGTCCACCACATCGCGCAGCGTCACGAACTCGCCGGACCGTTTCGACATCTTCACCGGCTCGCCGTCGCGGTAGAGGCGCACCAGCTGGCACAGCAGCACCTCGATCTCGAGGGCGCCGCCCGACAGTGCCTTGCCGAGCGCTTCCAGGCGCTTGACGTAGCCGCCATGGTCGGCCCCGAGCACGAAGATCAGTTCCTCGAAGCCGCGCTCGTACTTGTCCTTCATATAGGCGACATCGGCGGCGAAATAGGTGAAGGCGCCATCCGACTTGACCAGAGGCCGGTCGATGTCGTCGCCGACCTCGGTGGAACGGAACAGCGTCTGCTCGCGGTCCTCCCAGTCCTCCGGCTTCTGCCCCTTCGGCGGCGGCAGCTTGCCCTTGTAGACATGGCCCGACAGCGTCAGGTCGGTGATGGCCGAGCGTATCCTGCCGCCGTTGCCTTCATGCAGGCTGCGTTCCGAGAAAAACACGTCATGATGCACGTTGAGCGCGGCCAGGTCCTCGCGGATCATCTCCATCATCATGGCGATGGCCTTGTCCTTGGCGATGTCCAGCGCCTTGACCTCGGCCATGCCGAGCAGGCCGGAGCCATATTCGTCGAGCAGCGCCTGTCCCACCGGCTTCAGGTAGTCGCCGGGATAGAGTCCGGCCGGGATGTCGCCGATGTTCTCGCCCAGCGCCTCGCGATAGCGCAGCAGCGCCGAACGGCCGAGCACGTCGATCTGCGAGCCGGCATCGTTGATGTAGTACTCCTTGACGACGTCGTAGCCGGCGAAGGCCATGATGTTGGCTAGCGTGTCGCCGACGACCGCGCCGCGGCAATGGCCCACATGCATCGGCCCGGTCGGATTGGCGGACACGAACTCGACGTTGACGCGGTGGCCGGCTCCGACCGTCGAACGACCGTAGTCCAGACCGGCGGCCAGCATCTCCCGCAGCCTCGCCTGCCAGAAGGCATCGCTCAGCGCCAGGTTGATGAAGCCCGGACCGGCAATGTCGACACGCGCCACGTCGGGCTCGTCCTTGAGGCGATCGGCGATCTTTTGCGCCAGCACGCGCGGATTTTCGCCGACGGCCTTCGACAGCACCATCGCCGCGTTGGTGGCGAGGTCGCCATGGGTCGCATCGCGGGGCGGCTCGACGGTCACGCGCGCCAGCGACAGGTCAGACCCGTCGACGGGGGTCAGGCCGAGCGAAAGGATGGCCTTGCTGATCCGATCGTGGAAATCGGCGAAGATGTTCATCGGTCGTCTTCCGGGGTTTCGAGAGGCCGGCAGCGGTGTGCCGTTCGCGGGGCTCCGCCTAACCGATATCGGGCGTATGGTCAAACAGCCGCCGGTGTTCCTTCAATGCGTAGGTGTCGGTCATGCCCGCCAGGAAATCCGCCACGTGCCGCGCCTTCACGGCGTCGCCGGCCCGCGTGAGGATACCCCGCCAGCCCTCCGGCATCGTCTCCGGATCATCGAAATAGACGTCGAACAGGTCGGCGACGATGCGCTCGGCCCGCGCCCGCACAGCCATCACGTCCGGATGCCGGTAGAGATTGGCGTAGAGGAAGGCCTTCAGTTCTTTCTCGCGGTCGCGCATGGTGTCGGAGAAGGCGGCGATGGCGCGTGGCGCGGCGCGAACGGCCTCGGGCGATGCCGGATCGAGCGCCGCAAGCCGGTCCTGCGCCTCGCCGATCACGTCCTCCACCATCATGGTGATCTGGCGCCGCATCAGTTCGTGTCCGGTTCGAATGGGATCGAGCGCGGGATAGCGCTCACGTACGATCGCCAGCAGTTCGGCCGTGAAGGCCGGCCCCTCCAGCATTTCCAGAGTCAGCAGGCCGGAGCGCAGGCCATCGTCGATGTCATGCGCGTCGTAGGCGATGTCGTCGGCGATCGCCGCAACCTGCGCCTCCAGTGATGCATAGCTGGCAAGATCCAGGGGGTACAGCGCGTCGAAATCACGGATCGACTGCGGCAGCGGCCCCTTCAACCCCGCCCCCTCCGGGCCCACCAGCGGACCATTGTGCTTGACGAGGCCCTCCAGCGTTTCCCACGACAGGTTCAGCCCGTCGAACTCGGCATAGCGGCGCTCGAGCTTGGTGACCACCCGCAGCGCCTGGGCGTTGTGGTCGAAGCCGCCATAGGCCGCCATCTTCGCATGCAGCGCGTCTTCGCCGGTGTGGCCGAAGGGCGTGTGGCCGAAATCGTGGACCAGCGCCACCGCCTCGGCCAGATCCTCGTCGAGCCGCAAAGCGCGCGCCAGCGCACGTGCGATCTGCGCCACCTCGATCGAATGGGTGAGCCGGGTGCGGTAGTGGTCGGCCTCGTGGGCGAAGAAGACCTGCGTCTTGTGCTTCAGCCGGCGAAAGGCGGTGGAATGGATGATGCGGTCGCGGTCGCGCTGGAAGGGCGTGCGCGTCGGGCTCTCCGGTTCGGCGTAGAAGCGCCCCCGCGTCGCAGCCGGATCGCATGCGAAGGCGGCGCGCGGCCGATATCCATATCCGATGTCGTCGCGTGGACCTTGCACGGACATTGATCTCGCCGGTTGACTTGCCCCGATGCGCTTCATACCTATCGTGGGATTGCAAAAGCAAGGTGATGCCATGGGCAGCGACGCCAAGAATTCGATGAAGGGCGTGGAACTGACCGAGGCGGCCGCGAAGCGGATCGTCCGTATCCTCGCCGCCGAGCAGGACAAAAGCGCACTTCGCGTTTCCGTCGAAGGTGGCGGTTGCTCGGGCTTTTCCTACAAGTTCGACCTGACCGCCGAGCGCAATGACGACGATACCGCCATCGAGCGAGACGGCGCTACGGTACTCGTCGACGAAATGTCACTCATCTACATGGGCGGCTCGGTGATCGACTTCGTCGACGACCTGATCGGCCAGTCGTTTCAGATCCGCAACCCCAATGCCGTCGCGTCCTGCGGCTGCGGCACCAGCTTCTCGGTCTGACCCGGCCGGGCTGACGCCCGCAACCGGGTGGGACGTGTCTTGACGCCGATGGCCTTTGCCAGAGCGCCCGGCCGACAGGTGTCCACCCCTCACCGCTGATGGATCTCGCCCCGCAATGGCGCTTCAGTCGTTGTTGCCTGGGGGCGAGGCGGTCGGGTACGTCCGCTACGAAAGAAGGCGCGGATCGAAATCCACGCCTTCGCAATGATCACGGATGCAGGGCAGCTTCCGGCGGCGCGTCCCCGCGCCGCCCCATGCCGGTCGCGTCAGTTCGCGGCCTTGGCCTTTTCCTGCTCTTCCCGAAGCTTCTTGGCGAAGTCCTCGTTGTTCTTGGACACGAACTCCTGAAGCTTCTTCTGGCGATCCTCGATGTCGGCCTGCTGAAGCGGCGCGCCGTCGAACGCGGCCGTGAAGCCGGCGAGCGAGACCTTGATCGGGTTCGGCTGGTTCTGGAAGTTGACCGAGGTCAGCGTCAGCTCGGTGCCCTTCTTGAAGCTCGCGACGAGCGCGTCCGTCATCGGAACCTCGGCTACGCACCGATCCGGGAAGCAAACGGCATAGTCGACCTTCTGCGGCTTGGCGGTGTCCACCTGCATGCCGATGCCGGGCATCATCATGCGGCCGGTGGGCACGGTCACCTGGAACACCTTGCGGTTCACCTTTCCCTTGACCTCGATCAGGCTCACGCCAGTGATCAGCTGGCCCGAATCGGCGACCACGATGTTCTGAACGTTGCAGATGTCGATGTCTTCCTGCTTCGAACAGGCCTTGAACCAGCCGCGGGGCGGCTGGCCCTGCTGCTGGGCCATGGCCGGCACGACGTTGGCCACGACGAAGCCGGCGATACCGGCCGCAAGTACTGCAAAGCGGGGTGCGGAGATACTCTTCGACTGCATCGGTGGCGTTTCCTCTCGAGTTTCGGTGCCTGGAACCTTGACCGCTCAATGTTGGCCAAATGAGGCGACAGCATGACTTGGCGGCGCTGTCCGGGCTGACCGATGATTATCCTGCCGCCGCCTGTTACACCGCCAGCCGAGCCGAATCCAGTATGGTCGACCGGAAACACGCCGCTTTCTGCCGCGATGAGGGAATGACGCCCCGATCGTGTTACGGTGCCTTCGAATCATCCACCCATTCGGCGACAGCCCCCATGAGACTCTTCAAGACACTGTCGGCCCTCGCGGTCCTGTCCCTCCCCGTCATCGGCTCACCAGCTGTGGCGGAGCCCCGCCATGCCATTTCCATGCATGGCGAACCGGCCTTGCCGGCCGATTTCGAGCACCTGCCCTACGCCAACCCGGATGCGCCGAAGGGCGGGACCGTCAACTATGCCGTCCAGGGCACGTTCGACAGCCTCAATCCGCTGATCATCCAGGGCTCGGCGGTGCGCGGCATCCTCGATTTGACCTACGGCAACAACGTCTTCGAGACGTTGATGATGCGGTCCTACGACGAACCCTTCGCGCTCTACCCGCTGCTGGCCGAATCGATCGACACCGACGACGACCGCACCTATGCCGAGTTCACGCTCGACGCCCGCGCCCGCTTCTCCGACGGCGAACCGGTGACGCCCGAGGACGTGATCTTCACCTTCGAGCTGCTGCGCGACAAGGGCTTTCCCCGCTACGCCACCACCGTCAACAAGCTGTCGGCGATGGAGAAGGTGGGCGAGCGCGGCGTGCGGTTCACCTTCGAAATGCCGGATCGCGAACTGCCGCTGATCATCGGCCTCATGCCGGTGCTGCCGAAACACGCCATCGACGCGGAGAACTTCGCCAAGTCGACGCTGAAGCCGATGATCGGCAGCGGCCCCTATCGCATCCAGACGGTGCGCCCCGGGGAACTCCTCGTGCTTCGGCGGGATCCCGACTACTGGGGCAAGGACATTCCCTCCAAGCGCGGCTTCGACAATTACGACGAGATCCGCCTCAACTACTACCGGGACGAAAACACCATGTTCGAGGCCTTCAAGAAGGGTCTCGTCGACATTTTTCCGGAAGGCAGCTCCACCCGCTGGACGAACGACTACGGTTTCCCCGCGGTGTCGTCCGGCGAGGTGGCGAAGGACACCTTTCGCAGCGGCCTGCCCTCCGGCATGTACGGCTTCGTCATGAACACGCGGCGACCCCTGTTCCAGGACCGCGCGACGCGCCAGGCGCTCGCCGGGCTGTTCGATTTCGAATGGGCGAACCAGAACCTGTTTTCCGGCGTCTACAGGCGCACCCGGAGCTACTGGGACGGGTCCGAACTCGGCTCGCAGGGCGTGCCGGCAAACGAGGCGGAAAAGGCGTTGCTCGCCCCCTTCCCCGACGCGGTCGCGCCGGAGATCATGGACGGCGCCTGGGCGCCACCCGTATCGGACGGCACCGGCCGCGACCGTTCCTTCCTGCGCCAGGGCTTCGAAGCGCTGAAGGCCGCCGGCTACACCATGCAGGACCGCAAGATGGTCAACGCCGACGGACGGCCCTTCGCCTTCGAGATCATGCTGCGGGCCAATGGCGGACAGGAACTGGCGCTGGCCTGGCAGCGCACGCTGGCCAGCCTCGGCATCGAGGCCACGATCCGCTCGGTCGACGCGGCGCAGTACCAGCAAAGGCTCCTGACCCGCGACTATGACGTCATCCTGGCCAACTACACCGCCTCGCTTTCCCCCGGCGTCGAGCAGGTCGGCCGCTGGGGCTCGGCCTCGAAGGACGCGCCCGGCTCCTGGAACTTCGCAGGCGTCGCCGAGCCTGCCGTCGACGCGCTGATCGAGACGCTTCTCCAGGCCCGCGAGCGCGGCGATTTCATCGACGCCGTGCGGGCGCTCGACCGGGCGCTGCTGTCCGGTGCCTATGTCGTTCCGCTCTATCATCAGGGCGAGCAATGGGTCGGGCGCTGGGCGCGGATCGAGCATGCCGGCCAGACGCCGCTCTACGGCTACCAGCTGCCGACCTGGTGGCGCGTCGGCGACTGACACGGCACGGATGGTGGATGCGCGACGGCATGGCCCGCTTCGCCGCATCGCGCTAAGTTCTCGCGGATCAGCACAGATGGAGGCCGCCTTGACCCAGCCGCAGACCGTCCGCATCGACGTCATTTCCGACGTCGTGTGTCCCTGGTGCTTCCTCGGCCAGAAACGCCTCGACCGCGCCATCGCGCTTGCCGACGGCATCGAGGTCGACGTCCGCTGGCGGCCCTACCAGCTCGATCCGACGATCCCGGCCGAAGGGCTCGAGCGCAAGGCCTACATGCTGGCGAAGTTCGGCAGCGCCGATCGGCTGAAGCAGGCGCATGACACTCTGGTCGGGTCCGGCCAGGCCGAAGGCATTCCCTTCGCCTTCGACGCCATCACGGTCGCGCCGAACACGCTCGACGCGCACCGGGTCATCCGCTGGGCGGGCTCGGCCGGTCCCGAAATCCAGAACCGGCTCGCCCGCCGGCTGTTCGAGCTCTATTTCCAGGAAGGCCGAAATGTCGGCGACCCCACAGAACTGATCGCAGCCGCCCGCGACGCCGGCATGGACGCGGCCGTGGTCGAGACGCTTCTCCCCACCGACGCCGACCGCGACGCTGTGACCGAGGAAATCGCCACCGCCTCGCGCATGGGCGTGCGCGGCGTGCCGTGCTTCATCCTCGAAAACAAATATGCCGTGATGGGCGCGCAGGACCCGCAGACACTGGCCGACGCGATCAGGCAGGTGGCGGCGGAGAAGGGGTGAGGGGGAGATGGGAGGAGTTGGAGGGAGAGTGAAGGCAGGGTAAAAGGCTGACGGCCAACCGCGTATCGCAAGATGTACCGAAAAAAGATTGTCGGGTTACGTTAAATCGCTAGTGAATATGTCAACCACGTAGTGCAGCCTCTCGATACACATTAGCCCCAAACGGGGACTTCTCTACCGCAAGGAAAGGGTTTTTCAGATCAAAGACAGCCCTGAAGCGATTGGCGGGAACCGCTTAAGTCGTGCTAGCAAAAGAAAAATTCTAGGACAATGAGATGCTCGTCGAATTGCAGGTGAAAAACTTCAAGGCATGGCAGGATACGGGCTCTATTCGCCTTGCTCCTCTAACTGTTATATTTGGCGGAAACAGCTCTGGAAAATCCAGTCTTGGGCACTTACTTCTCGCTTTGAAACAGACGGTTCAGATTTCTGACCGAAAACGCGCTCTACATCTTGGCGATGAAAATTCTTTGATCGATCTGGGTACTTTTGCTGATTGCGTTCATGGCCATAATCTTACTCTGCCTATTGAATTTGCCTTGAAATGGCGGCTCCCAAATCGGCTGCATGTAAAAAACCCACTGACCCGGTCGGAAGACTACTCCGGAGATCACCTGTATCTCCATTCGACATTACGGGCGGACAAGTCGGGGCAGCCGATCGCTGAAAAGGTCGAGTACAAGTTGTTTGATGGAAATATAGCCGCGCTTGAGATCACTCACGGTCGAAAAGGTAGCGGTGGATTTCTTGAAGCCTCGCCACTGCGCCTTGTTCACGCTCAAGGTCGTAAGTGGCCGGCGGAGCCGCCTGAAAAATTCTACCGATTTGCAGATCGTACGCTCCTGCGATACCAAAATGCTGACTTCTTAGCTGAGTTCGCGCTAGAAACCGAACGTATCCTGGATGAGCTTTACTTTCTCGGTCCCCTGAGAAGCCCTCCCCGCCGGGTGTACCAATGGTCTGGCGATAGCCCACCGGATGTAGGCCAACAGGGGGAAAGTGCGATTGCCGCGCTACTTTCGGCGGCGGCAGAAGGACGCAAGCTCAATCGCGGCCACAAGCGTAGCAAAATGCGTTTTGATGAGTTTATCGCATCTTGGCTAGTCGACCTCGGTATTATTGCTAATTTCCGCGTGAAGGCCGTCGCGGAGGGGCGCAAAGAATATGAAGTCCTCGTGAAAACACAGACCACGGCACCAGAGGTTAAACTAACTGACGTAGGTTTTGGTGTTTCGCAGGTTCTTCCCGCACTGGTGCAAGCCTTCTATTCCCCTGTAGGTTCCACTGTTTGGATGGAGCAGCCGGAAATTCATCTCCATCCCAAAGCGCAATCCGTACTTGCCGATGCGTTTATCAGCGCAATCCATTCTTACGAGGAAGGTGCGCCGCGAAGGACGCAACTTGTAATCGAAACGCATTCGGAGCATTTCCTTAATCGTTTGCAGAGACGAGTAGCTGAGGGAGCGATTCAGAAGGAAGAGGTGGCTGTCTATTTTGTAAGGAATAGGAGAGGATTCACCGAAATTGAGGATCTTCAAATCAATGAAGACGGAGAAATTATTAACTGGCCAGAAAATTTCTTCGGAGACGAGATGGAAGATATAAGTGCAAGAACACTTGCGGCCATCAAGAAGAAATCACGAACGAAATCGGTTCTAAATAATTGATGGTTTATGCTGTTATCGATACAAATGTCCTCTTGGTTGCCAATGGCAATCACGAAGGAATTTCCGACGAATGCAGGCAGCGCTGCATAGAACGCCTTCTCATGCAACAGAAGCGCGGAATTACAGTAATTGATGATTGCTTCCACATTCTCCGCGAATACCAGAATAAAACTCATCCGAACCAACCGAAGGGGGTCGGCGACGTATTCTTAAAATGGTTACTCCAAAATCAACGCAATCAAACTTATGTTGAGCAGGTAACGATTACAGAAATAGGGTCCGATCAATTTGTTGAATTTCCAGATCAGCGTCTTGAGCCACACTTCGATGCTCCCGATCGAAAATTTGCGGCAGTAGCGAACGCCCACCCAGAGAAGCCGAAGATTTTGCAGGCCGCAGACTGCAAATGGTTGGATTGGTGGGAGACGCTCAGGAAACATGGCATCGCAGTAGAATTTTTGTGCCCGGAGGATGCCTGTCATTTCTACAAAGTAAAATTTCCGAATAATGCATCTCCTAAGTTGCCAAAATGACTGACTTCTTTCGGTTTCCTCATACTCCACACCTAGCTTGGCTCGGTAAAGATAAACCGCGCGGAGACAAGGTTCTTTTGCCACATGAGATTCAAGATTTTTTGGATTCTGTCGTAATTGTTGAAGAAAAAGTTGATGGAGCCAACCTCGGGATATCACGCGCCGACGATTTTGAGATATTACTGCAAAACAGGGGATCTTATATTTCAATGCCCTATCGGGGACAGTTTGCACGTCTTAATTCTTGGCTTGGGGAGAGGCGGGAGAGCCTGGAAAAGGTTCTAGAACCGAAGCTGATATTATTCGGTGAATGGTGTGCGGCAACCCACTCACTATTTTACGATCGTTTACCAGACTGGTTTCTTCTATTCGACGTCTACTGTCGTGAGAAAAAAGAATTCCTTACCACCATTGACAGGAATACGCTTGCTCAAAAAGGTGGCCTCAGCACCGTACCGGAAATCGCAAGAGGACATTTTGCGCTACATCAGCTAACTGACCTTCTACTCAATGTGCGTAGTCAGTTCAGAGATGGTGCGATAGAAGGGCTCGTTATCCGAACCGAGGATGAAACCGGTTGCATTGCCCGAGCGAAGCTTGTCAGGCCCGATTTCTCGCAGGCCATCCAAGAACATTGGAGCTCTCGGCCACTTTCGTGGAATCGCGTTGCTTTGCGGCAGCCTGCGGGTAGGGTTGTCAGAAGCTGAAGCAACTTTGGGTACAAGACCCCGCCCGCGCCCTACCCCGCCTTCTCCGCCAGCCTTGCCAACTGCGTCATCACCACCGCCGCGCCGGCCAGGCGCTTCTCGGGGTTCGGCCAGTCGCGGATGAAGACCACGCCCTGATCGGGGCGGATTTTTGCCAGCGAGCCCTGCTCGGCGATCATCTTCACCAGCCCGGCCGGATCGGCGAAGGTCTTGTCGCGGAACTGGACGACGACGCCCTTCGGCCCGGCGTCGAGCTTCTCGACGTTGGCCTTGCGGCAAAGCGCCTTGATGTAGACGATCTTCAAGAGGTGCTGCACCTCGTCGGGCAGCGGGCCGAAGCGGTCGATCAGCTCGGCGCCGAAGCTGTCGATCTCGGCGGTGGACTGGAGGTCGGCCAGACGGCGGTAGAGCGCCAGCCTGAGCTGCAGGTCGGGCACGTAGCTCTCGGGGATCATCACGGCGGTGCCGACGGTGATCTGCGGCGACCAGGAGCCGTCCGAGACCTCGCCGGTGCCGCGGATCTCGGCCACCGCCTCCTCCAGCATCTGCTGGTAGAGCTCGAAGCCGACCTCCTTGATGTGGCCCGATTGCTCCTCGCCGAGCAGGTTGCCGGCGCCGCGGATGTCGAGGTCGTGGCTGGCGAGCTGAAAACCGGCGCCCAGTGTGTCGAGCGATTGCAGCACCTTCAGCCGCCGCTCGGCAGTCTGGGTCATGGTGCGGTTGGCGGGTAGCGTGAACAGGGCGTAGGCGCGCAGCTTGGAACGGCCGACGCGGCCGCGCAGCTGGTAGAGCTGGGCCAGGCCGAACATGTCGGCGCGGTGGACGATCAGCGTGTTGGCGGTCGGGATGTCGAGACCGGATTCCACGATCGTGGTCGACAAGAGCACGTCGTACTTGCCGTCGTAGAAGGCGTTCATGATGTCGTCGAGTTCGCCGGGCGCGATCTGCCCGTGCGCGGTGGCGAACTTCAGCTCGGGCACGTGTTCCCTCAGGAAATCACCGACTTCCTTCAGATCGCTGATGCGCGGCACGACGTAAAAGCTCTGGCCGCCGCGGTAGCGCTCACGCAGCAGCGTCTCGCGGATCACCAGCGGGTCGAAGGGGGAGATGAAGGTGCGCACCGCCATGCGGTCGACGGGTGCGGTGGTGATCAGCGACAGTTCGCGCACGCCCGTCAGCGCCAGCTGCAGCGTGCGCGGGATCGGCGTCGCGGACAGGGTGAGCACGTGCACGTCGCTCTTCAGATCCTTCAGGCGCTCCTTGTGCTTGACGCCGAAATGCTGCTCCTCGTCGATGATCAGGAGCCCGAGATGCTTGAAGCTGATCGCGGCGCCGAGCAGCGCATGCGTGCCGACGACGATGTCGACCGTGCCATCGGCGAGCCCCTTCTTGGTCTCGGCCAATTCCTTGGCGCCGACGAGGCGCGAGGCCTGGCGCACCGTCACGGGAAGGCCGGCGAAACGCTGCGAGAAGGTCTTGAAATGCTGGCGGGCCAGAAGCGTCGTCGGTACCACGACGGCCACCTGCACGCCCTCCATGGCGGCCAGGAAGGCGGCGCGCAGCGCCACCTCGGTCTTGCCGAAGCCGACGTCGCCGCAGATCAGCCGGTCCATTGGCCGGCCGAGGCCGAGATCGTCGATCACCGCGTCGATGGCCGCCTGCTGGTCCTCGGTCTCCTCGTAGGGGAAGCGCGCGGCGAACTCGCCGTACAGCCCCTCGGGCGGCAGGAAGGCCGGCGCGCCGCGCATCTGGCGCTCGGCGGCGATGCGGATCAGGTCGCCGGCCATGTCGAGCAGGCGCTTCTTGAGCTTGGCCTTGCGCGACTGCCAGGCGCCGCCGCCCAGACGGTCCAGCGTCGTGTCGGCGGCGTCCGAGCCGTAGCGCGACAGGAGGTCGATGTTTTCGACCGGCAGGAACAGGCGCCCGTCGCCGGCATAGTGGATTTCCAGACAATCGTGCGGGGCGCCCGCTGCCTCGATCGTTCGCAGCCCGATGAAACGGCCGATGCCGTGGTCGGCGTGGACGATGATGTCGCCGGCCGCGAGCGAGGCCAGTTCGGAGATGAAGTCGGACGCCCGCTTGCGCTTGGCGCGGCGCACGAGCCGGTCGCCCAGGATGTCCTGCTCGCCGATCACGACCATCTTGTCGGTTTCGAAGCCGGTCTCCAGCGGCAGCACGGCGATGCCGCTCTTGCCGGGCGCCAGTCTTTCCAGTTCCTCGAGAGTGGCGACGCGCGTCATGCCGCCCAGCCCGTGCTCGGCGAGGATCTGGCTTAGCCGGTCGAGCGAGCCTTCCGTCCAGCCGGCGACCAGCGTCTTGCGGCCGGCGGCGCGCAGTTCGGCGATGTGCCGCACCGCATGGTCGAAGACGTTGGCGTTCGGGTCGGCACGCTCGGCGGCGAAGGATCGGCCCGCACGCGACTTCGCCTTCAGGATCGCCCTGCCCTCTCCCCTCGGCGCGTCGAAGGGCGACAGATCGACGATCAGGCGTTCGCCGGCCGCCGGTCGGACGTCCTGCGGCGCCAGATAGAGCCGCTCGGGCGGGGTGGGGTTGTAGGGCGTCGAGTCACCCAGTCCCTTGCCAGACGCCTGCCGCTTGCGCGCATCGTAGTGGTCGAGGATCAGCGTGTGGCGCTCCACCATCGCTTCCTGCGCCAGCGCGTCGAACACCACCGGCCCGTGGGGCACGTAGTCGAACATGGTGTCCAGGCTCTCGTAGAAGAACGGCAGCCAGTGCTCCATGCCGGCGAAACGGCGGCCCTCGGAGACCGCGGCGTAGAGCCCGTCCTCCCGCGATGGCGCGCCGAAGGTTTCGATGTAGTTGCGCCGGAACCGGCTGATCGTCTCGGGCGTCAGCGTCACCTCGCTTGCCGCCTGCAATGTCATGGCGTTACGCTGGCTGGTGGTGCGCTGCGTGGCGGGGTCGAAGGCGCGGATCGATTCCAGCGTGTCGCCAAAAAAGTCGAGTCTCAGCGGCTCGGTCCAGCCGGGCGCATAGAGATCGAGGATACCACCGCGCACGGCGTAGTCGCCGACGTCGCGCACCGTGCCCACCCGGTCGAACCCTCCCGTCTCCAGTCTTGCAACCAGAGATTGCATGTCGACCTGGTTTCCCGGCCTGACGGAGAAGGATTGCGCGGCGAGCAGCTTGGCCGGCGGCACGCGCTGCAGGATGGCGTTGACGGTGGTCAGGATGATGGCGCGATGCGGGTTTTCCTGAAGCGCGATCATCGCCGACAGGGCATCGAGCCGGCGCGCGGCGGCATCGGCGCCGGGCGAGACACGGTCATAGGGCAGGCAGTCCCAGGCCGGGAGTTCCAGCACCGGAAGGCCGGGCGCGGCAAAGCCCAGTGCCTCCACGAGGGCTGGAATGCGCTGGCCGTCGCGAGCGACATAGATCAAAGGCCGATCACCGGCCGCTTCGCGCGCGATCTCGGCCAGCACGAAGGCCTCATAGCCGTCGGCGACACCGTCGATCACGACGGAGCCGGTGCGGCCCGGTTTCAGCCCGAGGGAATCGATCAAGCGCATGGGTTATCTATCGTCAGAAAGGCATCACTTGGCGGAACGCCCGGATCCTGCGGAAGAGATCTGTGTCGTGTCTGGCCGGTACCGGTTCTTCGCCGGTGAGCCATTTCAGGAAATCGGCATCCAGGATGTCCAGCAACCCCTCGAACTCATCGAGTTCTGCCGCGCTCATCTGATCCAGGCTTGCGGCCGCGAAGGTGCCGAGCAATAGGTCCATCTCGCGCATGCCGCGATGCTGGGCCCGATAGAGCGCCTTCTTGCGCCGGATGCTGAGAGTGCCGCTGCTGATCATCGTGCCGGTGGTCGCTCGCCTGGTTCGGATGCGCATATAGAACGGAACGAGGCCAGTGTCAGCCTTGCAGCGACCGCGCAGGCGGATAAGGTGCGCGGCGTGCCAAATGATCGTCTCCCATCCGCCTCGCCATCCTTCGCCAGCTTCGCGTCGGCTTTCGCGCGCCTGGACGGGAGCTGACCGATGCGCCCGTCCCTGCTCGACCCGCTTTTTGCGCCGGCCACCACGCTCGAAGGCGTCGGGCCGAAGGTCGGCGCCTTGCTGGAGAAAGTGACGCCCGCCGATGTCGCCGAGCGCGAGCTGAGGGTCGGCGACCTGCTCTTCGTCCTGCCGCACTCGCTGATCGACCGGCGCAGTCGGCCCGAGATCGCGCTGGCCGCCGAGGGCGCGATCGTGACGCTGGAGGTAACGATCGACCGCCACCAGCCGCCGCCGCGCGGCAAGGGCGGAATGCCCTACCGCGTCTTCGCATTCGACGACACCGGCGAGATCGCGCTCACCTTCTTCCACGCCAAGGGCCCCTGGCTGGAAAACACCTTGCCGGTCGGCGCCCGCATGCTGATCAGCGGCCGCATGGAGTGGTTCAACGGCCGGCCCTCGATGGTGCATCCCGACCACATGGTTTCGGTCGACAAGGCGGGCGACCTGCCGCTGGTGGAGCCGGTCTATCCGCTGACGGCCGGCCTTTCGCCGCGCGTCCTGCGGCGCATCCTCGCCCAGGCGCTCGCGCGCCTGCCCGCCTTGCCGGAATGGCAGGACGCCGAACTGGTGCGACGCCAGTCCTTCCCCGATTTCGCGGGTGCACTGAAGCGCCTGCACGAGCCGGCCGACGCGCTCGACGTCTCGCTCGACAATCCGGCGCGTCGGCGCCTCGCCTATGACGAGCTGCTCGCCGGCCAGCTTTCGCTGGCGATGATACGCGCCCGCGTCCGGCGTTTTTCCGGCCGGCCCCTGGTTGGCGACGGCAGGCATGTGGCGGCGATCCGTGCGGCGCTGCCCTATACCCTGACCCGCAGTCAGGAACAGGCCGTCGCCGAGATCGACGCCGATCTCGCACGGCCCGACCGCATGCTGCGGCTGCTGCAGGGCGACGTCGGCGCCGGCAAGACGGTCGTCGCGCTGCTCGCCATGGCACGCGCGGCGGAGGCCGGCGGCCAGTCTGCGCTGATGGCGCCGACCGAAATTCTTGCGCGCCAGCATTTCGCGACCATCGCTCCGCTGGCGGCGAAAGCCGGCCTCGCCGCTCGTGTGCTGACCGGGCGCGAGAAGGGCCGCGAGCGCGCCGAAATCCTGGCCGGCATCGCCGACGGCTCGATCGACTTCGTCATCGGCACGCATGCGCTCTTTCAGGAAAGCGTGGCCTATCGCAACCTGGTGCTGGCCATCGTCGACGAGCAGCATCGCTTCGGCGTGCACCAGCGGCTGTCGATGACCGCCAAGGGCGATGCGCCGGACATGCTGGTGATGACAGCCACGCCCATCCCGCGCACGCTCGTCCTGTCGGCTTTTGGCGACATGGACGTCTCGCGCCTGACCGAAAAACCCGCCGGCCGCAAGCCGATTCAGACCGTGACCTTGCCCATCGAACGTTTGACGGACCTCGTCGGGCGCATCGGCAACGCAATCCGCGACGGCCAGAAGGCTTACTGGATCTGCCCGCTGGTGGAGGAGTCCGAGGAGGTCAAGCTGATGTCGGCCGATGACCGGGCAAAATCCCTGCGCGAGGTATTTGGTCCGCTCGTCGGCCTCGTGCACGGACGCATGAAGGCCGCCGAAAAGGACGAGGCGATGCGCGCCTTCAAGTCCGGGGAGACCAGGATCCTCGTCGCCACGACCGTCGTCGAGGTGGGTGTCGACGTGCCGGACGCCACGATCATCGTCATCGAGCACGCCGAGCGTTTCGGACTGGCGCAGCTGCACCAGCTGCGCGGCCGGGTCGGGCGCGGCGACGATGCGTCGACCTGCGTGCTGCTCTACGAGGGTCCGCTTGGCGAGACGGCCAAGCGACGCCTCTCGGTGCTGCGCGAGACGGAGGACGGTTTCCTCATCTCGGAGGAAGATCTGAAGTTGCGCGGCGAAGGCGAGTTGCTCGGCACCCGGCAATCCGGCACGCCCGGCTTCCAGGTAGCGCGGCTCGAGGCGCATGGCGACCTCCTGGAGATCGCCCGCAGCGATGCGCGGCTCGTGCTGGAGCGCGACCCCGACCTGACCACGCCGCGCGGCGAAGCCCTGCGTCTGCTGCTCTACCTGTTCGGCCGCGACGAGGCCGTCCGGCTGTTGCGCGCAGGCTGAGCAGCAAGCGTCGGCGCTACTCGGCGGCGGTCGAGAGCTGTCTGGCCTTCGCGGCGAGGGCGAGTTCCTGCACCTTCTTCTGGTAGTCGGGCGTGACCAGGCCGGCGGAAATGATCAGCTTGGCGGCCTCCTCCACCGACATCGACAGCTCGATGACGTCGGCACGCGGCACATACATGAGAAAGCCCGTGGTCGGGTTGGGCGTCGACGGCAGGAAAACCGCCACCGTCTCGGACGCCGGTTCCTCCAGCCTGTGGTTGACTTCCGATTTCCCTTCCGACGAGATGAAGACGATCGACCACAAGCCGCGGCGCGGATACTCGATCAGGGCGACCTTCTTGAACACCTCGGACTTGTTCGACAGAACCGTCTCGAAGATCTGCTTCAGCGCCTTATAGAGGCTGCGCACCAGCGGCATGCGGTCCAGCAGCGTCTCGCCATAGGACACGATCGATCGGCCGATGAAGTTGGCCGTCAGGAAGCCCACAAGCGTGATGATGGTCAGGGCCACGATCAGGCCGAAACCCGGGACCGCGAAAGGCAGGTAGTAGTCGGGGCTGTAGCGCTCGGGAATGTAGGGCTTCACCCATGAATCCACCCAGCCGATGAACGACCATGCGATGTAGGCGGTGATCGCGAGCGGCGCACAAACGACGAATCCGGTCAGGAAATAATTTCTGATCCGCATCATTCCTCGGCCTTTGGTGTGGTCGGACATGCACGCGTTTCCGGAGCGAAGCCTCACCATAGATAGGGCAATGCAACGGATTTATGAATGTCAAATCATGCAGGCGGCAGCGATTTCAGCGGCCGGCTCCCCGTCACTCGACGGTAACGGACTTGGCAAGATTGCGCGGCTGGTCGACGTCGGTGCCCATGAACACGGCGGTGAAATAGGCAAGCATCTGGATGGGAAGGGCGTAGACGATCGGCGCGATGATCTCGGGCACATCGGGCATGATGATCGTTTCGAACGTGTCGATCGAGGAACGGCGGGCGCCTTCCTGGTCGGTGATCAGGATGATCTTGCCGCCGCGCGCTGCCACCTCCTGCATGTTCGACACGGTCTTGTCGTAGATGCGGTCGTGCGGGGCGATCACGATCACCGGCATGTCGCGATCGATCAGCGCGATCGGCCCGTGCTTCAGTTCGCCGGCGGCATAGCCCTCGGCGTGAATGTAGGAGATTTCCTTGAGCTTGAGCGCGCCCTCCATGGCGAGCGGATAGCTCGTGTCGCGGCCCAGGTAGAGCACGTGGCGGAATTGCGAAAGCTTGCGTGCCACCTTCTCGATCTGCTCTTCGAGCTTCAGCGCCTGGCGCACGTAGCGCGGCGCTTCGGACAGCTCGCGCACCATGCGCTTCTCGTCTTCGGCGCTGATCGTCCCGCGCTCGCTGCCCGCACGCACGGCGAGCGCCGCCAGCACGGAGAGCTGGCTGGTGAAGGCCTTTGTCGAGGCGACGCCGATCTCGGGTCCGGCGAGCGTCGGGAAGATGCCATCCGCCTCGCGCGCGATGGTCGATTCCTGCACGTTGACGATGGCGCCGATGGGAATGCCCTGCGAGCGGCAGTAGCGAAGCGAAGCCAGCGTGTCGGCTGTCTCGCCCGATTGCGACACGAAGAACGCCGCGCTCGCCTTCGGCATCGGCATCTCGCGGTAGCGGAATTCAGACGCGATATCGATGTCGACCGGAAGGCGGGCATAGCGCTCGAACCAGTATTTCGACACCAGTCCGGCCAGATAGGCCGTGCCGCACGCCGAGATCGCGATGCGGTCCAGCTTCGCAAAGTCGAAGGGCAGCGCCTCGCGCCGCGCCCTGCCCTCTGTGAAATCGAGATAGTGCGACAGCGTGTGGGAGATCGTCTCCGGCTGTTCATGGATCTCCTTTTCCATGAAGTGCCGGTGATTGCCCTTGTCCACCAGGAAGGCCGTGCCGATCGACTTCTGCATGCGCCGCTCGACCGGATTGCCATCCATGTCGAAGATCTTCATCCCGTCCCGGCGCACCACCGCCCAGTCGCCGTCCTCGAGATAGGTGACGGCGCTTGTGAAGGGCGACAGCGCGATCGCGTCGGAGCCGAGATACATCTCGCCCTCGCCGTGCCCCACGGCCAGGGGTGGGCCGGAGCGGGCGCCGATGATCAGGTTCTCGTCGCCTCGGAAGATGATGGCGAGCGCGAATGCGCCCTGCAGGCGCTTCAGCGTGTTGTGGGCGGCCTTTTCGGGCGAAGCACCGCGGTCCAGTTCGCGCGAGACCAGATGCGCCACCACCTCGGTGTCGGTCTGCGAGACGAAGTCGTAGCCATCGGCCTTCAGTTCATCGCGCAATTCGGCGAAGTTCTCGATGATGCCGTTGTGGACGACCGCGACGTCCTTGCCGAAATGCGGATGCGCGTTGGTCTCGTTGGGAACCCCATGGGTCGCCCACCGCGTGTGGCCGATGCCGATCAGCCCGGCCAGGGGCTCGTCCTTCAGCCGGTTTTCCAGGTTGATGAGCTTGCCCTCGGCGCGGCGGCGATCGAGCCGTCCATGGTCGATCGTGGCGACTCCCGCCGAATCATAGCCGCGATATTCGAGCCGCTTCAGCGCGTCGACGATAAGCGGAGCGACCGGCGTCGAGCCGATGATTGCAACGATGCCGCACATTTTGATGCCCCCGGGGATTCGCGCCGTCCGTTGGCGCCGATGGTGGGTCGGATGATGACCGAACGGAACTAAATTTTCGTTTCAGATCGTGACGTTGCCTCGGCGGCCTTATGTCAGGACCTGTCCTTTTCCGCCTGCCGGCGCTCCTTCTCAGCCTTGTAGAGGCCGCGCAGGATCGGCGCACGGCCGGGCTTGACCTCCTGGCGGGCACGGCCGAAGGCAAGCGCATCGTCCGGCACGTCGGCCGTGACGACGCTGCCCGAGGCCACATAGGCGCGCTCGCCGACCCTGACCGGCGCGACCAGCGAGGAATTGGAGCCGATGAAGGCGCCCGCGCCGATCTCGGTGCGGTCCTTGGTATAGCCGTTGTAGTTGCAGGTGATGGTGCCCGCGCCGATGTTGGCGTCGGCGCCCACGGTCGCGTCGCCGATGTAGGTCAGATGGTTGATCTTGGCGCCGGCCTGGATATCGGCCTCCTTGACCTCGCAGAAATTGCCGACCTTGGCCTTTTCGGCAAGACGCGCGCCGGGCCGCAGCCGCGCGAAGGGACCGACTTCGCAAGCCTCGCCCACCGTCGCGCCTTCCAGATGCGAAAACGCGCGGATGCGGGCATTTCCGGCCACCGCCACCTTGGGCCCGAAGACGACGTTCGGCTCGACGATCGTATCGGCGCCGATCACGGTGTCATGGCTGAAATGCACCGTCTCCGGCGCCATCAGCGTCACGCCCGACAGCATCGTGGCGCGGCGGCGGCGGGCCTGCCAGATCGCCTCCGCCTCGGCCAGTTCGGCGCGGTTGTTGATGCCGAGAACGTTTTCGAACGGCGCTTCGGTCGCCACCACGGGCAGCCCGCGACCGCGGGCGATCTCGACGATGTCGGTCAGGTAGTACTCGCCCTTGGCATTGTCGTTGCCGACCGCGTCGAGCAGCGAAAGCGCATGTTCGCCCGCAATCGCCATCAGCCCGCCATTGCAGAAGGTGATCCGCCGCTCCTCGTTTGAGCACTCGCGCTCCTCCCGGATGGCAACCAGCGCGCCGTCCTTCTCGATCAGCCGGCCGTAGCCGCTCGGATGGTCCGTCCGGAAGCCGATCACCGCGACAGCTGCACCTTCCGCGAGCTTTTCGCGCGCGCTTGCGAGCGCTTGCGACTCGATCAGCGGCGTGTCGCCGAACATCACCAGCACGTCGTCATGGCCGCGCGCCAGCGCCTCGCGCGCCGCCAGCACCGCATGCGCGGTGCCGAGTCGCTGCGCCTGCAGATAGACGTCGGCGCCCGGCGCGCGCGCCTGCACCGCCTTGCGCACCTCGTCGGCGCCATGGCCGACCACCACCGCGAGCGCGCTGCTGCCGGCGGCGGCCGCCGCATCGATCACATGGCAGACGAGCGGCAGCCCCGCGACCGCGTGCAGCACCTTCGGCAACGCGCTCTTCATGCGGGTGCCCTCGCCAGCGGCCAGGATGACGGAAAGACAGCTGCGTGCGCTCATGATGCGTGACGTCCTCATGCCGAAACCGGCGCGTTGTCCCGGATCGGCCCTCGTTTCTGACCGACCCATTGTTCCAAACCGGGAACGTCTCTATCACCGCTGCCTTGCCAATCCAATCGCCGCACCGGCGAGGAGCACCGCCCTTGACCAGCCATTCGGGACGCCAGACCGCCGCCATCGTCGTGATGGTGCTGACGCCCTTGTTCTTTTCCACCAACCTGATCTTCGGGCGCGGCGTCATCGGCGAGGTCGCACCCTTCACGCTGGCCTTTTTGCGTTGGGGCGCGGTGGCGCTGGCACTTTCGCCCTGCGTGCTGGCCGACCGCGCCGCCGCGCGCCGGCTGGTGCTTCAGAACGGGCCCTTCCTCATGCTTCTCGGTTTCCTCGGCATGTGGTTCTGCGGCGCACTGGTCTACATCGCGCTCCAGCGCACGACGGCCACCAACGGCACGCTGATCTACACCACCTCGCCGGTGTTCATCATCCTCATCGATGCGGTCGTCAACCGCAGGCGAATCGGCCTGCGTCCCGCCGCCGGATCGGTTCTGGCGCTGACCGGCATTGCGTTCATCGTGCTGCGCGGCGAGCTTTCGGCCCTGCTGTCGCTAGATTTCAACGAGGGAGATCTGCTCTTCGTGGGGGCGGCCATCGCCTGGGCGGTCTATTCGCTGATGCTGCGTTCGCCGCGCGTCACCGGCGTCGCCAATCTGGCGCTGCTGCCGCTGATCGCAGCGGCTGGCGCCCTGCTGCTGGCGCCGTTCGCGGCCTGGGAGTTTTTCGCCGGCGCTCCCATGCCGGTGACGGCCAGTGCCTGGAGCGGGATCGCCGGCATCGTGGTCTTTGCTTCGCTGGCGGCCTTCCTCGGCTTCCAGTTCGGCGTCCGCCGGCTCGGCGCGCCGGTGGCGGGCGTGTTCATGTATCTGATGCCGCCCTTTGGCGTGGGGCTGGCGGTGCTGTTCCTTGGCGAGAGTTTCCACACCCACCATGCCCTCGGAATCGTGCTGGTGACCGGAGGGGTTATCCTGGCCACGCTGCCCGCCACCTGGCTGCCGCGACGTCGATGACGATCAGCCCAGTGTTCCGAGGATCGGGAAGTTCTCGAGCAGCCAGAAGGACGCCGTCTGGATGCCCCCCGTCAAGAACAGGATGCCGGCCAGCACGAGAAACACGCCCATCACCTTCTCCACCCGCCCGAGATGAACTCGAAAGCGCGACAGGAACCGCATGAAGGCGCCGGAAAACAACGCTGCCGCCAGGAAGGGAATGCCGAGCCCCAGCGAATAGGCGGCAAGCAGGGCCGCGCCCTCGCCCACCGTGTCGCGCCCGCCGGCCAGCGTCAGGATCGGCCCCAGCACCGGGCCGATGCAGGGCGTCCAGCCAAAGGCGAAGGCCAGTCCCATGAAGTAGGCCGCCACCCCGCTGGCGGGCTTGCCGCCGGACTGGAAGCGCGCTTCCCGCGACAGGAAGGGGATGCGGATCACGCCGAGGAAGTTCAGCCCCATCAGGATGATCAGCAGGCCGGCGACGACGGCCAGTTCCTGCTGCCAGGCGCGCAGCAGGCCCCCGATGGTCGAGGCCCCCGCGCCGAGCGCCACGAAGACGGTCGAGAAACCCAGTACGAAGGCCACCGAGGCGCCGACCAGGGCGTAGCGCGTCGTTCTGTCCTCGGATTTAGCGCCCTCGCCGCGAAAGTCATCGACCGAGACGCCGGCCATGTAACAGAGATAGGGCGGCACCAGCGGCAGGACGCAGGGCGAGAGAAAGGAGATCGCCCCTGCCCCCACCGCGCTCACATAGCCGACATCGATCGCCATCGCCTCGCCTCGTCCGGTTCGCAGTCCGTCGATCCGCGCCTATAGACCCCGACCGGGGCGCGAGCCAATCACCCTTGCGTGGGCATATTGTCCCGGCGCGACCAAGGCGTGATCCAGCCGCGGCTGCATGATCGCTTCATCCCGCCGCCGTCGACGAAAGGATGCGCGGGCATCGTCGCCCGCCGGCGCACCCGCCCGGCATTGTTCGCCGCCATCGGGGGATCGTGGTGTGTGGAAGCCTGTCCGGAGCCGATTTTTTTCGAACTGGTGAGCGCGCTGGGGCTCGAACCCAGGACCTACTGATTAAAAGTCAGTTGCTCTACCGGCTGAGCTACGCGCTCCCGAAGGCCCAAAGCGCTCCCGAAGTGCGGCGGAACATAGGGAGGCCGGTTCCAACGGTCAACCCAAAAACACCCCGCAGCACAGCCTTCCGGTGCCGGTTGGACGCCCCGGATGAAATCCCGCCCGCCGGTCTGTCCTCATCCCCGGGGCGGCGGACGATGTTCCAGGTAGCGGGCACGCTCCGATCCGTCGGCCCGGCACTCTGGCCTCACATTCCCTCGGGACCGCGATTGAGCGCGGCGACGCCGGTGCGGCAGACCTCGATCAGCCCGAGCGGCTTCATGATGGCGATGAACTGCTCGATTTTCGACACGCGGCCGGTGATCTCGAAGATGAAGTGCTCGGTGTTGGCGTCGATGACGCTGGCGCGAAAAGCGTCAGCGAGCCTCAGCGCCTCGACCCGGTGGTCGCCGGTGCCGGCGACCTTCACCAGCGCCAGTTCGCGCTCCAGCGGACGGTCGTGCCCGCGCTCGCGCGCCACCACCGTCATGTCGACGACGCGGTGCACCGGCACGATGCGCTCCAGCTGGTGCTTGATCTGCTCCATCACCTGCGGCGTGCCGCGCGTCACGATGGTGATGCGCGACAGGTGCTTCTCGTGCTCGGTCTCCGAGACCGTCAGGCTGTCGATATTGTAGCCGCGACCGGAAAACAGGCCGATGACGCGGGCGAGCACGCCCGGCTCGTTGTCGACCAGCACCGAAAGCGTGTGCGCCTCCGGCTTGGCGGTTTCCCGTTCGATGAAGTAGGCGGAGCCGGTGGGCTGGAGCTGGGCGTTCATGTCTGCGATTTCCTTAGATTATCAAGCGCTTCATCAGGCGTGCCGCCGACGGCGATCCATGCGGGAGCATCGTTCCAGAACTTTCCCGCGTCGACGTCCGAACCCGCCGGCCCACCGGGTGCATTCAGACCAAGTTCTATTCGTGTTCTGCCATCGTCCACAGGATCGGTGGCGCAAGCCATCGCAGGCCATCGTCCTCCGGAATAGTCCCCGGAACACCGATCCTGCATGACGTTGATGGGATAGGTCTCCGACATCAACTCAGACCAGCATCCGACCCTTGGCGTCGATGGCGTTGGCGACGGCCTCGTCGGTGGCCTCGTCGGGCAACAGCATCTCGTTGTGCGCCTTGCCGGACGGAATCATCGGGAAGCAGTTGGCGAGATTGGCGACGCGGCAGTCGAAGATCACCGGCTTCCTCACGTCGATCATCTCCCGGATCGCGTCGTCGAGCTCGCCCGGCTTCTCGCAGCGGATGCCGTGCCCGCCATAGGCCTCGGCGAGCTTGACGAAGTCCGGCATCGCCTCCGTGTAGGAGTGCGACAGCCGGTTGCCGTGCAAAAGCTGCTGCCACTGCCGCACCATGCCCATGTACTGGTTGTTGAGGATGAAGATCTTGATAGGCGCTTCGTACTGCACCGCGCAGGACATCTCCTGGATGGTCATCTGCACCGAGGCGTCGCCGGCGATGTCGATGACCAGCGCATCGGGATGCGCGATCTGCACGCCCAGCGCCGCCGGCAGGCCGTAGCCCATCGTACCCAGCCCGCCCGACGTCATCCAGCGGTTCGGCTTCTCGAATCCGTAGTGCTGGGCGGCCCACATCTGGTGCTGGCCCACCTCGGTGGTGATGTAGGTGTCGCGGTCCTTGGTCAGCTCGTAGAGCCGCTGGATCGCATATTGCGGCATGATGACGTCGTCGTTGGGCTTGTAGGCCAGCGAATCGCGGGCGCGCCAGCGCTCGATCTGCTCCCACCAGGGGCGCAGCGCCGCCTTGTCCGCCTTGGCGCCGGCGCGCCATAGCCGCACCATGTCCTCCAGCACGCGGCCGACGTCGCCGATGATCGGCACGTCCGTGCGGACGTTCTTGTTGATCGATGACGGGTCGATGTCGATGTGGATTTTCTTGGAGTTCGGCGAGAAGGCGTTCAGCCGCCCGGTGATGCGGTCGTCGAAGCGTGCGCCGATGCAGACCATCACGTCGCAATCGTGCATGACCATGTTGGCCTCGTAGGTGCCGTGCATGCCGAGCATGCCCAGCCAGCGCGGGCCGCTGGCCGGATAGGCGCCGAGCCCCATCAGCGTCGAGGTGATGGGAAAGCCGGTCAGTTCGACCAATTCGCGCAGCAGGTGGCTGGCTTCCGGTCCGGAGTTGATCACGCCGCCGCCCGAATAGATGACCGGTCGTTTCGCCGACGCCATCAGTTCCACAGCCGCGCGGATCTGCTCGAGGTCGCCCTGGAGCTTCGGCCGGTAGGAGGAGCGCGGTGCGGTCTGCGGCGGCGTGTACATGCCCTTGGAGAACTGAACGTCCTTGGGAATGTCGACGACGACGGGTCCCGGGCGGCCGGTGGTCGCCACCTGGAAGGCCTCGTGCAGGATGCCAGCCAGCTCGTTGACGTCCTTCACCAGCCAATTGTGCTTGGTGCAGGGCCGCGTGATGCCGACCGTGTCGCATTCCTGGAAGGCGTCGGAGCCGATCAGGGAGGTCGGCACCTGGCCGGTGATGCAGACGAGCGGGATGGAATCCATCAGCGCGTCCTGCAGCGGCGTCACCGCATTGGTGGCGCCGGGGCCGGAGGTGACCAGCATCACGCCGGCCTTGCCGGTGGAACGGGCATAGCCTTCGGCCGCATGACCGGCGCCCTGCTCGTGGCGCACGAGGATGTGCTGGACCTGCTCCTGCTGGAAGAGTTCGTCGTAGATGGGCAGGACCGCGCCGCCGGGATAGCCGAAGATGTGCTCGACGCCATTGTCGATCAGCGCCTGCACGACCATCTCGGCGCCGGTCATTTCGCGCCGCCCGGTTTCCACGTTTGCCTTGTTCATCGATATCGTCCCGTATTGTGCGCCGTTGCGGCGTCGAAGCTTCGTTTGGTCATGTCCGGCCAATAAAAAAGGCCCCCGAGGGAGCCTGTTCGTCGCGCATGGGGGAATTTCGCCCGGCGGTTACACCGCCTTGCCCATGCGCGCGCCTACTACGAGAATGATCATCTTCTTCATGGGGCGAACACTAGGGCTATTGCGCGCGTGCTGTCAATCGTCAATCCGCAGGACCGCCAAAACACCGTCGCGCATTAACCCCGCGTGAACCAATGCCCCGAACCCGCCCTTAACTCGGCGCTGCTAAGTCCTTTCCCAAACGACAAGAAAAAACAGCAGGACAGGGAATCCGGTCGATCATGTTTGCCGAAGAAGCAGCCCGCGGGGAAGCGACGGCGCAGGAACGCCGCGACCCAAGGCAGCCCGACGCGCGGATGCTTGGCCGCGTCATCCAGTGCGATGGCGCGATGGCGGTCATCGCCTCCTACGCGGACGCGGCCGAGGGCGCACCGACCAATCTCTGGAACATCGGCAAGCTCATCTCGGTCTCCACCGGCCAGACGCGCCTCGTCGGCATGGTCTGCTCGATCGAGATGCCGTCCGGCGTGTGGGACGAAGAGGAGCCCAATCCGATCAAGGTGCATCTCGAACTGATCGGCGAGGTCCGCGACGAGGAAGGCACACGGCGCCCGATCTTCGATCGCGGCATCACCGTCTATCCCAACATCGGCGCCATCGCGCACCAGATCCGCGCCCGCGACCTCGAAGCGGTCTACCAGCTCGCCGGTCGCAAGTCGGTGGTCATCGGCAGCCTGTCGCAGAACGCCAACATCGATGCGCGCATCAGCGTCGATGCCATGCTCAATCGCCATTTCGCCATCGTCGGCACGACCGGTGTCGGCAAGTCGACGGCCGTTTCGCTGCTGCTGCACAAGGCGATCGAGGAGCGACCGGACCTGCGCATCCTGATCCTCGATCCGCACAATGAATTCGCGGCCGCCTTCAAGGACCGTGCCGCGCTGATCGACCAGCAGTCGCTCGACCTTCCCTTCTGGCTGTTCCGGCTGGAGGAGCTCACCGAGGTGCTCTTCCGCGGACGCGACGACGTCGTCGAGGAGATCGACATCCTGCGCGACCTGATACCGATCGCGAAGGTGTCCTACCGCAATCCCGGCGGCCAGCTTCGGCTTCGGCGCTCGTCCGACATGGGCTCGATCACCGCCGACACACCCCTTCCCTACCGAATGTCGGACGTGCTGCGCCTGATCGAGGAGCGCATGGGCAGCCTCGAAGCCAAGCTCGAGCGGCCGGCGCTGAAGTCGCTCAAGGGCCGGATCGAAAGCATCGTCCACGACGCCTCCTATCGCTTCCTGTTCGGCAGCCACATGGTGGAGGACACGATCCACAGATCGATCGGCAAGATCTTCCGCGTTCCGCACGAGGGACGGCCCATTACCTGCTTCCAGCTTGCGGGCATGTCGTCCGAGGTGGTGAATTCCGTCTGCTCGGTGCTGGCCCGCCTGGCCTTCGATCTCGCCCAGAGCAGCCAGGGCAAGCTGAAGCTCCTCGTCGTCTGCGAGGAAGCGCACCGCTACATGCCATCCGACACCCGGCTCGGCTTCGCTCCGACACGCCATGCGCTCGCGCGCATCGCCAAGGAAGGTCGCAAATATGGCTGCTATCTCGGCGTCGTGACCCAGCGACCGGGTGAACTCGACCCGACCATCCTGTCGCAGTGCTCGAGCGTCTTTGCCATGCGGCTGGCCAATGACCGCGACCAGGAGATCATCCGTACGGCCATCGCCGACTCTTCGGCCTCCACCCTCACCTTCCTGTCCTCCATGGGCCAGCGTGAAGCCATCGCGTTCGGCGAGGCGGTCGCCACGCCGATGCGGCTGAAGTTCGAGGAAATGTCGGCCGACAAGATCCCCGGCGCCCACGCCGACACGACGCTCGGTGACATCGCCACGCCGGAAGAAGTCGACCTGCACGCCATCATCAACCGCATGCGCCGCACCGAGCGCCAGCCGCAGGTCGAAGCCGAAACGGAGGCGGAAGCATCGTTTTTCGGCGAGGGCAGTCCGCTTCTCAAGCGTCCGGTGGCAGAGGCCGCGCGTGACGCGACCTCTGGCAACACGCCGGCGGCCCTGGCCGGGCTCGCGGCGACGTCCTATCCACCGGCCTTCGGGTCGCCTGCCACGCAGGATGAACCGCGCCGTCTGCGGCGGTTCGGCGACGCGCCGTTCCGGCCGGGCGACTGAAGCCGTTCGAGCCCGGGACGGCTGGTTGTCGGCAAGGAAGTTCGATTCGAAACATCGGCTTGACCGTCGTCCTTCGATCGGGACTTCAGCCTTCTCCGCTCGTTGAGGGCGGACCGGCGCTTGGGCGCCGCGGTGCGGGCGTTTCGTTCGGCGGCGCCCCCGCTCAGGCGCAGACGCGGTTACGCCCCTGACGCTTGGCCTGGTAAAGCTTGCGATCGGCGCGCCTGAAGAACTCGTCCGCGGTCTCGTCGAAATTCGACACCGCAAGGCCCACGCTCGCGGTCACCCGCAAGGTGACGTTGCCGTTCGTCACGGCAAGCTGGGCGATCGCCGTCCGGATCCGTTCGGCGAGCTTCGTCAACATTCGATCGTCCAGATTTGGCGCGACGACGGCGAACTCCTCGCCCCCCAGCCGCGCCGCGACGTCGTGATACCGCGTGAACTCGCGCAGACAATTCGCCACGGCTTTCAGCACCAGGTCGCCGACATCGTGGCCATGGGTGTCGTTGACCATCTTGAAATTGTCGAGGTCGAGGATCATGAGCCCGACCGGTTTCCTGATGTGCCGGAACTCGCCCAGATACTCGCGCAGCGCGTCATCGAAATAGCGCCGGTTCTGCATGCCCGTCAGCGAGTCGGTCAGCGCAGCCTGCTCGAGCGTGAGCGAGCGTGCGCTCAGCGTTTCGGTCATGGCGCGCAGTTTGCCCTCTTCGCGGGCCTGGCCGCGCACCAGCGGGTAGATGAACAAAAGCCCGAACAGGATGGCCGCAGCATTGAGGATGGCGGCGACGAACAGCATCTGGGTCGCGACGGCGTGCGCGGTAGCATTGTCGATCTGGGGGTCGTTGATCGAGCGGTAGGCGAACAGCATCAGCACGCAGTTCACGAGGATCAGCGTCATGAACAGGAAGAATGCCGATTCCGATCGATGAAGGCGCATGAGATCCAGACAGCGAGACCGCGGAAGCCATTGCACGACCACGATTACAATGCCGTTAACGATCGCAACCTGAGCGCGAGATTTTTAGCACGCTTCGTTCGGACTATCCGAAGACGGACGGATCTATACGGTCGGCAGCGTCGATCCTTCGCCAATCTGGTCCGAGCTGGTGGCGAAACCAGGTTTCCTGCCGCTTCGCATATTGCCGCGTCGCGGCCTTGGCCTGCTCCAGGGCGTCGTCCAGCGCCAGTTCCCCCCGGAGGTAGCTTGCAAGCTCGGGAACGCCGATCGCCTTCATGCACGGCAGCGCCGGGTCGAGCCCGAGCCTCACAAGCGCCTTCACTTCGTCGATCGCGCCCGCGCCGACCATCCCGTCGAAGCGGGTGTCGATGCGCGCCCGCAACAGCGATCGGTCCGGCGCGATGACGAGCCGACGCGCCGTTGCCGGATCGACGAGCGAGGGGCCGCGCTTTTTCTGCCAATGGCCGATCGGTTCACCGGTGGCCTCCAGAACCTCGAGCGCGCGGACGATTCGCTGGCCGTCTGCGGACCCGATCCGGCTAGCCGCTTCCGGATCCTTTTCCGCAAGCAGGGCGTGCAAGGCCGTGCTTCCCTCGTCGGACAGTCTTGCCCGCCAGCGTTCGCGCATTTCGGTCGGCACCGGCGGCATGGCTGACAGGCCGCCCGTCAGGGCACGAAAATAGAGCCCCGTGCCGCCGACGAACACGAAACGCCGGCCGCTACCTTCCGAATTGGCCAGAAGATGGGCGATGTCGCGCAGCCACTGGCCAGTGGAATAGCCAGCCGACGGCGGCACGTGGCCGTAGAGATGGTGCGGGCGCTGGGCTTCCTCGGCTGGCGACGGTCGTGCCGTCAGAACCCGCAGCACGTCGTAGACCTGCATGGAATCGGTATTGATGACCTCGGCACCCGTCTGAATTGCAATGGCCAGGGCCAGCGCCGACTTGCCGCTTGCGGTCGGTCCCGCTATCAGGACCGCGTCCTTCACCGGCTCGAAGCCGCTTCCCGGGGAAATTGTCTCGATGTCGCTCGTCGCCACGCTCATCTCCCGTCCGGCCGCGGCCGATCTCACGCCGGACGTCGCCGATACCGCGTGCCGCGCCCTGGGCGCAAGGGCGCCGATCTGGCTGGCGGAGGGGATCGCCTGCGACATCATGCTTCCGGACGGCCTGGACGCGGTCGTGGCGGAAGAAGCGCTACGCGACGCTCTCTCGGGCCGGCCGCTCGACCTGGCCGTGCATCCGGTTGCGGGACGACGCAAGAAGATCCTGATCGCCGACATGGATTCGACCATGATCGACCAGGAGTGCATCGACGAGCTCGCCGCCGAGGTCGGCCTCAAGGATCACGTGTCCGCCATCACCCGGCGGGCCATGAACGGGGAGATCGCCTTCGAACCCGCGCTTCGCGAGCGGGTCGCGCTTCTGAAAGGCCTGTCGCTCGCCGTCATCGACAGGGTCATCGACGAGCGCATCACGCTGGCGTCGGGCGGGCGGCAACTGGTCGCGACGATGCGCAAGCATGGCGCGTGGACGGCGCTCGTCTCGGGCGGCTTCACGCTGTTCACGGGCCCCGTCGCCGAACGGCTCGGTTTCGACGAGCACCAGTCCAACACGCTGCTGGTCGAAGGCGGACATCTTGCGGGGACGGTCAGCGATCCGGTGCTCGGGCGCGAAGCGAAGGCGGAGGCCCTCGAGGCGATGGCCGTGCGCCTGGGCGTCACGCCAGCGGATGCACTCGCCGTCGGCGACGGCGCCAACGACCTTGCCATGATCGGCCTCGCCGGCATGGGCGTTGCCCTACACGCCAAACCGGCGGTTGCAGCCCAGGCGCGGTTCCGCATCGATCACGGAGACCTGACGGCTCTGCTCTATCTCCAGGGCTACTCCAGCGTCGATTTCGCGGAATGACGCCAATCCGGACCGAAAGGCTCGTGCTGCGGAACTGGGAAGATCGCGACCGCGCGCTCTTCCATCGGATCAATTCGGATGACGAGGTGATGAAGTTCTTCGGATTTCGGCGCACCCGGGCCGGATCGGACGCGATGATGGATCGCCTGAGCATCGACATCGCCAGCCGAGGCTTCGGCTTGTGCGCCGCCGAGATCGCACAAACCGGCGAGACGATCGGTTTTGTCGGTCTCAATCCGGCCGCGCTCGACGGCATCCTTCCAGACGATGCGGTGGAAATCGGCTGGCGGCTCGCGCCAGAGTATTGGCGCAAGGGGTACGCCGCGGAAGGGGCCCGCGCCTGGCTCGGCTTCGCCTTCCGGACGCTCGGTCTCGACGAGGTGGTCTCCTTCGCGGTCTGGAACAATGTCCGATCGATCGCCGTGATGGAGCGGATCGGGATGCGGCACGACCCGTCGGGCGATTTCGACCATCCGCGCGTGGCGTCGCCGAGCCTCAAGCCGCACGTGCTCTACCGCTTGAACCAGGCCGACTGGCAGCAAGGCGCCTGAAACGCAGACGCCGCCCTCGGGAGGCGGCGTCCGGTTCGAAAGCGTCTCTTTTCGCGTCAATCCATACGAAGCGTCACGAAGCGCAGTTCGCCGGTCTTCGAGGACAGCATCAGGAGTGCATTGCGCCTTCCCTGCTCTCTCAGCGCGGCGATCCGGTCGATGACCTGCTGCGGCGAGGAGACCGATTCCTGGGCGATCTCGGTGATGACTTCCCCGGCGGCGATGCCCTTGTCGGCCGCCGCGGAGCCGGGCGTGACTTCGGAAATCACCACGCCGGAGACTTCGGGGAGGATGCCGAACTGCGCGCGGGCAGCATCGTCGAGTTCGCCGATGGTCATGCCGAGCACGGACGCGGTGGCGACCGCGCCGCCCTCCTCGCCCTCGCCTGCGCCGCCCTCGGCCATTTCCTCGCCGTCCTCCAGGCGACCCAGGGTCACCTTGACGACCTGCTCCTCGCCCCTGCGAACGATCACGACGTCGACCTCCTTGCCGACCGGGCTGTCGGCGACGATACGAGGCAGGTCGCGCATCTCGCGCACCGGACGCCCGTCGAAGCGAAGGATCACGTCGCCAGGCTCGAGGACGCCGTTGTCGACGGGCCCGCCCTTGGTCACGCCGGCGACCAGCGCGCCTTCGGCCCTCGCCATGCCGAGGCTCTCCGCGATGTCGTCGGTGACCGGCTGGATACGCACGCCGAGCCAGCCGCGCCGCGTCTCGCCGAACTCGCGCAGCTGGGTGATGACGTTCACGGCGAGTTCCGACGGGATCGAGAACCCGATTCCGATCGATCCACCCGATGGCGAGATGATTGCGGTGTTGATGCCGATCACGTTGCCGTCCATGTCGAACAGGGGACCGCCGGAATTGCCGCGGTTGATGGCCGCGTCCGTCTGGATGAAGTCGTCATAGGGACCGGAATTGATGTCGCGGTTGCGAGCCGAAACGATGCCGACGGTGACCGTGCCACCGAGGCCGAACGGGTTGCCGATCGCCATTACCCAGTCGCCGATGCGGATGGCGTTCGAATCGCCGAACTGAACGGCCTTCAGCTGTTTCAGCGTCGGGTCGACCTTCAATACCGCGATATCGGTCTTGGTGTCGCGGCCGACCAGCTCCGCCTTGAGCTTGGAGCCGTCGGAAAAGTTCGCCTCGATCTCGTCGGCGTCCGCGATCACGTGGTTGTTGGTGATGATGATGCCTTGCTCGGCATCGATGACGAAGCCGGATCCGAGCGACTGGACACGGCGCGGCTGGTTGTTGCCGCCGCGATCCCGGAAGAACTCCTCGAAGAAGTCCTGGAACGGAGAGCCTTCCGGAAGCCGCGGCATGGGCACCGCGTCCGACCCGCCTGCGCCCCGGTTCTGGGATGTCGAGATGTTGACGACCGCCTCCAGCAGACCTTCCGCGAGATCGGCCACCGACGCCGGGCCGCGCTGCTGCGCGAAAGCCGGCGCGGCTGGCTGCGCGAGCATGGCGGCGGCGGTTGCGGCAAGGGCGAAGCGACGCATCGCCGGCAGGAACCGCATGTGCATCATCGTGACGTTCTCCCGATTGGAAATTTCATTGTCGCGCCGCGATTGTCCGCGTCCGTCGCGAATGAGCGGGCGCGACGGTGTCGCGCCCGCTCATTCGTCAGCGAGAATTAGGGCCAGTTTGCGGTCGAGGATAGCGCAAATCGGATAACTCCTGCGTTATCCTCGGGCCAGCCAGACGATGCCGACGCCGATCGCTACGGCGGCAAGACCGCCGTATCGCAAGGTGTTGTCGGACATCTCCAGCACGTTCGATGCAAGCTTCCTCGCGAGCGAGGGAAAGCCTCCGTAGATGAGGCCCTCGATCACGAAGACGAGACCGAGGGCGCCGAGAAAGTCGCGCATGTCAGTCGGCGGCCGGAGCCGCCGGCTCGGACGCTGGCGCGAGCGGACCGGAAGCCGGCAGCGGATTGCCCGCGGGCGAGGCCGTTCCGGCCTGCCCTCCGCCGGGAGCAGCCCCGTTGGCAGGCGCCGTCATCCGCCCGGCGTCGTTGCCGAAGAAGCGGAAGAACTCCGAGTTCGGCGACAACACCATCGAGGTGCCGCTGCCCTGCAGGGACTCCGTGTAGGCCGACATCGAGCGGTAGAAGTCGAAGAAGTCCGGATCGCGCTGGAAGGCGTCGGCGAAAATGGCGTTCCGCTGACCTTCGCCCTCGCCTCGCAGGATCTCCGATTCGCGACGCGCTTCGGCGATGATCTCCACCACCTCGCGGTCGGCACGGGCGCGGATGCGCTGCGCCGCCTCGCGACCGCGCGCCCTGAGGCGCTCGGCTTCGGCCAGACGCTCGGCCTTCATGCGGTCGTAGGTCTGCTGCGAGACCTCCTGCGTCAGGTCCGTCCGGCGAATACGCACGTCCTGGATTTCCAGGCCAAGCGACGTCGCGTCGGGGCGAAGCTGGTCGCGAACCTCACGCATCATCGACGAGCGTTCCTCCGACAGCGCCGATTCGAAGCCGCGCAGACCGTAGACGCGGCGCAGGGCTGCATCGAGACGGGTGCGCAGCCGCTGTTCGGCGAGCTGGACCGAGCCCGAAACCGTCTGGCGGAAGATGCGCGGATTGTTGATCCGGTAGAGGACGAAGGCATCGACCTCGTAGAACTTGCCGCCCGAGACCTGAACGCGGATGTCATCGAGATCGAAGCGCATGATGCGGTCTTCGATCAACTGGACATTGTCCGCCTCGACGAAGCCGAACGGCAGCTTGAAGTAGATGCCCGGCTCCGACTTGACGTCGACGATCTCGCCGAAGCGCAGCACGATGGCCTGCTGGCGCTCGTTGACCACGAAGAAGGACGAATAGGCGATGATGGCGATGACCGCGACGATGGCGGCGATGATGGGAAGCCTGTTCGACATCAGTTCGTCCCTCCGGTGGTCGTCGCACGGCGCTCTAGTTCGGGAAGCGGCAGATACGGTACGACGCCCGTTCCGCTACCCTGCTCGATGATCACCTTGTTCGAGCCCTTGAGCACCTGTTCCATCGTCTCGAGGAACAGACGGCGGCGCGTCACGTCGGGAGCCTTGGCGTATTCGTCGTAGACGGAGATGAAGCGCTGCGCCTCACCCTCGGCTTCCTGGACGACGCGGGTCCGATAGGCGGCCGCGTCTTCGCGGATCTGGGCGGCTTCACCGCGCGCCCGACCGAGCTGCTGGTTGGAATACTGGTTGGATTCCTCGACGAAACGGTCTTCGTCCTGCTCGGCGCGCTGCACTTCGTCGAACGCATCGGCCACTTCGCGCGGCGGCGCCGCGTCCTCGATCGAAATCGCGTTCACCGCGATCCCGACGCTGTAATCGTCCAGCGATCCCTGGATGATCTGTCGCACTTCGTCGGAAATGCCCTGGCGATCGTCGCGGAAGATGTCCTGCGCTGGACGCCGGCCGACAACCTCGCGCACGGCGCTCTCGGCGACCTGACGAACGGTGTCGTCCGGGCTTGCCACGTTGAACAGATAGGCTGCCGGATCGGAGACCTGATAGGCGACCGAAAACTTCACGTCGACGATGTTCTGGTCGCCGGACAGCATCAGGCCGGAAGAGCCGCTGCCCCGCACTTCGCCGATGTTGACCAGCTTCTCGGCGGTGTTGGCCTTTTCGACCGTCTCGACCGGCCACCAGTGGAAATGCAGGCCCGGCTGGGAGAGCTCGTCCTTCGGCTTTCCGAAGCGCAACTCGACCGCCAGTTCGTCCGGCTGCACCGTGTACACCGACTGGAATGCCCAGAGCGCGACCAGGCCGACGGCCACGAGGCCGACGATCGCCGGCGAGAAGCCACCGCCACCCGGCAGTGCGTTCTTCAGCCGGTCCTGGCCGCGACGGATGATGTCCTCGAGATCCGGAGGGGTTCCCTTCGGGCCGCTCGGACCGCGAGGTCCCTGCCCCCAGGGTCCGCCGCCTCCGCCGTTGCCACCGCCGCCGCCCCAAGGGCCGCCGCCTCCGCTTTGATTGCTCCAGGGCATGAATGTCCTCTCAATTGGTGGGCGCCGCCCCCATGGAGAGGGCGGAACCGATGGCCGTGTTATAGGGATACGATCCCTGCCTTTCAACGCGACATAGGCCGTGAATGCGGCGAATTGCGATGCCATGTCGCGGAAAAAGACGGAAACGAAGCGAAACTCTTCAAAACGTGTTCAACCGGCAGACGTTCCCGCCCGTTCGTACACGACATGCCGGGTCGCATGGCTGTCCCGTTCGCCGGCTGGATGATCTGCTGAACTCACCACGCGCCACCTGGCGGGGTCGATTGCCGGAAAGCGGGTGTCGCCGTCGATCGCAGCCAGAACGTGGGTGACCTCGAGGCGGTCTGCCCGGTCGATCGCCTGCGCGTAGATCTCGCCACCCCCGATGATGCAGATCGCGTCGGCCGCCGGCATGCAGCGGCTGCGGACGCGCGCCAGCGTCAGCGCATCGTCGAGCGAATGAACCGTCTCCACGCCCTCGGCGCGCCAGTCCGGATCGCGGGTCACGACGATGTTCAACCGCCCGGGCAAGGGCCTGCCGATACTCGCGAAGGTCTTGCGGCCCATCACGACGGGCTTGCCCATGGTCTGCACCTTGAACCGCTTGAGATCGGTGGAGAGCGTCCACGGCATGTCCCCGTCGCGGCCGATCACACCGTTCTCTGCCATGGCGACGTGAATGACGATGTCGGTCATGCTCATCCTCCCGAGCCGGGATCGACCTGGTACGGTTCGAGGATCAACACCTCGATATCCCGTTCCGGATGAAAGTCGGTCGCCCGCATCTCGAAGGTCGTCGGGCCGGTTTTCCGGACGCCGGTCCCGCAGAACGATACGATGTTCTTCGGATCGCCCTTGTCGATGGTCAGGCGGAAATCGCCGATCGTGCCCGAGGCCCAGTTGCCGCCGGTCGTCAGGACATAGGACAGCCGCGTCTCATAAAGACGCGGGTAGCCGTCGGGGGACGCTTTCGCCGCCTTCAGCACCGCGTTCTCGAAGCCTGTGTCCATGCAGTAGCGCCGTCTGTATTCGTCGAGCGCGTCACCGCCGAGGCGGTTCTGCGAAAAGAAGGTGACGCCGACGGTCGAGCCGACGCTGGGCGTGTATCGGTGAGCGACCTCGACATCGGCACCCGCCGGAAAGGTCATGCGCCACCAGTAGGTCGACGTCAGCCGCCAGAACGGCGTGACGACCCGTTGCATGCCCTTGCCGAAATCGAACTCCTCGATGATCACGATGCCCCGTGCCAGCCAGTCCTCGAGTATATCGGCCGGCAACGCGGCGAGCGCCTTCTCGGCCGGCCCGCCATAGGGAAACAGGGGCACCCTTTGCCCGGCCAGATCGGCCGTGACGTCGATGCCGACGGCGAAGGCACGCTGCTCGAGCTGGGGGACCACCGCTTCGCCATTCACCACGACTTCGAAGCCGAGGAAGTCGTCGCGCGCGTCGAAAGGGATCGACACGTTGTGATACGGACTGGCCTCGATATCGGGCATCGGGAAGGCGACGATCGCGGCGACGTCCTCGTCCGAGCGATTGCGGAAGACGTAGTCAACCCGCACCGCGTCCTTCGACAGGTACAGCTCCTCGCGCGCCATCTCGATGACGTCGCTGCGCGACAGCACGAGCCCGCCCGCACCGAGCTGCGCCGTCGAGTCGTTGGCGTTCGCGGCGGTCGCGGTCGCGCCCAGCAGGAGAGTGGCAAGGAAGCGTTTCATCGGGTTCCTCGTCTCATACAGCGACGTCGGCGACGATCGCCGGGTGGCTCTCGTAGCCGGTCACCTCGAAGTCCTCGATCCGGTAGCCGTCGATGGTTTCGGGCCGGCGCCCGAGCGTGAGCTTCGGCAAGGGCTTCGGCTCGCGCCCGGCCTGTGTCCGCGCCTGGTCGAGATGGTTCAGGTAGAGGTGCACGTCACCGCCCATCCAGATGAACTCTCCCAGCGCCAGTCCGGTCTGCTGCGCCACCATGGCCTGCAGTGCCGCCGCACCGACGAAATTGAACGGCAGGCCGAGCAGCGCGTCGCCCGAGCGCTGAAACATCAGCATGTTCAGCCGGCCGCTCGAATGAACGTGGAACTGGTAGACCATATGACAGGGCGGCAACGCCATGCCCGGCAGTTCCGGCACGTTCCAGCCGTGAAACAGCATCCGGCGGCTGCCGGGATTGTCCCGGATCAGGCGGATCACCTCGGTGATCTGGTCGTGCTCGCGTCCGTCGGCGCCGAGCCAGCGCCGCCACTGCTTGCCATACACCGGCCCGAGTTCGCCCCAGCGCGCGGCGAAGGCCTCGTCGGCGAGGACGCGCGCCTCGAAATCCGCCTGGCTGATCGCCTCTCCGGTTTCCCGGCGGTAGCGGGCAAGCGGCCAGTCGGTCCAGATTCGAACGTTCTCCTGAAGCAGTTGGCGGATGTTGGTTCCGCCGGTGAGGAACCACAGCATCTCCTTGATCGCGGTCTTCCAGTAGACCTTCTTGGTGGTCAGCACCGGGATGGTCCCGTCCGACAGGTCGAAGCGCAGCATGGCGCCGAACACCGACATCGTGCCGACGCCGGTGCGGTCGACGCGGCGGTCGCCTGTACCGAGGATGCGCTCGATCAGGTCCAGATACTGTGCTTCGGGATGGGTGCGCATCGTGCCGTCCGTTCGTTCCGTCTCGCAGTCAAGGGGGGCGATTCCCCCGCGACCTGCAAACTAGAGGAATGTCGGAGCAGATAGAACCGTTCTCCCGGAAACAGGTGAGTACAAGGCTGGCGGCTTGGGCGACCGGAGCCGGCCGCGCCGAAGCGCGCGCCACGACCGACCTGTCAGGGCATCGCCTCGCTGTCGGCGAGTTCCTCGTCCATGTCCCTGATCTGCCGCACGGCCAGAAGCGCCGCATCGTCGAAGGGATGCAGCACGAGGTCGATGCGTCCGATCGCCTTGAGCCGGTCGGCCTCCTCCGCATTGCGGACGGTCATGGCAATCTGGCCGCTGAACCCGTGCATCCTGACGGCGGTCAGGAAACTCTCGCCCGGGTCCGTCTCGGTGAGGTGAACGGAGCCGAGCGGCATGGCGATGACGATCCAGCGCGCTTGCGCCAGCGGCAGTTCGCTCCAGAATTCCGGCTCGGTCACATCGCCATTGCGGACCTGGAAACCGTCGGCGGCAAGGCGGCGGACAACTACGGGATCGACGTCGACGCCCATCGTCGGCACGCCGTCGTCATTGAGCCGCCGCAGGATCTGGCCGCCGAAGCGTCCGAGCCCGAAGACGATGGCATCAGCCTTTTCCTGCGGCGACTCGTCGTCGGCGGCTTCGCGGTGCCAGCCGAAATCGAAGGGCTTCAGGAACGGCGCGGCGAACCGGTAGAGCTGTTCGGAATAGGTGATCATGTAAACCGATATCGCGATCGTCACGAGGCCCACCAGTGTGACCAGCCCGATCGCCGATTCCTGCACGTGGCCGAGGCTCAGTCCCATGGCCATGAAGATGAGCGAGAATTCCGAGATCTGCGCCACGGTCAGGCCGGCCAGGAAGCCGGTGCGGGCGCGATAGCCCATCCAGGCCATGATGAGCAGCACGATCAGCGGGTTTCCGATCAGCACGAAGAGCGAGAACACGACGGCGCGCGACAGGTCCTGGCCGAGCGTCGACAGATCCAGCGATGCGCCGATCGAGAGGAAGAAGAACAGGAGCAGGAAGTCGCGCAGGGCCGACAGGCGGGCCGAAATCATCTCTCGATAGGCCGTGGAGCCCAGCGAAACGCCCGCGACGAGGCCGCCCAGTTCCTTGCCGAGACCGACGAGATCGCCGACGGCGGCTGCCGCGGCGGCCCAGCCCAGCGCGGCGATGACCAGCAGCTCCGGCGAACGCGCCAACCGGCCGACCAGCGGATCGGCGACGTAGCGCACGAACAGGAAAAGCAGGACGCCGGTGGCGGCGAGCGATCCGAGGACGGTGGCGATGCCGGCAAGGCCCTGCCGGCCCTCGTCGGCGCCGACGCCCAGCGTCGACAGCACCACCATCGCGAGGACGACGACGATGTCCTGGACGATGAGGAAGCCGAGCGCGATGCGCCCATGCAGCGTTTCCAGTTCGCGCTTGTCGCTGAGCAGCTTCACGATGATGATCGTGGACGAGAAGGTGAGAGCGATCGCCACATAGAGGCTGGTGCGCGTATCGAGACCCAGCGCCAGGCCGATCAGAAAGCCGATGACGGCGGTGAACAGCACCTGCCCCAAGCCGGTGGCCAGCGCCACGGGGCCGAGCGTCCGCACAAGGCGCCAATCGAGCTTCAGGCCGACGAGGAAGAGGAGCACCGCGACGCCGAGTTCGGCGAGGAATTCGATCTGCTCGGTCGTCTGATGGGTCTGGTCGAACGTCGCCGCCGCCAGGATGCCGACAGCGATGAAGCTGACGATGACGGGTTGGCGCAAGGCCGAGCCGATCATGCCGATCGCGGCTGCGCCCAGCAAAAGAAAGGCGATCTCTCGAAAGACGATATCGGTCATGCGCAAATCACCTGTATCGCCCGGGTACGATCAGATGACGTCCGACCCGTGGGCACTGCTCCGGAATTTCACGTCTCCCCCAGTAAGGCGTCCCTCGCCCGCCGGCAACGCGGTTGTCGCCACCGGCGGGCATCGCGTGGCTGCCGCAAAGGTCGCGGTGTTGCTCAGCCGATGAACAGCGCCAAAAGCCCCACCGCAGCGGCGAGCGCGGCGCCGATGCCCGCCAGCTGGAGCGACCGCCGACGGTCCTGTCGCGAACTGACGCCGCCGCCATAGTCGAATCGCTCGTAGACGACATGGTCCATCGGCAGTCCGAGATCGAGCAGCGTGTCGGAGACGGCCGTGACCATGGGTCCGGGACCGCACATCAGCGCGACCGTCCGTTTCGCGTCCAGGCCCTCGAGCAGTTCGCCGAGCCGCTTCTGGTCGAGCCGTCCGACGAGGCCCGTCCAGCCCTCCCCGGCCTCCTCGCTGACGAGCAGGACGCGCAGGTCGAGGACGCGTCCGGCGGCTTCGATCTCCGGCAGGCAGGCGAAGTTCGCCGGCGACCCGACCGCATAGGCAAGGCGAACCGGGCGCGGGTCGCGCCGCGCGACCATGTCCCGCAACAGGCCCATGATGGGTGCGATGCCGACGCCGCCGGCCAGCAACACCACCGACTGCGCCTCGTCTCCGGGCAGCACGAAGTCGCCATATGGCCCATCGATGCCGATCGCGACGCCGGCTTCGAGACTGCCGACTGTCCGGGTGAAATCCCCCGCCTCCTTGATGATCAGGCTGAGCCCGGCGCGGCTGGGGCTGTCGGCGATGGAGAAGGGGTGGTCGAACAGCGGAAAGCGGCGACTGCCCACCGTCATCCAGACGAACTGTCCCGCCTCGTAGGGCCAGGCTGGGTTGTGCGGAGCCGGCTGGATGTCGAGTTCCCACATCCGGTCGGCGACCTTCTGAACCGAAGCCAGCCGCCATGGTCTGCGGTGCAGCAGGAACCAGCGCCAGCCGTAGAGAATGCCGAGGACGACGGCAATGCCGAGCGCAGCCAGCCACCAGAATCCTTCCACCAGCCCGGCAGCGCTGAAACGGCCGGTCGTCAGGGCGTGATGCAGGCCCGCCACCATGGCCAGCGTGCCAAGGACGACGTGGCTGGCGCGCCATGTCTCGTAGCGCCATGGCAGCCGGTCGCGCAGGAGGGAACTGAGGACCAGCAGCAGCAACGCGCCCATGGCAACCACGCCGGAGCGGTAGTGGGGCGACGTCAGATAGGCGAGGAAGCGCTCCTGGCCGAGGGCCGGATCGTCCAGCCATGTCGGCAGGACGTAGAGAAACGGGTGGAGCAGAAGACCGAGCAGAACCCAGCGAGCGGCGATCTTGTGGAACGCCATGATCTTGTCGATGCCGAGCCGGCCCGAAACGATGCCGAACCGGCCCGATGTCACGAACTGGACAGCCATCGCCGTCAGGCCGGCGAGCCCGAGCGCCGCCGCGCCGGCCTCCCAGGCATCGAGCGGCGCGACGATGCGCGTGGCAGCCAGCGCCACGGGCGTCATGCAGACCGCCAGATAGATGAGAGCCAATGCGCTTCCGGGCAAACGCGGCATGCGGCGGGTTTCCATCACGTCGGCTCCATCGCTGCCAATGTCCCCTTTCTGTTCATCCAAATGGCGTCCCTTGTAGAACGGTGCCAAACTAGATGCATGACCGGCGGATGCATTGACACAGGTCATGGAGCGGTCATCAATTGTCGTCAATGATCGTTTCAGACGAAGCCAGTACAGGAGGATAGCCATGCGTTTCATGACGCGCAGCCACACGTTTCTTGCCGCCATCCTGGCCGTGTTCTGGCTCGGCGGGTCCGCGGCGGCGCAGACCGAAGACGCCCTGTCCGCCCTGGTGGATGCCTGGCTCGCCTCTCCGCACGGCAACTACCATTCCCCCTCCTTCACGTACTGGAACAAGGACGGGGCCGTGCCGGTGCAGTGCGCGGCCTGCCACTCCCAACCCGGTTTCATCGATTTCCTCGGCGCGGATGGAAGCGCGCCCGGGGTCGTCGACGCGCCCGCGGCGATCAATGCGCCGATCGGCTGCGCCTCCTGTCACACTCAGGCCGCTCATGCGCTCGACAGCGTCACGTTTCCCTCCGGCGTGACGGTCGACGGACTCGGCGCGTCCGCCACCTGCAACGTCTGCCACCAGGGTCGGGCGTCGACCGATACGGTAGCGGCAGCGACCGAGGCACTGGAAGAGGACACCGTCTCGCCTACCCTGGGCTTCATCAACGTCCACTACGGTGTCGCGGCGGCGGTGAGCCAGGGCTCGCAGGTGCGTGGCGGGTACCAGTATCCCGGACGTTCCTACGCGGGACGCTTCTTCCATGTGCCGAGCGCGAGCACCTGCATCGACTGCCACGAGCCGCACGCGACGACGGTCGAGCTTGAGCCGTGCCTCGTGTGCCATCGCGGCGTCGAGGACATTCGCGCCATCCGCATGCGCCATGCCGATTTCGACGGCGACGGCAATGCCGCCGGTGGCATCCATTCCGAGATCATGGGCCTGCATGCGCAACTTCTCGACGCGATCAAGCTCTATGCGACGGATGTGGCCGAAGCCCCCATCGGCTATGCGAAGGGCACCTTTCCCTACTTCTTCGCCGACACCGACGCTGACGGAGAGATCGGACCCGACGAGGCCGTCTTCCCCAACCGCTACCAGAGCTGGACGCCGCGGCTTCTCAAGGCGGCCTACAACTATCAGGTGGCGGCGAAGGACCCCGGCGCCTACGTCCACAACCCGTCCTACATGCTGCAACTGCTCCACGACAGCCTGGAAAGCCTCTCGGAGCGGGTCGAGATCGACATGGCGGCGCTGAAGCGACCCTGACGGCGGTGGCGTTTCTCGCCCCGGTCGTCGTCCTGGATCAGCCTGCGACGCGTTACCCGTCGATGCCGTAACGGCGCATCTTTTCCCACAGCGTGGTGCGCGAGACCTGCAGCAGATCGGCCGCATCCTTGGTCGAGCCGCCGGTCTTGGCCAGGGCCGCGACGATGTGGCGACGTTCGGCGGCCTCGCGAATGTCGGACAGGCTGCCATCGATATCGTCGCCGCCCGACGCCTGGCGCCGACCGGCGTCGACCCCGTCTGGAAAGAGGTCGGCTGCGGTCAGCGTTCCGTTCGCGCCGAGGGCCACGGCGCGCTGCACGCGGTTGAGCAGTTCGCGGACGTTGCCCGGCCAGGCATGCGCGAGCGCGGCCTCGATGGCCGAGGGTTCGATGGAGACGCCGGGAAAGCCGTTCTCCTTTGCGGCAGCCTCGGCGAAGCTCGCCATCAGGTCGGCGATGTCTTCGGGTCTCTCGCGCAACGGCGGCAGCTTGCAGGTGATCACGTTGATGCGGAACCAGAGGTCTTCGCGAAAGGCGCCTTCCGCGACCATGCTCTCGAGATCCCTGTTCGTGGCGCAGATCAGGCGCGCGTGAAAGCCACGCTCCTCGGCAGCGCCCAGCCTGCGGAACGCCCGCGTCTCGAGCACACGCAGAAGCTTGACCTGGAGAGGCAGCGGCAGGTCGCCGATTTCGTCGAGGAACAAGGTCCCCTCGCCGGCTTCTTCCAGCAGGCCGCGATGCGTGCCCGCAGCTCCCGTGAAGGCGCCGCGCTCATGGCCGAAGAGCATCGAATCGGCGAGTTCGGCCGGCATCGCGCCGCAGTTGACCGGCACGAAGGGCGCGCTGCTCCGGGGGCCGCTGTCGTGCACGTGACGGGCAGCGACTTCCTTTCCGCTGCCGGTCTCGCCGAGCAACAGCACCGGCAACGCCACGCGGGCCGCCCGCGACAGCGTCTCGACCACGGGCTGCATGGCGGCGCTGCGACCCAGCGGCGTGCCGGCGCCGATCGCTTGCGGGGTCGCGCGCCGCACGATGTCGCGAAACCGATCGACCAGTTGGTCGAGATCGAACGGCTTCGTGACGTAGTCGAGCGCCCCGTCGCGCACCAGCCGCACCGCCTGTTCGATATCGCCGTAAGCCGTCATGAAAATCGTCGGCACCAGACCGAAATTCGCGAAATGGCTTCGCATTACGGCCTCGCCGTCGCCGTCCGGCAGTCGGATGTCGGACAGGATGATGGCCGGGTGGGCGCCGGGCAGCGCCGCGCGCGCCTCCCGGGCCGAGCGCGCCCAGCGGACTCGAAACCCTTCCAGCTCCAGCCGCTGCTGGAGCGAGGTCCCGAGCGTGGCGTCGTCCTCGACCATGAGGATCAGGGGGGCGGACATGGTATTAACTCCCGCTCTCGGCGATGGCGGGAAGCGACAGCGTCACGGTCGTTCCGCGTCCTTCCTCGCTTCGAATCGACAAGCCCGCCCCAATGCGCTGCACGAGCGTGGCGACCACCCACAAGCCGATGCCGCGTTCCATGGGAACCTCGTCCATCTGTCCGGACACGATCGCGGCGACGACCTCGGGCGGCATGCCGCTGCCTTGGTCGGCAATGGCGATCGAGACGGACCGGCCATCCGTCGCCCGCGCAAGCGTGATGGTGATTTCGCCTCCGCGCGGCGTCACCCCGACCGAATTCAGGAGCAGGTTCACCAGGATCTGCCGCAGCGCATCCCCGTCGACGTCGATCACCACCGCCTCGTCGAGTTCCCAGCGCAGCGAAACCTCCGCGCGCTGGGCGGTCGGAAGGATCAGGAGTTCGAGGTCGCGAATGTCGCGGGCGACGATCCGGGTCTTTCCGGGCCGCCGACGGTAGGTCGACAGCGTCACGTCGACCACCCGGCCGATCGAGTCGAGACCGCTCTCGAGCAGTTCCACCGTCTGTTGGCGGACCTGCGGCTGGTCGCCGAATCGCTTGAGGGTCGAAACGCCGTTCTTCAGACCGGCGAGCGGGTTTCGCACCTCATGGGCGATGGCTGCCGCCATTCGGGCCAGCAGCGCGTCGCGCTCCTGCTGGGCCATCTGCTCGAGGATCTTCGTCCGGGCTGCTTCCGACTGCTCGCGCATCGCGAGCGCGGCCTCCAGCCGCTGCAGTTCGTGCCCGTCGCGCAGGCCGGCCGGCGAGGCGCCATCATCGCCGCGTTCGGCAAGCCGGCTGATGAAGCCGTCGAGCGGCGACAGCACCCGGCGCGCGATGGCGTAGACCGTCAGGGCCGCAAGCACCGCCACCAGCACGTCGACCCCGATCGTCAGCCGGGTGGCGGTGGCGGCGTCGTCGAGGATCCTGGTGGTGTCGAAGGTCGCCGCCAGAAGCAGCGTGTCATCGCGCAGCGCGTAGCTGCGGAGAACGGTCAGGACCGCTGCGTCGGGATCCTTCCATTCGGTGACCGCGTCCGGGTCGATCTCCTCGGCCGCGTCGAGCGCTTCGACCAGTCTGGTCTCGTCGAACGATTCGCCGAGCACCACCGTCTGCCAGGCACCCGGTGTTCCGCGCCATCGTGCGGCGATCGTCCGTTCCAGAAGCGCCGTGCGAAACGTCAGCGAGGCGGCAAGCTGCCTGCGCACGGCGTCGGGCGAATCGTCGGTCTCGGCGGCGATGTGGCCGGCGACCGCATCGAGAAAGACGACCGCCTGGTCGCGCAGCGCCGTCTCGTCGTTGGCCTGGAGGATACGAACGCCGATCTGGGTCGTGCCCACGGCGACCGCAAACATCGCCAGCGCCACAAACAGCGGTAGCGCGAAGGTGAGGGGCAGTTTGGGCTTCAGGTTGGATCGCATGATGCGTCAGGTTTAGCCCAGTTGCACGCGACGGGGCCAGAGACCTCTCGCCGCGCGCTGTGCCCCGCCGGATGCGATCAGGCCGGGTCCTCCATGAGCAGGACCTCGCAGGGCATGTTCGGCGAAATCCGGCGGCGCCAGTGGCTGCCGAACCAGTTGGTCCGCAATGGACGCGGCGCCTGTCCGAGGACGACGGCCCGTGGCCTTCTGATGTCGTCCGGAATGGCGCAATCGTCTGTCGCGACCGTTCTGCTTTCGAACGTGCAGCCGAAACGGCGCGCGATCGCCTCCATCTCCGCCAGCCGTCCCGCATCGCCCGCGGCGACATGGATGATGTGCGACACATCCCACAAATCGCCCACGAGCGCCCATTCGAGCAGCGCGGGCAGATGCGCCTCGCCGCGATCGCGCACCACGATCGTGGCGCGCTCCGCTTCCACCGCGTCGGGCGAGACGTAGAGCACCGGGCCGCGATGGACCATCGGCAGGCGCAGGAGCCCGTCGGGCTCCCAGGTCGTCTGGTCGCGGCGCACCTCCACCTGATGGTGGAACCAGCCCTCGCAGGGCAGGACCAGCAACACCCTGCCCGGATCGCTCGTCACCAGCAGCCGTTCCGGATCGCCCTCGTCATAATTCAGCGCCGGTTCGGCGCCGCCCGCCGCCGTGCAGGCGCGCAGTTCGAGGATCGCAGCACTCGCCCGCTCGCGAATCATCTGGCGTGCATGGGCCGGATCGGCGGCGCTTTCGATCGCGGCGGCATCGATGATGACGTGGGCCGACAGGTCGGAGCGGCTCTTCCGGGCGATCGCGCAGGCGCGCTCGGCCACGGACGGCACGAGGCCCTTGATGACGGCGAAACGCACGGATTCGACCGCGGGCAACGAGACCACAGGCGCGGGCGCGGGCGGAGACAACTCCCGCCGACCAGGCTGCGACGCCGGGCGCAGACGCGTCGCGCTTGCCGCCGGAGCGCCTGCACCAGTCGGCAGCCAGGCAAGACGCTCGTCCAGGGACCGGTCCGACCGTTCCAGCACGCCTTCCAGCGCGTTCTCGCCGCGAAGCGACAGGCGCGCGCCCGAAATGTAGGAAGCGCGGCCGAGCAGGTGTCCCGCCACCGGCACGGTCAGGAGCAAAAACACGATGGTCAGCAACCCCATGACGGTCGCATCGGTGGCCCCGTGCGAGATGATCGAGCCCAGGATGACGAGGCCGGCGCCGAGCGTGCCGGCCTTGGTGGCGGCATGCATGCGCTGGAACGGATCGGACAGCCGCATCACGCCGATGCCGGCGATGCACAGGAAGCCAACGCCGAGGAGTTTCAGCAGGACGGAAGCGAGCAGCATCATTTCTTGTCCCCCTTCTTCTTTTCGAGGAGCGCCGACAGCGAGCACGTCGCCAGAAAACCGATGAGGGCGATGCCGAAGGCGATGTCGAGGAACTCGCGCCGCCCGGTCACGATCATGGTCAGGCAGGCCACCGCCACCGCGATGCCGGTCAGCATGTCGAGGGCGATGAAACGATCGGCGTAGCCGGGGCCGGTCGCCATCCGCAGCGCCGACATGCCGAGCGGGATCATCAGCACGGTGATGAGCACCGCGGCGAGCGTCGGCAGATGGCTGTCCAGGAATTCGATCATGCTTCAATCTCCTTGATGCGCGCCTCGAACTTCTCCTTGATCGACGCGATAATCTCGTCGGTCGACGGCGCGTCGAGAACGTGGATGTAAAGCGTCGACATGTCCTCGCTGACATGCAGCGAGGTCGTGCCGGGCGTCAGGCTGACGCAGTTGGCCAGCGTCGTGACACCCGCGGCAGTCCGAAGCCCGATCGGCACGGCGACGATCGCCGACGACGAGGAGCCCTTCGCGCCCAGCACCGAGCGGGCCACCGCGACGGACGAGACGACGAGTTCCTTGAGGAAGATGGCGGCCAGCGAGGTTACCTGCACGGCCTTGGAGGCGATGGCGGTCATGGCGTCACTCCTGCGATACGCGGTTCGGAAAAGACCGCTGCGATGAACTGGGCCGGGTCGGTCATGGTGTCGGCGGCAACGTTGGCGAAGGCCACCAGCGGCTCCGGATTGAAGCCGATGGCGAGCGTGATCAGGCCAAGCGCGGCGATCGGCACGAGCATGGCGACCGGGACGGCGCGCACCCTTGCGACCTTGCGTGGCGAGGTCTTCCAGAAGGCCTCGATCCAGATCTTGCTCATGGAAAAGACCGTGAGCAGCCCCACGACGAGCGCCAGCGCGCCAAGCCAGGCCATGTCGCCGCGGAACGACGCGTCGATGACCATGAACTTCGCCCAGAAGCCCGACAGCGGCGGGATTCCGGCCAGAGAGAGCGCGGGGATGAGGAACAGGACGGCCAGCAGCGGCGAGGACTTCATCAGTCCGCCCGCCTTGCGCAGATCGTACGTGCCCGTCGCGCGGTGGATGGCGCCCGCCACGAAGAACAGGTTCGCCTTCACCACGATGTGGTGGATGATGTAGAAGACGGCCCCGGCCATGGCCAGCGGAGTGGCGATGGCCAGCCCCAGCATGATGTAGCCGATCTGGCTGATGATGTGGAACGACAGGATGCGGCGCACGTCCCACTGGATCGCCGCGCCGAAGACGCCGAACAGCATCGTTCCGGCCGCGAAGAAGGCGACGATCGGCCGGATGCCTCCCTCGTTCACCTCGAACAGGAGGGTGAAGACGCGGAAGCAGGCATAGACGCCGACCTTGGTCAGCAGCCCGGCGAAAACCGCCGACACGATGATCGTGGCCGTGTGATACGAGGCTGGAAGCCAGAAGAAGAGCGGGAAGAAGCCGGCCTTGATGCCGAAGGCCAGCAGGAACAGCATGGCCGAGACCGTCAGCGCCACGGAGCCTTCCGTCTGCGGCAGGACGCGTGCGAGATCGGCCATGTTCAGCGTGCCGGTCACGCCATAGAGCAACCCGATCGCCATCAGGAACAGGATGGTCGAGAACAGGTTCAGCACGGCGTACTTGATCGCCCCGTCGAGCTGCGCACGGGTCCGGTCGAGCGTGATCAGGCCGAGGGTGGCGATCAGCATCACCTCGAACCAGACGTAGAGATTGAAGATGTCGCCGGTCAGGAAGGCGCCGTTGACGCCCACCATCAGGCCCTGGAACAGCGGATAGAAGCCCGCCTTCACCTGCCTGCGCCGCAGGTCGGCGATGGCGAAGATGCCTGCCGCCAGCGCAAGCACGCTCGAGATCACCACCATGGCGGCACTGAAGCGGTCGGCAACGAAGCTGATGCCGAAGGGCGGCGCCCAGCCGCCGAACTGCTTCGTGACGATATCCTCCGACAGGACGATCTGGAGCAGGACCAGCGACGCGACGAGCGTCAGCACGAGGCCGACCAGGCTCGCCGCCTGCTGCAGGCGCGGGTAGGCCCAAGCCGCGGCGCAGACCGCGGCGGTTGCGAGCGGGATGGCGAGCGGCCAGAAGAGCTCGGTGCCGGCCAGGAACTCAGGCATCGCGCAGCGCCTCCTTGTCGAACGGACTGCCGAGTGCTTCGGCGTCGGTGTGGTCGCTGGTCAGCACCGAGCCGACCGAGCGGTAGGTCTTCAGCATCAGGGCGGCGGCGAAGGCCACGAGGGCGAAGCCGATGACGATCGCCGTCAGGATCAGCGCCTGCGGCAGCGCATTGGCGGTCTCGGTGCCGAGCATGCGCATGCCCTGCTCGATCACCGGCGGCGCGGTGAAGCGCAGCCCGCCGGCGACGAAGATCAGCAGGTTGGTCGCGGTCGACAACAGCACGATGCCGAGCAGGATGCGCACGCCGTGGCGCGACAGGAGAAGATAGACGCCGCAACCCATCTGGGCGGCGATGGCGAAGGCGTAGACGAGGTTCACTGCTCGATCCCTTCATAAAGACGGAAGACGAGGCACAGGACGCCGCCGATCACGACGCAGTAGACGCCGATGTCGAAGGTGGTCGCCGTGCCGAGGTGAAGCGAGCCGATCTCGAGCCACCAATGGGTGAGGAAGGACTGGTCCGACAGGAGGCCGGGCAGTCCGCTGACGAAGGACAGGAGCAGCCCGCCACCCATCAGCGCGACGGGGTGGACCATCAAGGCCCTGCGCGCGGCGCCGACGTCATGCGCCATCGCCAGCAGCGCAAAGCCCAGCGCTGCGATCAGCCCGCCGATGAAGCCGCCGCCGGGCTCGTTGTGGCCCCGAAACAGCATGTAGAGCGACACGCCGATCATCAGGATGAAGAACAGCCGCGACATGGTCGGAAAGATGATCTGCATGGCCGCTACTCCTTGGTCCGCGTCTTGGGGCCGGTGTTGCGCAGCAGCGCCCACACAGCGAGGGTTGCAAAGGCGACCACGGCGATCTCCCCCAGGGTGTCGATGGCGCGGTAGTCGACCAGGATCACGTTCACGACGTTGCGGCCGAAACCTTCCAGGTAGCTGGTCTGGCCGAAATAGTCGGACAGGCTCATGTCGAGCGGGATGACGCTCATGCTGGCGACCGCCAGGAAGATCACCGCCCCGAACGCGGTGGCCAGCCCGACGTCGCGCCGGCGTTCGCCGACTGTCCTCGAGTGCCGCTGCCGTGCAGGCAGACGCAGCAGCACCGCCGTCAGCAGGATGACGAGGAGGGTTTCCACCGCGATCTGCGTCAGCGCGAGGTCGGGTGCTCCATTGAGCATGAAGATCACCGCCACGGCGAAGCCGACGATGCCGACCGAGACGAGGGCCGCGATCAGCGAGCGCGCCAGCACGGTGGCAACGGCGCCGGCCGCGCTCAGGAAAAGCACGATCGCGACCGAGGCTCGCAGCGATCCGTCGGGTGCGGCGATGTAGAGACCGGCCGGCCCGGCAAGGAGCGCGAAGGCCAGCCCCGCCACCACCACCGCCACGACGATGGCGGTGTAGCGCCGCTGGTCGCCATTCTGCAGGACACGCGTAGAGCTGCGCGCGATGTGCAGGGTGCCGTCGACCACCCAGTGATAGCCGCCGTCGCCGATCAGGCGAAACAGGCGGTCGTGGCGGCGCAGGTGGTCGTGGATGAAGTCCCACCAGACGACGATCGCCACGCCGATCGCAACGACCAGCGCACTGAGGACCAGCATGGGCGTCAGGCCGTGCCAGAGCTGGAAGGAGACGTCGATCGGGCTGCCATACAGCGCCGACGCGGCCGGACCGATCAGGAGGTTGCCGATCCCGTCCGGGAACAGCCCGATGATGATGCCCCCGCTCGCAAGCAACAGCGGTCCGACGAGGAGACCCGGCGTCTCGCCATGCTTCACCGTCTCGACCCGGTGGCTCTTGAAGTAGAACGGCTTGATGGAGACCACGCCGGCCACGCCGCACATGACCGCGTTCACCAGGACGGCGACGACGATCGGGACCACGTTCCAGCCATTGGTCAGCTGCGCCTCGAACAGGTACTCCTTCGAGATGAAGCCGACGAAGGGTGGCAGCCCGGCCATGCTGAGGCTTGCCAGAACTGCAGCGACGGCGGTCACCGGCAGGAAGCGGGCGAGCCCGCCGAGCTTGCGCAGGCTCGTCTCGCCGGTGGCGTGGATGGCCGTGCCGGCGCAGAAGAACAGGGCCGCCTTGTAGAGCGCATGCGCCAGGATGAAGCCGACCGTGGCCACCGCCGCGACCTCTCCGTCGAGCCCGATCAGCATCACCAGGATGCCGAGCGACGCGACGGTGGAGTGCGCCAGGACGGCCTTGTAGCCTTCCGCCCGCAACGCCTTGAGCGCGGCGACCAGCATCGTCAGCGAACCGACCACCACCAGCGTCGCGCCAAAGGCCGGCGCCGAAGCGAAGACCGCGTCGAAGCGGGCGAGCAGGTAGATGCCGAGCTTCACCATCGTGGCGGAATGGAGATAGGCGGACGCAGGCGTCGGCGCCGCCATCGCGTTCGGCAGCCAGAAGTGGAACGGGACCTGAGCCGATTTGGTGAAGGCGCCGATCATGATCAGCACCGCGATCACGCCGGCCCACGGGCTGGCGACGAGTTCGTCGGCGCGGGCGAGGATTTCGGTGAACGAGAAGGTGCCGAGCGTCATGCCGATCAGGAGGATGCCGGCGAACAGCACGAGGCCGCCGCCGCCGGTGACCAGCAGCGACTGGATCGCCGCCTTGCGCGCCTCCGCCTTGTGGGCGTCGAAGCCGATCAGCATGAAGGAGGTCAGGCTCGTCAGTTCCCAGAACACGAACATGACGATCAGATCGTCGGACAGCACGGTGCCGAGCATGGCGGTCATGAACAGGAGAATCAGCGCCAGGAAGCGGCCCATGTCGGCGGCCGGCTTCTCGGCGAAATACGCGCCGGCATAGACCGTGACCAGCGTGCCGATGCCGGTGATCAGGAGCCCGAAGAGCATCGAGAAGCCATCGAGCCGCAAGGTCAGGTCAACCCCGAGCGACGGCACCCAGGACATCGTTGCGATCACGGCGCCGCCGTCCGCCACGTCCCCGGCATGGCGCAGGATCATGATGAACAGGGCAAGCGGAATCAGGCTCATCACCCAGCCCGTCGCCTTGCCGAACAGGTTGGCGGCTGGTCGCGCGATGGCCGCTCCCGCCAATGCAATGATGATGATCCACGCCATGTTCACGGTCTTCCCTTCGCTGGTCGCCCCTCGCGATGCATGAGGCGTGCCAGTTCCGGATTCGACGTGAATTCAATGGCTTGGTTTGATCACCGGAAGACGTTGTCAGGAATTCCGAAAGGGTTTCGCGAGCCTGTTCGGATTTCCGAACGAGGTGTGGCTTGAACGGTGGCTGTCAGCGGGCATCCTCGGCGACCGCGACCAGAAGCATCCGCAGGCACGCGACATCGGGATGCGTCACACCGCGGGCGTCGATCAGTTCGACCTGCCGACGGGCGTCGGCCGCAAGGTCCGCGCCATGCGGCACCGACAGGAGCCAGTCGGCAAACACCTCGTCCGGCGGCGGCAATGGGGAGACGCGTTCCAATGCGTGAGCATCGAGCAGACGCGGGGTCGTCGACAGGCCATCCGGATCGCGCGCGCTCACGCCGCCACCTCCACCGCCGTCAGCGGTTTCGAGCAGCAGGCCAGGATGAAGCCTTCGGCGATCTCCTCGTCGAGGATGCCGCCATTGTGGGCCATCTCCACTTCTCCCGACATCTTCATCGTCTTGCACGTGCCGCACAGACCGAATTCGCAGGCGGCGGGAATGCGCACGCCGGCGGCCCGCGCGGCCTGGAGGATCGTCTGGCCGGGCAGGCACTCGCCCGTCGCGTCCGATGTCGAGAAGCGGATCGGCAGCGCCTCCTGCACCGGTGCGCCGTCTTCGGCGGCCAAGGCCTCGACATCCACCGGCGCCGGGAGCGGCGTTGGGGCTGCGAAGCTCTCCTGGTGGTAGTGCGCCATGTCGAAGCCGGACGCTTCCAGCATGCCGCGTACCGCGCGCATGAAGGGCTCCGGTCCGCAGCAGAACACCTCGCGCTCGCGGAAGTCTGGCGACAGCAGCGGCAGTCGCACCGCGTCGATGCGGCCCATGTGGCCGAACCAGCTCTCGCGGCTCGACCGCTCCTCGATCAGGAAGCCGAGCGACAGGCCCGGCATGCGGCTGCCCAGCAACTCCAGTTCCTTGCGGAAGATGATCTCCTCCGGCCGCCGCGCGCAATTGACGAAGGCGACGTCGGACCATGGCGCGCAGTCGGAAAACCAGCGCAGCATCGACATCATCGGCGTGACGCCGGATCCGGCCGAAATGAAGAGGTATTTCCCGGCCGGGTGGTTGTGATGCGTGAAGTCGCCGGCCGGCCCGTAGGCGCGGACATGCGCCCCGGGCCTCAGATTGTCGAACATCCAGCGCGTGCCGATGCTTCCGGGCTGCGCCTTCACCGTCACCGCGATCGAGAATGGCCGCGACGGCGAGGAAGACAGCGTGTAGGTCCGCATCACCGGCTCCGGCCCGACCGGCAGTTCGAGCGTCACGAACTGGCCCGGCTTGTAGCGGAACCAGGTCTGCGCGTCGGAGCGGAAGGTGAAGGTGCGAACGTCGGGCGCTTCCTCGGTCACGCCGATCACCTCCAGAACCTGGAGGCGATCGTCCCACGGCACCATCTCGTCCAGATGGCGGTAGAGTCCGGGATCGGTGGGGGCGTTCATCGAGGCGCTCCCCTTCCTTCGAGGATGCGCCCCAAGGCACCCCGCTCTGGCCTGCCGGCCATCTCTCCCTCAAGGGGGATACGAAGGACGGGCGGGACAAGTGGCTCGCCCTGCCCGGCAGGCCAGCGGGGGGTATCGTCGAGCACGGCCATCCGCCCCTCCCTCACGCCACGTTCTTCAGGCGCGGCGCAGCACCCTCGGCCAGGCGCGGGGCCATGAAACCCGCGTACCAGTCGACGAACTGGATCACCCCGCCCTCGTGTAGTTCCGAATAGGGCCCCGGCTCGTAGGCGGGCGAGCGGATGCCGAAGGCGTTCTCCTCCACGATCCTGCGGTCCTCGTCGTTGGTCTCGGTCCAGACGTGGATCAGGTTCTGCAGGTCGTAGTCGACGCCCTCCACCGCGTCCTTGTGCACCAGCCACTTGGTCGTCACCGCCGTCTCGGTGGCGCTGATCGGCAACACGCGGAAGGTGACGGCATGGTCGCCGAGCACATGGTTCCAGGTCGTCGGATAATGATAGAGCAGGAGCGTGCCAATGCGGTCGGTCGCGACGTCGTCGGACAGGTTCCTGCCCACCGCGCGCTTGCCGGTGGACGTGTAGCTCACCGCATCGCGCAAGAGCGGTGCACGCGTCGCGCGGTACTGGCCCCGGTCGTCGATGCGGAAACGTGACGGCAGCCCGGCAGCCTCGCATTTCGCCCAGTGCGCCAGCATGTCAGGATCGCTTTCGGCGCCATTGACGCCGGTGACGGTCGGGGCTTCCGGGAAGGTCTTGCACAGTTCGGGATGATTGGCCGCGCAGTGATAGCACTCGCGATTGTTCTCCCAGACGAGCTTCCAGTTGCCCTTCTCGACGATCGTCGCCTCGTGCGCGACCTTCGCCTCGCCCAGCCGGTGCGGCCGGAAATAGGGCTCCATCATCGCCCGGAACGGGGCGAAATCCGCCGGCTCCTGCGCCAGGCAGATGAAGATGTAACCGCCGACGCTCTCGCAGGCGACCGGCTTGAGGCCGAACTCCTCCTTGCGGAAGTCGTCGGCCATCTGCCGCGCGAAGACGAGCGATCCGTCGAGGTCGTAGGTCCACTGGTGATAGGGGCAGACCAGCCTGGCCGACGTGCCCTTGTGCGCCGTGCAGACGCGGCTGCCGCGATGGCGGCAGGAATTGTGGAAGGCGCGGATCTGTCCGTCGCGGCCGCGCACGATCACCACCGGGTAATCGCCCACCTGGACCGTGAAGAAAGCGCCGGGCTTGGCAACCTCGCAATCATGACCGACGAACAGCCAGTCACGATACCAGACGAGTTCGAGATCCAGTTGGTAGAAGCCCGGGTCGATGTAGAAGGGTTGCTCGAGGCTGAAGCCCGGCCGGCGGTTGTTCAGCAACCGCAGCATGTCGTTGCGCGTATCCATGTCCGTCCTCGCATTCGCACAAGGACTGAACTGGTGGTGATGGAGGAAAAGCCGCGCGCAAGGCCACGCAGGGCCTCCCGAATCGCTCTGCCTCTTGACCGCCCACCGCGATCAGTCGGTTCTCAACAGGTTCCAGGCTGGTTTCCGGGCTCCGGAGCTGGCCCGTGCAGGCCTTGCCCGACACCTTCCCGGGCCTGTCGGCCCAGTGGTCTCCCGTCGGGTTTGTCGCTCCGCCACCGTTGCGGGGGCAGCGCCGGATTTCCCTGTCGGGGTTACCGGCTTCCCAATTATCCTTCCGGGCGTCGCCGCCGGAAGGCACCTTGAACGGTCCCACAACACCATGTCGCAATCGGACAGGATCGCACGAAAGCGACATGCGTCGCATTGGAAGGCGACAGCCCACAGCCGCCATGCGCATCGGCGCGGCAGCGCCGGAATGGCTTCGTCTCCCGCTTCTGGGATGATCAGGATCAAGCTCCGTTGCGGCAGCCATGCTATGGTCGTGCCCGACCATCCTGGGGAGGACGCCGCATGAGGATCCTGAGCGGGGCGACGCCGCTGATCGCGCTCGACGCGGTCTGCGCCGACACCGAGACGACCGGCCTCGACACGACCACCGCCCGCATCGTGCAGTTCGGCGCGGTGGCGATCACGAGCGGGAAAGTCAATGCGGACGAGCGTTTCGAGACACTCGTTGATCCAAAGAGTCCGATCCCGCCGGGCTCGACTCTCATCCATCAGATCACCGACGCCGACGTGGCCGGCGCGCCCTCCTTCGGCGAGGCGCTCGGGCAGTTCGACGCCTTCGCCAAGCAGCGCGTCCTGATCGGCTTCTCCATCGGCTTCGACCTCGCGGTGATCGAACACGAGGCGAAGCGCGCCGGCATCCGCTGGATCCGACCTCGAACCCTGTGCGTTCGCCTGCTCTCGGCCGTCGCCAGCCCGACCCTGCCCGACCAGTCCCTCGACATGATCGCGCAATGGCTCGGCATCGAAATCGACGGCCGCCACCAGGCGCCGGGCGACGCGAAGGCCGCCGCCGACATCTTCGTCGCCCTGCTGCCCCGATTGGCCGAGCGCGGCATTCGCACGCTGGCCGAAGCCGAGCGCGCCTGTCTTGCGCAGACAGCCCAGCTCGACAGCCATCACAAGGCCGGCTGGTCGGAACCGGCTACGCGTCCGGAAGCGCCCGGCCCTCGCGCCTTCGGCGCGGTCGATCCCTACGCCTACCGCCACCGCATCCGTGACCTGATGGCGTCTCCGCCGCTGATCGTCGCCGCCGGCCTCGACCTGCGCGGTGCCATCGACCTGATGGTCGAAAAGCGCATCTCCTCGCTGTTCGTCGCCGACACACCCGAGCCTGGATTGCCGCTGCCGGCCTACGGCATCGTGACCGAGCGAGACGTGATGCGCCGCATCGCCGGCAGCGGAGCCGATGCCTTGTGCGAACCGGTCGGCTCCATCGCCACCCGCAACCTCGCCTCCATCCGCGCCGAGGCCTTCGTCTACCGTGCGGTCGGCCGCATGGACCGGCTGAAGATCCGCCACCTCGCAGTCCGTGACGATCTCGGCAGGCTGGTGGGTGTCGTTTCGGCGCGCGATCTGCTGCGCCTGCGCGCGGGCGCCGCCGTCAGCCTGGACGACGAGATCGAGGCGGCCGGCGATCCGAGCGCGCTGGCGTCGGCCTGGTCGACCCTTCCCGCCGTCGCCGAGGCGCTGATCGGCGAGGCGATCGAGGCGCGCGTCATTGCCGAGATCGTCAGCGAGGAGCTTCGGATCGTCACCCGTCGCGCCGCGCAGCTGGCCGAGGCGGCGATGCTGGCCGAAGGCCTGGGCGAACCGCCCTGCCCCTATGCGGTACTGGTGCTCGGCTCCGGCGGACGCGGCGAATCCTTGCTCGCCGCCGACCAGGACAACGCCATCGTCTTTGCCGAGGGCGAGCCGGACGGGCCGCAGGACCGGTGGTTCGCCAGGCTCGGCGAACGGATGGCCGCCACCCTCGACGATGCGGGCATCCCGCTCTGCAAGGGCGGCGTGATGGCGAAGAACCCGGCCTTTCGAGGTTCCGCGGCGCTCTGGACCGCCCGGGTCGAGGACTGGATCGGCCGCTCGCGCCCGGACGACCTGCTCAACGTCGACATTTTCTTCGATTTCGCGCCGGTCCATGGCGACTTCGCGCTTGCCGCCAGGCTCTTCGACCTCGCTTACGACCTTGGCTCGAAAAGCCCGGTCTTCGCGAAGCTCCTCGGCGAGCGCATCGCCGTCGGTTCAGGCCCCTTCACGCTTTTCGGCGGCTTTCGCACCGATGAGGGCCGCGTCGATCTGAAGATGCATGGGCTGTTTCCCATCGTCGCCTTCGCCCGCGCGCTCGCCATCCGCCATGGCATTGCGGAGCGCTCCACCAAGGCCCGGCTTTCGGGCCTGATCGCCCGGGGTCTGGGAAGCACTGGCGACATCGAGCGTCTGATCGCCGCGCACGGCGCCATCATCAAGGCGATGCTGACGCAGCAGAGCCGCGACCTGCTCGCCGGCATTCCCGTCTCCAACAAGGTCGAGGTGGGGGCGATGTCGCGTGAAGACCAGACCGAACTGAAGGCCTCCCTGAAGGCGATCCAGGTCATCCCGGATCTTCTGCGCACGCTGATGTTTTCCTGAGGGGACGATCGCCTCTGGCCCAAGGGAACGGACACCGGCGCACATTGACTTGGCCCGCTGGCATGACCTATCGGTGCATTGCTTCTCAACTTGTGATTGAGATACCGAGTCTGGGCCGGGGGATCGCTTACGATGGACGAACGTTTGAATTCCAGCACGGGCCGCGTCGCGACATCAGACTTTAGCCCTCCCGAAAAAGAAGACAACCCGCTTCTTGCGACGCTCGGAGCCTCGCCCCGGTCGAAAAGGCGGTCGGTTGCCGGGCTGCGGACCAGTGTCTGCCTCGCGGCACTCTGCCTGGCAGGACTTGGGGGCCTTGTAACCCGGCCGGCGCTCGCGGCCTGCACCGTCGACGGAACCACCAGCCTCGTGTCCTGCGACCCGACGAGCGTCAATGTCACCATGACGCCTGGCGCCGGCTCGCTGACGGTCGACGGCGTCCAGACGATCTCGGTGATCTATGCGTCGCCCCAGACGCCCGGCGTCTATGACCAGTCCGTCACGCTGACCGGGTCCACCCTCATCGACAATCCCGACTACAGCGGATTGGTGATGCAGTTCGGGACGACGCCCGACAATCCGCCCCAGCCCGTCGCCGTGACCGTCAACGCGACCGTGAACATCGGCGCCGACGTCGTGGCCAATTCCGGTTCGGGCGGTTTCGGCACGATCTGGGTGCTGAACGACTACGCCGGCACCATCGAAATCGACAACGCCGGTACGCTGACGGGCACCTTCGACGATTCGAACAAGGCGGTGCTCAGCGGCGTCACCAATCTCGGCGGCGTGACCATCACCAACAGCGGCTCCGTGACGTCGATTGGCGGGCGCGGCATCTATGCCGACGGCAATTACAACGGCACGGATCCGGCCACGGTCTCTGTGTCCAACACCAACACGGGAACCGTTCAGGCCACCACGGCGGGCATTCGAGTCATTGCCTACAACGGTCTCGCCAGCATCACGAACGACGGCACGGTTGGGTCGACGCTGTTCCAGGGCCTGATCGCCTGGTCGGCCGACGGCGACGCCACCGTCACCAACAGCGGTTCCGTCACCTCCAACACCGACAACGCCGTCTACGCCGCCACCAGCAACGGCACGGCGACGGTGACCAACAGCGGCACCGTCACCGCGACGGGCGATGCGTCCTACGACGCCGCCCGCGCCCTGATTCGCGCGCCGGTCGGCTATGGCGGCCTGGTCGCGACCGCGAATACGTCCGGCGACATCGTCATCACCAACGAGGCCACCGGCATCGTTACCGCCAACCGCGACAGCGCCATCCGTGCCGCGACGCCCGAAGGCAACGTCACCATCGTCAATGCCGGTTTGCTCACCGGCCTTACCGGCATCTACGTCGACAGTGGCCTGTCGGGCGACCTCACCTCCGCGACGGTCGACGCCATCGACGGCGACATCTCCGTCACCAACAGCGGCACGGTCACGGCTGCGTCCTACGCGGTCTGGCTCGACGGGACGACCAACCTGCTCGAGAACACCGGCACCATCGAGACCACCGGAGATACGGCGGTCTATACCGGGAATGGCGACACGACGATCGTCAACACTGGCACCATCGCAGCGTCCTCCGCCTCCGGGACCGCCATCAGCATGGGTTCGGGCAACAACCGGCTCATCCTCGCCGACACGGCGTCCCTGGTCGGCAAGGTGCTAAACGTCTCCAGCAGCAACACGCTGGAACTCACCGGCAATGCGACCGGCGCCTTCGATCTCGGCACGGTCCATGCGTCGGGCCAGTTCCAGGGCTTCTCGAAGCTCGCCAAGTCCGGCAGCGGCATGTGGACCGTCACCGGCAGCGGCTCGAGCCTGACCGACAGCCTCGCCGTAAACGAGGGCACGCTCGTCCTGGAAGGCACGATCGCGGTCGGATCGGCCAGCATCGGCAGCGACGCGGCGGCGGCACTGGCCATCACCAACGGCGGCAGCCTGACCAGCGAGAACGCCACGGTCGGCGGGCCGGAGGGCGGTGCTGGCTCGGTCACGATCAGCGGGACCGGCTCGATCTGGACCAGCACGGGTGAACTCACCGTCGGTCTCGACGGCGGCGAAGGCAGCATTGCGGTCTCCGACGGGGCCTCCCTCGTCGCGCGCAGGCTCGCCCTCTCCACCGGGAACTGGCAGACGGGCGAAGGCGGCCACGGCTCGCTGACCGTCACCGGCCCCGGCACCACCTGGACCAACACCGGCGGCGTCGACATCGCGCGGACGGCCGGCTCAACCGGTTCGCTCACGATCTCGAACGGCGCGAGCGCTTCCATCGTCAAAACCGGCATCTATACCGGGGCTGGCGCCGAGATCACCATCACCGGCGAAGACACCTCGGTCACCATCGGTTCCAAGACCGCCGAGGACGATCGCGCCTGGCTCAGCCCCGAGGGCGGGACGGTCCTCGTATCGGACGGCGCCTATCTCTTCGCCAACGGCATCTATGTCGGCTCCGGCGGGAGCAACCTCACCACGATGACGGTCACGGGCGCGGGAACCATCGTGGAGGGCGACGTGCGCCTCTACGTCGGCGGGCAGAACGGCAGCCGGGACGAAGGACCGATGAACGGCAACGGCGTCCTCCTCGTGTCGGACGGCGCCCAGGTCACCATCGCCGGTACGGTCGGCGCGGGCATGGACCCGAACTCTCAGGGCGTCATCACGGTCACGGGCCCCGGCTCGCTGCTCTGGGCCAAGGCCAATCCGACGGCCGGCACGCTCGGAAACGTCTATGCCGGCTACAACGGATCGGGTACGGTCACGGTCTCCGACGGTGGTATCGTCCGGGCCGACAACGAACTGCGCATCGGTTATGACAGCCAGGGCTACGGCGTCCTCAACATCGGCGCGGCGCAAGGCTCGGCCTCGGCAGCGGCCGGCACCGTCGAGACGTCGAAGGTCGTCATCGGCGCGGGCGGCGGCGAGATCGTCTTCAACCATTCGATCACCGACGCCGGAACCGGCGATTTGATCGACTATACGTTCGCGCCGGTGGTCGAAGGCAACGGCGCGATCCTCCATCTCGACGGCCTGACACGGCTCACCGGCAACAGCAGCGGCTTCGCAGGGACTGTGACGCTGAAGGGCGGCATTCTCGTCGTCGACGGCACGCTGGGTGACGGAACCGCTTCCGTCGAAGTTGGCGAAACGGGCGGCCCGACGCCGGACGTCGTCGCGCTCCTTTCGGGCGACGGGACGATCGGCGGAAACGTCACGGTGCGGGCCGGTGGCATCGCGGCCGGCAATGTCGGCGGGATCGGCACGCTCACCATCGACGGCCATCTCACGATGACCGCCGAGGCGGTCCTGGGCGTCCAGTTCGACCCCGCGAGCGCGCATGCGAGCCTGCTCCACGTGACCGGCGAAGCCAGTCTCGCGGGCAGCGTCGAGTTGATTCCGTTCGGCGAACGGTTCGCGGGTGATCGGACCTACACGATCCTGACCGCCGACGAGGGAAGGAGCGGCGCCTTCGATCCGATTGCACCGCTCTCGGCCTTCGTCGATGCCGATCTCGACTATGTGGGCAACGACGTTCGGCTGACGATCGCGCGCAACGGCGTGGCGCTGGCCGACGTGGCCGCCACGCCCAACCAGGCAGCAGCCGCCGCCGGCCTGGAATCGCTCGGCACCGACAGCGAATTGCTGCAGCGGGTGCTGATGCTCGGCGCCGACGGCGCGCGTGCGAGCTACGACAGCCTGTCGGGCGAAGTCGCGGCGGCCACGCAGGGCGGCCTCGTTCTTTCGTCTCAGTTCTTCAGCAACGCCGCGCAGCAGCGGATCTCGCAGGCGTTCGGCCACGATGCCGGCGGCAGCACCGGCAGCATCCTGGTGTCGAGCTACGGCCCGGCGCCCGAACTCGCCGCCGGACCGGCAGGACAGCGTTACGCACTTTGGACCTCCTTCGACGGCGCGCGTGGCAGCCTGGACGGTTCGGCCAACACGGCCGCGATCGACCGCAGCTCGGTCGGCGGCGCGGTCGGGATCGATTTCGCCCCGAGCGAGAACGCCCGCGTCGGTGTCCTCGCCGCGTACCACTCCGCCGACTATGACGTCGACGGCCGCGCATCGAGCTCCTCGGCCGACAGCTGGGAGGTCGGCGTCTATGGCGGCCTGCGTTTCGATCGGCTGACGCTGCGCGGCGGCGCGGGCTATGCGTGGCACGACATCGACACGGCCCGCATCGCCACGATCGGGAACTTCACGGAAGCGCTCTCCGGCTCGACCGCCGGCGGCTCGCTGCAGCTCTTCGGCGAGATCAGCCAGGACTATGTGCTGGCCTTCGGCACGCGCACGCTCCAGGTCGAGCCCTTCGCCGGCATCGACTACGTTCGGCTCAGCATCGACGGCTATCAGGAGACCGGCGGGCTTGCCGCCCTGTCGATCGCAGGCAGCGAGACGGACGTCGCCTATTCCACGCTCGGCATCCGCAGCTCCGTCCTCCTGCCTTCGATGGGCACGGGCGCGCGGCTGAACGGGATGCTGGGCTGGCGCCACGGTTTCGGCGACCTCACCCCCATGTCGACGGCGAGCTTTGCCGGCGGTTCTGCCTTCGCCGTCGAGGGCGCGCCATTGTCGAAGAACCTGGCCGTGGTCGGCGCGGGCGTGGCGGTGGACTTTTCGGCCTCCAGCTCCCTCTCGGTCGACTATCGCGGCGCCTTCGGCGAGAATTCGACCGACAATGGCGGCGAGGCGCGCTTCATCCTGCGTTTCTGACCACGACTGGCGCCCCCTCGGCGCCAGTCCCTTCGAACACCTGCCCTTCGACGACCGTTCGCCGGTCCTTGCGTCGAACCCTCAGTTCGGCATGCCGGCGAGCTTCGTGTCGGTCCTGGCGAACACCTCGTCCGGCACGAAGAAGTCCGCGGCCAGCGATCCGGTGGCGTCGGGCGCGTAGCCGGAAAAGTCGGTCACGCCTTCTTCGCGCAGCACCAGTTCGTCGATGAAGAAGTTCCCGGTGCAGTCGCGCGACGGACGCTTGAGAATCGCATGAGCCGCATCGGCCATGATGTCGGGCAGCCGGCTAATCGACGCCACGGCCTCCCCGCCGAGCAGGTTGCGCACGGCGGCCGTGTCGATCGCCGTCAGCGGCCAGAGCGAGTTCACCGCGATGCCGTCGCGGGCGAACTCGGCGCTCATGCCCAGCGTGCACATCGACATGCCGAACTTCGCCATCGTGTAGGCGACGTGGTTCCTGAACCATTTCGGGTTCATGTCCAGGGGCGGCGCCAGGTTGAGGATGTGCGGATTGTCCGCCTTCTTCAGATGTGGAATGCAGGTCTTCGAAACGAGAAACGTGCCGCGCGTGTTGATCTGGTGCATCAGGTCGTAGCGCTTCATGTCGGTGTCCAGCGTTCCGGTCAGCTGGATGGCGCTGGCATTGTTGATGCAGATGTCGATGCCACCGAAAGCGTCGACCGTCGCCTTCACCGCGATCTCGACCATTTCCTCGCTGCGGATGTCGCACAGCACCGGCAGCGCCTTGCCGCCGGCCTCTTCGATCAGTGCTGCGGCGGTATGGATCGTACCGGGAAGTTTCGGATGCGGCTCGGCGGTCTTGGCCGCGATCGTGACGTTGGCGCCGTCGCGCGCCGCGCGCAGCGCGATCGCGAGCCCGATGCCCCGCGAACCCCCGGAAATGAAAAGGGTCTTTCCCTTCAGCGACATGGCGTTCTCCCGCGTGCTTGTGTCCGGCGCATCCTTGCCCGGGCATGGCCGCGACGCAAGCCGCGACCGTTCAACCCTTGTCGGACAGGTCTCGCAGGAAGTCGCGCACGCGCAGGAGTTCGGGCGCAATCGCTCCGTCGTCGATCCGGCGCTCGAAGATGTAGCGCTCGAGGTCGCGCCGCGCGCGCCACAGGTCGTACCCGTCGACCGGCGGCTCCAACGGCAATTCGTCTTCCTGGTATTTCTTGACTGCGGACATTCCCATCCCTCACGCGGGCCTTCGTCCGTTTCGTATTCCATGCAACGCTCATACATTCATTGCGCTGCGTCAATTCCGAGCGCGGGTGGGACCGGACGGGCCGGCCATCGACCGCATGCGCCCCCTCATCGAGTGGCGTTCAAGCCTCGCCCGCTTCCAGGCCGAAACGCTCCACCATCTTCGGATGGATCAGCCTCGCATGGAGCGTGAGCAGCACCACGTCGGCGTCGAAGCCCTCGCCCGCCTCGATCGCCGCCTCCAGCCGCCGTTCTGCCGCGTCCGCCGGCTCCTCGCCATTGGCCGCCACGCAAGCCTCGCGGCCGAGCGCGCAGTAGGAAAACAGCCAGGCGGTGAACGGGTAGGCGTGTTCGGGCGGCTCGCCGGATGGATCGTGATCCTTCATCAGGTTGACGAGCGCGAGCTTGGCGCCCTCCGGAACGCGGGCCGGATGCAGGTCGAAGGCGCGCAGCGCGTCGTCGAGCTGGCGCAAGTCCGCCGACCGTCCGAACCGTCCCAGAAAACCGAACGAAGATCCGCGTCTGGCCATGCTGCCTCCCGTTGCCGGCGGCGCGAAGGGCGCCCGGCTTTCTTGCACATCGGCATCGAGCGAGCCCGGATCAAGGGCCTGCCCGCCGGCTTCACACCGCCCTGCGCTCGATGAAGCGCATCCGGTTGTTGAAGGGATCGGTCACCTGCATCTCGTCGCCCCAGTCCTGCGCTTGGATGCCGGGCTTCATGTAGCGATAGTTCTTCGCCTTCAGTTCGGCGTTGAAGGCGGCCAGCCCTGTCATGAAGACGACCATGTTGCCGCCCGGCGTCGCATCGCCGGCATGTTCGGACAGATGCAGCTTCACGTTTGCCCGCGAGACTTGACAGTACAGCGGGAAATCGTCGCCGAAGCGATGCTCCCAGTCCACGCGAAAGCCCATGAAGCCGCAGTAGAATTCGCGCGCCTTCGCCTCGTCGAATATGCGCACGATCGGCACCGGCGGTTCGAAGCCGAAGGCCGCCGCGCCTGCGGCCGCCGCTTTGACGTCAGCCGCGTTTTCGCCCTCGATCCGCGCCGAAAGCACGTTCCAGTTCGGCAGGCCGAATTGTCGCGCCACCAGTTCCAGCACGGCCGAATGGGAGACGTCGACGCCCGTCTCGCGCATGGCCTCGCGCAGCGATTTCGCCATCGCCTTGGCGTCCAGGTATGTCCGCATGGGAATTCCGATCCTTGCCTGTGCGGCGGAACAGTCTCCGGCGCCCGCGTTGCCGGTGTCGTCCGCCGAGGAAGAGACCGGTTGAAGAATGGTTCTGCGCGTTCGCCATCCCCCTTCGGGGTGCGGGCTGCGGGCCGCGCCAGCCTGATCGAAAAGATAGAACAGGCGGCAGCAAACCGTCAACGTCGCGCCGTCTGGCGGCGAAGCCGGAACAAAACGGACACACTCGCTGGCCTTTGCCGGGCGAATCACTACATTCCGGAGCATGTCCGACTTTCCCGATATGCCGTTCTTCGACGAGGACGAACCGCCCCGCCCTGCCGCCCCCGCTTCGGGCGGGCTCGGCATCGCCGCGCGCGCCATGGCCGCGCGCCAGACCAAGGCGCCGGACTATCTCTCCGGCCTCAACCCCGAGCAGCGGCTGGCGGTCGAGACCACCGAGGGTCCGGTGCTGGTGCTGGCGGGCGCCGGCACGGGCAAGACGCGCGTGCTCACCACCCGCATCGCCCACATCCTGGCCACCGGGCGCGCCTTTCCCTCGCAGATCCTCGCCGTCACCTTCACCAACAAGGCGGCGCGCGAGATGAAGCACCGCATCGGCGTTCTGGTCGGCGAGGCCAGTGTCGAGGGGATGCCCTGGCTCGGCACCTTCCACTCGATCGGCGTCAAGATCCTGCGCCGCCACGCCGAGCTCGCCGGGCTGCGCTCCGATTTCACTATCCTCGACACCGACGACGTCATCCGCCTGATCAAGCAGATCATCCAGGCCGAGGGGCTGGACGACAAGCGCTGGCCGGCGCGTCAGTTCGCGCAGATGATCGATGGCTGGAAGAACAAGGGGCTGGCGCCGAAGGACATTCCCGAGGGCGACGCGCGCGCCTTCGCCAATGGCCGCGGCCGCGAGCTCTATGCCGCCTACCAGGAGCGGCTGAAAACGCTCAACGCCTGCGATTTCGGCGACCTGCTCTGCCATCCGATCCGGCTGCTGCGCGACAATCCCGACGTGCTCGCCGACTATCACCGCCGGTTCAGATACATCCTCGTCGACGAGTACCAGGACACGAATACGGCGCAGTACATGTGGCTGCGGCTCCTGGCGCAGCGACCGAAGGTCGGGCGCGAGGCACCCCCCTCTGTCCTGCCGGACATCTCCCCCTCAAGGGGGGAGATCGGCCAGACCCAGGCCACGTCACGAACCGAAGGTTCGCAAGGCCGACCGGCCGTCGCGCCCGATGGCGCGCCCTCGCGGAGCGAGCCGCGAAGCGGCGACAGCGTGAGCGAAAACAAGGTCAACATCTGCTGCGTCGGCGACGACGACCAGTCCATCTATGGCTGGCGCGGCGCCGAGGTCGACAACATCCTGCGCTTCGACAAGGATTTTCCCGGCGCCATCGTCGTGCGGCTGGAGCGCAACTACCGTTCCACCGCACACATTCTCGGCGCCGCCTCGCATCTCATCGCCCACAACGAGGGTCGCCTCGGCAAGACGCTGTTCACCGAAATCTCCGATCCCGAAGACGCGAAGGTGCAGGTGCACGCCGCCTGGGATTCGGAGGAGGAGGCGCGCGCCGTCGGCGAGGAGCTCGAGCAGATCGAGCGCAAGGGCGGCGCGCTCAACGACGTCGCCATTCTCGTCCGCGCCTCGTTCCAGATGCGCGAGTTCGAGGAGCGCTTCGTCACGCTCGGCCTCGCCTACCGCGTCATCGGCGGCCCGCGCTTCTACGAGCGCCAGGAGATCCGCGACGCCATGGCCTATCTGCGCGTCGTGGCCAATCCCACCGACGACCTCGCCTTCGAGCGCATCGTCAACGTGCCCAAGCGCGGGCTGGGCGACGCGGCCGTGCGACAGGTGCACGACGCCGCCCGCGCGCTCGGAATCCCGATGCTGGAGGCGGCGCGAAAGCTGGCCGAGAGCGACGAGATGAAGCCGAAGCCGCGCTCCGCGTTGCGCGAACTCGCCGCCTCGTTCCTGCGCTGGCAGGAGGCGCTCGACGACACGCCGCACACCGAGCTCGCCGAGACCATTCTCGAGGAGAGCGGCTACACCGACATGTGGAAGGCCGACAAGTCGGCCGAGGCGCCGGGCCGGCTGGAAAACCTGAAGGAACTGATCCGCTCCATGGACGGCTACGAGAGCCTGCGCGGATTCCTCGAGCACGTCGCGCTGGTGATGGACACCGAGCAGACCGAGGCGACCGACGCCGTCTCCATCATGACGCTGCATTCGGCCAAGGGCCTGGAGTTCGACACCGTCTTCCTGCCCGGCTGGGAGGAAGGCCTGTTCCCGCACCAGCGCGCGCTCGACGAGGGCGGCCGTTCGGGGCTGGAGGAGGAGCGGCGGCTGGCCTATGTCGGCGTCACCCGCGCCAAGCGCACCCTGCACATCTGGTTCGTGTCCAACCGCCGCATCCACGGGCTTTGGCAATCCACCATCCCCTCGCGCTTCCTCGACGAACTGCCCGAGGCGCATGTCGAGGTGGCCGACGCCGGCCAGTCCTATGGCGGCTACGGCTCGGGCGGCGGCTATGGCGGGCGCAGCGGCTTTTCCGACGGCAATGCCGGCCGGCGCAACCCCTACGGCGCCTCGCGCTTCGACAGCCTGGGCGGCGGCGCCTCGGGCGGCCAGGGCGGCGCGTCTGGCGGACAAGCGGGCGGGCGCGGCGGTTCAGGGAGCCAGGGCGGCGGCGCCTTCTCCAACACCTACGCCACGCCCGGCTGGGCGCGGGCGCAGAAGAACCGCACCGAGGCCACCGACCGCAACTGGGGCAACCGCTCCGGCCACGCCGTCGAGCGTATCGGCTATGGGGAGACCGACTCGGGCTACGGCGCCGGGCGCGGCTCGGTCAAGGGCCGCGTCATCGAGGGCGAACTCGTCGCCAAATCCGTCTCCGACACCCCCTCCCCCTTCGCCGTCGGCGACCGCGTCTTCCACCTCAAGTTCGGCAATGGCAACATCGCCGCCATCGAAGGCAACAAGCTGACCATCGACTTCGACAAGGCGGGACAGAAACGCGTGCTGGACGGGTTCGTGGAGAGGGTGTGAGGGGGGCGGGCGTGGAGATTGATGAGGCGCGCCATTACAATCCCTCCGACACGAACAAATCGGGAGTATCGTTATCTCGCCTTTTCGAAAGCCGATCACCCCGATTGAAGCAGGGATGTTTCACAGCTTTCAGTCCGTCGCCACTTTCGAAATGCGCCCATCCACCATTCGGCATTTTCATGCTTTGAATTGTTGCACTGCAATGGGGGCAAGAAGATGATTTCACCCTGACGCCATCGGTCGATTTCTTGTCCTCCCTGGGAATCCAACACTCCGAAACTGTCACAGTACGCCCATTGACACAACGCGAGTGCTGTCTTCGTTTCGTCCATCTCATTTCGGAGCCCCCGGAGACTACGTTGCTACTTCTGGGTACCAATTTGTATGTGGACGGGGGATGATTGTATAGTTTTTGCTCAGGGACTCAGCCGCGTTGACGGATCGGAGGTGACTTGCCACTAGCTGACACCCCCTTCGTCATCCCGGGCGGAGCCGGAGCGCAGCGGAGGCGCAGACCCGGGATCCATGCCTCGCCGTCTGCGTCACGCAGTTCAGCGGGCGAAGGGCACCCTTCCCGCGCCGCGTCGTCCGTCACCACCATCGAGGCATGGATCCCCGGCTCTCCCTGCGCTGCGCTCCGGTCGGCCGAGGATGACGAAGCGGAGGGAACGGCGCGAAAACCGCGATCGCCGAGGGGTCTACCACCCGGTGCCCCGCAAGAGTTCTTCCCAGCCCGGGTTCATGCTTTCGATCAGCGCCACCTTCCATTTCCGGCGCCAGCGTTTCAACGTCTTCTCGCGCAGGATGGCGTCGCGGATGTCGAAATGCTCCTCGTACCAGACGAGCCGCGTCACGCCGTATCGGCCCGTGAACCGCGAGCCCGCGCCGGACTTGTGCTCGGGAATGCGGCGAGCGAGATCGTTCGTGACGCCGATGTAGATCGTGCCGCCCTTTTGGCTCGCGGTCATATAGACATACCCGGTCATGGGAAGAGCGTAGCCGAACCGCATGGCGGCGAAAATGGCCAACCATCGGTCTCCCTGGCCCTCGCGGTCTTCCCCACCCCCCTTCGTCATCCCGGGCGGAGCCGGAGCGCAGCGGAGGCGCAGACCATGGGATCCATGCCTCGCCAGTGCGGCCACGCGAGACGGTGCAGGACGCCCACCAGTCACAACGACGCGACATCCATCCCCGTCCCGCCCGTCACCACCATCGAGACCTGAACCCCGGCTCGCCCTGCGCTCTGCTCCGGTCGGCCAAGGAAGACGAAGGCAACCAAGCGCGCATCTTCTACCCCCGACGGAGGAAGGACACGCTCCACCCTCGCGCGCCATTCCCCACCCCCCTTCGTCATCCCGGGCGGAGCCGGAGCGAAGCGGAGGCGAAGACCCGGGATCCGTGCCTCGCCGTCTGCGTCATACTAGGCGGCGGGAAGAAGCAGTCCCGCCCTTGCGCGGCGTCAGCCGTCACCGCCATTGAGCCCAGCCCCCAGCTCTCACTCCGCCGCGCTCCGAACCGCCGAGGAGAGCGGCAATGACGAGCCGAGGTACTGTTGCAGCAAAGCAACATTTGCCTACAAACCATCTCCTCTACACCCGTATCGTGTTGTGCTGTCGGGCCACCTACCATTATCATCTTGCGATGAGATTCGAGGGGGTTGCCATGAAGTATACCGTTTCCATGCTTGCACTGCTGGTCAGCGCCACAGCGGCGGTCGCCGCCGACGCCATCATCAGCGCGCCGGTCGTCGAGAGCCGCATCAAGGGCGCATTCGAAATCGGCGGCAGCGCGCTGCGGTTCTCAAATACCGATGACGATGTCACCGACACGCTTTGGGGCGGATACGCCTCCGCCTTCGCCAATGTCGATGTCACGCCGCGTCTTATCTGGAGTTCCGACCTGCAGTTCGAATTGCTGCACCTGTCAGACGACGAGGAATGGGACGAGAATGCGCCGAACCTCGTGGCCGTGGCGGGATCGAGCCTGAACGTGCGGCTCGGACACAGCACCATCGGTGCGTTCGGCAGCTTCGGAACGCCAAGCCAGTATGACGAAGCCGAGGATCAGAGCTTCGGATGGACGGGCGGCGTGCTGCTGACGCATGCCTTCACGGCCGACACCACGCTGACGGGCCATGCCGGCTGGGCCGACATTCGTGTCGATGACGACGACAACGGCTTTACCGGCTATTTCATCGGCGGCAGCGTGATCCATGGCTTCAGCGACGGCGTCGCGCTTGCCGTGGCTGGCGGGTATGGCCATGCCAATGAGGGCTTCGAGGACGATGATGGCTCCGGCCATTTCTGGAATGTCGGCATCAAGGGCGCGTTCAAGGTGTCTTCCGACCTTCCGATCTTCGCGACCGCGTCGTACGACTATCGCGACTACACCGCCAACACCGAGGACGACGGCAACGAGCATGCCTTCCGCCTCGGTCTGGCGATTGCCCTCGGCGGTGCCGGCACGGCCAAGGACACGTTCAACGCCTTCCAGACCCCCACGATGCCTTATCGCGCAGCCGCCTGGGGCGCGGTGCTCGACTGACGCCACAAGGACGATCCGGTTTTCACGAGGGGCCGCAAGGCCCCTCGTTCGTTGACAGGGCGGGCCCGCCGGGCACACGCAGGGCTTTCGGCGTCGTCATCCCATGGTGGAGACGCAGCGCAGCGGAGGCGCAGACCATGGGACACATGCCTCGCCCTCCATGCCCTGCGAGACGCCGGCGGAAGGGTGTCCCTTCCGCACCGGGTCATCCCTCACCACGGAAGAGGCATGGATCCCCGGCTCTCCCTGCGCTTCGCTCCGGTCGACCGGGGATGACGACGCGGAGGGGGCGATGCGTCACCGCGTTGACAAACCCCTGCCTCACCCCAGCGATTTCAACGTCTTCCATGAATTCCATCCACGCCTGATGAGCCGGGCGGTAAAGTCACCATTGCACGGCGCGTCCCCGCATGACCTGCCGCCGCGCTTGCCCTGCCCCGTCGTGCATGCCATGCCTGTCACCATGCACAGCGTCACCATCCCCGACCATTTCCGTGACAAGATCGCCCGCCGGCGCGGCCGCTTCGAGATCTTCGACCGGCTCGACCCCGCCCGCACCGCGCTCGTCGTCGTCGACATGCAGAAGGCCTTCGTGGCCGAGGGCGCGCCGGTAGAGGTGCCGCTCGCGCGCGGGATCATCGGCAACATCAACCGGCTCGCCGCCACGTGCCGCGCGGCCGGCGCGCCGGTGGTGTGGATCAGGACGACGCTCACCGACGAGACCGGCGCGCATCCCTGGCCGGTGTTCTTCGAGCTTTTCAACACGCAAGAGAGCGGCGCCCGGCTCCTGGCGGCGCTCGGCGACAACTCGCCCTGGCACGGTCTGGCCGACGGTCTCGCGGTCGAACCGGGCGACCTGCACGTGTCGAAGAACCGCTTCTCCTGCTTCATCCAGGGTGCGTCGACGCTCGACATGGTGCTGCGCTCGCGCGGCATCGACCACATCATCATCTGCGGTACGCTGACCAACCGCTGCTGCGAGAGCACCGCGCGCGACGCGATGATGATCGGCTACCGGGTCGTCTTCGTCGAGGACGCCAACGCTGCCGTGACCGACGAGGAGCACGTCGCGGCGCTGGTCAACGTCGCCGCTACCTTCGGCGACGTGCGCCGCACGGCCGACGTGGTCGGCCTCATCGGCTGAGGGCGGCCGCCTCCCACTTGTCGAGGAACGCACCGATCTCCAGCGTCTGCATTTCGGGCACGGCCTCGAAGAGAGTCTCCTTCGGCCAGTCCCACCAGGCCAGCCGCTCCAGCCGGGCAGCGATGTCGGCGGGAAAGCGCGGGCGCAGCAGGCGGGCCGGCGCGCCGGCGACGATCGCGTAGGCGTTGACATCCTTCGTCACCACCGCATTGGCGCCGACCACGGCGCCGCTGCCGATCGTGACGCCGGGCAGGATCACCGCGCCGTGGCCGATCCACACGTCGTGTCCGATCGTCACGGCCTTCGCCTGCCGGCGCTCTCGGAACCCTGGGTCGACGCCGAGATAGCGGAAATATTCGTTCGGACGGTAGCTCACCTTGTGCGTCGTCACCCGCTCCAGCGGGTGCTCCAGCGCGTTGATGCGGCTGTTGGCGGCGATCGAGCAGAATTTTCCGATTCGCGCGTAGATACCCTCGGCGTGGCGCTCGAAATAGGAATAGTCGCCCACCGTCACCTCGCGCAGGATGACGCGCTCGGCAACGGTGACGTGGCGGCCGAGCCGGCAGCCCTTCAGCTCTGCCGTCGGGTGGATGCGCGGCTCGTCGTCGGTAAAGCGGAGATCCTCGGCCATGCCCGAGCCTGTAGCGGGCGGCTCATGCCGCGGCAAGCGGGTGCGTTTGCCCACGCCACCCGGAAAATTGCCGTGGCGTGCCGAAAATGGCGATTGTCGAGCACCGAAGCGGAGCGGACATTCGGGTCCGTGAGCATCGGAGCGCAGAGAAGCGCCTTTTGCAGGCCGCCAGGGCGGTTTTCCTACGGCTTGGCCTTCGTCCACTCCACCTGCTGGCCGTAGAGCGGCACGGTCGAGATCGACATCTTGGCCGAGCCGTCCTGCACCTGGCGCGAATGCGCGAGATAGATCAGGGTCTCGTTCCTGGCGTCGTAGATGCGGTTCACCACCTGCTTCTTCCAGATCAGGCTGATGCCTTGCTTGAACACCTCTTCGCCATCCTTCGACAGGTCGATGTCGCCGATCTTGATCGGCCCGGTCTGACGGCAGGCGATGGAGGAATTCGACGGGTCCTCGAACCAGTTGCCCTTCTGCAGGCGGTCGATCACGCCGCGCTCGAAATAGGCGACGTGGCAGGTCACGCCTTCGACCTCCGGATCGGTGATGGCCTCGATGATGATGTCGTTGCCCAGCCAGTCGACCCCGACCTCGCCCACCTTGTCGGCGTGCGCGGCAACCGGAAAGGCGGCGAGCCCGGCGAGTACAGCCGCGGCAAGGCGTGTGCGGATCATGGTCGTGTGTCTCCTGGTGTCGCCCCGCAAATGGGCCTTCGCGAGCCCTCGCGCAAGATTGACCCGGCAGCGACAACCGGCCGCCTTTGCACGCAGGGGCCGAAGCGCCTATATGCTGCCTCGACGACACGACCTGCGAGAGAGTTCGATCCGGATGCCCGCCCGCCCCGCCCTCCTGTCCGCCGCAGCCTTTGCGGGGCTTGCCGCCGCCACCGGCGTGGCTTTCGCGGCCTGGGGCGCGCACGGGCCGGCGATGTTCATGGCGCTCGCCGAAAGCGGGCTTTCCTGGTGCTTCTGACACATGTTCCCCGGACATAGGCGCCCGCACCCGACAACAAGAGACTGCAAATGATGCGTGGAATCCTGGTCGGCATCGTGCTCCTGATGGCCGGCGCCGTCGGCTGGCTCACCTTCGACTGGTATCGCACGACGCATTCGGGCGAGGCCTTCGGCGATGCTTTCACGCTCGTCGACCAGACCGGCCAGCCGATCACCGAGGCCGCCTTCCGGGGCCAGCCGACCGCCGTGTTCTTCGGCTTCACCCATTGTCCGGAGGTCTGCCCCACCACGCTGTTCGAACTCGACGGCTGGCTCAAGCAGTTGGGGAGCGAAGGCGAGGACATCCGCGCCTATTTCGTCTCCGTCGATCCCGAGCGCGACACGCCCGAGATCATGGGCACCTACGTTTCCAACGTCTCCAACCGCATCACCGGCATCACCGGCGAAACCGCCAAGGTGGAGGCCATGGCAAAATCCTTCGGCATCTACTGGAAGAAGGTGCCGCTCGACGGCGACGACTACACCATGGATCACACCGCTTCCATCCTGCTTCTGGGCCGCGACGGCGACTTCTTCGGCACCATCGCCTATGGTGAGAATCCCGATACGGCGGTCGCGAAGCTGAAGCGGCTCGCCGCCGAGGGCTGAGCCTGCGTCGGGGCTTGCCCCGCCCGCAGGCCTAAGGCAGGAAGAGCGCCCGGCCGCCCTCCCCGCGCCGGCAAGACAGCCCCGGAGACGCTTCCCGTGCCGCAGACCAAGTTCTCCTTTACCGCGCCGCGCGCACTGGCCCGCCGCATCTACGAACTCGTCGAGGCGGCGTTCGAGGAGGATGGCTGGCCCGTTGCGCTGACCGACATCGACGAGGACAAGGGACCCGCGCAGGGCATCGAGACCGTCGACCTCTATGTCGACGGCGCGGGCGAGGCCGAGGCGGGGCGACTGGCACAGCTGCTCGCCGATGAAGGCATCGAGGGGCGTTTCGTGCGCGAGATCCTGCCCGAAACGGATTGGGTCACGACCTCGCTGGAGGGGTTGAAACCGGTGCGGGCCGGCCGTTTCCTCGTCCATGGCAGCCATGATCGCGACAAGGTGCGGGCAAACGATCTCGCCATCGAGATCGAGGCCGGACTCGCCTTCGGCACCGGCCATCACGGCACGACGGCCGGCTGCCTCGAAACGATCGAGCGGATCGTGCGCAACCGGCGTCCGCGCCGCGTGCTCGACCTCGGCACCGGCAGCGCCGTGCTCGCGATCGCAATCGCGAAACTCGCACGCATCCCCGTGCTCGCAACCGACATCGACCCGATCGCGGTGGGCGTTGCCCGCGAGAACGCCAGGCTCAACGGTGTCGGCGCCTATGTGCGCTGCGTCACCGCCACCGGCTTTGGCCATCTGGAGATCGCAGCCGGCGCTCCCTACGATCTGATCGTCGCCAACATCCTGGCCCGGCCGCTGATGAAGCTTGCCCCGCAGATGGCCTTGCACCTGGCGCCGGGCGGTTCGCTCATCCTGTCGGGCATCCTGGTGCGCCAACGAAACGCGGTGGTGGCAGCCTATGCCGGCCAGCGCTTCCGCCACGTCTCGACGCTGACGCGCGGCGACTGGGTGACGATCCATTTCGAGAGGACGCGCTGAGCGTCCCTCCCCCCGCCCTCATAAAGAGAAAGGCGGCCCTTCCGACAGGAAGAAGCCGCCTTCGATCCATGCGCCGGGCGCGAGGCCCGCGCAACGCGATCAGAACATGTAGTAGGCGCCGCCGCGCTTCTTGAGGTCTGCGCGGTCATAGCCGTGCGACTTCAGCGTCTCGTCGTCGAGCATGAGGAGCGCGCCGTTGACGTAGCGGCTCACCTGGCGCTGCCGGGCTTCGACGAGCGCGTCGACCGCATTGCGGAAAAATCCGTTCTTGGTGGCCATGTCGAATGTCCTTCGTGGCTGGAGTTGATGTGTCCTCCACTGGGTTGAAAGGTAAGCGTGGCTGACCTTTTCCACCAGAGCCGATGCCGCATGCCACCCATGCGCTCTTCGCATATGCGAAACGATCTTGTGCGTCGCAGCAAGCCCGTCGTCGATCGTTTCGGGTGACAGGCGTGCTCGCAAGCGGTTCAACCCGTGGAGAAAATCCACTAGGGTCGCACGACCTCCCACCAGACGGACTTTTCATGTTCCAGAGCTTCGACACCGTTTCCGATCCCTCGCTATCCGGCCCTCGCGTCGCGCGCCTGCGCGCCTGGCTTGCCGGCCAAGGTCTCGATGGCTTTCTCGTGCCGCGTGCAGACGAGCACCAGGGCGAATACGTGCCGGCTCGCGCCGAACGGCTGCAATGGATTACCGGTTTTACCGGTTCGGCCGGCGTCGCGCTGATCCTGGCCGATCGGGCCCACCTCTTCGTCGACGGACGTTACACGCTGCAGGCCGCGCAGCAGGCCGATCCTGCGATCTTCACAGGCGAGAGCCTGATCGAAACGCCGCCGCCCGCCTTCATCCGCGAGAGCCTTCCCGAGGGCCTTTCCATCGGGTTCGATCCCTGGCTGCATACGATCGGCGACGCCGCGGCGCTGAAGAGCGCGGTCGAGGCCAGCGGCGGCCGACTCGTCGCGCTCGACCGCAACGCCGTCGACGCCGTCTGGGACGACCAGCCGTCGCCGCCGATCGAGCCCGTCGACATCCATCCAGAGCATTTCGCCGGCCGGCTGGCGATGGAGAAGCTCGCCGACCTCGCGGAATCCGTCGCCAAGGCGGACGCCGATTGCTGCGTCCTCACCGACCCCGCGTCGCTCGCCTGGGCCTTCAACATCCGCGGCAACGACGTCCCGCACACGCCGCTGGCGCTCGGCTTCGCCATCCTGCGCGCCGAAGGTCTGCCCCTGCTGTTCATGGACGAGCGCAAGCTGCCGATGCGCACGCAGGCCTATCTCACCCAGCTCGCCGAGTTGATGCCACCATCGGCGCTCGAGGACGAGATTGTCCGGCTGGCGGCATCGGGCGCAAGGGTCGGTCTCGATACCGCGCTCGCGGCCGAAAAGCTGCGGATGCTGGTCGACGAGAACGGCGGGATCATCGTGTCGATGCCCGATCCGGTGCGGCTGCCGCGCGCGACGAAGAACGCGGCCGAACTTGCCGGCACGCGGGCGGCGCACCGCCGCGACGGCGTCGCGGTGACGCGCTATCTCGCCTGGCTCGACCGCCAGCGTCCCGGTTCGGTGGACGAGATCGGCGCGGTGACAGCGCTCGAGAATGCCCGCCGCAAAGCCGGCGAGGAAGCGCAGATGCCCTTGCGCGACATCTCCTTCGACACGATCTCGGGCGCCGGCCCGAACGGCGCGATCATCCACTACCGGGTGACGACCGCGACCAATCGCGTGCTGGGCGACGGCGAGTTGTTCCTGGTCGATTCCGGCGCGCAATTCCAGGACGGCACCACCGACATCACCCGCACGGTGCCGATCGGCATCCCGAGCGCGGAAATGCGCGAGCGCTACACGCTGGTGCTGAAGGGCATGATCGGCATCTCGCTCCTGCGCTTTCCCGCAGGCACGCGCGGCGCCGACATCGACGCCGTGGCGCGGATGGCGCTGTGGAAGGCCGGGCTCGACTATGGCCACGGCACCGGCCACGGGGTCGGCTCCTACCTCTCCGTCCACGAGGGGCCGCAGCGGATCGCCAAGACCGGCACGGAAAAGCTGCTGCCCGGCATGATCCTCTCCAACGAGCCCGGCTACTACAAGGCCGGCCACTACGGCATCCGGCTGGAAAACCTGATCGTCGTCACCGAGCCGCAGACGATCCCCGGCGGCGACAAGCCCATGCACGGCTTCGAGACCCTGACGCTCGCCCCCTTCGACCGGCGGCTGATCGTGACGGAGATGCTGACCGCCGAAGAGCGCGCCTGGGTCGACGCCTACCACGCGCGGGTGGTGGCCGAGATCGGGCCTATGCTGGGGGACGAGGACCGGGCCTGGCTGGAGGGGATGGCGCAGCCACTGTAGCGGCATCGGACGCGGACCATCCGGCTTGAGGCCGCCGTTGCGACCATCGCGGCTACGGCCGCGGTGGTCGCAACGGATCGCGCATCATTGCGCTCATGGCCACCAGTCCGATGGCGGCGAAGGGCACGCATGAGGCAAAGACCCATCGGGCAACGGTTGCTGCGTCCGCGGCCGACTCCATGGACAGCAGGCCCGAAGCATTGGCCACGATCCCGACATAGGCTGCGCCGAGGGCATAGCCGAGCCTCTGTATCGTGGGGATCGCTCCCGAAACACGCTGAACCTCGTCGGCATCGGCGAGCGCGATCGTTCGCCGCAGAATGAAGGTCCACGCCATCCCGAAACCGCCACCTTCCATGGCCGAGAAGAGGGCGATCAGCCAGACGGGGCCGTTGGGAACGGCATGCAGAAAGCCGAGGATGCTGAGGCTCACGACCGTCATGCCGAGGCCGATCATCATCCGGTCCAACCGCTCGGGCAATCCGCTGACCAGAACCGCCATGATCGTCCAGCCGATCGACGAACAGGCGACGATGTAGCCGGCCGTCAGCGCGGATACCCCGTGGATCGCGGTTGCCAGCAACGGCCCGAATGCAGTGACGGCGATGGTTGCCATCGACATGGACAGGATCATGAGCAGCGCGGCGCCAGCCGGCCGCCGTGGATCGAACGGACGACGCGGAAGGAGCCGGTTTTCGCCAGCGCGCACGTCCAGCCACAGAAACACGATCAGGCAGGCCAGTCCGGCGGCAACGGAGGGAACCGTGCGCAGGATCGACACCTCGACGCCACCGAAAGCGACCAGAACGACGGCGAGACACAACAGGGCCAGACGGCCGACAGGAAACGCGGGGGAACCGCCGATGGATCGTGTCGCGCCCGTGTCTCGTCGAAAGACGATCCAGAGGGCGAGAGCGAACGCCTGACAGGCAAAGAAGGCGAAGCCCCACCGCCATGTCGCATATTCCACGAAGACGCCGCCGACCAGCGGCCCGGCGAAGGCCGAAACGCCCCACAGGGCCGACACGGCCGCCATCGCGCGCACAACATAGCGGCGCGGGAAGATCAGGCCGACCGCGACGAAACTCATTGCCACCAAACCGCCGCCGCCCAGACCTTGCAAGGCGCGGCCAGTCAGAAGCAAGGGCATCGTCGGGCTGACGGCGCTGACGACACAGCCGACCCCGAACAGGACGGCAGCCATGCTCATCGGCGCGCGCAGGCCGGCGCGCATGGTCAACAGTGCGCTGGCCGCTCCCGCGACGATCGACCCGATCTCGTAGAGCGAGACGGACCAGCCCACGAGGGCGGCCCCGCCGATCTCGGCGACGATGGATGGGAGCATGGTGGCGACGATCAGGCTGTCGGCCGCATGCAGCCAGACGGCTACGCAAACCAGTGTCAACGACGCGGCATAAGGGCTCCCAAGAAACTCCCCCCACGACACGAATGTCTCCTTATCCGTTCTCGCACCGTCGTCCGTGTCAGTCATGCCCGTCTCCTCTTGACCGACATGCTGCTACGACCTCAACATTGGTTGAGGTCAAGGAGTTTGCGAATGACGAAGAAGGAATTGTCCGTTGGCGAGCTCTCGCGTCGCAGCGGTTTGCCGGTCTCCACGCTGCATTTCTATGAACGTCGCGGACTGATCGCCTCCGAGAGGACATCGGCCAATCATCGGGTCTATCGGCGTGACATCCTGCGACGTGTGACGGTCATCAAGATCGCGCAAAGCGCGGGCATCCCGCTTGCCGAGATAACCGAAGCACTCTCTCGATTGCCCCGCGACAAGGCGCCCGACACGCGGGACTGGGAGCGTATCGCCGAAAACTGGCATGACGATCTCACACGGCGGGTCGAATTGCTCACGGCGCTTCGTGACAAGATGGCGCTGTGCATCGGCTGTGGATGCCTCAGCGTGCAACGTTGTCCACTGGTCAACGCGAATGACGAACTGGCGAAAGATGGTCCTGGCGCCCGCCTGCTTTAGCCACCGACGAGCATTCTCGACACATTCGGCGGCGATTTCGGCCCAGCCCCAGATCGGCGGCAGTCTACGTCCATTGCAGGCATCCGCGTTGGCGTTGGCGTCAGCCTCGGGCCATATCCAGGCAGACCAACCGGAAAGGCCGTTCCGTTTCCGGTGGGCGCCTTCGCCCTCAGCCCCTCTCCCACCGCGGCCGGCGCATCTGGAACACCTCCTGCACCGCCGCATAGTCGTGATAGCCCAGCCGCGCGAGGTTCTGCGCGCGTGCCGTGTCGAACATCCCATCGGTGAGATAGTCGTCGTCGATGTGGACGCCGACCACCTGCCCCGTCACCACTGTCACACCCGCCTTCGATCCATCGAGGAGCTTCGGCTGGAATATCTCCGTCACCCGGCATTCCAGCGCGGCGTGGGCTTCGGCCACGCGGGGGGCAGCAACCAGTCGCGAAGGCGCAGGCGTCAGTCCGGCATAGCCGAACTCGCTGACGCCGCGCGGGGCATCGACCGACGTCGCGTTCATCGCATCGGCGAGGTCGCGCGTGACCAGATTGGCGACGAACTCACCCGTCTCGCGGATGAAAGTGACACTGTCCTTTTCGCCTTCGGACGAAAACCAGACCAGCATCGGCCTCGACGATAGAGCGTTGAAAAAGGAGTAGGGCGCGAGGTTGAGTTCGCCGACGGCATTGCGGCTGGATATCCAGCCGATCGGGCGCGGCGCGACGATAGCCTTCAAAGGATCGTGCGGCAATCCGTGGCCCTTGGCGGCTTCGTAGAACATTCAGCCCTCCCGAGGCCCGGCATAGTCGGAGACGAGCGTCGCCGGGTCGGGACGCGGACGCTCGGCGATCTCGCCGGTATGGTTGCCGACATGGACGAAGCCCACCACGCGCTCTTCCGGCGAGAGCCCGAGGATGGCGCGGCCCTCGTCGACATCGGAGTACCAGTTGGTGATCAGGTTGGCGCCATAACCGAGCGCATTGGCGGCGATGATCAGGTTCATCGCGGCCATGCCGGCCGACAGGAACATTTCCCATTGCGGAATCTTCAGATTGGCCTTCGGCACGAACACCACGCCGATGACCAGCGGCGCGCGCGAAAAGCGGGTACGCTCCTGCTCGATGCGGGCCGGAGCAAGCGCGCCCTCGCGTTTCACGGCAAGGTCGGCCAGCTTCTCGCCGATGGCCACACGCGCATCGCCCCGATAGAGAATGAAGCGGAACGGCACCAGCCGGCCGTGATCGGGAACCCGCGAGGCGATCCGAAGCATGGTTGCGATGTCCTCGTCACCTGGACCGGGGCCGGCGAGTTCCTGGATCGGCGCGGACTTTCGCGCCAGCATGAAGTCGATGACGGATGCGTTCAAAAGGGCGATTCCTTGCGGTCGAACTGTTCGGAAGAGTTGCGGCGACGCGTGTCACGTGCCAGCCGACGGCCTTGAAATTGCCACCGCTTTGGGCTTGATGGCAACCCGATGCACGAAGACACGCCGTTCACCGCAAAACGCACCTTGCGCGCCGTTCTGGCGGCGTCCCTCCTGTTTGCGAACAGCGTGGGCGCGCTGGCGCAGTCGGGAGACGCGACGCAACTCCAGATTCCCGGCGCTGGCGGGTTCGGCGGCGTCGAGCGCGGGCCCGCCCTGCCCTTCGTCGGCACCCAGCAGGTGCGACTTTCCGCGCAGCTGACGGCCGAATCGCCGGAACTCACACGCGGACTGATCTGGCGGATCTTCAAGCCGGACGCGGGGGATGACGGCAAGCTTCCGCTGGTGGTCGCCGAACAGGGCGGAACCCGCTCGTTCGACCTCGCGCCGGGCAGCTACCTCGTTCATGCAGCGTTCGGTCGGGCCGGCGCGACCAAGCGCATCACGGTCGGCAACGAACCGCGCATGGAGAACTTCGTCCTCGACGCCGGCGGCCTGAAGCTCGATGCCATGCTCTCGGACGGAATGCGCATCGCGCCGTCCAAGGTGCGGTTCGACGTCATGGAAGGCACCGAGGGACCCGATGGCGAACGGGCGATGATTGCACCTCAGGTCAGGCCCAACAGCGTCGTTCGGCTCAACGCGGGTGTCTACCACGTGGTGTCCTATTACGGTCAGGTCAACGCCGTCATCCGATCCGACATCCGTATCGATCCGGGCAAGCTGACGGTCGCGACGGTCGAACACAAGGCGGCGCAGCTGTCCATGAAACTGGTGCGTGCCTCGGGCGGTGAAGCAATCGCCGACACGGCCTGGTCAGTGCTCACGGATTCGGGCGACGTGGTTCGCGAATCCGTCGGCCCTTTTGCGGCCATGGTGCTCGCGGAGGGCGACTACACGGTCATCGCCAACAATCGCGATCGCATCTACCAACGCAGTTTCACGGTCAGGTCGGGCCAGGATGAAGACATCGAGCTGATCACCAGCCGCGACATCGCCGACATTGGCGCCGACGGAACCGAGAAAGCGCCGGTCGAGTAGCGCGGTCAGACCGGAATCCCGACGCCCGCGCGACGACGAGGCAGTCGGATGCGACGCCGGGCAGGCGTCCTAGGCGGCGCAAGCGAAAAGACAGCATTTTTCAGGAAGGCCAGAAGCGCCTTCCGATCGCGGATCGGCTCCATCTCGCTCCAGGCGATCACATTGCCGATGCGCGCCTCCAGCGTCTTGCCGGACAGCCGCGCGAATTCGCGGATCAGGAGCGAGGTCCGCAGCGTGAGCGAAATGTTGCCGATCAGCCGTGGAATAGGCCGCTTGTCGGCCGTCAGGTCCATGTGGCGGCTGACGATGTGGAACAGCCGCCCGCACTGGCCGTCGAAGTAGAGCGGGATGACGGACGCCCTCGCATCCTGCACCAGCCGCGCGGCGAAGATCTTCCAGGGCAGATCTTCGGCGCGGCCATACCCCTTGGGAGCAGTCGCGACCCCACCGGCCGGAAAAATGACGATCGTGACGCCCTCGCGCAGCAATCTCAAGGCCTCGTGGCGAACCTCGAGATTGTTCTTCAGCGCGTCCTTCGTCTCCGAGAAATCGACGGCCAGCGAGTAGGGCGCGATTTCGGGCACCTTCAGCAATTCGGCGTTGATCATCACCTTGAAGGGGCGGCCAATCTGTTCGGCGAGCGACAGGACGGCGATCCCGTCGCCGATGCCATAGGGATGATTGGCAATGATGACGAGCGGCGCGTCCGGAGCGGGCTGCGGCGGCCAGGGCCTGTCGCGGTTCACCTTCACGTCGATCAAGTCGAGCATGCGGCCGAAGATGCGTTCGCCCGACGGGACGATCTCGTCGCGCCAGATGCCGTAGAGCGCCGCGTAGCGGTCTCGACCCGCCATGCCCTCGATCGATCGGATCACCCAGCGCTTCAGGCGCGGCTGGCTGTCGTTGGCATAGGACAGCTCGGGAAATGGAATCGGGCGGCTGCGCAAACGGGGCATCATCTTTCCGATATGCGCGCCGTCCATGACAGGCGGATGAAGGCCGCGCGGCGCGCCGATGATGGCGAAACGGGGAAGGCCCTGCCTCCCCGTCGTCGATCGATCAGGCCGCCTGCGCATCCGCGCGGCGACGCAGGTCCGGCGGCACTGCTTCGGCACCGAGCATCGCCATCGCCTCGCCGAGCGCCATCGACTGCTGGTCGCGCGAGCCGAGCCGGCGGATATTGACGGTGCCCTCCTCGGCTTCCCGCTTGCCGCAGACGAGCATGACCGGCACCTTGGCCAGGGAGTGCTCGCGGACCTTGTAGTTGATCTTCTCGTTGCGGAGGTCGGCCTGGGCCATCAGCCCCAGTGCCTTGAGCTTCTTGACCACGTCGAGCGCATAGTCGTCGGCCTCCGAGGTGATGGTGGCGACCACGACCTGCACCGGCGCGAACCAGAGCGGCAGGTGGCCGGCATAGTTCTCGAGCAGGATGCCGAGGAAGCGCTCCATCGAACCACAGATGGCGCGATGGACCATGACGGGCCGCTTCTTCTCCGAATCCTTGTCGATGTAGAAGGCACCGAAACGCTCCGGCAGGTTGAAGTCGACCTGCGTGGTGCCGCACTGCCACTCACGTCCGATCGCATCGCGCAGCACATACTCGAACTTCGGCCCGTAGAACGCGCCCTCGCCGGGATTGATCGACGTCTTGATCCGCCCGCCCGACTGTTTCTCGATGGTCTCCAGCACGCCACTCATGATCGCCTCGGCATGATCCCAGGCCTCGTCCGATCCGACGCGCTTGTCGGGCCGGGTCGAGAGCTTGACGCTCACTTCCTCGAAGCCGAAATCGGCATAGGTCGACAGGATCAGGTCGTTGATGCGAAGGCACTCGGCGGCGAGCTGCTCCTCCGTGCAGAACACATGCGCGTCGTCCTGCGTGAAACCGCGCACGCGCATCAACCCGTGCAGCGCGCCCGACGGCTCGTAGCGGTGGACATTACCGAATTCCGCATAGCGGATCGGCAGTTCACGATAGGACTTGAGCCCATGCTTGAAGATCTGCACGTGACCCGGGCAGTTCATCGGCTTGATGGCGAAGACGCGGTGATCGGCTTCCTCGTCCTGCGGATTGGTGAAGGCATGCGCCGATTTCACCGCAAACATGTTTTCCTGGTACCAGCCCCAGTGGCCGGAAGTCTCCCACAGCGACTTGTCGAGGATCTGTGGCGCGTTCACCTCCTCGTAGACGCCGTCCAGGCGGCGCCGCATGTAGCTGACCAGGCTCTGGAACATGCGCCAGCCCTTGGAGTGCCAGAACACAACGCCCGGCCCCTCCTCCTGAAAGTGGAACAGGTCCATCTCGCGGCCGAGACGGCGATGATCGCGCTTCTCCGCCTCCTCCAGCATGTGGAGGTAGCCGTCGAGCTGCTCCTGCGTCGCCCAGGCGGTGCCGTAGATGCGCGTCAGCATCGGGTTGTTCGAATCACCACGCCAGTATGCGCCCGCCACCTTCATCAGCTTGAAGGCGTTGCCCACCTGCGCCGTCGTGGCCATGTGCGGCCCGCGGCAGAGATCGAACCAGTCGCCCTGGTAGTAAATCTTGAGATCCTGGCCTTCAGGAATCGCGTCGATCAGCTGGACCTTGTAGCTCTCGCCCTTGTCGCCGAAGACCTTGCGCGCGCGGTCGCGGTCCCAGACCTCCTTGGTGAAGGGACGGGCCCGCTGGATGATCTCGCGCATCTTCTTCTCGATGACCGGAAAATCGTCCGGCGTAAACGGCACGGCGCGGGCGAAGTCGTAGTAGAAGCCGTTCTCGATCACCGGGCCGATGGTGACCTGAGTGTCGGGCCAGAGCTCCTGCACGGCTTCTGCGAGCACATGGGCCGTGTCATGCCGGATCAGTTCCAGCGCGCGCGGGTCGTCGCGTGTAACGATCTCGACCGCGCCGGACCGGCCGACCGGATCGGACAGGTCGCGCACCTCCCCGTCGAGCGCGTAGGCGATCGATTTCTTGGCGAGCGACTTCGAGATCGCCTCGGCCAACTGCGCGCCGGTCATCGCGGCGTCGTAGTCGCGCACGGATCCATCGGGAAACTTCAGGGAAACCTGGGACATGTTCTCTCTCCTTATCCAGTCCCGCAAACGAGCGCGGGTGGTTTCGTGCCGGATGCGTCCGGCGGCGCGGGCTTGTTAGCGGTGATCGACGCTGCCGTAAAGGCGATGCGCCGGTCTTCGTCATGTCGGCCGGCGTCAACCGTCGTGGTCGTGCCCGCAACCACACTTTTTCGACACCCGCCAGAATCGCCATGGCGTCCACCAGTGCAATTCCGGCGCAAGAGCCACCGGCACGTTGTCGATGCCGCTGGTGCCTCCCGGGCCGCAGCGCATCAGACGAAACAGCCCCATCCAGCCGCCGTTCCAAAGTCCGTGACGGGCAATCGCCTCGTAGGCATATTCCGAGCAGGTCGGCAGATGCCGGCAGGTGTTGCCGATGAAGCCTGAAAGCGTGAGCTGGTAGAGCCGCACGAAGCCGGTGCCGAACAGGCGCCCGGGCGTCTTGCGCCAAGGACCGGTGTAGTTGCGGCTCATCTGTAGCTTGCCCGCTCTTGAAGCAGTGCGTCGATCGACGCCACAAGAGCGGGGATGGAAACGATCGCGGAACGCCAGACGACAAACAGATCGAGACCGTCATAGCCATGAGCGAGGCGATGGCGCATCGCGACAGCGCTGTTGAGATGGAGTTCGGGGTTGAGCTGGACGAACTCCGGATCGATCTGGCGAATTCTCGACGCTGCCTCACCAATGCAGACGAAGCACCAGCAGACTGCATCGCAGCTTTTTGTGTCCGCTACGAATTCCTCTTCGCTTAGGCCTGAGATGTGATCGCTCGTCCGTCGACCCCAGAACACCATGTCATCAAGCAGCTGCACTACTTCCGTCCGAAGAGGTACGCTCATAGCGGCCGGACGTTGCTCGCCGCCGTGCGTGCCGCCGGGTCATTCAGTTTCGTGAAGACCTCTACCGGCACACCGAGAAGATCGCATAGTCGCTCCTCGAGCTCAAATATGTCGAAGAAGGTCAACCTGCCTTGGTTCTCCACCAGAATGTCGATATCGCTCCCCTCCACGTCCTCGCCGCGCGCCACCGAGCCGAAGACGCGCGGGTTCGTCACCGGATAGCGCGCGATGATGGCCAGAACCTCGTCGCGGTGTATCGCCAGGGCCTCCGAGGGTCGCATGCGTCTCCCTTTCGTTCAGGCCGCCGCTTCGGCGTGGCGCTTCTCGATCTGGCCGACCGCGTCGACGACGGCATCGAAGGTCAGAAGCGTCGAGGCGTGACGGGCCTTGTACTCGCGCACCGGCTCCAGGTACTTCATGTCCTCGAAGCGGCCTTCGGGCGGCTGGCCATTCTCCTTCAGCATCCGGCGCACGGTTTCCCTCGCTTCGCGCAGCTCGGCGGCGGTGGCGCCGACAATCTGACTGGCCATGATGGACGACGAGGCCTGGCCGAGAGCGCAGGCCTTCACGTCGTGGGCGAAGTCGGTCACCGCGCCGTCGGCCATCTTCAGATCGACCGTCACGGTGGAACCGCAAAGCTTCGAATGCGCCGTCGCGGTCGCGTCCGGTTCGGCCAGCCGCCCGATCCGCGGAATGTTCCCGGCAAATCCGAGAATCTTCGCATTGTAGACATCGTCGATCATCGTTTTCCGATCGTCGCGGACAGAAGGACAAAGCGTTTCGCGCTGCCTTCTTTCATTTGATAGGTCGACCCAATATATAGGGGGCGTGGCCCTCGGGCGGCAAGATGCACCGCATCGCGCTGTCTGGAAGCCTGACGCCGTTTTCGGGCACGCATCGGAATTTCCCGTTCTTCCCTGAAAAGGCTGTGGTCCGTTCAACTCGTTTCCCCGTAAATGGGGGAACTACGGGAGACACTTTTCATGGATGCCATCGTCAAGAAGTTGGAAACCTTTGCCACCAAGCCCCCGCTGCCCGTGACCGAGCGTCCGTCGCAGACGGAAGTGGAATCTGCGGTCAACACGCTTTTGCGATGGATCGGCGAAGATCCGTCACGCGAAGGCCTGCTCGACACGCCGAAGCGGGTTGCGAAGGCCTACCGCGAAATGTTCTCGGGATACGACAAGGATCCGGCCGACGAACTGGGCCGGACCTTCGAGGAGGTCGCCGGTTTCGATGACATGGTCCTCATCCGGGACATCACCTTCCATTCGCATTGCGAGCACCACATGGTGCCGATCATCGGCAAGGCCCATGTCGGCTACCTGCCGGACGGCAAGGTGGTCGGGCTGTCCAAGGTGGCGCGCGTGGTGGAAATCTTCGCCCAGCGCCTGCAGACGCAGGAAGCGATGACCGCGCAGATTGCAGGCACGATCCAGGACGTGCTAAATCCCCGCGGCGTTGCCGTGATCATCGAGGCCGAGCACATGTGCATGGCCATGCGCGGCATTCGCATGCAGGGGTCTTCCACCCTGACCTCGACCTTCACCGGCACCTTTCGCGACCATCCCGAAGAACAGGTGCGCTTCATGACGTTGCTGCGTGCCGGCGCCAAGGGCTGATACCTGCCTGCCGGCCACGAAAGATGGACTGGTATGGCCCCGAACGAGTTTCCTCCACTTCCTGCTGACAAGGCCGCGCTCGAAGAAGGCGCGGTCTTCACCCCGCGCTTCGACGCCGCCGGCCTCGTGACCGCCGTAGTGACCGACGCGGAGGACGGCGTGCTGCTCATGGTGGCGCACATGAACGGCGAGGCCCTCGCTCTCACACTCGAAACCGGTATCGCGCATTACTGGTCCCGCTCCCGCAACAGCCTGTGGAAGAAGGGCGAGACGTCCGGAAACATGCAGCGCGTGGTCGCCATGAAGACCGATTGCGATCAGGACGCCATCTGGCTGTCGGTCGTGGTCGGCGGCGACCGCGCGACCTGCCACACCGGCCGCCGATCCTGCTTTTATCGTGACGTCGCCTTGTCGGGAGCGGGTGCCATTCTCGTGTCGGATGGCAGCGAGCCGCTGTTTTCCCCTCACGACGTCTACGGCAAGTCGTGATCCCATCCTGACCGAACCGTGAATGCCGCTCTCATCGAGGCCGTAGTAGGGTCGGGCGGGAATCGGGATCGAATCCTACCAATCGATGAACGGGCGATTCATGTTTTCGACAGGTGTTCGGCGTATCTTGCGAGCCAGGGAGTTCAAGGGAGGGAAGGATGCTCGATTGGGCTCCCCTTCGTGGCAGGCAAGAGATGCGTGACGAGGCCGAGCCGCCTTTCGTGCCGACGCCGGCGCAACCCGAGCATGGCCCGGAGAACGGCATTGCTTTGGCGCTCGGCGGCGGAGCCGCACGCGGCTGGGCTCACATCGGCGTGCTGAGGGCGCTCGACGAGGCTCGAATCCCGATCAACATGATTGCCGGCACGTCCATCGGTGCGCTCGTCGGCGGCTGCTACCTGGCTGGAAAACTGGACGAGCTCGAAGAGTTCGCTCGCGGTCTGACCAAGCGCCGCATCTTCGGCCTGCTCGATTTTCACCTTGGTGGGTCCGGCCTGCTGAGCGGGATCAAGCTGACCGCCCGGCTGAAGGAGCACATGAACGGGCTGACCTTCTCCGACCTGCCGAAGCCCTTCGTCTGCGTGGCGGCCGAAATCCGCACTGGCCACGAGATCTGGCTGTCCAGCGGCAGCCTGATCACCGCCATGCGGGCGTCCTACGCGCTTCCCGGCGTGTTCGAACCCGTCACGGCCAACAAGCGCGTCCTGGTCGACGGCGCGCTGGTCAACCCGGTGCCCGTCTCGGTCTGCCGCGCTTATGAGCAGCCTCTCGTGGTTGCGGTGAACCTGCACTACGACCTGTTCGGCCGCGCCGCCGTGATCCGGCATTCGGCCGGCGAACTGCTGGTCGAAAAGGACGCGCCGCGCCCGACCCGCGCGGAAACTCAGGTCCGCGAACGGGAGTCCAAGCTCGGCATCACCGGCGTCATGGTCGAGGCCTTCAACATCATCCAGGATCGCATTTCGCGCGCGCGGCTGGCCGGCGATCCGCCCGACATGTCGCTGCAGCCGAAGCTCGGGCACATCGGGCTCACCGAATTCCATCGCGCCGACGAGGCGATCCGCCTCGGATACGAGGCGACTGTCGCCAACATCAATGAACTGAAACGGCTTCAGACCGTCATGGTCTGACCTGATGCCGGTCCGGCTCGGCTAGCCGGCAAGCGCGGCGTCCACCAGTCTGAACTGGACGGATTTCGAACCGTTCCAGTAGTTGGCGGAAATCGATCCCGCGACATGCACGGTTCGCCCCTGCTGCTTGAGCAGGAAGTTCCCGAGTTCCGTCTCGGCGCTTCGAAATGCCATCGCCTGCACGCTCCCGCCGCTGCCAGACTTCAGGTCTACGCGCAAATGGCCCGTTCCGACGGGCCGCACCCGGACGATCTCGTGACGCGGCAGGACGAAGAGCGGTTGCGAATGACCAGCGCCGAAGGGACCCGCTCGCTCCAGAACGTCGAGCAGCCTGAGGTTCGCGCCTTCTGCCATCAGCGCGGCATCGATCTTGAGCGTTTCCGCATCGCGCAGCCGGAACACCTCGTCGGAAGCGGTCTCCTCGAAAAAGGCCCGCAGGGCGCCCAGCTTGGACCGCTCGACGGTGATGCCCGCAGCCATCGCGTGTCCGCCCCCCTTCACCAGCAGCCCGCGCTCCACCGCCTCGCGCACCAGCCGACCGAGGTCGAGGCCGGGGATCGACCGGCCGGAACCCGTGCCGATGCCGTTGGCGTTGAACGCGATGGCGAAGGCGGGCCGGCGCCCATGGTCCTTCAGGCGCGAGGCCAGCAACCCGACGATGCCGGGATGCCAGTGATCGCTCGCCGTCAGGATGACGGCAGGGCCCTTCCCGCGCATCAGTTCCGCATCGGCCTCGGCTCGCGCTTCCTCCAGCATCGCCTTCTCCATCGCCTGGCGTTCCTGGTTCAGGCGGTCGAGCGTCTCGGCAATCGACTGCGCTTCGACCGGGTCGTCCGTCGCAAGCAATCGCGCGCCCAGCGCCGCGTCGCCGATGCGTCCGCCGGCATTGATACGCGGGCCGATCAGGAAGCCGAGATGGAACGTATTGATGGGCTCACCGATCCGGGCCACTCGCTGAAGCGCCGCCAGTCCCGGATTTTGCATGTGGCGCGCGGCGACCAGTCCCTTGACGACGAAAGCGCGGTTGACGCCCGTCAACGGGACGACGTCGCAAACGGTGGCGAGCGCCACGAGATCGAGCAGGCCTAGGAGGTCGGGCGGACGAATCGAAACAGCGCGTTGCCTGAGAACTTTCAAGACCTGCACGAGGGTCAGGAACACCACGCCCGCCGCGCAGAGATGCCCCTGTCCGGACAGATCGTCGTCCCGGTTTGGGTTCACGATCGCCAGCGCGTTCGGTAGCGGTCCGCCGACCTGGTGGTGATCGATCACCACGACATCGGCGCCGGCCTGGTTCGCGGCCTCGATGGATGCCGCGCTGTTGGTGCCGCAATCGACCGTCACGATCAGCCGCGCGCCCTTCGCGACCAGCTCGCGCATCGCATCGGGATTGGGTCCGTACCCCTCGAAGATCCGGTCGGGAATGTAGATTTCGTTGGGCACCCGGTAGTGGTCCAGCACGCGCTTCATCAGCGCTGACGAGGCCGCGCCATCGACGTCGTAGTCGCCGAAGATCGCGACCCGTTCCCCGCGCTGAATCGAATGGGCGATACGCGCGGCTGCCTTGTCCATGTCGGTCAATGACGCCGGGTCGGGTAGGAGATCGCGGATCGACGGATCGAGAAAGCGCTGCGCAGCGTCGGCGTCGATGCCACGGCCCGCCAGAACCCGAGCGACGATGTCCGGCAGGCCGTGGTTCTGGGAGATCGTCAGCGCGACATTCTCGTCGCGTTCCGTCAGCCGGTGAACCCAGGCCAGACCGCTTGCGGAGCGGCGTATGTCGAGGAACGGGCGCACGTCAGACGGCGTCCGTTGGAAACGGTGTCTTCATGACCGGCAGGATAGCGCCTGCACCCCCTGCCCTGCAAAGCCCGAACGCGCTCAGAACTTGTCCATGTCCTGGTGCTTGGCCTTGATCTCGCGCACCGTCAGCGACGACGACCGCATGACGATCGTGTGGGTCTGGATGTAGTCGCGCGCGAACTTGACGCCCGCAAGCAGATTGCCGTCGGTCACGCCGGTGGCAGCGAAGAGCACGTCGCCTCGGGCCATCTCGTCCATCTGGTAGACCTTGGTGGGATCGGAAATGCCCATCTTGGCAGCCCGGGCCACCTTCTCGTCGGTGTTGAGCTGGAGCCGTCCCTGCATCTGGCCGCCGATGCAGCGCAACGCCGCCGCTGCCAGAACGCCCTCGGGCGCGCCGCCGATGCCAAGATAGATGTCGATGCCGGTCTCGTCGGGATCGGTGGTGTGGATCACGCCCGCCACGTCGCCGTCGCCGATCAGGCGGATGGCCGCGCCGGTCGAGCGCACTTCCTCGATGAGGCGGGCATGGCGCGGGCGGTCGAGAATGCAGGCGGTGATCTCGGCAACGGAGACGCCTTTCGCCCTGGCCACGTTCTCGAGGTTTTCGATCGCCGGCGCGTCGATGTCGATGACGCCTGCCGGATAGCCGGGCCCGATCGCGATCTTGTCCATGTAGACGTCAGGCGCATAGAGCAGGCTGCCCTTCTCGGCGATGGCGATCACCGCCAGCGAGTTCGGCAGGTTCTTGGCGCAGATCGTGGTGCCTTCCAGCGGATCGAGCGCGATGTCGACCTCGGGTCCGTCGCCCAGTCCCACTTCCTCGCCGATATAGAGCATCGGCGCCTCGTCACGCTCGCCTTCGCCGATCACCACGGTGCCGCGAATGGGGAGACGATTGAGCTCTGAACGCATGGCATCGACGGCAACCTGATCCGCAGCCTTCTCGTCGCCGCGTCCGCGCAAACGGGCGGCGGCCACGGCGGCGCGCTCGGTCACCCGGACCAGTTCGAGGGTCAGAATTCGATCGAGGCCGGTCGACGCGGTCTTTGCCATGGGGGCTTTCCTGCGAGCAGTTTGAAGGCGTCTCCTTTTGTCAAAGCCATCCCGGCGCGGCAAGGGCTTGCAGCGCGGATAGTTGAGCCGCGCCGGGGATGAATCGATTGAATGCTTTCCCTCTGTTTTGCTCCCGCGTCAGGTCGCGGGGACCGCGCGCCGGCGGCTGCGGCCTTCGAGCACCATCCGGCGCATCAGGAATGCGATCCCCGCGACGAGCGCTGCCGCAGCAGCGCCTCCGATCCACGGATGCGGCCCTTCGAAGAAGACGGCGTGCATGATGCGGCCGGGCCAGAAGGTGAATGCGCCGGCCACGACCAGCGCGCCGAGATAGGTCTGCTGCATCATGGCGCGGTGGTCTGAGACGCGGCCGGCGCGCGCGAGCCAGACGCCGCGCGCCATCAGCCAGAAGGTCGCGACCGAGATCAGGTGGATCGGGCTCCAGATGCCGACAAGGCCGATCGCGTGTATGAAGAAGGATGTGGCGGCGACGACCATCATCAGCCCCACCCAGATCCGACCACCGAGGCGGTGGAGCCGGTCGCCCTTGCGGCGGAACAGGACGATGCCGCCGAGGAGGAAGGCGAGGATGGCGGCCAGCGTGTGGACCTGGATGGCGAGCGTCGTGTGGATGAGCGGTTCGAAGGTCATGATCCGTCCCAAGGCTGTCGATTGCGGAGTGCGCGGATGCGCGGCTTGACCTGGCCCCGGCCGGTGCTGTTTCTCAAGGGCGACTTCGCAGACGGAAGGACGGTATTTGTGAAGGACGGGATCGTGCAGTTCACGATGCGCGAAATGCAGGCGGCGCTGCGCTCGCCGCTCATGTGGTCGGCGCTCGCCGCGGGCGGGCTCGTGCTCGGGCTCGCAGGCCCTTTCGGCACCTACGAGTCCCTGCGGCTGCCCGCCCGCCTCTCCTACTGGACGGTGATCGCGATCGCGACATACCTGACCGCGTTTCTGGTGGCGACCCTGCTCAACGGGCTCTTTCCCGGAACGCGGCGAACGGCTCTGCGCGACGGCGCGTTCGGCATTCTGGCCGGCGTTCCCGTCGCCGCGCTCGTCTGGCTCGCCAATCTGTGGCTCTTCCCCGGCGGCGGGATGGCGTTCTTGACCCTGCTTGCCTACGTGGCGGTCGTCACCGCGGTGGGCTCGGCGGTCGTCACCGGCTTTGCGCTGACCCTGGAGACACCGGCAGTGCGGCAACCGTCGGCGCCGGAACGGCCGCCGCTGCTCGACCGCCTTCCGGTCGCGCTGCGCGGGCGGCTACACCGCCTGTCCATGCAGGACCACTATGTGGAGGTGGTGACCGACAAGGGCGCGCATCTCGTGCTGATGCGGCTGTCCGACGCCATGGCCGAGACCGGCGGGGTCGAAGGGCTGCAGGTCCACCGCTCGCACTGGGTGGCGCGCGAGGCGATCCGCGACTGCGTGCGGCGGGGCGACCGCACGATGCTGCGGCTTTCGGACGGAACGGAACTGCCCGTCAGCCGGTCCCGTCTGCCGGCGGTCCGCGATGCGGGGATCCGGTGAGGCGCGTCAGGCAGCCCGTTCGATGCGGATGACCTGCGCCTTGTCGATGAGATGGCCGTCCTTGGTGATCCCCTCGACGGCCTTGCGAACCGCGGCTTCCGTGGTCTCATGCGTGATCAGGATGACCGTCTTGCGGTCATCGCCGTCGTCAGCGCCGGCATGCTGGACGATCGATTCCAGCGAAATGTCGTTGTCGGCCATCCGCTTGGCGATGGCGGCGAAGACCCCGATGCGGTCATGCACGGTCAGGCGGATGAAATAGCCGCCGGCATGGGCGCGGATGCCGGCCTTCTTGTAGGGGGCGAGCTCCTTCACCGGACGACCGAACACCGGCCCGTGCTGGAAGCCCGGCCGGCTCTTGGCGATGTCTGCGATGTCGCCGATCACGGCGGACGCCGTTGCGTTGCCGCCCGCCCCGGGGCCCGACAGCAGCAGCTCGCCCAGGATGTCGGTCTCGATCGCCACCGCGTTGGTGACGCCGTGAACCTGCGCGATCACCGATGCGGTCGGCACCATGGTGGGGTGAACACGCTGCTCGATTCCGCTGTCGGTGCGCTGGGCGACGCCCAGAAGCTTGATACGGTATCCAAGCTCGGCCGCCGCGCGGATGTCGGCCTGGGTGATGTTGGAGATGCCCTCCATGTAGATGGCGCCCGGCGCGATGCGGGTGCCGAAGGCCAGGCTGGTCAGGATGGACAGCTTGTGCGCCGTGTCGTGCCCCTCGATGTCGAAGGTCGGATCCGCCTCGGCGTAGCCCAGGCGCTGCGCATCCGCCAGGCAGTCGGAAAACGAGATGCCCTCGTGCTCCATCCGCGTCAGGATGTAGTTGCAGGTGCCGTTCAGGATGCCGAACACGCGGCTGATCGAGTTGCCGGCGAGCGATTCGCGCATCGTCTTGATGACCGGTATGCCGCCGGCCACCGCCGCCTCGTAGTTGAGGAGCACGCCCTTCTTCTCGGCCGCCTCGGCCAGCGACAGGCCATGCGCCGCCAAAAGCGCCTTGTTGGCGGTGACGACGTGACGACCGGCCTCGAGCGCCGCCTTCACCACGGCCTTGGCGGGGCCTTCGTCGCCGCCGATCAGTTCGACGACGACGTCGATGTCAGCCTTGCGGGCGAGCTCCACCGGGTCGTCGAACCAGGCGACGCCATCGAGCGCGATGCCGCGATCCTTGGACCGGTCGCGGGCGCTGACGGCCGCAACCCGGTCTCGCGACCGCACTGGCGCGTCAGTTCGCCCGCCTTCTCGGTGAGGACGCGGACGACGGAGGCGCCCACGGTTCCAAGGCCGGCAATCCCGACACGCAATGCTTCGCCCATGGTTCCGGACCCCTCCTGAACGCGTTCTACAAGATGTAAGATAGCCCAGCGGCCTTGCGCCGGGCAGCAAGTCGATGACTAGCTCAGCGGCGCGCGCTGAGCGGGATGACGTTGTCGAGCGTCTTGCTCGCGGTCGACAGGAAACGCTTGATGTTGCGCGCCGCCTGGCGAATCCGGTGCTCGTTTTCCACCAGCGCGAGGCGGACGTAGTCGTCGCCATGTTCGCCGAAGCCGATGCCAGGCGCGACTGCCACATCGGCCTTCTCGACGAGGAGCTTGGAGAATTCGAGCGAGCCGATCGACCTGAAGGGCTCGGGGATCGGCGCCCAGGCAAACATCGTCGCCTGCGGTGCGGGGATGGTCCAGCCGGCCTTGGCGAAGCTGTCGACCATGACGTCGCGGCGCCGGCGATAGACGTCGCGCACTTCGGCGATGTCGGCGCCATCGCCGTTGAGCGCCGCGCTCGCCGCCACCTGGATCGGCGTGAAGGCACCGTAGTCGAGGTAGGACTTCACCCTGGTCAGCGCCGCGATCAGGCGCTCGTTGCCCACCGCGAAGCCGATCCGCCAGCCCGGCATGGAGAAGGTCTTCGACATCGACGTGAACTCGACCGCGACGTCCATCGCGCCTGGCACCTGCAGCACCGAGGGCGGCGGGTTGTTCTCGTCGAAATAGATCTCGGCATAGGCGAGATCCGACAGGATGATGATCTCGTTCTTCTTGGCGAAGGCGACCACGTCCTTGTAGAAGTCCAGCGAGGCGACATGTGCGGTCGGATTGGACGGATAGTTCAGGATCAGCGCCAGCGGCTTGGGAATGGAATGGCGGACGCCGCGCTCCAGTGCCGGAATGAAGCCGTCGTCCGGCTCCGCCTGCATCGACCGGATCACACCGCCCGACATGATGAAGCCGAAGGCATGGATCGGATAGGTCGGATTGGGGCACAGCACGACGTCGCCCGGCGCGGTGATGGCCTGCGCCATGTTGGCGAAGCCTTCCTTGGAACCGAGGGTGGCGACGACCTGGCGCTCCGGATCGAGCTTCACGCCGAAGCGGCGGGCATAGTAGCTCGCCTGGGCGCGGCGCAGGCCCGGAATGCCACGCGACGAGGAATAGCGATGCGTGCGCGGATCCCTCACCACGTCGCAGAGCTTGTCGACGATCGACTTCGGGGTCGGGAGATCCGGATTGCCCATGCCGAGATCGACGATGTCGGCGCCCTGAGAACGGGCCGAGGCCTTGAGCCGGTTCACCTGTTCGAAAACATAGGGCGGCAGCCTGCGGGTCTTGTGAAACTCTTCCATGACGGTTCCGTCTGGTTCAGGGGCGCGGAGTGGCGGCGATATACACCCATTAGGGTGTGGGGTCGATAGAGTCAGCGGGCTTCGATCTCGCCGAGCACCGCAGCGCCATGGGTGTTGCCGAGCACGCGCAACCGCTCGCCCTCTCCCGGCGCCGACAGCGATTGCACCGTGCGGCGGGCACGCTCCTGCGCCAGGCGCAGCTCGCTCGTCGTCGCGCTGGTCTCGGCATCCGTGAACTGCGCGGTCGCGGGCTTCGGCACGATGTTCAGATTGGGAAATTCGCCGGTCTGGCGGGGCGCCGACGGGCCCGTGCCGACGACGGGGGCGGATGCAGACGACCGCGCGCCGGCCGGTACCGCGTCGTCGATCGACATGCCGGCGCAGCCTGCCAGTGCCAGCATCGTCGCGACTGCGAGGATCGACGGCATTCGACAGGTCGAAATATGTCCGCAAACCATGATCGACGACATATTTTGTATCCGAAAGAGGGTTAGGTGGGATCGCGTCTGGCCGGCATCATCGTTGGACCGGTATGGTCGTCACATGGTATTGTGTCAAGAAAAGGCTTCCGGAGGAGACAGCGCATCATGAGGAGTTCCGGTGAGGACGGGAACGGGACGAAGCCGGCAGGCTCCTCGACCGAGCAGTACGTCATCAAGGACCCCGAGCTCTTTGCGCGCAATGTCGCCCGCATGATCGAGAGCGCCGGCAAGGCCGCCTCCGCCTGGGTCAATCCGCGCGAGAAGGGTGAAGTGCGCGACAGCATGGCCGACCCGATGGCCGACATGGTGAAGACCTTCTCGAAGCTGTCCGAATACTGGCTGTCCGACCCGTCGCGCGCGCTCGAGGCGCAGACCAAGCTCTTTTCCGGCTATCTCGACATCTGGTCGAACGCCATCCGCCGCATGGGCAGCGACGGCAGTGCCGCTCCCGACGAGCCGGCGGCGACAACCGACAAGCGCTTTCGCGACCCCGAATGGAGCACCAACGCCTTTTTCGACTTTCTCAAGCAGGCCTATTTCGTGACGACGAACTGGGCCAACGATCTGGTCCGGAACGCCGAAGGGCTCGACGAGCACACCCGCCACAAGGCCGACTTCTACGTCCGCCAGATCTCGCAGGCGATCTCGCCGTCGAACTTCATCCTCACCAATCCCGAGCTCTTTCGGGAGACGGTGGCCAGCCACGGTGAGAATCTCGCCAAGGGCATGCAGATGCTGGCCGAGGACATTGCTGCCGGCAAGGGCGAACTCAAGCTGCGACAGGCCGACTACACCAAGTTCGAGGTCGGCAAGAATCTCGCGACCACGCCCGGCAAGGTCATCGCCCGCAGCGAGGTCGCCGAGATCATCCAGTATGCGCCGGCGACCAAGAAGGTGCTCAAACGGCCCCTGCTGATCTGCCCCCCCTGGATCAACAAATTCTATATTCTCGACCTCAACCCGCAGAAATCCTTCATCGCGTGGGCCGTCGAACAGGGCCACAGCGTCTTCGTCATTTCCTGGGTCAATCCCGACGAGCGCCACGGGCGTAAAAGCTGGGAGGACTATATCGAGGAAGGCCTGAAATTCGCCCTCGACCAGATCGAGAAGGCGACCGGCGAAAGCGAGGTCAATGCCATCGGCTACTGCGTCGGCGGCACGCTGCTGGCAGCCGCGCTCGCCCTGATGGCCAGGCAAGGCGACGAACGGATTCGTTCCGCCACCTTCTTCACGACGCAGGTCGACTTCACCCATGCCGGCGACCTGAAGGTGTTCGTCGACGAGGACCAGGTGACCGCGCTCGAACGCGCGATGGGCGAAAAGGGATATCTCGACGGCACCAAGATGGCGACCGCCTTCAACATGCTGCGTGCGGGCGACCTGATCTGGCCCTACGTCGTCAACAACTACATGCGCGGCAAGGATCCGATGCCGTTCGACCTGCTCTACTGGAACGCGGATTCGACGCGCATGGCGGCGGCGAACCACTCCTACTACCTGCGCAACTGCTACATGAAGAATGCGCTGTCCCGTGGCGAGATGATGCTTGCCGGCCAAACCGTGTCGTTGAAGGACGTGACCATCCCGATCTACAACCTCGCCGCCAAGGAGGACCACATCGCCCCCGCGCGCTCCGTCTTCACCGGATGCTCCTTCTTCGGGGGCGACGAGGTTCAGTTCGTCATGTCGGGATCGGGCCACATTGCCGGCGTGGTCAATCCGCCAGCGCTGAACAAGTACCAATACTGGACCGGCGGCAAGCCCGTCGGCGACTTCGACGCCTGGCTGGCGGCCGCCACGGAGACGCCGGGCTCGTGGTGGCCGCACTGGCACGCCTGGGTCGCCGGCCTGGACGAACGCCTCGTCACCGCACGCCGGCCGGGCGCGCGCGGCATGCCGGTCCTGGGCGACGCGCCCGGCACCTATGTGACGGTTCGCGTCTGATCCGTAACACGATGTCATTCTTTGTGAACGAATCGTTACGGCACTCGGATTCCCGTGCAGCGACAGTGCCTTGTACTTGACGTCATTTCAGCGAAAGCTGTGGATAGACTGTGAATTCACGATCCACGGAAGGCCGGAACGGTTTTTTTATTGCGTTGCGTCTCCGCGCGGTTGGCCGCTCGCCCTCAGCGGCGGTTTGCCTAATCCGGTTCATGGCCTTACGGATCGGGAGAGCATGCTTCGGATCCACGTCCGGGGAAAACTGACGACACCCAGACAGTCCCAGACGGGACACGCAAGGGGCAGGACGGTTGAAGACATTCCGAACGCGTCTTGCGACGTGCCGGCTGCGCACGAGCAGCGCCATCCTGGCCGGCATCATCGTCGCCTCCTGCTCGGCGACGGGCGATTCCGCCTTGAAGATCGGGCCATCCGGTTTTGCGTCGGGCCTGACCTCGGTACTGAGCCAGGCCGAAGCGGAACTGTCGGCCGAGGCGGGTTCTCCGCCGGCATCGCCCGACCCGGCACGACGACAGAGCGACGCCAGTTCGGCTTCCACCAATGGCGGGGACGACGGCGGCCAGCCGGCAACGGTTGGTCTCGTCCCGGCTGCCGATCCCCAGGCGCCAGCGGCTCCGCCGATAGCCCTCGCAGCGCCCGATAAGCCCGCCTCCGCAGCGCCCCCGCAGTCCACGGATCAGGCCCTGGACCGCGCCGGAACGGCAGACGATTCCGCCGCCGAAAAATCGGGGTTCCTGACTTCGCTCTTCGGATCCAAGCCGGCCGTTGCCGCCACGCCGCGGCCCGTGCTCGACCTCGCCGACAAGCCCTCGGCCGCCGCCGCGCCCGACAAATCCGACAAGGCCGGCAAGCCATTGGTGAAGCTTGCCTCCACCGGAGGAAAGGCCGGCGACACGCGGCCGGTCTTCTCGGGCGAGGCCCTGCCGGGCGTCCGTCAGGGCTCGCTGTTCGAAATCACCCGCAAATCCGGCCTGGACGACGATTCGGATATCGACCTCCACGAAGACGAACCATCCTACCGGGTGGCCTCGGCTGCCGGCCTCGCCCGGCTTGCGCCGAATGGCCTCCTGAAACAGACAGACGGCGTCGACGTCGGCTGCCTGAAGCCATCGCTGGTGCGCATGCTCAAGAACGTCGAGCGGCACTTCGGCAAGAAGATGATCGTCACCTCCGGCTACCGCGATCCCGAGCGCAACCGGGCGGTCCGCGGCGCACGCAACTCGATGCACATGTATTGCGCGGCGGCTGACGTTCAGGTGCCGGGCGTCGACAAGCATCGCCTGGCTGCCTATGTGCGCGCCCTGCCCGGGCGAGGCGGCGTCGGCACCTATTGCCACACCGCTTCGGTCCACATCGACATCGGACCCGAGCGCGACTGGAACTGGCGCTGCCGGGCGCCGAGGGGCTGAGAAAAAACTTGCCCGAGCGGGGATCGGCGGGGTTGCCCGTCCGTTCGAAGCTGACTATAAGGCCGCACGTTCTGCTACGCGCCCATCGTCTAGCGGTCTAGGACGCCGCCCTTTCACGGCGGAAACACGGGTTCGATTCCCGTTGGGCGTGCCATGCAGAACGAGGGTTCGCCCCGATTTTCCCCACAGTTACATAGTCACGACATCGGCGCGCGCAGCCAATGCGTGCGCGCCGAATCATGACCGAAAGGCACCCGGCGCATCGTCGGCGACGGGTGCCCGCGCAGGAGCGCCTGGCGGCGTCCTACAGTCGGTCCATCTCCCTCAGGAACGTCGCGAGTTCGGCGGAATCCATGCGAACGATGTGCCGCTCTTCCGGAAAGGCGCGGCTTTCGACGTCGGCGACGAACTCCCTGAAGGCGGCAACACGCTCGCCCTGCAGGCGGTCGAACTCGGCGGCGAAATTGCGATAGACCTTCGAGTGCCTGGGCATGTGCCCCCGGTTCGATCCAAGCACGTCCTCCGCGAACAGGTATTGCGCGTCGCAACCCGCGCCCGCCCCCATCGACAGCATGAACAGCGAGGTGTTTTTCGAGATCGCCTCGGCGACCTCGACCGGCACGACCTCGATCTCGGCTCCGAAGGCGCCGGCGGCTTCAAGCTGGCGCACCGCGCGCATGATGTCGAGAGCGCTTTGCGCGGTCTTGCCGACCGCCTTCCAGCCGCCCGTCCAGGTGCGCCGCGACGGGATCAGCCCGACATGGCCGATCACCGGAACCGCCTCGTCGGCCATCCGCTTCACCGTGGCGTAGCTGGCGCTGCAATAGACCGCGTCGGCGCTCGCCTTGACCATCCGGAAGGCCCAGCGCACGAAGTCGTCGCCATTGCCGATCTCGTAGAAATTCTCGCCCGGCATCGAAAAGAGCGACGGCGCGGCGTCGCGGTAGCGCGGGTCGAGCAGCAGTTCCGGCGGGATCGAGACGATGTCGATGCCGGCCCGCTCGGCGGCCTCCGCCTCGTCCAGCGTCATGACGCGCAGCATGGTCAGCTGGCGCTTGCCCTTCATGGCGCGCAGGTCGTGGATGGTCGGTCTGGTACGGCTCACGGGATCCCCCTTAATTGGTTAGGCCGCGTTCAGGCGGCGAGCAGCGACTTCAGCTTGACGTCCGGGATCGCCAGCTTTCGCGGGTCGGGCGCCGCGCGCCGGGCGATCAGCATTTCGGCCAGACGGATGTCGCGCGCGACGGCATTGCCGTGGCCCAGGCCGCTGGCCGCGACCAGCCGCCCGTCGGCGGCGAGATGAAACAGGATGAAGGCGTCGCCGCCCAGGTCGCGGCGAACCGTCGTCGCGCCTTCGTCGCAGAGGCCGGCGATCTGCAGGGTCAGATCGTACTGATCCGACCAGAACCACGGCACGGCGGAATGCGCCTCCCGCGCCCCCAGCATGTTCCTGGCCGCCAGCGCGCCCTGTTCCTGCGCGTTGCGCCAGGCCTCCAGCCGCACCCGGCGGCCGCCATAGAGCGCGAGTGGAAAGGAGCAGCAGTCGCCCGCCGCGAAGATGTCCGGGTCGCTGGAGGCGAGCGTCGCGTCGACGCGAATGCCGTTGTCGACGACGAGTCCTGCCTCTGCCGCGATGTCGGTGGCGGGAAGCGCGCCGATGCCGACGACGAGCAGTTCGGCAGCGATGGCGCGACCGTCGGCCAACGTCACCTGCACGCCTTCGCCGACGTCGCGGATGGCCTCGATCGAAGCCGCCGTGAGGATCTCGACGCCTCGTGCCCGGTGGGTGTCGGCGATGCGCTCGGCGATCTCGGCTGGAACCGCCCGCGCGAGAAGCCGCGGCAGGGCCTCGATCACGGTCACGCGGCAGTCGCGGCCGATCGCGGCCGCGGCAAGCTCGAGGCCGATGAAGCCGCCGCCGACGATGGTGATGCGCGCGCGCGCCGACAGATGCCCGGCGATGCGTTCGGCATCCTCGTGGGTGCGCAAGGTGACCGCATGGCGCGAGGCGGCCGCCGCCGGCAGGCGCCGCGGTACGGCGCCGGTCGCCAGGAGCAGCCGGTGATAGGGGACCCGTTCGCCCTCGGCGAGTTCGACCGTCCGGGCGGCCCGGTCGATGGCACGGGCCTGGTTGCCGAGCACCAGCCGGATGCCCTGCTGCGCGAAGCGATCATGCCCGGCGATCGGGGTCATCCCGGGCCGGTCGGCGGCCATCCCCTGCTTCGACAGCGGCGGCCGCTCGTAGGGAAGATGCGGTTCGGCGCCGATGAGCGTGACGGGGCCGGCAAAACCTTCCTCGCGCAGGGCGAAGGCCGCGCGCGCGCCGCATTCCCCCGCGCCGACGATGACCATGCCCGGCTCGGTCATCGGCTCAGTCCAGTCCGATGAAGACGGTGCCGGCCTCCACCTTGACGGGATAGGTCGCCAGGTTGACGCAGACCGGCGCGCCCTTGGCCGCACCCGTCTTGTAGTTGAAGCGGCCATTGTGCTTGGGACACTCGATGATGTCGTCCATCACCAGGCCGTCAGCCAGATGCACCTTCTCGTGCGTGCACAGCCCGTCGGTGGCGAAGAACTGCCCGTCCGGCGAGCGGTAGATCGCAAAGGTGCGTCCCTCGTGATCGAAGCGGATCACGTCCTCCTCGTCCACGTCGTCGACCAAACAGGCTTCGATCCAGTCTGCCATTTGCGTTCCTTTCGGCATGCGTGATCTCTTGCCGCCGCGCGCGGGCGCGGCGGGCGATTGGTGTCGGTCGTCCCGGCGCTGCTATTCCGCGGCGGTCGGCGTCGCGAGGTTGTGGAACTCGTCGCGATAGGGCCTTGCCGTTGGCGGCAGTTCTCTCTTGAGGAAATAATCCTCGTATTTCAGCTGGCGCAGCAGCGCCGGCCAGGCCTCCCGGTAGGCGTGCCACATGGACGGATTGGGCTCCGGCAGGTCGTGCTTGATCAGTTCGTGCAGCCTTGGCAGCGCATGGTACGGGACCATCGGGAACATGTGGTGCTCCACATGGTAGTTCATGTTCCAGTAGATCCAGCGGCTGACCGGATTCATGTAGACCGTGCGGCTGTTCAGCCTGTGATCGGTGACGTTGTCGGCGAGCCCGATATGCTGGAGCAGCCCCGTCAGCACCATGTGCCAGCTGCCGTAGAGGCGCGGCAGGCCGATCAGCATCAGCGGCAGGAACGACCAGCTGTAGAGCGCGACCGCGAGGGTGGCGAGGTAGATCGCGACGTGCCAGCGGGCGGCGACGACCGCCCGGTGCCGCTCCATCTCGGGGATATAGCTTTCCTCTTCGGCATTGAGGCCCCTAAAGGCCTGACGAAAGAGGCCAGGCAGCGAGTAGCGGAAATCGAGCAACCCGGTAAACATCAGCGCCGCCTTCAAAAGGTCCGGCGGCCGCATCACGGCGATCTCCGCGTCGCGTCCCACGATGATGGTGTCGGTGTGGTGGCGCGCATGGCTCCAGCGCCACTGCACGGGATTACGCATCAGCATGAAGGACGCGATCTGGTAGATCACGTCGTTCATCCAGCGCGTGCGGAATGCGGTGCCGTGGCCGCATTCGTGCCAGCGGGAATCGCTGGAGGAGCCGTAGATCACGCCGTAGACGAAGAAGAACGGAACGCACCACCAGGTGCCCCAGAACCAGATCGCGCCGGCGGCCGAGCCGATCAGCAGCGCGAACCACAGGATGGTGTCGCGGATCGCCGGCCCGTCGGAGCGCTGCATCAAGTCCTTCATCACCTTGCGGGGCACGTCGGTATGGTACCACTCGGCCGATGCGAGGCCGGTCTCGATCGCACGCCGCGTGCTCTCGCCGACGAGGCTGTAGTCGCGCTTGGTCTTTTCCATGCTGCTCATCATGTTCTCCACGGCCAGCCGCTCGACACCGGGCTCCTCCCCCCGCCGGCCCGGCAGCCCGTCGGCCGCTCCACTCGTCGCTTCATGTTCGCGATCCTCCCGTCAGCGCCGGGAAGCGACCCGACGGCGCTGGAAATTCGTCATCCGGCTGGGGCGCGATGCCGGCGATGCGCTCTTCGGCGGCCTTGATCGCGGCCATGCCGTCCAGCACCCGGAACGTCGCCTCGTAGGCGCGCTCGTCGCCATGTTCGAGCCAGATCATCTCGCCGCGCTCGCGCGCCGCATTGTCGCCGAGCACGTGGTGGGTCGAGGGCTCGATGCCCATGGCGTACTGACCCGCCTGGAAGTTCTGCCACTGGTACATGCAGGGCAGTTGCTGCTTGCGGGTCACGAGTTCGAGGCCAAGCCCGATGCGCTCGTTGACGACCGCGACGGGCACCTCGCCGGACGCATCGGCGGCGAGCTCGTGCTGCCAGACCTGTTCGCGGAAGTTGCGCATGGGGCCGGGCAAGCGGCGGTATCCGACGTCCTGTGCCCGATAGGCCTCGCCCGCATGCGCGGCCCAAACCACGTCGCGAACGGGCGCGACGTAGCGCGAGCCTTCGTCGACCAGCGGGTGGCTGACGTTGACGTGATAGAAATACATGTGCGGCGTGCGCAGGAAGCCATGGTTGACCACCGTGTCGCGAACCCGGATCTCGCTGCCGCCGACATCCGCCTCGATGCGCCGGCGCAGGTGGAGATCCTCGCCGAAAACGGTGGACTGCTGGACCACGCCTTCCGCCCAGAGCACGCAGCGATCGCCCTCCCAGCTTTCTCCATAGCCGGTCAGACGCGCGGGAATGGTGCCGACGCGGCCATGAAGCGAGTGGCGCACCGTCCGCCGTCCGGGATAGCAGTAGCTGTCGGCCGGCACGTCCTCGGGGCCGAGGATGTGGTCGAGGCCGCAGGTCACCAGCAGGCCGGAGAAGGAACGTGCCCAGGCAAGGCCCGCCTCCCCTTCATAGTCGTGCAGGCCGGGATGGCGGAATCCGGCCGGCGAATGCCAGCCGATCGCCTGGCCCCGGTAGTCGCAATCGGCGATGTCGAGCGCCCGGTCGACGAGCGCCGTGAAGCGCAGGCCGCTGCCGGTGCGGAATTCGAGCATCCGGATGCCGCGTTCGACGCCGTCGTCGAGCGTCATCAGGCGGACCCCGGCGAACTGCGACAGCATGCCGGAGCGCTCGGCGACCTGCCGGCGGGTCAGCGTCTGTCCGTAGAGTTCGACCATGTTCACCTTCGCCGCATGGATGCGGGAGGCGCGGCTTTGCGCCTCCCCGGTTGCCTGGATCAGAGTCCGTTGTCGCGGAACTTGCCGTCGAGGAACTTCTTTGCCCGCGGCACGTCGTCTTCCGACAGGTGCTCGATGATCACCTCGATGTTCGGGTGCTTCTCGGCCAGCCTGCGCAGATACAGGTCGTAGTTGAGCGAACCGAGGCCGGGCGCCGGCAGCTCGATCTCGCCCACGCCGCGGAAGGTGTGGCTCTCCAGCGCGTCCTCGTCGCCGATGTCTGCGTGCTTTTCGGTCTTGTCGTCGCCCGACCGCTTCACGTCCTTGGCATGGGCGATCTTGATGTGCTGGGTCAGCGTGTCGAAGACCTGGTTCAGGATCTTGTCCATCGCATCGATGTTGTGGGTCTCGAAGTAGTTGGTCGGATCCATCAGGAGACCAAGGCCCGGATGGTCGACCTGCGCGAACATCTTCACCGTCTCCTCGACGGAGCCGACGACGTTGTTGACATAGGTTTCGAGGAGGAACACCGCACCGTGGTCATAGGCGGTCTGCGCGAGGTCGGCGATGACCTTGCGGCACTCCTCGAAGCCTTCCTCGGTCTTGTTCTTCGGATGGTGCACCCAGTCGGACTCGGTGTTGTAGGTGCCGGTCTCGGAAATCACGTAGGGCGTGCCGAAATGGCGCGCGTTGCGGATGATTTCCTTCAGATAGCCGACGCGCCTGTCGCGCTCGCCCTTGTCCGGATGGATGATGTTCGTATAGCCCGAGATGCAGCAGATCGGCAGGTTGTGGTCGCGGAAGGTGTCGCGAACCTTCTTCGCCTTGTCCTTGGTGATCTGCCCCGCCGACAGGTCGACATCCTTGAAATGCAGGTCGAGCTGGACCGTGTTGAAATCGAGGGCGCGAATCCGCTTTGCGGTCTCCTCGAGCGAATAGGGGAAATACCCCGTGAAAATACCGGCTTGCATCATGGTCTTGGAACTCCTCCCGAGTTGCTGTGGGTGTCGGTTTCAGTGAAGCGGAATTTCGGAGAGGCGGACGGTCCGCCCCTCGGCGATCGACCTGTAGCCGGCCTCGACCAGCGCCATCGTCTTGACGTTGTCGGCAACGGAGAGCGCGGGTTCGGTACCCGTGGCGACCGCGTGCTGGAGTTGCTCCATGACGCCGATGAAGGCGTGGGGAAACCACATGGTGTCCCAGCCCGGGCTGACCCACTCGCCGCCGGTGGTCTTCGCCGACGCATAGCTCAGCGTCGACGGCGCGCCCGTCGGCCAGCCGATCGTGCCCTTGGCGGTGCCCAGCGTGCCCTCGACGCGCCAGTGGATGTGCTGGTCGTCCTTGTAGCCGTCCTGCCGCGGACCCGACCACACGTCTTCCAGCGAGAGTGCGAGCACGCCTGAGGGAAAACGCAACGTCGAAACGATGATGCCATCCGAATGGTCGAAGGTCGTGCGCGGATCCTTGCGGGTCAGCGTCGTGATCTCGTCCGGATCGCCGAACAGGAAGCGCAAGGCATCGAGATGATGCACGCTCATGTTGGCCAGCGTCAGCCGGTCGTAATCCTCGAGGAAGCCCTGCCAGTGCGGGATCGCGTGCATGTCGATCTGGGCGAAGACGACGTCGCCCAACGCGCCGGAATCCATGATCTGCTTCAGCACGCGCATCGACTGATCGTAGCGCATGTTCTGGTTGACCGAGAGGATCTTGCCGGCCGCCTTCGCCTCGTCGCGCAGCGCCTTGGCTTCGTCGAGCGACAGCGCCAGCGGCTTCTGTGCCAGGATCGCCTTCACATGCGGCTGCTTCAGCGCATGGCGGATCAGCGCCGGCTGCAGATCCGGCGGATAGGCCAGATCGATGATCGCGACGCTGGCGTCCTCGATCAGCCTCTCGGGCGTGTCATGGACTGTCGGGATGCTCCACCGCTCGGCAACCTTGGCCGCATTCGCCTTCGTGCGCGAGGCGATGGCCACGACCGGAAACCCGGCCTCCTTGTAGGCGGCGAGATGGCATTCGGCCATGATCATCCCCGCTCCGATGCACCCGATCGCGAAGTCCCGGTTGCGGACTTTCACGTCCGGCTGGAATTCATGGACCTCGGCCATTGAGTTCTCCCTGTCGCTTGTTCTGACGGCTTGATTCATCGCGGCATCGCTGCTCCGTCCGGTCCGAACCGGTGCACGCGCGCGGCATCGCAGGACAGCGCCACCAGTGCCTCCGGCCGGATGTCGGGCTGGCCGCGCACCAGCGCGCGAACCTGCGAGGCACCGGCGTCGACGGTCACCACCGTGAAGCCGCCGAGCGGTTCGACCTGGAACACGCGAGCGGGGCGACCGGCATCGCCTTCGGTCCAGGCCGCGACCTTGATGTCTTCCGGGCGCAGGCCGATTTCGGCGGTCTGGCCGACGACCAGTCCCGGAATCGCGATGGCGCCGCTGGCGAACCCGGCCTTGTCGCCGGACGGACCCGACGGCAGGATGTTCATCATCGGCGAGCCGAGGAGGCGCGCCACATAGGTGCTGGCGGGATGGTCGTAGATCTCGCGCGGCGTGCCGATCTGGCGGATCGATCCGCCTTCCATGATGGCCATGCGGTCGGCGACCGACATCGCCTCTTCCTGGTCGTGCGTGACATAGATCAGCGTCTTGCCGAGCTCGCGCTGGATGCGCTTGAGCTCGACGCGGGTTTCCTCGCGCAGCCTCGCGTCGAGCGCCGAAATGGGATCGTCCATCAGATAGGCGACGGGATCGCGCACCAGCGCCCGGGCGATGGCGACGCGCTGGCGCTCGCCGCCCGACAGCTGTGCCGGCGGCTTGTGCAGGATGTGTCGGATGTGCAGCTTGGCCGCCACCTCGTCCAGCCTGCGGTCGATCTCCGGCGCGGGCACCTTGCGCTCGACCAGCGGGAAACGGATGTTCTCCCGCGCCGTCATGTGCGGAAAGAGCGCCAGGTTCTGGAACACCATGGCGACGTTCCGCTCGGCTGGCCCGACGCCGTTCACGGGACGACCATCGATCAGGATCTCGCCGGAATCGGGCGTCTCCAGGCCGAGGATCAGACGCAGGATGGTCGACTTGCCGGACAGAGGCGGACCGAAGAAACAGAAGAACTCGTTGTCCTCCACGGCGAAGCTGGCGTCCGAGACGGCAACAGTGTCTCCGAAGCGCTTGAATACGTTACGGAAAACAACCTCAGCCATGTTCGCCTCCGATGGCGGTGCCGGTGGCGCGGTCAAAGATGCGCACCGTGTCCAACCTCGGCACGACCACGACCGACGTCCCGGCATCGGCGGCGACGTCGTTGTCGACCACCACCTTCATCGCCGTCTCGTCGTCGCCGAGATGGACGATGGTGCGCGCGCCGATGCGCTCGACGATCGTGATGGGGGCGGTGATGCCCGGCCCCGCCGGTTCGAGGCTGGCCTGTTCGGGACGGAAGCCGAAGAGCACGTCGCCGGAATGTCGGCGCAGCGCCTGAGCGAGCGACGGCGGCAAGGGTGCCGTCGCCCCGAGAGGGCCGAGGTCGACGACCAGACCGCGGTCGCTTTCGCTCGGCTTCCCGGGCAGCAGGTTCATGCCCGGCGAGCCGATGAAGCGTGCCACGAAGACGTTCGCCGGGTTGTTGTAGACCTCGAGCGGCGTCCCGACCTGCTGCAGCACGCCATGGTCCATGACCGCGATGCGGTCGGCCATGGTCATGGCTTCGAGCTGGTCGTGGGTGACGTAGACCATCGTCTGCCGGAATTCGCGCTGGAGCTGCTTCAGTTCCGTTCTCATGACGGCGCGAAACGCCGCGTCGACATTCGACAGCGGCTCGTCGAGCAGGAAGATCGCCGGCTCGAGGATGGCCGAGCGGCCGATCGCCACCCGCTGGAGAATGTTCACCGACAGGCCCCGTGCGGGTCGGTCGAGCATCGGGGTCAGCTGCAGAAGGTCAGCGATCGACGCCACGCGCCGGTCGATCTCGGCCTTCGGCTTGCCGTGCATCCTGGGTCCGTAGGCGAGGTTCTGGCGGACGGTCATGTGGGTGAAGATCGCGTAGTTCTGAAACACGAAGCCGACGCCGCGCTGTCCCATCGCGACGCCCGCCATGTCGCGGTCGCCGAACAGGATGCGGCCTTCCGACGGCTCCTCCATGCCGGCGATCATGTTCATCGTGGTCGACTTGCCGCATCCCGAAGGTCCGAGCAGCGCCATGAACTCGCCGTCGCCGATGTCGAGATCCATCGTCTTCAGCGCGGTGAAGGAGCCGAAGCGCTTGACCAGATTCTGCAGCCGGATCGCGCTCATGCCTGCACCTCGCGCGCGGCCGCCATGCGCTTCATGGCCCAGATGGTGACGACCGACAGCACCAGCAGGATCGCCAGCGCGATGGCCGCCACGTAGCCCCAGATCAGGTCCTGCGTGGTGAGCTTGTAGATGTAGACGGAGATCGTCTCCGTCGCGACGCCGGGACCGCCGCCGGTCATGATGTAGAGCGTGTCGAAGATCTTGAAGTTCTCGATCACCCGGATCGCCAGCGCGATGATGATGATCGTCTTCATCTTCGGAATGACGATGGTGACGAAGCGCTGCCAGGGGCCGGCGCCGAGCAGCGTCGCAGCCCTGACCTGGTCCTGCGGCACGCCGACGAGACCCGCAAGCAGGATCAGGAACATCAGCGGCGTCCATTGCCAGATGTCGGCGATCATCACCGCGACTAGCGCGAGCGTCGGATCCGACAGCCACGCGATGGCGACGCGGGTGCCGAGCAGGGTCGACAGCACATCGTTCACAGGCCCCCCCGACTGGAACAACATGAAGAACATGTAGCCCGCCACCGCCGGAACCACCATCATCGGCATCAGCAGGATCGAATAGAAAACCCGCTTGCCGCGGAAATCGTCGGCAAACAGCGTCGCCAGTCCGAGGCCGAGCAGGAATTCGACCGGGACGCAGACGATCATCACCACGAAGGTGCGCCAGAGCGCGCCCCAGAAGCGATTGTCCTGCATCAGGTCGTAGTAGTTGTAGAAGCTGTTCCAGCTCTCCCAGGCCATCCACCAGTTGCGCCCGCTCAGCGGCGACCAGTCGGTCAGGCTGATGTAGAGCTGCATCAGGAGGGGAAAGACGGCGATGAACAGGACCAGGATCTGGGCCGGCAGCGTCAGCCGGAAGCCGAGCCGCGCCGACTCGTCCCGCCCGGCCCTCGCGGTCGTGTCCTGCCCCGCCATGGCGGTCTGCGAAACCGTGGCCACGCTCATTGCTTCAGGGCTCCGAAGGTGAGCCCGCGCACGAGATGGCGCTGGATGGCGATGCCCATGATCACGGGCGGCACGGCGGCGATGAGGCCGAGCGCGGCCTTGGCGCCGTAGAGTTGGCCGGTCATCGAGGACGACAGAGAGGCCATGTAGACCGGCACCGTGACCCATTCGCGCGTCGTCAGCAGAAGGGCGATCAGATAGTCCGACCAGTTGAGAATGAAGACGAACAGAGCCGCCGACGCCAGCGGCGCGCGCATCATCGGCAGCGTGATCCGGGTGAACACCCGCCAGCGCGAGCACCCTTCGACGAGCCCCGCCTCCTCGATCTCGCGCGGCATGTCGTCGAAGAAGGTCTTCATCAGCCAGAAGGCGAAGGGCAGCGTGACGATGCCATAGACCAGGGCCAGGCCCCACCAGGTGTCGGTGAGCTTGAGGAAGGCCCACATGATCATCACCGGGATCATCACCGCCATCGGCGGAAACAGCCGCAGCTGCGTCAGCGCCAGCGGCAGGTTCTGGCCCGAGCCGAAGCGCGACAGTCCATAGGCGGCGGCGGTGCCCGCCGTCATCGCGATCAGGGTGCCGAAGCTCGCCGACAGCAGGGACGACAGGATCGGCTTCATGGCCGTGCGGTCCAGCGCGACGATCAGGCTGGAATCGGACTGGCCGAAGATGAAGCGGAAGTTCGAAAGGGTCGGGTTCTGCGGCCACCACGTCAGGTCGGCGCCCGTGGCCGACCATTCGCCGACGGGCTTGAAGGCCATCGACACCATCCACAGGATCGGGATGAGCGTCACCGCCAGGGCGAGCAGGATCGCCGCGTATCGAAACAGCTCGAAGGAAACGGAACGCTTCATGGCAAGGAGGCACGCTCGTCTGGTTTTCAAGACATGCGGGAGGGGCGTCGTACCGCCCCTCCCACCCGTTCGGCCGGTCCGGGAGATCAGCCGATCGGATCGATAATGGTGGGCCAGGCTTCCTTGTTGGTCCTGATCGCCTCGAGCAGCTTGTCCTCACCGGTGCGGCGGGCGATCCGCTGCCATTCGCGCTCGGTGTCGGCCATGGCCTGCTCGGCCGTCTTCGACTTGGTCAGGGCCGCGACGAGGTTCTCGTCGAGGGCGTTGTGGAAGGCCGTCGCACCCGGATAGTTGATCGTCGGGACCGTGCGCTCCACCGTCTCGCGCACCACGTCCATGTGATAGGCGTGGTAAGTCTGACGAACCAGCGGGTCGGAGAAGTCCGACAGGCGGAACGGGTCGAAGTATCCGCCGGGGTTCGCAGTCATCCAGGCATAGATGCGGGCCGACCCGAGCCATTGCAGGAGGGCGTAGCAGGCCTCCGGATTCTTCGCCTGCGACGAGATCGAAGCCGAAAGGTTCAGCCACAGCACCGAGCGCCGAACCAGCCCACCGTCGACCTCGCGGCCGGGCGGCAGCATGGAGCCGATCTTGCCGGTCACCTTCGAGTCGGCGTTGGCCGGGTTGTCGAGGAACTTCGGCAGGTTGGAGAAGGCGCAGGTCATCGCCGCGCCGCCATTGGCGAAGTTGCCGTACTGCTCGGGCCAGCCCCAGGAGATGGCATCCGGCGACTTGTAGGCCAGCGAGTCGATGTATTCCTGCGTTGCGGCGATGCCGGCTTCGGAGTTGATCAGCGCCCTGCCGTCATCGTCGAACAGGAACTGGTTGGGCGAACCCATCGACACGTAGCGCTGGTACCAGTTGGTGTAGCCCCAGCCCTGGTTGCGGATGTCGGTGGAACCGAGCAGGCCATTGTCGGGGCGGTGGAAGAACATGCCGATTTCGTCGAGCTGCTTCCAGGTGCGCGGCGGCGCGAGATCGTAGCCGTACCTGTCCTTGAAGGCTTTCTGCTCGGCCGGATCGTTGAACAGGTCGGTGCGGTACACCCAGGTCTGGAAATCACCATCGAGCGACACGCCATAGGTGGAACCACGATACTGGTTGAGCAGCGAGACGCCCTTGGCGCCGCCGACATAGCCAGTCTCGGGATCGTCCCATTCCGGCCGGTGCTTTTCGACGAAATCGTCGAGCTTGATGATGCCGCCGGTCTCGGCGAGGTCGCCGAGGCGATTCCACTCGACGGCATAGATGTCGTAGGCCCCACCCCTGGTGGAGATGTCCTGCATCGTCTTGGTGAATTCCTGGCCGTTCGGCACGCCGACGATCTCGAGCGTGATGCCGGTTTCCCGCTCCCACAGCTCCTTGATCGACGGCGCACCTGCCGGGAAGGGCTGCGTCAGCTGGCCGATGGAGCCGTCCGACAGGCCGAGCACGATCCGGTCCACGCCGGAGGCCTTCAACTGCTTCGCCGCCTCGATGGCGCGTCCCTCGGGCGTTTCGGCGCCGTACTGGTAGCGTTCGGCGCCCTCGAAGCCGGTCGGACCGCCGATCATGCCGGGCGCGAGCGCGTCCGCTGCGTAGGCGCGTCCCGGCCGAATGAACTTCGGCGCGATCCCGATCGCGCCTGCATAGAGTGCTGCCTTTCCTCCGGTCGCAAGCAGCCTGCGACGCGACATGCGCATCAGATCTGTCATCGAAATTCCTCCCTGTGGGCGAATGAGAGCGCCCATATGAGGAAGATTGACGTTTCAAGATGATGATGTCAACATCATTTCCACTCATCTGCCCTCACATCGAAGGCCCAAAGGGAAACAATTGCGAATTCAAACACCTCCCGCGATGCACCAAATCCGGTTTGCATCGCACATGATGGAATTTGATGGGATCGTACTGCAGGCCGGCTTTCCCGGGTGCGGTGGATATCCGGACGCAAGGGTTGCCGCGCCCGGCTTGGTGTGTTCATCATTTCCCATCAGGCTCAGGCGGGTCCGGACACATCTCGCCCGGCCTCGACATATGCGTTTTGACCCGAGACACCGACCATGCGTTCCACAGTAACGGACGTTGCGCGCGAGGCCGGCGTATCGGCCGCCACGGTCGACCGGGTCCTCAACAACCGCCCCGGGGTGCGTGAACGCACGCGCGAAGTGGTGCTGGAGGTCGCGCGGCGGCTCGGCTACATCGCGCCCGACCCCGGATCTGCCATGAGCACGCGCGCGGGAACGCTCCGCCTCGACTTCGTGCTGCCCGTCGGGACGAATTCCTTCATCCGCATCCTGCACGAGCAGCTTCGGCTGCAAGCCGCCGCTCGCCCCGAGCTCGACGTCCACATGCATGGCATCGAGGGTTTCAACCCCGATACGCTGGCGGCCACCCTGCACGATCTCGCCGGGGTCACGCAGGGCGTCGGGCTGATCGCCCTCGATCACCCGACCGTGCGGGAAGCCATCCGCGCCCTGTCGAATGGCGGCACGAAGGTCGTGACCCTCGCCACGGACGTGCTGCATGTGCCGCGCATCGCCTATGTCGGCATCGACAACCGGCAGGCGGGCCGGCTTGCGGGACATCTGATCGGGCGCCTGCTGGGGCGCGACGCACCGCGAAAGGTCGCCATGTTCGCCGGCTCCCTGTCCTACCGGGGGCACCAGGAGCGCGAGATGGGGTTCCGCCACATCCTGGTGGAGGAGTTCCCCAACCTGACCATCGTGGAACTGCGCGAGATGCTCGACGATCGCGAGCGCGCCTATGCCGAGGCGTCGGCCCTGCTCGAACGGCATGACGACCTGGCAGGCATCTACAACATCGGGGCCGGCAATCAGGGAATCGCGCGGGCGCTGCGGGAGAGCGGTCGCGCGCGGTCGGTGATCCTGATCGGCCACGAACTGACCGAGGACACCAAGGGGCTGCTGCTGGACGGCACGATGGACGCCGTCATCGACCAGAATCCCAGGGTCGAGGCCCGCGAGGCGCTGAACCTGCTGACGTCGTCGATCAGGGGACTGGCCTACGAAAGCCATCCGCCGCGGCTGCACCTGATCCTCAAGGAGAACATTCCGGAGGTTTGAGGCAGCCATTGGTTCCCGGCCGGGAGCGCGGCCAGACGGACGGCCGGTATGGCCGCCGAACCGGGGCTGATTTCGCGGCAGGCGATCTGCGGCCTTGATGCCCGGACCGATCGATGCCAAATCAGGGGCAGGGTCCGCCTCACCTGCCACCGATCGCCACGAAAGCCAGATCATGGTCACCTACCAGGATGCAGCGCTTGCGCCGCTGAAGAACACCGGCCAGATTCGTCTCTACGACGAGGCGGCCTTCGAAGGCATGCGCAAGGCCTGCCAGCTGACCGCACGCGCGCTCGACGAACTGGCCTCACGCGTGGCGCCGGGCGTGACCACCGAAGAGATCGACCGCTTCGTCTTCGAATTCGGCATGGATCATGGTGCGCTGCCGGCCACGCTCAACTATCGCGGCTACACGAAATCCTCCTGCACCTCGATCAACCACGTGGTCTGCCATGGCATTCCCGATGCCAAGCCGCTGCGCGAGGGCGACATCGTCAACATCGACGTCACCTACATTCTCGACGGCTGGCACGGCGATTCCTCGCGCATGTATCCGGTGGGACGCATCAAGCGCGCCGCCGAACGGCTGCTCGAGGTCACGCATGATTCCATGATGCGCGGCATCGCGGCCGTGGTACCCGGCGCCCGCACCGGCGCGATCGGCGCCGCGATCCAGTCCTTCGCCGAGGCCGAGCGCTGCTCGGTGGTGCGCGACTTCTGCGGTCACGGGGTCGGGCGGCTGTTCCACGACGCGCCGAACATCCTGCACTATGGCAGCCGCAACGAGGGCGTGGAAATGCGCCCCGGCATGATCTTCACCATCGAGCCGATGATCAATCTCGGCCGGCCGCACGTGAAGGTGCTGTCGGACGGCTGGACGGCGGTGACGCGCGACCGCTCGCTGTCGGCACAGTACGAGCACACGGTCGGCGTGACCGCCACGGGCTGCGAGATCTTCACGCTGTCACCCGGCGGGCTCGACCGCCCGGGCCTGCCCGAAGCGGCCTGACGCCACCACCGCAACGGCCTGTTCTCTCTTGCCGCGTCTTGCACTAAGCTTGCCCTGGCCAGCACACGGGGCGGGCGATGGCGAGGGCGTCGATGACGATCGAGGACGAGGACGAGCGCGGGTTCTTTTCCGAACGCAGCGTCGCGCCCGGCCGTGCCTCGTCCGTGGTCGAGAAGCCGAAACCGCACTATGCCGGCCACCGCGAGCGGCTGCGCGAACGCTTCGTCCAGGCCGGCGCGGACGCGCTGGCGGATTACGAGCTGCTCGAACTGCTGCTGTTTCGCGCCATTCCCCGCGCCGACACCAAGCCGGTGGCCAAGGCGCTGCTCGCCCGGTTCGGATCCTTCGCCGAAGTGCTCGGCGCGCCCCCTCGCCTGCTGGGCGAAGTCACGGGCGTCGGCCCGGCCGTGGCGCTGGAGATCAAACTCGCCGCCGCCGCCGCCGAACGCATGCTGAAAAGCGCGATCCGCGGCCGCCAGGTGCTCACCTCGTGGAGCGCGGTGATCGACTATTGCCGGATGGCGATGGCCTTCGAGGCGCGCGAGCAGTTCCGCATCCTGTTCCTCGACAAGAAGAACGCGCTGATCGCCGACGAGGTGCAGCAGACCGGCACCGTCGACCACACGCCGGTCTATCCGCGCGAGATCGTGCGGCGGGCGCTGGAACTCTCGGCCACCGCGATCATCCTCGTGCACAACCACCCCACTCGCCCCCTTTGATCACGTTTAATCACGCTCAAGCACCTTGAAACACTAACAAAATCGCGCATTTTTGGCATTGCGTAGTGGGGGCGGTTTTGGCAAATTGGGGGCTGTAAAAGGGGTAGAAAACGGCCTTCCGCTCCCAGCTAGCGATCCCTGTTTCTCCTCGACCGATCCCAGTTCCGGAAGGGAGGAAACGCCATGACCGTCCTAACCGACACCGCGATCCGGCACGCACTGAAGCGCGTCGAAATCAGCCGCAAACAAGAAAACCTCGCCGATGGCGAAGGACGTGGCACCGGCCGTCTCGTCCTCGTTCTCAAGCCCATGCCGAAGCGTGTCACCGCCGATTGGATGGCGCAGCAATGGCGCGACGGCAAACGCACTAAGAAGAAGATCGGTGCCTATCCGTCGATGTCGCTGGCCCAGGCCCGCGAAATCTACAAGCGCGACTTTGCCGACGTCATCCAAAAGGGCCGAAGCATCAAGATAGCCACCGACACACGTCCCGGCACGGTAGCCGACTTGTTCGAGGGTTATGTCGCGGCGCTCAAGGAAGCCGGCAAGCCATCATGGAAGGAAACCGAAAAGGGCCTCAACAAGATCGCCGATACGCTGGGGCGCAACCGCCTCGCACGTGAGATCGAGGCCGAGGAAATCATCGAGCTGATCCGCCCCATCTACGAGCGAGGCGCAAAGTCCATGGCCGATCATGTTCGCTCCTACCTCCATGCTGCCTTTAGCTGGGGCATGAAGTCCGACAACGACTATCGCCAGCAATCCTCTCGCCGCTTCCGGCTCCCCTTCAATCCCGCAACGGGCATCCCGACCGAGCCGAAGGTCCAGGGTACTCGCTGGCTCGACGAAGACGAGTTCGTGCAACTCTATCGCTGGCTGGAATGCCCCGACACGCCGGTCCACCCCTCCTATCCTCGCGCCGTGCAACTCATCATGCTGACCGGCCAGCGCGTCGAGGAGATTGCACGGCTGCATGTCGATCAATGGGACGCCAAGGAGCGGATCATCGACTGGTCCAAGACCAAGAACGAGCAGCCCCACGCCGTTCCGGTTCCCTTGCTCGCTGCCGAACTGATCGAGTCGATCAAGCCGAACGAATATGGCTGGTTCTTCCCCTCTGCCAAAGACCCGAAGAAACCCGTCAGCCATGGCACGCTATATAGCTTCGTCTGGCGACAACGGGACCGCGGCGTGATCCCCTATGCGACGAACCGCGATCTCCGCCGGACTTTCAAAACGCTTGCCGGCAAGGCAGGTGTATCGAAGGAAATCCGCGATCGCCTCCAAAATCACGCCCTCCAGGACGTCAGCTCCAAGCACTACGATCGCTGGCACTATATGGTCGAAAAGCGCGCCGGCATGGCCAAGTGGGACAGGTTCGTTCGGGCGCTGCTCAAGAGGAAGAAAGCCAACAATCCGTTGAAGCAAGCCGCGTGAACTATCGCGTCCTCATCGTCGCCGGTGCGCTCGGCCTGCTCTGGCCCACCGCTCCTGTGCATGCCGACCCGTGCGAGGCGCCACTACCGAGCCAGGCCGGCATCAGCTTTTCTGGAGTCGTCCGATACGTCGGTGACGGGGACGGTCTTTGCGTTGGTAAGACGGCCGATCCCAAGGAGTGGATCGAAGTTCGGCTCGCGGATTTTGACGCGCCTGAACTGCACCAGCCGGGTAGTGCCGCAGCCAAGGCCGCCCTCGAGCGCATCGCCCTCCTGAGCGCAGTCATATGCACAACGGAACGAGGACGCGGCGGTCGCGTCATTTCCTACGACCGTGTGATCGCCCGCTGTCAGATCGGAACCGACAGCATCGGCGACCTGCTCCGCCACGCCGGCGTCGCCGAGGGCGGGAACTGATTCGAGCTTGGCCTCTCGAAAAGTCTCTAACCCTTTAGCTTCCGCTTTCCCTTTTCCAGGAAGCTCGACAGCAATGTCTCCATTGCCCCCATAAAGTCGTCCGGCTTCTCTTCGCGGAGCTTTTCCGCCTGTTCGACGAAACCCGAGAGCAATCCCTTCATTTCCTCCGGTGACGTCTCCAGCCGTCTCAGCATCTTCAGGCCGTTTTGGGCATAACCGAGAAATTCAGCGTTTCGCTCCGTAATCTCGGCCAGCATCTCCTTGGTGATGCGCTCGCTTGGCGCGGCGAATTCACCGTCAACCCAGTCCACGTACAGGGAGGCGTTCTTGGCTCGGTTTGACGTCTCGTGAAACTCATCTTGGGTCTGCCTGAATGCCTCCATGGCAGCCTCCCAGTCGCCACGGGCCTTCGCATCGGTTTCCGCCTCCGAGCCCTTCAGCATGTACGCATTCGATTTGTTCTTGGCAGCGTGACGGCCGAAGGCGGCCAGCACCTTCTTCTGATTGACTTCCAACCCAAGAACCAAGCTGACCGCCCACGCACCGAGGTTGTTGACCTTCGAGCACTCCTCGAGCGAGATCTGGTGGAGGCAAAGGGCACGCGCCACCGCGCCCGCTTTCGCCAAGAGTTGCGCCTCGAAAAAAAGGCGCTCCGCATTATCGAATGTCTTCTCGGCGCCGCGGACGAGAACCACCAACGGCGCGCGATCACTTTTCGCAGCCTTCTCTCCTGCGTCTTCCCGTTTGATATCGTTCATTGTTGTTCCGGCATATTGTAAACACAAATACTTCAGCGACCGCAGACGCTTGCCCGTCGAGACAGGAATAACACATGACCGATGCCGATTGGACGCCGGTGTTCGTCCTGCCGAATATTCCGCTGGACGTTGCCATCGGCTGTGAGATCGCTGCGCTCGCGCCCGCGAATGACCCTCGGGTTGCGGCCCTCAAGCGGGCGTATCCCTCGTTCAGACGCTTCCTCAACCGCTTTGCGGACAATTTCGGAGAGAAGTTCGAGCCCTCGGTCTTGATCCTCGACGCGGCCGCGCCGCCGCTCTTTCGCGACGTGACGGCCCTGGCGAGCTTCCGCGACCTTATCGCGCTCTCGGCGGTCACTCACGGCCGGGCGCAGGAACTCCGACATCCACGCGGGCATCGCGTGCTGTTCGGTGAGGCCTTCGCAATCTACCCCTGGATGCTCGACCGACACTATGAGGATGTGATCGGCAGCACGCCGGCAATCCTCGGCACGCATGAGCTCTCTCGCTTCAAGGGACAATCGTCGCCGGCCCTGTTCCGCACGTCACTCGGCAAAACAGATATCGACCAGCCGCTCCTGGCGGCGCTCATGGCTCGCTGGCGTCGCCGCTACGAAGCGGCGGAGCCTGCCTGGGAGGATGTCGCGCTGATGCGTTCGCTCAACATGGCATACCAAGCCTCCCTCTTGCCGGCCGGGACCGATACGACGTTCTACGACGTCGGTCGGGTCGTCTCCCTCTGGGTCAGCGCTTTCGAGATTCTCGTGCATCCCGGCGGAAGCGGCCAGGCCAACCGCGACAAGGTGTTCGAGATGATCGAGCGGACGCCCTGGGCCGAGACGGAGAGCAGCCAGCTCGTCCACGACACAGGCGGCAAGACCAAGGTAAAGCGCACATTGGCGTCCTGGCTCTATCAAGTGCTCTACGAGTGCCGAAACGATTTCCTCCACGGCAATCCCGTCGAGCGCAGCAATCTCTTTCTCCCCACGCCCCAACGGACGATCTTCGAATATGCCGCGCCGCTCTATCGCATCGCGTTGACGGCGTTTCTTCCGCTCAGACACGCGTTCCCGATGCCATCATCCGAAGATGCGCGCGCGTTCGGCGCCTATATCGCCGATCGCATGGACTTCATGGGACCGCAGAAATCCGCGGAGGAAGCGCTCCTGACCGCGACGCGACCACCAGCGGGCCGCGCTGCACGCCGCACGCGCGTCACTCGCCCCGCTCCCTAGTCGTCCGCGCCAGTGTCCGGCTCCGCGATCAAGTCTTCCGCCAGCTCCGAAAGCCACGGCGAGACATCGTCGATCTGCACAGCGCCGGCGTGGACCGCGTAATAGTCACCGACCGTCCGGAACGCCTCGCCAAAGCGATCCGCGAACATCTTCTGCAGCTTGTCGTTTCGACTCAGCACGCTCGACAGGGCGCGACCGCCCCGCAGGAATTTGAGCGCATGTTCGGTGCCGAGCAGATAGAGGTATTTTCGCTTCGCCGTCGGATGCTCGGCGAGCAGCAGATAATCCTTGAATACGGAATTCTGGCGGATCGACTCCGCGCCGCCCCGCCACCGAATGAATTTGAACTCGGCGACCCGCAGGTTGGTCTCCAGGTCGAAATCGCGCCCGGTATTCCCGGCGCCGAGGGACACATATTCGACCCGCTCATCCGGTTCGAGGATGTGCGGAAGGCAGAGCAGGATGCCGAGCGCATGGATGGTCACATTGATCTGCCCGGCCAAGCGCTTCATCGCGGCCGCCGCGGCCAACGCCTCCCGACCCACGCCAGCGCCCTCTAGAAAGTTTGCGCAATCCTTCGCCGCCACTCCGCGCACCGCACTCTCGATCCGCGCAAGCGTTTGCGTGAGGTCGGGGCCGGTGAACCGCAAGAGCAGGTCGCGAATATCCGCTGGATTAGTCATGCCCCCGCCTGGCCGGCGAAACGAAGCCGATCGATTTGATTGTAGTTGATTACTGCGGGGTCGGCGCCGATCACTGGAAATCGGCTGACCACATAGTGCACGACCTTGTCCATTCCCAGTTGCTGTTTCAGCAGATGATCGCGTCTACGCTCCTTCTTCAGGGCGCGCGCATAGTAATTTGCCAGGGACCGGTTATATCGGACGAACAGCGCGCGCTCAGCCTCAATCTTCGACAGATCAATCCAGTTATTCTTGCACTGGATGTTGAAGATGACGCTGCCGCGGGTGGCGACGACATCGAATTCCTTCCGATTAATCCGCTTGATGCTTGTCACGGTGAAGCCCATGCGGTCGAGGTCGCGCTTCACCATATCCTCGAAGATGAAGCCCGCATGGATCTGGAAGCGCCGGCGGCTGCCCAGGTGAACGTTCTTGAACGCGTAGAGGAAGCGCGACAAAAGATTGATGTTCGAGACGACCCTGTCTCCAAGGTCCAGGAAGGGCTGATACGCATTGGTGTTCGTCGCATAGTCCGAGGGCTTGTTGACGAGGAGGGCCTCAAGCTCGAAGGGGTCGATCGCGGATTGCGCGCGCAACATCGAGCGGAACTTCTCCTTTCCGATCTCGACGTAATAATCGTCGCGGCAATGGCGTGCGAATGCGACTACCAGCAAGCCCATGGCGGAAAAATCGGAGTCCTTCAGGCCAAAGGCCTCGTAGGTCGCCCCGATCAACTTCGCGCCATTGCGCAGTTCGGCGGCTGAAAAGATCTTGCCTCGATCCAACGGCTCCATGGCGGGCATTGTGAACTGATCGCCGCGCAATTCCGCCATCACATGGATAGACGCGCGCTCCGGTTCGAGAAAATAGTCGTCCAAGGTCTCGAAGCTGTGGCTCGACATGGCGCCAACGTGGTCGACCTCCAGACTGAAATCAGGCAGAGCGTCGAGTAGCGCAAGCTTTTGATGGAAACCGGTGATGGCGATGCAGCTATGCTCGACCTGCGGCATGAGAACGGTCAGAGCGTCGTAGGGCTGGAGAACGAGCGAGCCGGAACATGCGTAGGGCATGGTGTACAGCAGCGAGACGAAGTGCCGTCGCCGCGACTGAAAGTAGTCGACCGCCCCACCTATCGTGTCGAGCGTGATGCTTGCGCTACGGGCATCCAGCCCATGCGCCGCAAAGGCCGAGCCCATGGCCCCAGCGTAGAGCATGACCCGCGTGAAGCGAGAGATGACGGACGGCTCGAGATGTGGCGCGAGCGCCTGACGCACGGCTAGCCAGGTCGGCCCCGGATTCGCAACAAACGCATCGTCCAATCGAACCGCGCACAACCAGGCTCGGATCCGATCGTCGACGATCCCGAATGTCGGGAGATTGATGAACTCCTCGACGGCTCGGATCGTCTCATGCCATGCAGCCACCGCGTCATCGCGCCGATATTGGCTGAGAACGGAGAGCACGCCGTTGCCGTGCGCGGCCAACTGGCTTTCGATCAGCGCCCTCGCTTCAGCTCCCGATACCGTCCGCATGGCCGCACAAATCCCCAACGTCGCTGCACCTCGCGAGCCACAACCGAAAGCGTCATGCGTCAGCCGAACGCATGGTGCAGCAAGGACGGCATCAGTCCGCTTAGCGCCCTATCAACCTCGGCTTGACCAAGCTCGACTGCATGAGCTTTCGCGTGAAGGGCCTCAAACCACTCCTGCGCGTCCAGGGATGGGACCGGAACAGTAATATTGGGCAGGAGTTCGGCTGACAGCGTCTTATTTCGTGCGATCGATCCCGGTGACGCCGCGACAACCTGCGCAAAACCTTCCGGCGTACGAAAATAGTACCACAGAAACATCGGGAGACATCTCGTTCGATCGGCTTCACACGTAAGCATCCGATGATTTCCGACGCAGCCATCATCAGCAGCTGAGGCCAGCGCGATTGCCTGTTCCCACGCCATCAAATTACTGAATACGAGGTCGCCAGTGGCGATGCGGAATAACTTCTGCCAAGTGAACTCTGCCCCAGGTATTGTCCGGCGATGGAATATCCCCTTGTAGAAGCTGCGCACGCCTATCTCGGTATAGGTCTTACCAGGATCTATTTGAACCTGGCGTCGAACGAGTGGCGCTACATCGCCGAGTCTTGCGCGAGGCGAGTCCGAAGTGATTTTGTCGAACGCGCCTACCAGCGCTCCCAACTCGTCAAGCATAGCCAGCAATTTACGTTGCTTGGCGATTGCGCCTTCAATGATCTCAACAGGCCGACGGTGGTCCGCCTCCTTGGCACGAGGATTCTTGAGGTCCAAATCTACAGCAATGGTGCGACCTTCTGAATCGCGCTTGATGAGACTCGGCCCAAAGACTTTCCATGCCCGTGGTCCTTCCTCGCGCGCGGACCACCACTCAAGGCAGTCACTGAGTTCTTCGTACAGTAACGGCTGCGTTTTTGAATACTTGCGCCGACCCTCTGGAAGCGGCTGTTCCCAATACCAAATGTCACCGGTGGGCCCTGAAGTGTCGAAGAATATGATGTTGGTTGGAATATCGGTGTAGGGGGAAAACGTTCCTTCCGGCAGCCGGATGATAGTGTGCAGATTGAACCGCTCTAGCAGATCCGCCTTGATGCGCGCCGCGATGCCGTCGCCAAACAAGATCCCATTCGGAACGACTACGCCGGCTCGCCCGTGGCCTGCTCGCTTCAGGCGTCGCATAATGAGCTGCAGAAACAGCAGAGCGGTCTCGGCGGTGCGCCGATCGTCAGGGAAGTTCGTGAGGATGCCTGCTTCCTCTTCTCCGCCAAACGGAGGATTGGTCAGGATGACCTCGACGCGATCACGCTCACCGATCTCCGTCAGCTTGAAACGCAGCGCATTTCCGAACTCGATGTGGGGCGCCTCCAACCCGTGGAGCAGCAGATTCATCTGCGCCAACAGGAACGGGAGCGATGAGTCTTCGCCGCCGCGCAACGTCGAGCGCTGAAGGATCTCGCGCTTCTCCACAGTATCGGCGCTTGGTCTCATGTGATCGAAGGCTGCGGCGAGAAACCCTCCGGTGCCGCAGGCTGGATCGAGGACGGTCTCGCCTAGCTTCGGGTCGACGACCTCGACCATGAAGCGGACTACAGGCCGCGGAGTATAGAACTCTCCGTTCTGACCCGCCGCATCCCGCATCTCCCGTAGCAACGTTTCGTACATCCGGCCGAGCGTCTGGATGTCCTCGGTGCTGTCGAAGTGGATGTCGTTGACGAGGTTGATTACGTCCCGCAGGACGTAGCCACTCGTCGCGTAGTTGCGCAGGTCACGAAACACCGCTGAAACAACATCACGACGCTGTCGGCCTTCGCCATTCCCACGAAGGCTCCGGAGATATGTGAACAGGCCCGGACCCTTCGTTCCGTCGGCTCGGACGGTCTGCTCTCCATTGATGAACGAGAGCAGATCCGGTCCCGTGATGCCCGCAGAATCGGAGGCCCAGTCGCGCCACCGGTATGGCGGATCAATCAAGCCGCGGTAGGTCTCGCCTGCAAGCACGGCCTCGTCTTCGTGGACCCTTTCCATGTCGTCCACGAACTTCAAGAACATCAGCCACGTCAGGGTCGGCAGCCGCGTGAGGTCCGTCTTCAACTCCCGATCCTTGCGCATCTTGTTGCGCGCGGACTTGATGACGCTGTCGAGGCGTTGAGCCGTCGTCTTTGGCGCGTTGTCCTTCTTTTTCTCACGTGGCGGCATTCAGAGGTGCTTTCCTAAGCGGCGTACAAGAGGCCGGACATTTCGTTGACGGCCGCGCGAAGCTTCTCCGGACCTCCGAAGCGTCGCGCGATTTCACTCGGATTGCCGAAGCCCGCGAGCGGCGGCACTTTCAGGATGCCAGGCAGCACGAACTGAGCCGCGCCATGGTCGGCGTATTTTTCGAGCAGGGCTTCGAGCACTGCTCGTGCATCGGCGCCATACTGATCGAAGAAATCTCGGCGGTCACGCTGCAGGCGTTCCGCCCGCTCCCTGCGAGTCCTCAACGGCGCGTTCCAGGCGAGATGACAGAGCAGATCGAATGGATCGTCGTCTGGCCGGCCCGTTTCCTGCGCCAAAGTCTCAAGGTCGATGCCGCGCTCGGCGAGCGCTTCGACCACGGCCTGGCGCTTATCGGCATCGAGCCAGTCCGCGCGAAAGCTCGCTGCGGTCGGATAAAGCGTTCGGACCTTCTCACCGGTCCAGTCCGTCAGCTTCTTGCAAGTGAGACGTTTGCCGTCGGTATCCAGCTCGTAGACGAGGTGGGCAACAACCTCCACCGCACCGCCATCGACGTAATACTTACGCGGTTCGCCCGACTCTTCGTCCGGCGGCAGCCCACTCGGCGGCTGCTCGCCTTCCGGCTCGTCGGCCGTCTCCTGCGGAGGCTTCTCCTCGCCTTCGGTCGTCACCACCTCGCCGTCGGCGTCGATCTCGGTGACCGTTTCGGCGGTCGGTTCGCCGTCGAATTCCGGGTCGGCGAACTTCTCCGTGGCGGTGCCGGTGTAGTCGAGGATGTTGAAGAAGAGCTTGCCGTAGTCCTCGCGCAAGCGAGTGCCACGCCCAATGATCTGCTTGAACTCTGTCATCGAGCCCACGACGCGCGCGAGAACGACATTTTTGCAGGTCGGCGCGTCCACGCCCGTCGTCAGAAGCTGCGACGTCGTCAGGATGACAGGAACTTTCGTTTCTACATCCTGAAACGCATTCAGCTTGCCCTTCCCGATGTCCCCCTCGTCGGCGGTGACGCGACAGGCGTAGTCCGGATAGGCAACGACGAGATCTGAATTGAGGTTGGCAAGCGCGCGGCGCATCTCGCTCGCATGCTCCTGATCGACACAGAAGACGATTGTTTTGGCGAAGCGGTCCGTTTGCGCAAGGAAGTGCGTGAGATGTCGGGCGATTGCTTCGGTGCGGGCGCGCAGCGCGACAACGCGCTCGAAGTCCTTCGTGTGATACTCGTCGTCGGGAACCTCACGTCCGAAGCGGTCGAGCTCGCCCTTGGTCGGCCGCCAGCCGGCGGCGTCATAGTCGGTCACCACCCGGTGCACACGGTACGGCGCAAGGAAGCCATCGGCTATGCCTTGCGCCAGCGAGTAGGTGTAGAGCGGCGCGCCAAAATAGGCGTAGGTATCGCGATTGTCGTCCCTGAGCGGCGTGGCGGTCATGCCGAGCTGATACGCCGGCTCGAAATACTCCAATATCTCGCGCCAACTGCTGTCGTCGCGCGCGCTGCCGCGATGGCATTCGTCGACGATGATCAGATCGAAGAAATCGCGCGCGTATTCCCGATAGAGGCCCGGCCGTCGTTCGTCGCGGGCGATCGCTTGGTAGATCGCGAAATAAATATCGCGAGCCTGGCTGACGACACCATTCTCGATTTTGAACCGGGCATCGCCGAATGGCGCGAACGTCTTGCCCATTGGATCATCGACGAGGATGTTGCGGTCCGCGAGAAACAGGATCTTCGGTTTTCGGAAATCCCCACGTTTGTTCCACCCAGCACTCCAGAGCCGCCAAGCTATCTGGAAAGCCACCGCCGTCTTTCCGGCGCCGGTACACAGCGTCAAGAGCGCGCGGCGCCTGCCGGTCAGAATGGCTTGGAGCGCCTGATTGACTGCACCTTCTTGATAGTAGCGCAGCGGCTTGCCTGGGTCGGGAAACCCGGGCGTGAGGAGCCGATTGGCCGCAGCATCGTCAGCCAAGCCAAGGCCGGCGCGCTGCCGCGCCCACAATTCCGCGGGTGCTGGAAAGTCGGCGCGCAGCGTTTCAACACCGGTGAAGAAGTCGAACTCCACAATCTCATCGCCGTTCGTGGCGATCGCGAACTTCAGCCCCAGAATCTCCGCGTAATCCTTAGCCTGCTGTAGACCATCGGCGGCGGACTTGTAGCCTGCCTTCGCTTCCACGACAGCGATCGGATAGTCGGCGCTGAAACGCAAAATGTAGTCGGCCCGCTTCTGCCGGCCGCGGCGCGCACGCCCCCCGACGAAGATCACTCGGCCATCTGTAAAGGTGCGCTGCTCGTTGATCGCATGGGGTGCGTTATCCCATCCTGCAGCCTGCAAGCGCGGCACAACAAATTTTCGACAGGTGTCGGCCTCTGTGTTCATGCTCCTCTGCCCCCGGTCCGGCCTCCGCTCGCCTCAGTTGCTTTGGTTTGGTTGATGCGCGCCTCGAGCTCGGCGACCCGTCCGAGGACCTCTCCAAGCGCGGGCGCCGTTCCGAAGATCATTCCCGCCATGGCGGCGTAGTCGCGTGCGAGCTCAGTGGCCATTTCGCGGCTCGGCGAGAGCGTGAAAGAGCCGGGCGCCGAAGTCGCGAGATTCAGATCCGGACTGTTGAAGAACATGCGGGCGTGCCGCACGCAGTCGGCGCCCAGCGCAAGATCGCTCGAAGCGGCGCGTCCGACATCGGAGTCGAGTAGCCGATAGACATCATAGTAGTGCCGTGAAATTCGCTGCCCGCCGCCGCGGAGCGCGCCACGCGCATCGAACCATTGGCGCAATCCATGCAAGATCACGATCTTGTCCCAGAAGGTGCGTTCCGCGACGACAGTTCTGACCTCGGGCACGCTCAACTCGAGATCGGCGAGCACGTCGGCGACATAAGGTTTGACGATTGCGGGTTGGTTCGGATCGAGAGCCGACTTTGCGCCTGACTCGATCTTGACCGCCGGCCTGACGTAGCCCTCGTCAGCCGCCGTCACCTTCGGATACCAGATCAATAAGCTTTGCCGGTCGGGGTCGTCCGGATCGAGCTCCACCCGCCCGGCATCAGCTTCCAGGCCCGCAGTTTCCAGGGTCTCGCGCAAATGCCCCTCGACCTGCAGGCGCATCGACTCGTTCACGTAGGCTTGACTCGCGCTCTTGATGGCGTCGAGGCGCCGTCGCCGTTTCTTGCCGCTTAGCGCCTCCAGTTCATCAACCGTCGCTCCCTCGCCCAGGTCATCCCGGAAGACCGTGATGTCGATGTCTTCCGAGAAGCGGGAGATCAATCCGAACGCCTTCGAGAGCGAGGTCCCGCCCTTGAACAGCAGTCGAGGGCCGCTCGCCTCGGCGCCGTTGAACAGCGCATCGAGGGTCCAACAGACCCAAAAATCCTTTTCGATGTTCTGCTCCGGGGCGCCCAAGCTTTGCGCCGCGCCGAGAAAAGCGTCGCGGCGGTCCTCCGCAGCAGCCGAAAGGAAGGTGACGAAACCCGGATTCATCGGCGGCTCCCGGGCTGTCGCTTGGTCGGTTTATTCCGGGAAGAGGAGGACGGCGGTTCGTCGAGCAAGGAGCGGAGGAAGTTCTGCATCCAGTCCGGCAGGCTGGTGAACCCCTCGCGCAAGTCCGCCACGATGGCTGCGCCGTGATCGGGATCGGCGAGGATCGCGGCGAGACGGCGGTGAATACGATCGCGATCGGTGTCGATCGTGCCGCGGAGCCATTGCAGCGCTTGGACGACGCGCATCGCCGGACGGCCCGCCCAGTGCAGGCGGCTGGGCGCGGTTAGTTTGAAGGTGATGGTTTGGGCGCCCAACTTGATCGGACGCAGGCGCGCGTCGGTGTGGACCGAGATCTTGGCCGGGACTGCATCCGTCAGCCCAAGGTCGTTGGCCGCTGTCAGCCCGTCGACCAACATGCGCGCCTGGTCTCGTCGCACAAGCGCGTCGATGACCCGGCGTGGATCGGGATTGGTCGGCTTCCCTGTCAGGCTGTTGGGCCGAGGCAGATCGTAAAGGCCGCGCGTGATGCGACGAATCTCTCCGGCGCTGGTCATGCGTGACAGCGCCTGGTCGATGGCATCGCGCGAGCCGATGTCCAGAAAGTCGGTCGGCGTCCAGACGCCGAACGGCGCCTGGGCAGCCATCCGCTTTTGAATCTGGGATTTTAGATCCATCCTCGCTCGCCCCTTGTCAGAAAAATGTATACCTGTTTCTGACCGCAGAGTCGACACTGTCAGAAAAATGCCTACAAACTTCTGACACCTCTCCTTTCCGGCGATGGCCTCTTCAGCCCCAATGCGGAACTCCCTCCGGCTCCGGACCTCAAGATTGCCGCTCATCTTGTCCGGCCCACCCAGCGCACGAGTCCCGGCGTCATGTAGACCAGCGCGCCGCGTGGGGCGCCCGTTGCCCGCAGATAGTCTTCGAGCTGACCAGCATGCAGGCGAATATCCGCGTCGGACGGATCGACGTCGCTCTTCCAGTCGATGACCGCCTCGGCCCGATCTCCGGCGTAGGCAATGGCGTCGATGCGTCCAGCGAGCGCCCTTGGCTTCGAGCCCTCGAGCAGCGCATAGATCGGCCACTCGGGCGTCAGGCGCTCGCGAAGCGCCGCGACGTCGGGTAGCTGCAACGTGCGCCAGGCGGTCGCCGCGATTTCATCGGCGTCCGGAAGCTTCTCGCTGTCGTCCGGATCGAGGACCAGCTCAGCCAGCAGCTCGCGGGTCCGCCTGGCAAAGCGGCCCACCTCTTCGACGAGCTCGCCAGTCAGCACCTCTTCCATCAGCTTGTGCAGGAGAAGACCGCGCACACGTCCCGCGCCGACAGGCAAATCGACCTCGGGCGCGTCCCCGGCATCAAGCGTGATGGCCTCGACCGCCTCCAGACGATCCGGATCATGATCGCTCGGCCGGACCCAGGTCAGCGGAACGGCCGCTTCGTCGATGATTGCGCGTTCGGCGGCGAACAGCTCAGCTGTCTGCATATTCGGCGGGTCGGCGATCGTCGGCATCGGCGCCGGCGTCATGCGGGAGACGTCCAGCTCCGGCAATGCATCATGGCCGAGATCGACGATGCGCGCCCAGGACTTCTGCTCGGCCTGCGCCAATTCCGGCACGATCAGCAGTTCACGGGCCCGCGTACAAGCCACGTACCAGAGCCGTTCGCGTTCGCGCATCAGGCTTTCGTCATCGGTCTCGAGCGCCGAGCGCAGTTCGGGCGGCACGACGTCGCCAATCACCCAATGCAGCGTGTCGTCGTCAGCCCGGTGGACAAACGGCTCGCGGGAGCGGAGCAAGGTTGCGGTGTTGATCGGGATCACCACCGGCCATTCGAGGCCCTTAGCGCTGTGGATGGTGATGATCTCGATGGCGTCTCCGTCGGCGTCGACGCGCCCTTCGTTGTAGGCGGCGCCATCGCGCCAATCGCGGCTCACGTCGCGGGCGAAGCGCTTCATGCCTTTGACGCCGTAGGGCCGCGCCCGTTCGAGCAGCGCCTCGACGTTGGCGGCGGCTCGCGCGCTGCGGTCTCCTTCGCGCGCGCTCAGGATCGGCCGCACAGCCAGCCGCTCGACGGCTTCGGCGAGCAGCAGCGCGGGGGTCGTGGCCCGCGCCCGGCGGCGCAGGTCCTGGAGGATCGTGAGGACCCGCCGCGCGACGGGATGAGCGACGTGATCGGGATCCGTCGCGAGCGAGAACCGGGGGATGGCGTCGGGCCGATCTGCAAGCGGCGGCAATCCCGCGGTGATGTCGAGCAACTCCTCTTCGCTGAGCCCTACAAGCGGACCGCGCATCAAAGCGCCGAACGCCAAGGTGTCGCCACCGTCGGCCAGCACGCGTACGAGCGCGACCAGGTCCTGCACCTCTTGGCGGCGGAACAGGCCTTTCCCAGCCTGAGAGGCGATCGGTAGCCCGCGCGCTTCGAACGCGCGCTCGTAACGCCACAGCTCCGAGCCCGTGGGGGCGAGCAGCGCGATGCCACCCGGCGTGAGCGGCGCAAGCGCGCCGTCTTCGTCACGGATCGTCACGTTGCCGATCAGCCGCGCACAGAGATCGGCGACGGCTTCGGCTTCGGCGTCGCGGATCTGCGCCGCCCGCGAATCCGGCGGCAGATCGATTGTGATCTTGGCGGCGCACGGCAGATCGTGATCGGGCGGATCGAGCGTTGGCGCGAGCTCCACGTAGCCCGGCTGATTTTGGGCCGAAAGCGGCGTAGCGAAACAGCGGTTGATGTGGCTCAGGATTCCCGGCCGTGAGCGGAAGTTCGCCGTGATCTGGACGATGTTGTTCGGCCAGCGCCGGGCAATCGCGCCCCGCGCCTCTGCGTACGAGCCGACGTCGGCGCCCCGGAAGCGGTAGATCGCCTGTTTGGGATCGCCGACCATGAAGAGAGCGCCAGCGCGCAGGCTGCTGTCCTGCCACCGCAGCGGGCTGTCGTCAGCGGCGATGCGAAACAGGATCTCCGCCTGTTTCGGGTCGGTATCCTGGAATTCGTCGACGAAGATGTGGCGATAGCGCTGCCCCAGCGCGCGACGGACCGCATCGTGTCCGCGCACGAGCGCGCGCGCCCGTTCCAGGAGATCGTCAAAGTCGAGAACGGCGGCTGCGCGTTTGAAGGCGGCGTAGTCGGCGAGCACCTCATCGAGCTCATCGGATAATTTGGCGACCAGCGCGGTCGCGACACGGCCGAGGATGGCGCGGTAGCAGTGATCCACCCGCGCAAAGTGGCGGCCGGCCTCGGCGTTGAGCTCGGCGCCGCGATCCTTGCCGGCGGCCTTGTCCCATGCCGCCTTCGTCCTTGGGGTCAGCAGATCGAACGTGTAGCGCCGCATGCAAGACAGGCGCGCCGGATGAGCGAGCCGCCATAGCGTGTCGAAGACAGGCGCCGTCGCGAAGCTGCCGGCGAAGTGATCGGCCAGCGTCTCGAGCTGTCCGACCAGGTCGAGCGTCTTGGGCTCGATAGGCTGCGCCGAAAGCCAGCGGCGAAAATCCGCGACGGCCTCGACGAGGTCGATGTCCGGTCGGCCGCTGAGATCGGCCGCGGGCGCCAGCGCGCCGCGATGCTCCAAGCGAAACCGCGCAAGGTTTCGCAAGGTGGCGGCCACGTGATGCGGATCGTACTGCGACAAGGAAGCGATCGGATCGTCGGCCCGCGCCGGTCCGTTCAGCCGCCTTCTGAACCATTGCTCGAACACGGTCTCGAACGCCGCTTCCGCCTGCGTCGCATCGAGGATGCGCGCGCCAGGATCGATATCGGCCTCGACCGCATAGCTGCAGATGATGGTCTGGCAAAACGCGTGGATGGTCGTGGCGGTCAGCTCATCGAGCTTACCCGCAGCCTCGAAAAGGACGCGCCGCTGCGCGTCGGTCAGCCCGTCGGGCAGAGCCTCCCGCAGCGGTTTTGGAATACGTCCCGCGAGCAGATCGTCGACATAGCGGTGGACGCGCGCGCCGAGCGCGCTCGCCGCAAGCTCCGTGAAGGTGATGGCGGCGATCGAGCGCGGTTCAGCGCCGCTCATCAACAGCATCACCAGGCGGCCGGCCATGAGGGCGGTCTTCCCGGTGCCCGCCGCCGCCTCCACCAGCAGCGTCAGATGGAGTTCTGTAAGCGCCTTGAGGCGCGCGGATTCGTCGGCGAGCTTCGTCATCGCACGCTCCAGATCCGGGCGAAGTCGCCGAAGGCGCGACCCAAGGCTGCTTGTTTGCTCTGGAAATAAACCGCCGGCGCCGCCGGCAGGGCCAACGCGAAGTCGTTCCAGTCCTCGCGTGCGTCGGGACCGGGCAAGGCGATGCCGCGACGCAAGAGATCGACGGCCGCACTGAGATGCGCGCCGATATCGGAGATCGCCTGATCGACATCAGGAAGATTGTAGGGTCGGGGTCGATCGGTCCCGAGGAAGACCAGGCGCGCAATGACCCGCGGATTGTCCGCCACGAGCTGGCGGGCGGCCAGGGCGTAGAGCACGCGCTGCAGCTCGGCGCCGCGCCCGAGAACGATCTCGCTGGCCTTCGCGGGTTCAGCGCCGGTCTTGTAGTCGGAGACGCGAACGCCGTTGTGCGCGCTGTTGAAATCCACCCGATCGATGCTCCCGCGAATGCGCAACCCGGTGCCGGGGATGATCACCTGGCCTGTCGGCGGCCACAGCAGATCCCCGGCGGGGGTCGTTCCATCGTCCTCGCGGCCGAACGCCAGTTCGGTCCAGCTGCGCGTGACCGGCTGAAATGCCTCGTCGAGCGTCAGCGCCTTCACCGCGAGATCACGCGCGGCCTCGAGCGTGTGGCGCCACAAGAGGAAGGGCGGCGTCGAACGCTCGACCGGCCACTGCGCTGCGATGGCGGCGGATGCCGCATCGAGGGCGTTCTCGATCTCCCGGCGGGCCGCGCGCACATAGCCCGGATCGGGTTCGAGCTCGTCGACCGTGCGCTTCAGCATCTCATGAACGAGCTCGCCGAAGGCGCGAGCGTCGAGCGACAAGGGTTGTTCGTCTTCGACCAGCGACCGCCAGCCCAAGGCGTAGCGCCAGACGAACGCAAGGGGGTCGCGCAGCATGAGACGAAGCGACGTCGCGGACTGTACCTGTGCGATGGCGCGCGCGATGACGGGATGATCTTCGCGCACGCGGCCGTCATGAATGGTGACCCCAGGGCTTCGGCGATTGCGCCAGCAGGCGTCAGCCGCGAGCACCAAGGGCGAGCTCGCCGCTTCTTCAGGCCGCGCGAGCAGGCGATCAGCTTCGCTGAAGGCATGGCTCGGGATACGCGCGCGTTTCAACGCCGCGGTACGCGGGCCATGCGGCACGAGCGGACTTGGCGCCTGCAGCCCGCCTTGGGCGTTGCGGCGACTCCGCGAGACCACAAGAGCGCCATCGGCCCGCGCGGTGATGATCGCATGAGCCAGCCGGTCCTGTTCGGTGATGGAATCGGAATCGAGGGCCTCGCGCGACAGGATGTGGCTCGGCACCAACGGATCTTCGCCGGACGGCCGTGGCCATGATCGCGTCGTCAGGCCGAGCAGACGCACGAAGCGACGCGGGGCCGCTGCGAGATGACTCGCCGGACACCAGACCGCGCAGGCGCCCGCGTCGCGCCCGTCAGGAAGCCGAAGCTCCTGCAGCGAGAATTCGAGCGCCTCCGGCGGCGCACGGCGCAGCGCCTCGACCCAGAGCGCCCGTGCGGCGCGCCCGAGCAGCAGGCCGCCGGCCGCATCTGCGGCACCGGCTCCTCTGGCGAGCACCTCGAGAACCGGGATAAGCAGCGGCCGCACGTCGACGCCATCGGCGCGGTGCGTATTGGCTTCGTCGAGCGCGCGGCGCCATTGCTCAAGCTCGAACAGCGCAGCGCCAGGCCGGAGGCCCTGCGCCCAGGTCGGAGGGAGCGCATCGAGGCCGCGGCTGCGGCCGGCGGCGTGGCCGAAGAGCCGGCGAACGCGATCCTGGCTCAACCCATTGAGCAAGACGTCGGCCAAGGCGGCGCAGACCTGGCCTTCCCACGATGCCAGCGCCGGTACGCCGTGCGAGAAATGCAACGGGAGACCGGCGTCGGCCGCCAGCACCAGCATGTGGTCGTCCCAATCCTCGGTCGCCGTGGCGCAGACCGCGATCTCCTCCGGCCGGGCGCGGCCCGACGCGATGAGCTCGCGGATCCACCGCAGGGCCTCGACGGCCTCGGCCCGCGGTGAGGCGCAGGAGACGATCTCGGGCGACGCCGGTATAGGCCGCGCATCGGAGGCAAGCTCGCCGGTGAACCAGGCGGCATTGGGATCACCGGGATTGCGCCAGGCGAGTGGCACTTGCGGCGCGAGCGCAAGGAGCAGCGGGCGCCAAACCGGGGCGACGCGCACGACCCGATCAAGCTCGACCGCGCCCAGGACCGCTGGCGCATGCGTCACGCGCTGCAAGGCGGCATCGCGCAGATCGCGCGGCGACAGGACGCCCGCCGGCAGGCTCGCGCGCACGCGCGCCTCGATCATCGTGAGATCCTGGAGCCGCGCGCTCTCATGGGCGTGGTCGGGCAACGCGAAGTCGGCGCTCCATAGCCGGGTCAGCGTCCAGGCCACAGACCGCGTCATGCCGGGCAGGTTTCGGATGCTTTCGAGTTCGGCGAAACCGCCGGCCTCGAGCGCCGACCGGATCGCCGGGTCAAGGTCCTCGGATCGGGCCGGTCGCGTGAAGCCGCCGGCGAGCCGCGCCGCAAGCTGCGGCAAGGTCATAATCTGCACGCCGGCTTCCGCCTGGCGCGCGGCGGCGATCCGCCTCATGCGAAAGGCGAGCGGTCCCTCAACGATGACGGTCCGGCGATTCATTGTCCCCCGGTCTCCCCTCTCCATTCCCACTTCGTCGTGCCGAATCGCCAGATCGAAGCCTGTCGATCACCGCCGCCCATGAAACATAATCGCCAGGCGCCGAATAAAGCGGAACGCCGTATTTCCAAGAACTTCGGCTTTTTGGCCGCCTCCTGCATGTCGGCTGTTCGCCTGCGGCCTCGATTGCTTGGCGACATCTCGGCTGGGGCGGGCGCCACCTGATCTCTCACAAGAACTACGGACATCACCAAAGTCAGCCGACCGGACGCGATCACCCGGCCATTGAGAACCCGGGATTGAAGCGACTGAAGTCGCCGGGATGGCGCGACACCGTGCGCTGCTCTGGGCTCAGAAGGTCGAGATCGATCAGCCCATGGAGCTGGCCGCCATGCAGCAGGCGAAGCACCTCCGATAGCGCCAGGCAGGCCGCTACCGATCCGACGAACGGCGCCCCCACCGCCTTGCCCGCCAGCAGCGTCATCCCGCACCGGTCGAGGACTCCTTCGGCAACCAGCTTGGCATAGGCCGGCCGCGCCTCGACCTTTTCGCCGCCTGCGGCTGCCTTCCAGATCTCCGCCGCCGGCCGCCGCCCGGGCAGCAGGTGAAGGCGCATGGTGCGGAAGTCGCGATGGCCGCGGCCCAAGCCCGCCTCGACGACGAGATCGAATCCCACCTGGTCGAGGGCGCGGCGGCCCGCCGCGTTGTCGACGCCGCACAGGGCGATCGCCGGCTCGTCGGCCTGGCGCTTGAAGTCGGCCGCAAACAGCCGCTCCTGAATGGACGTCGTGAAGCCGCGGCGCTCCGCCCACGCCGCCATCGCACGCGTCTTCCGCTGCCCGATCATGTCGCTTTCGCTGAGGATCGAGGTGCTCTCGGTCGAGGCGGTGATGAGGTCGACGTCCTGCAGCACCAGCAAAAGCTCGGCAGGGTCCCGGTATGGGAGAAGCCCGAGTCCCCAGAGATAGGCTTGGCCAAGATGCCCCAACCCGATCAGCCACAGCCGGGAGGGCAAGTAAGTCAGAGCTGGCTCGCTCGCATCCGCCTCGAGCCAGTCCGCGTCGGGACTGGGGCGCCAGAGCGAGAACCCGACCACGCGGCGGCCCGCCGCCGGCATGCCGCCGCTCACATGGAGATAGGCTTCGTTGACGGCCAAGGCGGCCGACAGCATGCCGCTCAGCGGCATGGCTGCGCCGGCGTCGGGCTGAAGATCGGAGTGGATCGGCAGAATTCCACCTCGCCAGCCGCTTGCCGCGGCGCGCACGCAGAAACCGTCACGCCGCGCGCCGGGCCCGCCCCCGATGATGATGGTCGGGCTCTCGTCATCGCGGCGCTCCAAGGCGCCGCCGAGCGCGACAACCGCCTCGGCGAGCGTTCGCCCGAGCGGCATCGACAGGGCCAGCGGCGCATCGAGCGCGCCAGTAACCGTCACGCCGCCCAGAAAGACGCGGTGGCCCAGGGCGACGGTCGTCAGGAGCGCGGCCTGGTGGATCGGGTCCTGAGCGGCGGATGCATCGATCTCGACGGCGAGCCGGTAGCCGCGGAACAAGGCCTCGGCCTCCGCAACGCTCGCGGCCGTGCCGCTATCGATCGCGTGTTTGACGAGCCGGTGGAACGAATCTGGTGAGATCAGCGCGGTCATGAGGGCCGCCTCCTTAGAGTCCGATGTGGAAGAAGCGGCTTCGCTCTTCGGCCGGGACCGTCGCCCAGCGCTTGCCGCCGAGGTACTGGTACATGCCGATGTCGCGGCGCGGCTGACGCCCGGTCGCGAAGCGCGGCAGGATCAAGGCGATGTGCCCGGCGCGCGAGATCATGGGATGGTCGCGGTCGGAGTCGCTTTGTCCGGCGCCGCCTGGGTGAACGTGGATGTCGGCAACGACCGACAGGCCGCGCGCCTTGCAGATCGCCCACAGGTCGCTGAAGTAGCGTCCGTCGAAGCGCACGATGCCGCTGTCGAGGCAGTGCGGATCGAGGTCGTCGTAGAGTACGAAGTCTACGACGCGCGCGCGGCCGTCTTCCCGGCGCCCGAGCAGAAATGCCCCGCTCTCCCGGCTGCACCGGCGGCCGCGCTCACGCAGCTTCCCGCAGAGCCGCAACCACAGCAGCCACGAGCAGGACAGCTCATGCCGCGGCGCGAACAGGCGCCGTATAGTCGCGAGATTGAAGAAGTTCATGAACGAGCTCCAGGTACTGAACGACCCCATCGGCCGGGCGCCAGATCTTCGACGGCATCTCGTGCCGCCAGTTGTCATGGCCTGCGAAGCTTTCGCGATCGCAGGGCAGGTAAAGGGCGGTGCCGTTCTTCCAGTCGGTGCGAAAGACCGCCGACACCCGCCCGCCGCGGCCGCGCGGCCACAGGTCGAAGGCGAGCACCTGATTGGTGTTCAGATCCCAAGGCCCTCCCGTCGGGGCGGCCTGCGGGTAGCCGGCGCAGTTCAAGCGCAGGATGTATTCGCGACCGTCCCTGGCGCTCACGCCGATGAAGACGAAGGGCCAGGAGACACCAGCCAGTCGCCAGCGACCCTCGGCCGCGCCGAGGCGGAACGCGGCCTTGGCCACGTCCGCCTCGAAGGCCCGCTGGTCCGGCCCACTCACGCGCTGGCCCCGGAGGCGCCGTTCACCCGCTCGTCGGCGACGAGGTCAAAGGCGAGGGCGCAGACCTTGCCGTCGGTGAGCGCGCCGATATGCGTGCCCGGCGCCGGCCGGTCATGGGTGCCGGCGATCTGCAGCACGTGTTCGCCGGCGTCCTCGCCGGACATTCCGAACTTGTGCTCGGCGGCCCAGCGCTTGACCCTCGCGACCGTGGCGCCCGGCGCGAACCGGCGCTCGACGGTCTCGTTGTTGAACGTCACCGTCACCTCGATGTGCCGGCAGCGGTGAATGTGGACCTTGAGGCCCTTGGCCGTGGCGCGATCCTTCAGCAGCGCTGCCTCGTCGATGGGCTCGTCCTCGTCCTCGAGGAAGAGCATCGCGTCGGCGGCGATGCCGTGCTTTTCAGCCAGAAGGCCCTTGAGGATGGCGAAGGTCGCGTCGGGATCGAGCTCGATGTGCGCGATCTCGCCGACACCCTCGCCCTGGTAGAACAGGTCGATGGACTTCATGTGTCTGCACTCCGGGGATCGAAGTGCGAGGCCCTAGTGCCTGTCTCCGTCCCTTTGCCCAGTTGATCGACGGCGGAGCAGGAACCCGGAAAGGCGCCGGCGCAGATTCTAATCGAGGGTCAGGGACCCTGGCGGCGTCGCTGCGCAGACGAAGAAGTGCGGGCAGCGCGGGCACGTCACAGCGTCCACCTCGGTGGGGAAGACGCCGCCGGCGATGCCGGCCAGCATCCCGTCGCTCTTCTTCTTGCGGTTGCCGAGCTTGGTGGCGCTGATGGCGACGGCCTCCGCCGTTTCATCGGTCAGATGCAGCGCCTGGACGACGGCGCGACCGCCGAACTGGCTCTCCGCCGCAAGATGATAAAGCGTGTATTCAAGGCGGTCGTATTCGTCGCTGCGCTTGTAACCGGTCCGCACCCGGCGGATGACGACCGTGCCGTCGGGCAGCTCCGCAAGCTCGTTCGGCTCCACCAGCACGCGCCCGTTGGGAAAATCAATCGCCAGAGGCTGCGCCTCGCGAAACCGCCGTCCGGCTCCGGATCTGACCAATGCGGCAATCAGGCGGGATGCGAGCCGGCGATAGTCCGCCGCAAAGGCGTGATCCGCGGGGCCGCGCGCGCCCCAGATTTTCTCGAATGCGGATTCCGCGTCCGCGACGGTAGGCTCGGCCGTGCGCCGCGCATCGGCAAGCCAACGCAACAGATCGTAGAGACAGTCATGCGTCCGCGAGAAGGCCGTAGGCTTGCGTGCCCCGCCGAGGCCCAGAACGTGCGTGTAGAAGAACCGGCGCGGACACTTCTCATACGACCCCAGACGGCTGTCCGTGACGGACCAATCGGCCGGCCAGGCGATCGCGATCGGATGCGACGCGGACGTACCCGCTGGCGGCGAAAGAGCGGGCGGATTCGGAACCTCGTCCAGGAGAGTCGCCGATATCCAACTTAAGAAGGGCGACGCAGATCGACCGCTCCCATTGCGCTGCTTGCGCGCATGGTAGAGACGCAGGTGCGTGCGGGCGCGCGAGAGCGCGACGAAGAAGAGGCACTCCTCTTCGTCGTCATGCGCGCGCTTCGCCTCGTCGGCGGGCGAAAGATCGCCGGCGCCGTCGACCATGCCGCGCGGCGGCGGACAGCGTTGGCCACGATTCGAACTCGGAAAGCTTGCGACCGTCAGGCCCGGAATATGGACAGCCTCGAACTCGAGGCCCTTGCTGCCATGCACCGTCATCAGCCGCACGGCATCCAGGTGCAATGCGGCGGCTGGGACTTGGCGCAGATCGCGCTCCTCGGCCAGCAAAACGAGCTGGCGAACACGGTCCAGCGTCCGCTGGATCGGCAAGCCGCCGCCGACCGGCACTTGTTCACGGACGAAGTTGAGGAATTGCCAGATGGCGACCGCACGCATCTGTGCGGTGAGGCTGTCGGCCTGACCAAGCTGTTTTGCAAGGTCCGTCCGGTCCAGCAGGTAGGTCGCCATAAAATCCCAGGCGCTGGCGTTCACGCGCAGACCCGCCAAATCTCCGGCCAGCCGCTCGACGCCCGCGCGCCCGGCTGTTGACAGGCCCGGCGCGGCCGAGGCCTGCGCGAGGCCGGCAAGCGCCGGCTTGCCGAGCGCGCGCAGGTGCCGGGAAACGCAATACGCATCCTGCAGCGAGAGGCCGTAGCGCGGCATCGCGCCGACGCGCACGATGGCGTCGCCAAACGGATCGACGGCCAGGCTCAGCAGGCAGAGCAGATCGCGGACCTCTTCGCGCTCGAAGAGGCTCCCGAGATGGAGAATGGGAATGCCGCGGGCTTCCAGCGCCGCGGCGATCTCATTGAGGCGTCCGTTGGTGCGGCAGAGCACGGCCTGATCGCGCAGCCGCACGCCTGCGCCTTCGAGCTCACGGATACTCGCCGCCAAGCCCGCGGCCTCATCGTCGAGCGTTTCGAAGCGGCGAATTTCAGGGCGGCTCGGCCCGGAGCCGCGGTCCGCGTCGAGCGCCAGCGCCAGCATGCCGTGGGAGGCGCCCATCCGCGGTGCGACGGCGACGAAGCTGCGGACGATCTGCTCCGTCGAGCGATAATTGACGCCGAGCTGGTCAACCGCTGCGCCCGGATAGTCCAGGCCGAAGCGCACCATGTTCTCCGATGAAGCGCCGCGAAACCGATAGATCGACTGCCGTGCGTCACCGACCACCCACAGCCGCTCGCCGTCGCCGGCGACCAGCTTCAGGAGCCGGGCGCTGGCGCGATTGACGTCCTGGTATTCATCGACGAGCACGTGACGGTGCCGCAACTGCGCCGCGATGCGCGCGGCCTCATCCGTTTCAAGGAGACACGCCGGGCGCATGATCAGATCGCCGAAATCCACGCCGCCGTGCTTTCGCAGCGCCTGCTCATAGAGATCATAGATATCCGCGATCTCGAGACACTTCGCGGCTGCGATGCGCGCCTCGTCGTCGCCAGCCGTAGCCGCCATGGCTTGTGCTAGCGCGCGATAGCGCGCCGGATCGGCCAGCTCGTCCTTGGCGCGCGAGATAGCGGCGACGATGTCACGCAGGACCATCGCCGGGTCCCAGAGATTGCGATAGTGGACCAGCGGCAGGGTCGGCAGAATTTCTTCGAGAACCGCGATCGCGTCGCTTCGGTCGAAGAGTGCCGGGTTGGGCGTTAGCCCGAGCTTGTCATGGTAGCGGCGGACCAGATCCAAACCAAAGGCATGGAAGGTGCCGATCCAGAGCTTAGGCGCCGCGTTCGGTGCGGCCGCGATCAGGCGCTCGGAGAGTTCGCCAGCGGCACGGTTAGAGAATGTCAGGACAAGAATGGCTGCCGGGTCGATGCCGTCCGCCAGCAAGGACAGCACCCGCTTGACCAAGGTTCGCGTCTTGCCCGTGCCCGGACCGGCTTGCAGTTGAAACGGTGTGTCACGGTGTGCGGCAGCGCGATCTTGTGATGGATCGGGCCTCGGCGTCGCGACGACACCGGCGGGCGGCTCGCTTTCGATGTCACCCAAGGGCGGCAAGAGGAGCGCGTCGAACAATTGCTGGCGAACCAGAGGCACGGGCAGTTTGGTTCGATCGACGATGGCGCTCGCCGTCATCCCGCGTGAGACATGCAGGTCCCGCGCGAGCGCGCGCGGGAGGACGAACTCGCGCGCATAGACATTGGCTTGCAGTTCGCGCCGCTCGCGAGCGCCGTAGTCTTCCACCCGCTGCAATCCGACGGGCGCCGCCTCCGTACTTCTGGACGGATCGATGTCACCGCTGGCGCACACCGCGGATCCGGCGTGCAGATCGGCGTGTCCGATTTCGTGCGCGACCAAAAGAGCACGTGTCGCCGGATCAGGCTCCTGCTCGCAACAGACCGTGCCGCCCTGGTCGTCGTAGAGAGCCCGCGCGCCCTTCAGTGCAGGGTCGCCCGCGGGAAGCCAGACGACCTGGAGATCGAGCTTGACGGCGGCGGCCAGAACGAGCGCCAGCGGGTCGAACGGGTCGGACCCCTCCGAGACCAGCTGGCCATGGAGCGCTGCGGCCTTGGACCGGATGGGCTCGAAGGCGTCCACGCGTCAAAGCTCCAAGAGGGCCTGTTGTTGGGCCTCGGTGAGGCCACAACTTCTGACCGCCTCTTCGAACGTCTGCTGGCCACCGGCCGAGGGTTTGCCTTCGGCCTTGAAGAACTGTCGCGCTGGAGCCGCCTGGCTGGCAGCGAAATGCGCCACTACGACCTCAAGGGGTGCCTTCAGCTCCTCGGCGACCCGCCGCTGAAACCCCGGTGTCATTGTCCTCGGGTCGATCTGGCGATCGCGCAGCTTCCCGACAAACACTGCGTTCGCGTTCAGCCGTTCGGCGAACGCGCGGAATTCCTGACGAGGCAGTGCCAAGAACGGATTCGGCGCATCCGCGGAGGTCACCACCGCCGATTTCGACTCGGTTGCGCGTTCGCCCGCCGTCACCGCGTGAAGCCGGTTCTGGAAATGGCTGATCGCGCGGCTCACCGCGGGACTGACCACATTTGGATCGAGCGCCGCCTCGGCCGCCTCGATCACGTGCTCGCCCCGGAGCGCATCGACCGCAAGCGCAATGGCGAATTCGGTCAGCTCCTCGCCGAACTTGGGATAACGCCGCACGATGTCGTCCAGCAGTTTGGCGTCCGGAGTGTCCTGAGCGATGGAAAGCGCATAGAACGCGTCCCTTAAGCTGTGCGGATTGGCATTGAGGGTCTGGCTCATAAATCCTCCTTGAAACGCGCGAGCTTCCCCGCAGCGCGCGTCAGCCGATTGCGAATGGTGCGTCCGGTGCAGTTGCAGCGCGTCGCCGCCGTCTCCTCATTCGGGTCTTCGGACTCTTCCTTGTAGCCGAGGACATGGACGAGGATGACCGCTTCGCGCTCGTCGGGCGGCAAGGCTTCAATCGCGTTCACGAACGGTTCCCGGAAAGCATCCCACTCCTGGGTCGGAAAGACCTTGAAGGCGTCCGAGACGCGCGCGAACGCATCCTCGTAGGCATCGGGCTCACCTTCGGCCTCGGACGGCGGGAGCGCGGCCACATCGATGATCTCCTTGCTGCGGCGGGCGGCCCTGCGAACGGCGTCGATCCGAAGAGTCCGAAACGCCTTGTTGAAGCGGCATTCATAGAAATCGAGCTCGGCGGGATTCTCTCCCAAGCCGTCGAGCACAAAGAGTTCGGTGAGCTCATCCAAGATGTCCTGACGCAGGCTGGTCGCATCCGGCATGCGGCCGTCAGGAACGGTGACCAAAAGATTGGCCTCGCATCGACTGAGCAGGACCGGCAGCACAGCGCTCATGAGCGCTTGATCCCCAGCCCGGCGGCCGTGGCGCAGAAGGTGCACGAGGCATTCTGACCGCAAGTAAGCGGCATCATTCCTGTCCGTGACCAAGAGTTGGCGCCGCAGATCCGGTAACTTCAGTTGCACCGCCTCATCCACCTGCGCCTCGACGGCTACAGGTCGGCGGTAGAGCGTCCCGTCCGGTTCGGTTTTCGTTAACGGTCGCGCCATCGTTCCCCCATGCTCTCGCAACAGCGGTCAGACCGGGTGACCCGATGGCCGGCCCGTCACTACCCTGATCGTGTCGCCGTGGGGAACCCGGAAAGAGAATCTGCTGCCGCGCGATTTTTTGCGGGGCGACCGACACCGCGCGAGCGAATCGCAGGCTCATCCTAGCGCAAAGCGCGCCGAGCGGCCAGCACGGCATATCTCTCGTTGGCCAGCAACCGTCTGATCTCTTTGGAATTTAACGACGCAACTGGCTCTAGTGAGCCGAGCGGCCGCCGCTCGTGAACGCGAGTGGGGATCAAGCCTTGCGAACCGTCCATCCAGTCGGGAACCGCAACTCGGCCGCCTTCGCCGCTGCAGCGGGCGTGAATGTCACCTTGAGCGATCGGCTGGGGACCACCATCTCGGCCGACAGCTGCTTGACCAGCCCGTCGGGGCCCGTGCGCTCATAGAAGCGCTCCGTCTCGGGCACGTCCCATTCCTCATCTTTGGCCCGAAGGACATCGGCGCCGTCCACGAACACGGCCTCCACCCGATAACCGTCCTTCATCTTCTTGGTCGCAACAGTGACGGCGACCTCCCGGTTCTTGCCCGGTAGCGCATAGAAATCGCCGCGGGCGGCCTGAAGCGCGTCGCTGATGAACTGGAAACTCTGCTTGGTCTCGGCATATCGCTGCAACTCGAAGAGCTCGTCGAAGTAGCCGTCCTTGATCGCCTCCCGCAGTTCCCCCTTCGGGTTGAAGAATATTTCGAACAACATGCCATCCAGAAGCGCCTTGCGCTTCTCCGCGGGATAGCCGCTCGTCTCAGTGAGGAAGTGCGTGGCGAAGGGAATCGCCGCATTCGCGCCGCCGCAGGCGGCTTGGTAGACGTTGCGCCCCACGACGAACAGACTGTCATCCGCCATCTTCGAAGCCGATGCCGCATCAAGCATCTCCAAGGCGTCGTTCTGCGTGTACCAGTTGTGGCTCTTCAGGCCCTGAATGATCCGGTGTGACTTCTTGCTCGTGTCGATGACGAAGAGGCCGTCGGCGAGCGAGGTCTCCTTGTACGCCCGGATGACGCGGCCAAGGCTCATGTTGAAATAGAACTCGCCCGAGAGCGAGGTGTGCTCCCAGGATGTCTGTTTCCCGCGCGTTTCGGCGGCCACGGTATTCCGCACCCGCTTGAACATCGTCTCGATCGAGCAATCCGGCGTGTCGATGTGCTGCAGGAGTGCGGCGGTATAGGTGCCGTTGCGGCCTGCGCCATCTTCGGCGACCTCACCCGGGGAGGTCGCAAACCCGATGATCGTGCCTTTTGGAGCATACACCGAAGCCAAGCCCCGCGTTGACGCATCGCGATGCCAAGCCCGCTCCCATGGATTGTTCCGGCAGGCATCAAGAATCATGATCTTCATCGAGGCCTGCGACTTCGCCATCGTGTCGATGACCTTGTCGAGCGAAAGCGAGCTGTGCTTCGCGTCGAGTTCCGACGAGGTGTCCGTGTCGGTCGCGAGAAGATAGTTCGTCCCGTCGATCTGCATGCCGTGCCCGGCGAAGAAGAACAGCCCGACATCATTGGTCTCGAGCAGGTCTTTGAACTCGCGGAGCTTGCGGTCCATGTCGACGCGCGTCGCGTCGGCGCCCGAGACGACGTGGAATCCATAGGACCTGAGCTTCGCCGCCATGTCGTCGGCGTCGTTCACCGGGTTCTTCAGCACGCCGCAATCGCGGTAGGCGCCGTTCCCGATCACCAGCGCCGCCATTTTCCGTTTCATGCTCAACTCGAATTCCTCGTCATTTCTTCCTTTGGCCGCGCAATCGTCGGCCCGATCCCATAATCGCCTGCAGCCCGCCAACCCGGAAAGGCCGTCAGGCAGCAATTTTCCGGTGGGGAAAGCCTTCCCCTGCGGCCGAGCCTAGGTCTCGGCCGACCCCTTCTGCGGGGAGACCCCGCAACGCCCCCTTCTAGAGTAAGAGTGCGGACCGGGTTTGCCGTGACGGGTTGAGGGCTGGAGGAGAGGCCTCCGGCGCCCGTCGCGGAGAACCGCGATGTCCAGGCATGAACGCAATGCTCGCTTCGGCGCGGACCGGACGAGCCTTTACGACGACATCACCAACAAGATCATCGCCGAGCTGGAGGCCGGGCGCGTACCCTGGGTCCAGCCGTGGGGCACGGCGGCGGCGAAGGCGCCGCTCGCCATGCCGGCGAACGCGGCCACCGGCCGGCAGTATTCGGGGATCAACGTGCTGATCCTCTGGGGTGCGGTGATCGAGCACGGCTTCCCGGTCCAGAGCTGGTTGACCTTCCGCCAGGCGCTGTCGCTCGGCGGTCACGTACGCAAAGGCGAGCGTGGCACCACCGTCGTCTACGCGGATCGCTTCATCCCCGACGATGAGAAGAAGCGCGCGCAGGAGACCGGCGAGAAAGCGCAGGCGATACCGTTCCTGAAGCGCTTCACGGTCTTCAACCTGGCGCAGTGCGAGGATCTGCCCGACGATCTTGCCGTCGCGCCGTCCGCACCGGAGCCCGGTCTGATCGAGCCGCGGGTCGAAGCGCTTATCAAGGAGACAGGCATCGCCTTCCGCATCGGCGGCAATCGCGCTTTCTATATGCCCGCGGCCGACTATGTGCAGGTCCCACCGCCGCAAGCGTACTTTGAGTCTATCAACTGGCATCGCACGGCCCTGCATGAGCTCGGCCATGCGACGGGCCATGCGTCCCGTCTCTGCCGCGACCTGTCGGGCTCCTTCGGCACGAAGAAGTACGCCTTCGAGGAGCTGGTCGCCGAGATGAACGCGGCCTTCTGCTGCGCCTCGCTCGGCATCGTGCCGACCGTCCGCCACGCCGACTACATCGGCTCGTGGCTGGAGGTGCTACGCGAGGACAACCGCGCAATCGTCCGCGCCGCGTCCCAGGCCAGCAAGGCAGCCGACTGGCTGCTTGCGTTCCTCCCCGAAACCGAGACGGCCGGCGAACCCGCGAACGACAGGAGGGCGGCATGATCCTCCTGACCGACGACCTGCGCGAGCGCCTGCTCGCCAATGGCCACGATCGCGGCGCCGACCATGTGCCGGTGGTCAAGTTCTTCAACCCGCTCGGCGAGGGCGTTTGGCTCGCGAGCGAGCTGGACGCCGACGGCGACACGCTCTTCGGCCTCGCCGATCTCAGCTATCCCGAGCTCGGCAGCTTCTCGCTGGAGGAACTCGCCTCGATCACCCTGCCGTTCGGTATGGGCATCGAGCGCGACATCCTCTTCACCGGCGATTTCCCGATCTCGGTCTGGGCGGAAGCCGCCCGCGAGGCTGGGAGCATCCGTGCCGCCGAACGCATTCTCTACCGCGCACGGCAGGCTCGCCGTGACGGCGTGTGACGCGCTCATCCTGAAATCCGCAGAGCCGGAGATGCACGTTTGTGCGTTTCCGGCTCTGCGCTTCTCCGGGTCGCCGGAAGGTGGCGCCGTCCTCAGAGGAAGAGGGCGGCGCTTCGCTTCGTGACGGGTTTCAAGCCGAGAGAGAGGCTCTCGGCGCCCGTCGCGGAGTATCCCGACATGCCAAAGGCTGCCAAGAAGATCGTCTTCTCGCGCTCGCGCGACATCCCCTTCAACAAGCTCGTGCTCTCGGAGTCCAATGTCCGGCGAACCCGGCCGGAAGCCGAGCTCGACGAATTGGTCCACGACATCGGCCGGCGCGAGGATCTCGTCCAGGGCCTCAACGTCCGCGCCATTCTCGACGCGGACGGCAACGAGACCGGTATGTTCGAGGTGCCGGCGGGCGGGCGCCGCTATCGCGCCATCGAGCGCCTGGTGAAGGCCAAGCGCTTCCCGAAGGACGGCCTCGTCCCCTGCGTCGTGCGCAAGTCCGACACGAAGATCCTCGCCGAGGACGACTCCCTCGCCGAGAACCTTCTGCGCGCGGGCCTTCATCCACTCGACCAGTTCCGCGCATTCCAGGACATGCTCGACAAGGGCATGACCGAAGAGGAGATCGCGGCGGCCTACCTCGCGACCGTCCAGGTTGTGAAGCAGCGGCTGCGCCTCAACGCCGTCTCGCCCGTGCTGCGCGATGCATATGCGGAGGAGAGCATGACGCTCGACATGTTGATGGCCTTCACTGTCAACCCCGATCACGAGCGTCAGGAGCAGGTGTGGGAGGCGGTGCAGCATTCGTACAATCGGCAGCCCTGGCATATCCGCCAGTTGCTCACCGAGAGCACGATTGCGGCGTCCGACAAGCGTGCGCGCTTCGTCGGCATCGACGCATATGTCGCCGCCGGTGGCGCAGTACTGCGCGACCTGTTCGAGGATGACAACGGCGGCTGGCTCCAGGACCCGACGCTGCTTCACCGCCTGGTCAGCGAGAAGCTGACGACCGTGGCCGAGGAGATCGCCAGCGAAGGCTGGAGGTGGGGGAAGGTCGATCTCGACCTGCCTTATGGCTACGAACACGGCCTGCGCCAGATCACCGGCACTTTCGTCGATCTCACAGACGAGGAGCGGGCCGAGCGCGAGTCGCTGCGCGCGGAATACGATCGGCTCGAGGCCGAGTATGACGGCGCCGACGAGCTGCCGGACGAGGCCGATCAGCGCCTGGGCGAGATCGAGGAGGCTCTCGACGCCTTCGAGAAGCGCCCCGTCATCTACGATCCGACCGAGATCGCGCGCGCCGGCGTCTTCGTCAGCGTGGACCGCGACGGCGACATCGTGGTTGATCGTGGCTATGTACGGCCCGAAGACGAGGCGCCTGTTGCCGTCGAAGGCGGCGACGCCGAGGTCGATGGCGAGAGCGGCGGGATCGATGCTCCGGCAACACCGTCCGTTCAGCGCGCTGTCATCACGATCGGCGGCCAAGATCCAGAGGCGGAAGACGATGAAGAGGATGATGGCGTAAAGCCGTTGCCCGAGCGGCTGGTGATCGAGCTCACGGCCCACCGCACGCTGGCGCTGCGCGAAGCCGTTGCCACCCACCCGCACGTCGCGCTCACGGCGCTCCTGCACAAGCTGGTGCTCGACGCCTTCAAGCACAACGCGCACGGCTGCGCCGTCGAGGCGTCGGTCCGCGAGGTCCACTTCCCCGTTCAGGCCACCGACCTGAAGGACAGCGCCTCCGCCAAGGCGATCGAGGCGCGCGTCGAGGCCTGGAAGGCGGACATGCCGCTCGAGGACGACGATCGCCTGTGGGACTGGATCGCAGGGCTTGACGATGCAAGCCGTCTCGCGTTGCTCGCGCATTACGTCAGCTACGGGATCAACGCTCTTTACGAGCGTCCGAATCCCTATAGCGGCAACGGCGTCTCCCAGCACGGGCTCGACCGGCGGATGCGCGAAGCCGAACGGCTCGCGCGTGCCACGGGTCTCGACATAGTGGAGGCTGGATGGCGACCCACGGCCGCGAACTATCTCGGCCGCGTCACCAAGAGCCGAATCGTCGAAGCCGTGCGGGAAGCGCTCGGTGAAGAGAAGGCGCAGCTCATCGACCACCTCAAGAAGGCCGACATGGCCAAGGAGGCCGAGCGCCTGCTCGCGGACACCGGCTGGCTGCCGGAGCCCCTGCGTCCCGCCGATCCCGACGCAACGAGCACGGCGGACGCCAGCGAGACCGACGGCGACGAAGCGCTGCCGGCTTTCCTCGCCGACGACGAGGACGAGCAAGCGGGTGACGGCGAAGCCGACGCCGACGACCCGGCGATGATCGCCGCCGAGTGACGCGAACCATGGCGGGGGGCGGCTTCGGTCGCTCCCGCCATTTCTCAACAAGGAGCATTCCGATGACCAAGCTCAGCTCGGCCACGCCGCGCCGCGTCGTCTTTCAGTATCTCGTGCCAGTCCATGTGGAGGTGGAGGACGGCCTCGTCTGCGCCGTGACGGTGATCGACGAAACGCCCGTCGAGATCCCGACCGTCGTGGAAGGGAATGCCGATTATCTCGAGGAGGCGGTCAAGGCCGCCGATGACGGCCAGCCCTGGCCGTCGTGGCGATTCGGCTACTAGCCCGCCTTCTCTCCATCCAACCCCAACAGCCCGGCCACCGCGCCGGGCTTCGCTTTTTCAGGAGCCTGTCATGCCCACCTATACCGTCGAAACGACCTACCGCGTGCCGGTCTACCGGCAGCGAACGTATGAGGCCGCGACTCCGGCCGAGGCCTGCCTTCAGGCCATCGAGGACGATGACTGGTCGAACGACAAGCTCGACTACGAGGCCGCCGGCGAAACCTATGTCACCGGCATCTGGCTCGGAACCGACGCCGCGTATTCGGGTGAGACCGTCCCGGTCCCATCGCACTTCGACGAAACCGTCCAGCGCAAGGCCGCGCACTTCGAGGTCCTGTTCGGACTCCTCAAGATCGTCATTGCCGACCAGGCCGCGGAACGGCGGACGGACGCCTATTGGCTCATGCGAGCGAATGCCGCGGCCGCAAAAGCCGAGGCGATCATCGACGGCGCACGCGATCCCGACGAGCCCGTTGCGGGGCCGCGCGCATGTCACATCCTCGCGCAGCTTCAGGAGGACCGCGTTCGCGACCAGATCACCGCGATCGTCGAAACCGATCCCGAGTTCGCGGGTCTCCGTTCGGCCACAGTGTCGGACGCTGACATTCACGCCGCCTGCGTGTCCGTCGCCGCCAACATCGACTTGTCCGAGGAAGTCGGCGCAGCGGAATTCCGCGTGGCGCTAGCCGCCCTGCGAGCAGCCAAGCAGGCGAACGGAGGCTGAGATGTACGGCACCTATCTCCGCCTCGACGTCACGGTCTGGGCCAGCGACCGCACGGTGATCCGCGCCGCTCGGCGCAAGCTCACGCGAACGGCGCAGCGTGATCCGGCGAAGCGGGAGGCGCGCAAGCGCTTCTACCGCGCGATGCTCGAGCATCACGCCAACGCGCAGCGGCTCGTCGCCGAATTCCGGCTCTGACGCTCCAGCCGCAATCCCGTCCTTCAACCAGCCCGGCCATCGCGCCGGGCTTTGTCGTTTTAGGAGCCTGACATGGCCGACTACTTCACCCACTTCTCCTGTCTTCTCGATGTCGGCACGCCGAGAAACGCTGCGCGTGCGCTCGATCTCTACAACCGCATGATGGAGGAGAACGCCGCCGAGGACCCGCCCTCAGAGGCGTTCCTCCTGTCCATCCAGCCCGAGCATGGCGGCACCCAGCTTTGGGTTCGCGATGACGCGACCGGCGATCCGCAAGCCGTCGTGGACTTCGTGCTCCGCTGCGCCGAGGAATTCGGCCTCACGGGGCGCTGGGGCTTTCAATGGGCCGACACATGCTCGCGCCCTCGCGCCAACGGCTTCGGAGGCGGCGCGCACGTCCTCGACCTTGGCCGACGCAAGACCGTCGCGTGGATCGCCACCAATGGCTGGCTCGACTGCACTCTGTCCGCGCGGCCTGGAAAGCGAGGTGCGCCATGAGCGTTCCCGATCACGCGCGCGCCAACTTCGCGACCTTGTTGCGAGCCGCGGCCGACGGCAACCTCGCGCTCATGGAGTGCGCCGACGCCGCGACCGGCGAGCTGCGCTACGTCATCTGCGCTGTCGGCCGCGACGGCACGGATTTCGTGTTCACACCCTTCGGCCATCTCGCCGACGGCAATCCCTTCGATACCTACGTGCCGCCGTGCGCAACCCTGCCGGACGAGCCGACTCCCTGATCCCTCGCGTACTTGGCCTGTCTGGATGCGGCGGCTCGTCGGTCAACGGACGAGCCGTTTCCGCATCGCGCGCGATGCATGACCTACCGCGCCTCAACCGCGTCCCCGTCGCCAGCCCGCCGCAACGGGATCAGGAGAAAAGTCGGATGTGCAGGGTACTCAACAAGCATCACGCAGGCGTGCCGGCGGGCGCCTTCTACATCGGTCGCGGGAGCAAATGGGGCAATCCGTTCCGGATCGGCCCCGACGGCGACCGCGCCGCCGTCATCGCGAAACACGAACGCTGGCTCGCGGACCAGCATCACTTGCTGCGCGCGCTCGACGAGCTGCGTGGCCGCGATCTCGTCTGCTTCTGCGCGCCGCGTCCCTGCCACGGCGATCTGTTGCTTCGGCTCGCCAACGCAACGCGCGACGAGCGCATCGCCTGGTGGCGCGCGGTGAAGGCCGCGGCGTGACGAGAGGGAGAGCTTGGCCGGGACGGGTTTGAGCCGGTGCGGTCTAGAGAGAGCGCCGGCCGGCTCGCCCGTCTCCGCTCTCCCAGAGGTTCATCACCATGACCCCATCCACCACTCTCGCGGCCGCGCCTGCGGTCGCGGCGTCGCCGCTTGCATCTCCGTCCGATATCGCCCGCTGCGTCGGCACAGCCGCGCACCATCTCCTTCCGCAGCTCGAACAGGGCCGGCAGGTCGACGCGGCGACCCTCCGCGCCGCAATGGAGGGCGCCTTCGGTGGCTCCGATGCGTCCGGCGCCTGGGACTGGAAGACAGCCTACGACGCTTGCGAGGCCGCAACCGTCCTGTTTCTCCGCAAATACGGAAAGGCGCTTTTGCGCAAGGCCGGTTCTCCGGCTCAGGCGCTCCCTTTGCTGGAGAAGATCGTCGGGCTCCTGCCGACCCACACGCGCCGCTCATTGGAGAGCGAGGCGTACCAGCAGTTCTCGACGCCGGTCCCGCTCGGCCTCGCGGTCATGGCAGCCGCCGCGATCACGCCGGCTGATCGCGTGCTGGAGCCGTCGGCGGGCACGGGCCTGCTCGCCATCCTTGCCGAGATCGCGGGCGGATCACTCGTCCTCAACGAGCTGGCCGAGACCCGCGCCAGTGTTCTCTCCTGGCTCTTCCCGAACATCGCCACGACCTGCCACGACGCGGCGCAGATTCACGATCACCTCGACGCCGCCATCGTGCCGAGCGTCATCATCATGAATCCGCCCTTCTCGGCGATGGCGAACGTGCAAGGCCGCATGGCCGACGCCGCACTCCGCCATGTCGCATCGGCCCTGGCGCGGCTCGCCGACGGCGGCCGCCTAGTCGCGGTCACCGGCGCCAATTTCGCGCCGGACGCGCCAGCCTGGCGCGACGCCTATGTCCGGCTGCAGGAGCGCGGCCGCGTGATCTTCTCCGCCGCCATCGACGGGCGGGTCTATGCCAAGCACGGCACGACATTCCCGACGCGGCTGACCGTCATCGACAAGCGCCCGGCCGAGGATCCGACCGTGTTCCCGGTCGCGCCCGGTGTCGCGCCGGACGTCGCCACGCTGCTGGCCTGGATCGCGGAGCGCGTTCCGGCACGGCTGCCGGTCAATGCCTCCCGGACTGTGCCCACTGTCACCACGCCGCGCACCGTTCGCGGCTACATCGCACGCTCCGCTCGAGCCGCATCGCAGACCACCAGCGCGTCCGAGCCCGCCGGCATCGAGCTCGCCTATGAGACGGTCGACTGGACGCCGCCGCAGGGCGCGCGCCTCTCCGACTCCATCTACGAGGACTATGCGCTCCAGAGCATCCGGATTCCCGGCGCTCAGGATCACCCCACGCAGCTCGTCCAGTCGGCAGCGATGGCCTCGGTCGCGCCGCCCAAGCCGAGCTATCGTCCGCGCCTTCCGGCGAACATCGTCAACTTGCTTTCGGGCGCGCAGCTCGAAACGCTGATCTACGCGGGCGAGGCGCATGGCGACCATCTCGCCGGCGCCTGGACCGTGGATGACACCCTCGACGTCGTGAGCGCCGCGGCCGAGGACGCCAAGGGCGCGGTTCGCTTCCGCCGCGGTTTCATGATCGGCGATGGGACAGGCGTTGGCAAAGGCCGCGAGTCTGCCGGCATCATTCTGGACAACTGGATGCAGGGCCGCCGCAAGGCGGTGTGGATCTCCAAGTCCGACAAGCTCATCGAGGATGCCCAGCGCGACTGGTCCGCGCTCGGCATGGAGCGGTTGCTCATCACGCCGCTCTCCCGATTCCCGCAGGGCAAGCCGATCACCCTTCGGGAAGGCATCCTATTCACCACCTATGCCACGCTACGCTCCGACGACCGCGGCGAACGCCTTTCCCGCGTGCGGCAGATCGTTGAATGGTTGGGCTCCGACTTCGACGGAGTGATCATTTTCGACGAAGCGCACGCCATGCAGAACGCGGTCGGCGCCAAAGGTGAACGCGGCGATCAGGAGGCCTCGCAGCAGGGCCGCGCCGGCCTACGGCTCCAGCACGCGTTGCCGGACGCCCGCATTGTCTATGTCTCCGCGACCGGCGCGACGACCGTGCACAATCTCGCCTATGCGCAGCGCCTCGGCCTCTGGGGTGGCGAAGACTTCCCGTTCTCGACCCGGGCCGAATTCGTGGAGGCGATCGAAGCCGGCGGTGTCGCCGCCATGGAGGTGCTCGCCCGCGATCTGCGCGCGCTCGGCCTCTACACTTCGCGCTCGCTGAGCTTTGCCGGCGTCGAATACGAACTGGTCGAGCATGAGCTGACGCCCAACCAGACCCGCATCTACGACGCCTACGCGGATGCTTTCGCGATCATTCACAACAACCTCGATGCCGCCATGCGGGCCGCCAACATCACCGGCGGAAGCGAAGGCGGATCGGGAACGCTCAACCGCCAGGCCAAGTCAGCCGCGCGCAGTGCATTCGAGTCTGCGAAGCAGCGCTTCTTCGGGCACCTGCTCACCAGCATGAAGACGCCGACCCTGATCCGCTCGATCGAGCGCGATCTCGAAGACGGCCATGCCGCCGTCATCCAGATCGTCTCGACGGGCGAAGCGCTGATGGAGCGCCGCCTCGCCGAGCTGCCGACCGAGGAATGGAACGACGTTCGCGTCGATATCACGCCGCGCGAGTACGTCCTCGACTATCTTGCCCATTCCTTTCCGGTCCAGCTCTACGAGCCGTTCACGGATTCGGAAGGCAAACTGTCGTCGCGTCCGATCTACCGCGACGGACAGCCGGTCGAGAGCCGCGAGGCTGTTGCGCGTCGCGATGCGCTGATCGCGAAGCTCGCGAGCCTGCCTCCCGTTCCGGGCGCGCTCGACCAGCTCGTGCAGCACTTCGGCACAGACATCGTCGCCGAAGTGACCGGCCGATCGCGCCGCATCGTCCGCAAGTCGAGCGGCGCCACCAGGAGCGATCGCCTTGTCGTCGAAACCCGGGCGGCCTCCGCCAATCTCGCCGAGGCGCAGGTGTTCATGGACGACCAGAAGCGCATCCTTGTGTTCAGCGACGCGGGTGGCACCGGCCGCAGCTATCATGCCGAGCTTACGGCGAGGAACACGCGCCTTCGCGTGCACTATCTCCTCGAGCCCGGCTGGAAGGCGGATACGGCCATCCAGGGACTCGGCCGCACGCATCGCACCAACCAGCAGCAGCCTCCGCTGTTCAGGCCGGTCGCGACGAACGTGAAGGCCGAGAAGCGCTTCCTGAGCACCATCGCACGCCGGCTCGATACGCTCGGCGCGATCACGCGCGGTCAGCGCCAAACCGGCGGCCAGAACCTGTTCAGGCCTGAAGATAATCTCGAAAGCCACTACGGACGCGACGCCTTGCGCCAGCTCTACATGCTGCTCGTTCGCGGCAAGATCGAGGGCTGCTCGCTTCAGCGCTTCGAAGCGGCGACTGGCCTGAAGCTCATGGATGCGAACGGCATCAAGGATGACCTGCCGCCGATCACCACCTTCCTCAACCGCATGCTCGCGCTGACCATCGAGCTGCAAGGCATCCTGTTCACGGCGTTCGAGCAACTGTTGAACGCCCGCATCGAGGGCGCGATCGCCGCCGGCACCTACGACATGGGCCTGGAAACGCTGCGGGCGGAAAGTTTCGTCGTCACCGACCGCGAGACGATCTACACGCATCCGGGCACCGGCGCGGAGACGCGCCTCCTGACCATCATGCAGCGCCAGCGCAATTGTCCCGTCACGCTGGACGAAGCGCTGAGCCGGCTGCGCGAGCGCGGATCGCGGCTTCTTGTCAACGAACGCTCCGGGCGTGCGGCCATGCAGGTCCGGGCGCCGTCCGTCATGCTCGACGACGGCGAGGTCGAATACCGCGTGCGCCTGATCCGGCCGATGGAAGCACCGAACGTCCCCGTCCGCATGATGGCGGAGAGCCATTGGCAGGAGGCAGACGAAGCGGCCTTCGCCGAGGCCTGGACCACGGAACTGAACGAGGTGCCGGCGTTCGCCGACTCGACCATCCACATGGTCGCGGGTTTGTTGCTTCCGATCTGGAAGCGGCTGCCGAACGAGTCGACACGCGTCTATCGGCTGCAAACCGACGACGGCGAGCGCATCATCGGTCGCAGGGTCTCGCCGGCGTGGGCAGCGACCGCCACGGCGACCGGCCTGCCTTCGCTGACGCCGGACGACGCCTTCGCCGCCCTTGTCGAGGGCAAGACCGTCATCGATCTTGCCGAGGGGCTCCAGCTTCGTCGCGTACGGTTGATGGGTAGTCATCGCATCGAATTGTCGGGCTTCACCGACACCATGCGCGAACGGCTCACGGCCTACGGCCTCTTCCACGAGATCATTTCGTGGAAGCTGCGCATGTTCGTGCCCACCGACGCGAGCGGCCCCGCGGTCCTCGCCAAGGTGATGGATCGCTATCCGGTCGCGCGCGTCGGCGAGCGGGAGGCCGCGTGATGTCCCGGCTCGATGCTTCGGAACTCGCACACCGTCTCGCGCGCAACGCCGAGGCGGTGTGCCGCCACTATCTCTCCAACGGCCATCGCGAAGGTCGCTATTGGATGGTGGGCGACGTGCGCAACACGCCTGGGCGCTCGATGTTCGTGCGCCTGGCCGGCCCCGAGAGCGGCAAGGGCGCGTCGGGCAAATGGACCGATGCCGCCACCGGCGAGCATGGCGACCTTCTCGACGTCATCCGCGAGAGCTGCGGCCTCCTGGATTTCGCCGATGTCGCCAAGGAGGCACGCGCCTTCCTCAGCTTGCCGCAAGCCGAACCGCCGCGCGACGAGCGCCGCCACGCGTTACATCCTACCCCGACAGGGTCGCCGGAGGCTGCGCAGCGCTTGTTCGCGATGTCGCGACCGATCCACGGCACGCTGGTCGAGGCATATCTCCGTAGACGCGGTATTACGTCTTTGCACGGAACCGGATCGCTCCGCTTTCACCCACGCTGCTACTACCGGCCGGACGAGCATTCCGCGACGGAGACCTGGCCCGCCATGATCGCAGCGGTCACCGATCTCGACGGCCGCGTCACCGGAGCGCATCGGACTTGGCTCGATCCCGAGGGCTTTGACCCCATTCGCCTCGGCAAGGCGCCGATCAACACGCCGCGTCGCGCGATGGGCGATCTTCTCGGACACGCTGTCCGCTTCGGAGTGGCCGGCGATGTCATGGCTGGTGGCGAAGGCATCGAGACCATGCTGTCGCTCAGGATGGCCCTACCCGACATGCCGATGGTCGCCGCTTTGTCGGCCGCCCATCTCTCGGCCATCCTGTTCGCGGACACGCTGCGCCGCCTCTACATCGCGCGCGACAACGATCCGGCCGGCGACGGTGCGATGGCCGCGCTGATCGAGCGTGCGTCCGACGACGGTATCGAGGCGATCGTGCTGTCGCCGAGGCTGGGCGACTTCAACGAGGATCTCCGCATGCTCGGCCCCGACGTGCTGGGTGCAGACCTTCGGGCCCAGCTCGCGCACCGGGATGCCACCCGCTTCATGGCCGACGCCGCATAGAGCACGCGACCGTGAACGCACGGCCGGAACGAAGGTGAGGTCCGGAATCTCGCCTGCGGCCAATGCTCCGAAGCGCCGGAGAGAGCCGCACCCTCGGCCTTCAAGAGGGCGATCGGGACGGCAAACGGCCCGGCCCGGCAACCTTGGTGGCCGACTATTTTCCGTCGGCGGCAGAGCCGCCTTTACATCGCGAAGCAAAATAGTCGGCCCCCTGCGGTCCTCCGCTGGCGCTTCGGCCCTGCGCTTCGCTCCGGGTGCAGGGCCGGCCCGCCCGCCGTCTTCCGTCGCCATGAAGGCCGCGAGGGTCGCGGCCAATCCAGCGACGGAGCATTCCATGATCACCGACGACGACTTCGAACCCCGCCACAGTTCGTCTCCGACCGATCACGTTCTCGCCGAGCTTCAGCTCTACGGTTTCCGCCCCTTCCAGGACGAACCCGATCCCCGGCCGCTTCCCGAAGGCAACCTCGTCGCCGGGGCTATCGCCGACATCTTCGACGCTCTCGTCGCCACGCTCAGCGATACCCGCCTCGAGCCCGATCTCGAGGACCTGCTCTGGTCGACCACCAACGTCTTCCATCGCGCCGCCGACCGCATCGCCCGCGAGCTCGACGATAACGAACAGGCGCAGCGCCGCAGCCAGCGCGAACAGGACGGCACCGAGGTCAAGTCCGTCGAGTTGGAGCGACTCATCGCCGAGGGGCAGACGCTCATCGAGCGACGCGACGCCTTCGAGCTGATGCGCGATCAGGCCTGCGAGCATTTCGAGCGCCACACCGGCTCGGCCTGGCGGCCGCGCAACGGCTCACTCGTCAACCATCGCGCCATGACCGCAGCGATGATCGACAGCCGGGACTTCCTTGCCGCGAAGAAGCGGTCCGAGACCGAGGTCATGCTGCCGCCCGGCCCGAAAGTCGCGCTCAGCGGCGGGCTCGACTTTAACGATTATCGGCTGATCTGGGACAAGCTCGACCAGGTGCGCGCCAAGCACCCCGACATGGTGCTGATGCACGGCGGATCACCGAAGGGCGCCGAGCGTATCGCCGCCCGCTGGGCCGATCACCGCAACGTGCCGCAGATCGCCTTCAAGCCCGACTGGACGAAACATGCGAAGGCCGCACCATTCAAGCGCAACGACGCAATGCTGGCCGTGCTGCCTATCGGCGTCATCGTCTTCCCGGGAACGGGCATCCAGGACAACCTGACCGACAAGGCCCGCAAGATCGGAGTTCCCGTCTGGCGCTACGGCGACAAGCCGAAGTGATCGCCGTCAACACCTGCCTCAATCAGAGCGCCGCGGCGAATTCGGTTCGCCGCGGCCTTCTCTTCTTTGCTATAATATCCGTTCGCGCCGTGGTGGTGGTGGAAGGCGCGACCGTCAGATGCTTCTCACGGAGGCCACCATTATGATTGTCATCAGCATCCTCGCCAGCATCGCCGCCATCGGCGTGATCTGCTGTCTGTTGTTCTACCTCGCCGTCTACGCGCTACCGCTGTTCGCCGGCGTGACGGCAGGCGTTTGGGCCTACGGCACCGGCGCTGGCTGGCTCGGAGGAATCGCCGTTGGGATCATTGCCGGTCTCGCAACGCTCCTCATCGGCCACTTGCTGCTCATTTTCGTCAAGCCGCTCTGGCTCCGCCTCATGATCGCAGCGGTCTTCGTGGCGCCAGCGGCCATCGCCGGCTATCACGCAACCCATGGCATCGTGAAGCACACCATGCCTTCCGAAACGTGGCAGATCGCCTTTTCGGTTGTCGGCGCGATCGTCGTCGCCATTACTGCCTTCGCTCGCCTCGCGACGCTGGCCCCGCCCGGTCAGGTCGGCCAGGGCGTGGTTCGCGCCTGACGCCATTCGAGCCGGCGCGGCATCACCAGATCAGGCTGTAGCCTTCGACTCCACCACGTCAGTTGGCAGTTCGCTGCGGAACTCCCGGATCAGAGCGAGCCCCTGGTGGCGCGTCACGTTGAAATGCGGGCCAGGCCGCGTAGCGAACGACGACGCCTGCGAAGGCAGTGGCCAGATCGCTCGCCACTTCTTGTTCGTCGGGAGCATTGAGGCGGGAGGTTCGTTTGCCTCGACATGGTGAAGCACTGGCCGCCGTCCGCCGTGTCTCAGCGGCTGCACGACGGGTGTCGCCAAGTTCTCCTTGATCCTTCTCTGTCTGATCGAGCGCTCCAAGCGGCCTCTTTGATGGGCTGATCTGGCCGAAGGCCGGCTTCGCCTCGATCGCCTAAGCCGCAATGGCGCCGATCGACTTTCTTCCCCTGGGCTGCGCCCATTCCTCGCGAAACAAGAAAGTCTCACGGCTGCCATCCTCCGCTGTGCTCCGGCCTGCAAGCAGGTGCGGCGACGATCGCCTCCGGCCAACCGATCGCCATCGAGGCCGCAATGGTGCGGGCTCGAAACAGAGATCAAGGAGAACTACCATGGCGACCATCGGCACCTTCAAGAAGTCCGGCAACGAATTCGTCGGCCAGATCGTCACCCTCAGCGTCCAGGCCAAGAACGTCCGCATCGTTCCCGAGACCATCCGCTCGGGCGAGAACGCCCCCAGCCACCGCGTCTTCGCGGGCCGCGTCGAGATCGGCGCCGCCTGGGCCAAGCGCTCCAACGAAGGCCGCGACTATCTGGGTCTCAAGCTCGACGACCCGTCGTTCACGGCTCCCATCTATGCCAACCTCTTCGACGACGAGGACGGCGAAGGCTACAGCCTGATCTGGTCCCGCCCCAACCGTCGCAACGGCGAGTGAGGCACGAGCCCCAAGCCCCGCCCGGGCCATCCGGGCGGGGCTTTCGCTCGCTAGAGCGACCGAATCAGTCCCACCGCCACCCCGTTGCTGACGGTAAACACAGCGATTTTACCTGGCGCCAGTCGCCGAGAGCGACTAAAATGGTCGTAGTTCTGGCGTGCGTGTGCCCGGCGATGGGAGGTGATCATGCATGATCACCGCCCGACAATCGCGGGCCGCGCGCGCGTTGCTGGGTTGGACGCAGGAGACGCTCGCTGACAAGGCCCGAGTATCACTTACAGCGCTCAAGCGCCTTGAGTCGGAGAGCGACCTCGCAGTCTACGAATCGACACGCGACCAGGTCCGTCGCGCACTCGAAGCGAGCGGCGTGGTCCTCCTCAGCTCGGACCAAGGTGAAGGTGTCATGGTAATGAGGAATAAGAACACCCAAACGTGAATAGCAGCGCCGTTAGCAACCGCTCGCCAATCTGCGTCCGGAGCATCACGCGATGCGGTCGGTGCATCGCCCGTCGCTCGCGGAATTGGTTAACATTCTGTATCTGGACGCAATTCGTTTGTCGATGAGGCGGTTGTGACGAACCAATATTACCTAGATGAACCACCGGCCAGCGACGCGGTGACCGACTACGACCGCAAGAACACCAAGCTCTACCTGCGCCTGCTCGATGCGGCCGCTGATGGGGCAGACTGGCGTGAGGCAGCCACAGTCCTCTTCGGCCTCGATCCGGACGGCGACGCTGAACACGCTCGCCGGGTTCACGATTCTCACCTGGCCCGCGCACGCTGGATGACGGAATGCGGATACCGCTTCCTGGCGCGCGAGAAGTCAGGCGGCTGAACGTCGCCGATGCGCGCGATCTGCATCGCATCGCGCAGACTCTTGGACTATCCCCACGCGCCGCAACCCATGATCGTCGGACTCCCTGCACGCACTTTCAATCACGCGTGGGAGGAGACAGATGGCACAGAAAAGGTCCAAGTGGCGCTCATCCGCTGACTATGACTACCTCGACACGCTCGCCGCCCCCGACCTCGCTTGGGAATGGCTGCGTCGGAATTCCGAATACGAGCGCGATTACTCGGCAATAGAACGTCAGGACAGGCAGTCCCAAGCGCCGGCAATACGCATTCGCCAGCGCTGGGGCCTCCGATTTCCCGATAGCGCCGGCCCTCAAGGCGATCGACACCGAAGTGCTCTGGGAGCCCCAGGAAGAGACGGGGACGGTGGTGGTGACGACAGCACCGGTGCTTCTGAATCCCCAGATTGAGCTCGAGGTCGTCGATCCCGATGAAAGAGCACAGGCGTTGGTCGACGAAGGTGGCACGCATTTTCTCCACACCCTGCGAAACGGCCAACGTCTCCATATCGTCTGCCTGCCGAACACACCCCCGGATGCACCGCTCGCCGCACTGGTTCCGCTCGACGAGCACGGCTTCGGACGTCTCGAAGCAATCGACCGCCTCCTGCGATCAGTTCACCGTCGGTCGGTGCCACGCGATCCTCGGCTAACCCGGCAGCAGACGCGCCGTGCGCGACACATGATCCAAGCGGTCGATGGCCATCTCTACGGTGAAAGTTATCGCACCATCGCGGAAGTGCTCTTCGGGATCGAGCATGTCGCCGAAGAGGTTTGGAAGACATCGTCGCGGCGTTACGCCACCATGGATCTCATCAAGCACGGTCTGATGATGATCGCGGGAGGATATCGAAAGCTTCTCCAGCATCGTCCGCGATTCTAGCCGCCTGCGGGTGTGGAAATCTTAGACTCCCACCTTTCCACTCCCCCCTCGCAGCTTCTCTCCGCCACTGTGGCCTTCGAACGCCGGTGATCACCGGCAGCCTCAACGAATGCCCGGAGGTGCGAAATGTCCACTCTCGCTGGCTTGCCGCCGCGCTTTCTACGAACGCCGGAGGCGGCCAACTTTCTCGGTCTGTCCAGCCGCACGCTTGAAAAGCATCGTACGTACGGCACGGGCCCCGCATATCGAAAGCTCGGCGGCCGGGTCGTCTACGCTCTCGAGGACTTGCGGGCCTGGGCCGACCGAGGCGCGGTCACCTCCACATCCGATCCTCGCGGCTCCGTTCTTCCGGCAAAGCGCCATCCGTCGATGCTGCATGCCGGACGTCAGCATCGCTGAGACCGGCAGATGCCTTCGGCGCGCCGTAGCACAGAGCGCGAGCAACTCGATCTTTTCCGGGCTCTTCCCGGCGATCTCGCGCCGCGCGACGCGCAGGACCTCATGGCCTATCCCTTCTTTTCGCTCGCCAAGTCAAAGCGGCTAACGCCCATCGACTTCAAGGCCGGCACCATCGTCATCCGCGTCGAAGCGGTCCCGGAGCACGGCCTCGCGACCATCTGGGACGCCGACGTACTGATCTGGGCAGCCTCGCAGATAGTCGAGGCGCGCGACCTCGGCCTGCAGCCCTCGCGCCTGATGGCGGCGACGCCTTACGAGATTCTTAACTTCATCGGTCGCGGCGTGAGTGCGCGCGACTACGACCGCCTTAAGGCGGGGCTCGACCGCCTGCAATCGACCACCGTCGCAACCTCGATCCGCCAGCCAAGCGAGCGGCGGATGCATCGCTTCTCCTGGATCAACGAGTGGAAGGAGCGCGCGGACGCGCACGGCCGTCCGCTCGGCCTCGAGCTGATCGTGCCGGACTGGTTCTTCGCCGCCGTCCTCGACGATGCGCTCGTGCTGACCATCGACCGCGCCTACTTCCGCCTGACCGGCGGACTGGAGCGCTGGCTCTATCGCCTGGTGCGCAAGCATGGCGGCCGCCAACAGAACGGCTGGAGCCTCGACATCGCCTATCTTCATGCGAAGTCCGGCAGCCTCTCACCGCTAAAGCATTTCGCCTACGACCTGCGCGACATCGTTCGCCGGCAGACGCTGCCTGGCTACCGGCTGACCATCGAGCAGCCGCGGGACGCCCCCGAACGCCTCTCATTCGCGCCAATCGATCCCACTGCCCTCGCTTCGCTGAGGCAGCGCGGGACCTCGCGCGTTGGGGATAAGCTGTGAATCGTCTCGTGCTATCAGGGACCGGACCTATCGTGCCATCGGGGACCCGATCCTCGTGCTATCGGGGACCGGAATCGTCGGATCCGCACGCCGATTCAAGGCATTGCGCGCGCCGTAACTCTTCTAACCAAGATTCCTTCGGAATCTTTCTAACGGCCGCTCCGAAATCCACACCTGTGCATGCGCGCCGCCGAGAGCGGGGCGCCCCATGATTGTCGCGCTGCTCAACCAGAAGGGCGGTGTCGGGAAGACGACGCTCGCTCTTCACCTCGCCGGCGAGTGGGCGCGCCGCGGCCAGCGCGTCACCGTCATCGACGCCGATCCGCAAGGCTCTGCCCTCGACTGGTCGCAGCAACGCGCACGCGAAAGCCTTCCGCGCCTGTTCGGCGTGATCGGCCTGGCTCGCGACACGCTTCATCGCGAAGCGCCCGAGCTCGCGCGCAACGTCCATCACATCGTCATCGATGGCCCGCCGCGCGTCGCCGGGCTGATGCGCTCGGCGCTGCTGGCGGCCGACATCATCCTGATCCCGGTCCAGCCATCGCCGTTCGACGGCTGGGGCTCGGCCGAGATGCTCGCGCTGCTCAGCGAGGCGCGCGTCTACCGGCCCCAGATCGTCGCCCGCTTCGTTCTCAATCGGTGCGGCGCACGCACGATCATCGCGCGCGAGACGGCGCTCACGCTCGCCGATCACGACCCGCCGCTGCTCGCCTCCAAGGTCGGCCAGCGTGTCGCCTTTGCCGACGCCGCCCAGTCCGGCCGCCTCGTCTGGGAAGCCCACGCAACGATTGCGGCGCGCGAGATCACTGCCCTTGCGAGCGAAGTCGGGAGGCTGGCGCGGTGACCCAGCGATCCTCCAAACGCGCCTTCATCGCGCGACCGGCTGATCCCGAACGCTGGATCAAGGCGCCTGCGCCGCGCTCCAACAGCAACGGCGACGCGGCCGCTTACACCGCGCGGCTGACGATCGACATCACGACGGAACTGCGCGGCCGCATCAAGATCGTCGCCTTCCAGCGTGGCCTGACCGTTGCGGACATGCTGCGCGACCTCCTCGCCCGCGAATTCCCTCCAGCCGAAGGAGACCTGCCATGACCGGCGCGTCGCATCTTCGTCTCGTGCCTTCGCCGCTTCCTGTCGACGGCCTCACGCGCGTCGAGCTGACATGGATCGAGAAGAAGGTCGAATACTGGATTCGCTTCGGCAAGGAGAAGGCGGAGCAGATCCTCGACCGGCGCCGCCGCGTCCTGAGCTTCACGCCCAACAGCGTCTTCGCCTTCGTTCGCTGGGCCTCGAACGACCACGGCACGGTCATCTCGCGCATCGACATCGTGCGCACGATCACGCCGGGCGAGCGCTATTCCACACTGCCTTTCGTACGGCCGGGCGGCGACCTCCTCCTCAAGATGGAGAACTGGCCAAAGGTCGAGCGCGTCCTCCAGGTCATCGACGCTATTGAGGCGGCTGGAATCGATCCGAGCGAGGTCTCGCCGCATCACTGGCGGCATGTCCACAATCGCTTGACTGCGGGCCAGGAACCGCGCGCCTACACGGTCGAGCAACATCGCGCGATCCTACTGCGCCGCGAGATCGAGTCATGACGCGCTTCGGCTACGTCATGACCACGTACTTCGCCGCGATGTCGATCGGCGTCGGCTTCTTCGTCCCCGTCACGCCACGACTCATCTGGAACGCTTCCGCCAGCATGCCGATTGGCTTCTATACGATCGCGCCGGCGGATCGGCTCGAGGTCACCGACCTGGTCGTCGTCAACGCGCCTGAACCGCTCTCCTCCTTCCTGGCTGAGCGCCACTACCTGCCGCGCGGCGTGCCGCTCCTGAAACGTGTTGCCGGGCGTCCGGGGCAAGAAGTCTGCCGCCATGGCACGCACGTCACAGTCGACGGCATCGAGATGGGCGATGCGCTGGTGCGCGACCGGCTCGGCCGGCAACTGCCGATCTGGCAAGGCTGCCGCCGCATCGCCGACGGCGAGGTCTTCCTCATGAACTGGTGGGTCGAGGACAGCCTCGACGGGCGCTACTTCGGCCCGCTTCCCACCAGCGCAATCGTCGGCCACGCGCTGCCGCTGTGGACCGATGAGGAAAGCACCGGACAGTTCGAATGGCGCGCACCGACGCGGTGACGGTGCGCGCTGTCGTCCCTCTCATCGCACCACCAAGGAGACCGAAATGCCTCAGATCGGAGAGTTCACCCGCACCAAGAATGGCTATTCCGGACGCATCCGCACGCTCTCACTCGACATCGAGATGGTGTTGGTTCCGGCGGAACATTCGGACGCCGAGAACGCGCCGGACTATCGCGCGCATCTCGGTGACGGCGATGGCCCGGAGATCGGCGCAGGCTGGAAGCGCATCGGTGAGAAGGCTGGCGACTACGTGTCGGTCCAGATCGACGACCCCGCACTCGGACAGCCGATCCGCGCCAATCTCTTTCAGTCGGGCGAGGGCAAGTCCGCCTGGGGTTTGCATTGGACGCGTCCGCAGAAGCGCGCCGAGCGGGACTGACGGAATGCCCATCTGCTGCACCTCACCAACGCGGATCATGAGGCCCGGGCGGCGTTTGCCCGCCCGGCGTCTCACCGCCCTTCTCCTTTCCGGCCTGCTCTCGGTAGTCACGATCAGCGGTTCGGCCAGCCCTCAGGTGGTGTCGTCCGCCAGCGCCGATCAGGCGAGCCCCATCGCTCTCCACATCGACGTGGCCTCGCGCCGCTTCCGCATTCCGGCGTCCTGGATTCGCGCGGTCATGCGCGCCGAAAGCGCACATGACATCCGCGCCGTATCCTCTGCTGGCGCGATCGGCCTTATGCAAGTCATGCCGGAAACCTGGCTTGAGCTGCGCGCCCGCTACGATCTTGGTCGCAACCCCTTCGATGTACGGGACAATATTCTCGCCGGCGCCGCGTACCTGCGCGAGATGTACGACCGATACGGCAATCTCAGCGCCATGCTGGCCGCCTACAATGCAGGGCCCCGGCGTTACGACGAGTACCTTGCGGGCACGCGCGATCTGCCGGCCGAGACGCGGGCCTATGTCGCCACGATCGCACCCCTTCTCGGGGTTGACCCGCCGCCGTATGCAATGCCGTCGACGCGCGCTGATCCGCTTGCTTGGATGAGCGCCTCGCTCTTCGTCGCACGCTCTGATGACGTCGGAAAAGCAGCCGCAATGCATCCCCAGCGTCAGCGCGAGAGCGGACCGAACGCGCCACGAATGCAAGACGCCAGCGCATTCTCAGCGCGTTCACCCGCTCTATTCGTAGCACGCGGCGGCAACGAGAGGCCGCAATGACGACTGCCGTCCCCATTCGCGTCATGGCGTGTTCAGGCGTGGAATGGAGTGCGTTGAGGCAGGAGCTTGGAAGCACGACCGCACGATGGCGAGATAAAAAGGCGCGATGTGCGCGCGAGGACGGTCGTGGTTTTTCAATAGCTTGCGAGCCGAATTCGCGAGGTGCGCCCTGTCGACGCGGCCTGCGACCTCGGCGCTCTCTCTGTTCAATCAGAGTGTTAGCGCGATGTGCGCAGCTGTGGCTATGAGCGTCGAGGACGAGTTCCGCATCCGCCCCGGCCGCATCCGCTCGACGCGCGCCCAGCGCGCTCGGCCGTTCATCGCGCAGGCGCTTGCGGCCGCGCAGCGGGCCGGCGGTCACGTCTCACGCTCGGGCAACATCAGCTCCGGCACGGGATCGCGCTTCGGACGTGGCCGCCGCGCGACCGTGCAGGCGAACCGTCTGCTCACCAGCCGCTCGCGCATCACGGTCATCAAGACCCGCGTCGTTCGCCATTCGGCGCGCTCGGCGCCGCTTGCAACACACCTCAGCTATCTCCGCCGCGAAGGCGTGACCCGGGATGGGGAGAAAGCCCGTCTCTTCGGACCCGGCGGCGACGACTTGGATGCCAAGGAGTTTGCCGAGCGTTGCGAGGACGATCGCCACCACTTCCGCTTCATCGTCTCGCCCGAGGATGCGACCGAGATGTCGGACCTCAAGATCTTCGCCCGCGACCTGATGAACCAGATGGAGAAGGACCTCGGCACCAAGCTGGACTGGGTGGGCATTGATCATTGGAACACCGACAATCCCCACGTCCACATCATCCTGCGCGGCCGCTCCGACGACGGCCAGGATCTCGTCATCTCGCGCGACTACATCAAGGAAGGCATGCGTGCTCGCGCACAGGATCTCGTGACGCAGGAGTTGGGCCCACGCACGGATCAGGAGATCCGGCGCAACCTCGAACGTCAGGTCGAGTCGGAGCGCTGGACCAACCTCGACCGGCAACTCTCGCGTGACGCGTATCGGACAGGCGTCATCGATCTCGCTCCGAGCCCTGATCGCCAGCCTGACGAGCTTCACGTCCTGAAAGTCGGACGGCTGCGCAAGCTGGAGGCTCTGGGCCTTGCCGATCAGATCGGCCCGGGCCAGTGGGTGATGGTCGAGAATGCCGAAACCACTCTGCGCGAGCTTGGCGAGCGAGGCGACATCATCAAGCGCATCCATCGCGGGCTGGCCGAGCGCAATATCGAGCGTGGCACCTCGAGTTTCGTGCTCGCCGGAGAGAGCCTCGACGACCAGATCGTTGGTCGCCTCATAGCGCGTGGTCTCGATGACGAGCTGAACGGCACGGCCTATGCCGTGATAGATGGAGTCGACGGCCGGACCCATCACATCAAGCTCGCCGACCTCGATGCTGCTGGGGACTCGGGCCCAGGTTCGATCGTCGAGCTGCGCAAGTTTGATGACGCGCAGGGCCGGCGACGCGTTGCGCTCGCAGTTCGATCGGACATCCCGCTCGAGCAGCAGATTACTGCCAACGGCGCCACCTGGCTGGACCGCCAAGCGATTGCGCGCGAACCGGTAGCCCTTGGTGGCGGTGGCTTCGGAGCCGAGGTGCGCGACGCGCTCGATCGCCGCGCCGAGCATCTCATCAGTCAGGGCCTGGCCGAGCGCCAGGCGCGCGGCGTGAGTTTCAGCCGCAACCTCATCGAAACACTGCGCCGACGCGAACTCGATGCACTGAGCGAACGTCTGACCGCCGAGACAGGACAAGCCGCCGCCAAACCGTCGGCCGGCGAGTATGTCGCCGGCACATACTATCGCCGCTTCGATCTCGCCTCCGGCCGCTTCGCGATGCTCGACGACGGGCTCGGCTTTCAGCTCGTCCCGTGGTCGCCGTCGCTCGAGCGGAATCTCGGTCGCCATGTCTCGGGCGTCGTACGTGGCGATGGCGGGATCGATTGGAGCTTCGGCCGCAAGCGGGGCATCGGCCTGTAACGAAGCGACGGGAAGAAAAGGAGAGCAGGTAATGTCCGCAACCAAGATCCTCTGGGGCCAGCTCCTCGCCGTCGCACTGATCATCCTCGGCACGACGTGGGTCGCGACCGAGTGGACGGCGTGGCGATTGGGCTTTCAAGCCCAGCTCGGCGAGCCATGGTTCATCGTGTTCGGCTGGCCAGTCTACTATCCACCGTCCTTCTTTCTGTGGTGGTATTTTTACGACGCCTATGCGCCGCCGATCTTCGTGGAAGGGGCCGTCATCGCAGCGTCAGGCGGCTTCATCGCGATCGCAGTCGCGATCGGCATGTCGGTGTGGCGTGCCCGCGAGGCGACGAACGTCGACACCTACGGCTCGGCACGATGGGCCCGGACCGACGAAGTGGATGCGGCGGGCCTCCTCGGTCCCGACGGCGTCGTACTCGGCAAGCTGGGCCGCGACTACCTCCGGCACGACGGGCCCGAGCATGTTCTCTGCTTTGCGCCGACGAGGAGTGGGAAGGGCGTGGGGTTGGTCATTCCCTCGCTGCTCACCTGGCCAGGCAGCGCGATCGTCCACGACATCAAAGGGGAGAACTGGCAGCTCACTGCCGGATTTCGGTCGCAGCATGGCAGGGTGCTGTTGTTCGATCCGACCAACGCGAAGTCTTCCGCCTACAACCCGCTGCTCGAAGTCCGGCGCGGGGAATGGGAAGTCCGGGATGTCCAGAACATCGCCGATATCCTGGTCGATCCCGAAGGCTCGTTGGAGAAGAGGAACCATTGGGAGAAGACCTCCCATGCGCTGCTGGTCGGCGCCATCCTCCACGTGCTCTACGCGGAGGAGGACAAGACGCTCGCCGGCGTGGCGTCGTTCTTGTCCGACCCGCGGCGTCCGATCGAGTCCACGCTCGCGGCGATGATGAAGACTGCCCATCTCGGCGAGGCAGGACCGCATCCGGTGATTGCGAGTGCAGCACGAGAGCTGCTGAATAAATCGGACAACGAACGAAGCGGAGTGTTGAGCACCGCAATGTCGTTCCTCGGCCTCTATCGCGATCCTGTTGTGGCTGCCGTCACACGCCGTTGTGACTGGCGGATCACCGACATTGTCGGAGATGCACGGCCGACGACCCTCTATCTCGTCGTGCCGCCATCCGACATTGTTAGGACCAAGCCGTTGATCAGGTTGATCCTCAACCAGATTGGCCGCCGCCTGACGGAGGACTTGAACAGCAAGGCCCGGCGGCATCGGCTTCTACTCATGCTCGATGAGTTTCCGGCGCTTGGCCGCCTTGACTTCTTCGAGAGCGCACTCGCCTTCATGGCCGGCTACAAATTGAAAAGCTTCATGATCGCGCAGAGCCTCAACCAGATCGAAAAGGCATACGGCCCGAACAACTCCATCTTGGACAATTGCCACGTCAGAATCTCGTTCGCGACCAACGACGAAAGGACAGCCAAAAGGGTCAGCGACGCCCTCGGCACCGCGACCGAACTGCGGGCGATGCGGAACTACGCCGGGCACCGGCTCAGTCCGTGGCTCGGCCATCTGATGGTCTCGCGCTCCGAGACGGCCCGGCCCCTGCTCACGCCGGGCGAGATCATGCAGCTCCCGCCCGCAGACGAGATCGTAATGGTGGCGGGCACGCCGCCCATTCGCGCGAAGAAGGCGCGCTATTTCGAAGATGCCAGGTTTCGGGCGCGAATCTTGCCGCCTCCCATCCTGACGAAGACAGATCACCAGCAATCGGATGACTGGACAGGCAGGCCCTTGCCGCCGCGACCCTTGCAGGACGCCGCGCCGTCAGTGAGCGGCGTGGACGACGAGGACCCGACGGGCTCCGAGAGGCGCCACCAGCCGGAGCTGGATCGCGTGGCACCGATCGAGAAGAAGCCGCCCATCGCCAATGAGTTCGAGATCGACCCCAACGACGACGAGCCCGACGATGCCGCGCGGCTAAGCCGCATGAACCGACTCGTGCAAGGCATCGCGCGGCAGGTCTCGCTCGATCCGAACGATGGCATGGAGCTGTAGGACGCCATGCCAAATCCGAACAAGAAGCAGCGGCTCTCGGTCTATCTTGAACCCGGCGTCACCAAATCGCTCGCGGAATACGCAGCGCGTCGTGGCCAGTCGCGCTCGCTCATCGCCGAAGCCGCGATCGCGTCTTTCCTGTCACCTGACGCCGCCGAGCGGCAGGAAGCTGCTATTGCGAAGCGTCTTGATCAGCTCGACAGGCGTATGACGCGCCTGGAACGGGACCTGGGGATCGCGGTAGAGACGCTCGCGGTCTTCGTCCGGAACTGGTTGATGACAAACCCGCCGCTGCCGGAGCCGGCCCAGGCGGCCGCGCGCGCACAAGCGGGCGAACGCTACGATGCGTTTGTCGCAGCGCTCGGTCGCCGCCTCGCCAAGGGACCACGGCTACGTCAGGAGGTCGCCGAAGATGTCCCTGGTGACTCACCATCTGAATAGAGCGCACAGGACCAGTCACTAGACTTCCGCGGTTTAGCCGTTTCCCTGTAATTGTACGCCACAGTACGACGACCACATTCTCGTTGTTGCGTCGCCCGAATTTCTGCCTCTTCTACTCATCCCCGATCCAGGGCCGCTCTCGAGTGGTCCCGCGCAGAACGGGGACGACATGGCGAATTCCTTCCAGCAGACAGAGGCGATACTTCGCGGCGCGCGCATGCTGCGAACGGCCCTTGGGCCAGCGGTCGCCGCATTCCTGGAAGACCCGTCGATCGTCGAGGTGATGCTCAACCCCGACGGGCGGCTCTGGATCGACCGGCTCTCGGAAGGCCTCGCCGATACAGGCGAGCACCTGTCGGCCGCCGACGGAGAGCGCATCGTCCGCCTCGTCGCCCATCATGTCGGCGCAGAGGTCCACGCCGGAAGTCCGCGGGTCTCGGCAGAGTTGCCCGGAACGGGGGAGCGCTTCGAGGGCCTGCTGCCGCCTATCGTGGCCGCGCCTGCCTTTGCAATTCGGAAGCCCGCCATCGCGATCTTCACGCTGCAGGACTACGTCGCTGCCAGCATCATGTCGGCCGAGCAGGCGGAGACTCTTCGCAGCGCGGTCACCGATCGCCGCAACATTCTCGTCGCCGGGGGAACAAGCACCGGCAAGACTACGCTCACCAATGCGCTCCTCGCAGAAGTGTCGAAGTCAGCGGATCGCGTCGTTCTCATCGAGGACACGCGCGAGCTTCAGTGCAGCGCCCCCAATCTCGTGGCGATGCGCACCAAGGACGGCGTCGCGACGCTCTCCGACCTGGTGCGCTCTTCTCTGCGGTTGCGCCCTGACCGGATCCCCATCGGCGAGGTGCGCGGCGCCGAGGCCCTGGACCTTCTGAAAGCTTGGGGCACCGGGCATCCCGGTGGCGTCGGCACCATTCACGCCGGCACAGCCATCGGGGCACTGCGGCGTCTCGAACAGCTCATCCAAGAGGCGGTGGTCACGGTGCCTCGCGCCCTCATCGCCGAGACGATCGACCTCGTCGCTGTCCTCAGCGGCCGTGGATCAAGGCGGCGTCTCGCCGAACTCGCACGCGTCCACGGCCTCACACCCGACGGTGACTACCACGTCACCCCCGCAACATTGCCCGCCACAGGAGATCGCGCGTGATCCACAAGCTCCAGAACCTTCGTCGTCATATTGCTGCTGCAACCGTGGCCGCTGTCGTCAGCCTCGCGCTCGCTCCGGCCGCACATGCCTCCGGCTCCTCAATGCCGTGGGAGCAGCCGCTCGAACAAATCCTTCAGTCGATCGAAGGACCCGTCGCGAAGATCATCGCGGTGATCATCATCATCGTCACCGGCTTGACCCTCGCGTTCGGCGACACGAGCGGTGGCTTTCGGAGACTCGTTCAGATCGTCTTCGGTCTCTCGATCGCCTTCGCGGCCAGTTCCTTCTTTCTCAGCTTCTTCAGCTTCGGCGGCGGAGTGCTCGTGTGATGGCGGGCATCGCCGACAACGCAGAAGTCCCCGGCTTCTCGGTGCCCGTTCACCGGGCGCTGACAGACCATATCCTGCTCGGCGGTGCGCCAAGGTCGATCGCGATCCTCAATGGTACGTTGGCGGCCGCTCTCGGCCTTGGCCTTCGGCTCTGGCTCGTCGGTCTCGCAGTCTGGGCCGCCGGCCACTTCGCGGCTGTATGGGCAGCCAAGCGCGATCCAATGTTCGTCGAAGTGATCCGCCGGCATCTGCGCATCCCCTCCGTTCTCGCAGTCTGAGCCCGCTATGATGAACCTCGCCGAATATCGCCGCACCGCCACTCGCCTCGCAGATTTTCTGCCCTGGGTCGCGCTCGTTGGCCAAGGCGTCGTTCTGAACAAGGACGGTTCATTTCAACGAAGCGCGAACCTTCGCGGTCCGGACCTGGACTCCGCTGTTGCAGCCGAGCTGGTAGGCGTAGCGGCAAGGCTTAACAACGCTTTCCGGCGTCTCGGATCGGGCTGGGCGATTTTCGTAGAGGCGCAGCGCTACCCCTCCAACCGCTATCCGGACAGCATCTTTCCCGATCCCGCGTCGGCGTTGCTTGATGCCGAGCGCAAGGCTGATTTCGAGGAAGAAGGCGCGCATTTCGAGTCCCGCTACGTCCTCACGTTCGCCTGGCTGCCGCCGGCCGAGGATGCCGCGCGCGCGGAGACCTGGCTCTACGAGGGAAGGGAACGGTCAGGCGTCGACCCTCACGGGATTCTGCGAGCCTTCGTCGACCGCACCGACCGTGTGCTCGCGCTGCTCCACGGCTTCATGAAGGAATGCCGTTGGCTGGATGACAGCGAGACGCTGACCTATCTGCATTCCTGCGTTTCCACCAAGCGCCATCGTGTCCGTGTTCCCGAAACACCGATGTATCTCGATGCGCTGCTGGCCGACCAGCCCCTCACCGGGGGCCTTGAGCCCCGTCTCGGCGATCAGCACCTGCGAACCCTCACCATCGTCGGCTTCCCGACCGCGACGACGCCCGGCATCCTCGACGAGCTGAATCGGCTCGCATTCCCCTATCGCTGGGCGACACGCGCGATCCTGCTCGACAAGACCGACGCAACCAAGCTGCTCACCCGCATCAGGCGGCAATGGTTCGCAAAGAGAAAAAGCATTGCGGCCATCGTCAAGGAAGTCATGACGAATGAGGCGTCTGTCCTCGTAGACACCGATGCCGCCAACAAGGCCGCCGACGCCGACATGGCCCTTCAGGAACTCGGCGCGGATCTCGCCGGCATGGCCTACGTGACGGCTACGATTACCGTGTGGGACGGCGATCCACGCCTTGCTGACGAGAAGCTGCGCCTCGTCGAGAAGGTGATCCAGAGCCGCGACTTCACTGCGATGCTCGAGACCGTCAACGCGGTCGACGCCTGGCTCGGAAGCCTGCCCGGCCATCTGTATGCCAACGTCCGGCAGCCGCCGATCTCGACGCTCAACCTAGCGCACATGATTCCACTCTCGGCCGTCTGGGCCGGCCCTCAGCAAGATGAGCACTTCAAAGCGCCTCCGCTGTTCTTCGGCAAGACCGAGGGAAGCACGCCCTTCCGCTTTTCGCTTCACGTTGGCGATGTGGGCCACACCTTGGTCGTGGGGCCAACCGGCTCCGGCAAATCAGTGCTGCTCGCGTTAATGGCCCTGCAATTCCGCCGCTACGAGCGCAGCCAGGTCTTCGCGTTTGACTTCGGCGGTTCGATCCGCGCCGCCGCGCTGGCGATGGGCGGAGACTGGCACGACCTCGGCGGCGGCCTCACGGAAGGTTCCGAAATATCCGTCTCTCTCCAGCCACTCGCACGCATCCATGACACCTATGAGCGGGCCTGGGCGGCCGACTGGATCGTCGCCATCCTGATGCGCGAAGGCGTTGCGATCACCCCGGAAGTCAAGGAGCACATCTGGACGGGGCTGACCTCGCTTGCCTCCGCCCCTGTCGAGGAGCGGACGATTACCGGCCTGACGGTGCTGCTACAATCGAACGACCTCAAACAGGCAATTCGACCCTATTGCGTCGGAGGCCCCTATGGCCGGCTGCTGGACGCGGAATTCGAGCATTTGGGTTCGGCCGCTGTTCTAGCCTTCGAGATCGAAGGCCTTGTCGGGAGCGGAGGCGCGCCGGCCGTCCTGTCTTACCTGTTTCATCGCATCTCCGACAGGCTCGACGGCTCGCCAACCCTGCTCATCATCGACGAGGGGTGGCTGGCGCTAAACGATCCCGGATTTGCCAAGCAGCTCACCGAGTGGCTGGTCACGCTCCGCAAGAAGAACGCGTCGGTCGTCTTCGCAACCCAGTCGCTTGCACAGATCGAGAAGAGCACGATCGCTGCTGAAATCGTCGACAGTTGCCACACGCGGCTGCTGTTGCCCAACGACCGGGCGATCGAACCGCAGATCACCAGCATTTATCGCCGGTTTGGGCTCAATGATCGCCAGATAGAGATTCTCGCGCGAGCCACGCCGAAACAGGACTACTACTGCCAATCCCGACGCGGCAATCGCCTTTTCGAGCTGGGCCTCTCCGACGTCGGCCTCGCCCTCTGCGCTGCGTCCGCAAAGGATGATCAGGCGCTGATTGCCAGCATCCTGGCCGAGCACGGCCGGGAGGGGTTCCTCCCTGCGTGGCTCGAGGCCCGTGGCGTGAGCTGGGCCATCGATCTCCTTCCTAACTTCCCGACGCTCCTCCCCGAACCCTCAAAGGAGGCTCAACGATGAGCACCCGCAAATCCCGCTCGCGCGCGGCACTCCTCGCCGCCACCATCTTCTCGCTTCCAATGTCGCTTGTACCGCTGGTGATCACGCCCGCGTCGGCGCAGTGGATCGTCTACGACCCGACGAACTACGTGCAGAACGTGCTTCAGGCGGCACGCGCGCTTGAGCAGATCAACAATCAGATCACCTCGCTTCAGAACGAAGCCCAGATGTTGATCAACCAAGCAAGGAATCTCGCCAGCCTGCCGTACTCCTCGCTCCAGCGGCTGCAACAGTCGATCCAGCGGACCCAGCAGCTCCTCGGCCAAGCGCAGAACATCGCCTTCGACGTCCGGCAAATCGACCAGGCGTTTCAGACGACGTATGGCAGTGCCTCACTGTCCGCGTCCGACCAGCAGCTCATCGCCGACGCGCGCACCCGATGGCAGAACACCGTGGGCGGCTTGCAGGACGCGATGCGCGTGCAGGCGACGGTGGTCGGCAACCTCGACACCAACCGCACCGAGATGTCAGCGCTCGTCGGCCAGAGCCAGGGTGCGACCGGCGCCCTGCAAGCCGCCCAGGCTGGCAACCAGATCCTCGCCCTTCAAGCGCAACAGCTCGCGGACCTCACCGCCGTTGTGGCCGCTGACGGCCGCGCCCGTGCGCTCGCAGAAGCCGAGCGCGCGGCCGCCGCGGACCAGGGCCGCGAGCAGCGCCGGAGGTTTCTCACGCCCGGCTCCGGCTACCAGCCCGGCAACGCCAGCATGTTCCCCGCAGGAAACTGAGGCCACGCTATGGACGGAAAGATGCTCGCCCGGCTCGGCGCCGTCACCTTCGTTGCCGTCGCAATCACCGCGACGGTCGTCGAGCTGACCCGGAAGGAGGAGCGGCCGGAGATGGAGTCCGCCCGTCCGGCGCAGACAAACGCGTTGGACCCGCTGAGCGCCGAACTGTTCCGTTGTCAGAGCCTCGGAGAGGCCGGTCCGCGCGATCCCGCATGTCTGCGCGCCTGGGCTGAGAGCCGCCGGCGCTTCCTGACGCCTGGGACCGGCAACACGACAGCGGATCGAGAACAGTCACGAGCGCCCGCCGAAGGCTCATCCGCGAGCGAAGCGCGCCGTCGTGAAGCGGCGCCGCAGACCGAGGACGCCGAGTAGCGCCATGGGGGGCACGGGGGTCATCGATCATTTCCTGGAGGTCTTCACCCGCTACATCGACAGCGGGTTTGGCCTGTTGGGCGGCGAGGTCGCATTCATCGCGACAACGCTGATCGTGATCGACGTGACGCTCGCAGCGCTGTTCTGGAGCTGGGGCGCGGACGACGACATCATCGCTAGGCTCGTCAAGAAAACATTGTTCGTCGGTGTCTTCGCCTACATCATCGGCAATTGGAACAATCTCGCCCGCATCGTCTTCGAGTCCTTTGCCGGCCTCGGCCTCAAGGCTTCCGGCACCGGCTTCTCGACCACCGATCTGCTACGCCCCGGCCGTGTTGCGCAAACCGGCCTCGACGCCGGACGGCCGCTGCTCGACTCGATCTCCGGCCTCATGGGCTATTGGTCGTTCTTCGAGAACTTCATTCAGATCGCGTGCCTCTTCCTTGCCTGGGCGCTCGTACTGCTCGCCTTCTTCATCCTCGCCGTGCAGTTGTTCGTGACGCTCATCGAGTTCAAGCTCACTACGCTTGCCGGCTTTGTGCTCATCCCATTCGGGCTGTTCGGCCAGTCCGCCTTCATGGCCGAGCGCGTGCTCGGCAACGTCATCAGCTCCGGCATCAAGGTGCTGGTGCTCGCCGTGATTATCGGCATCGGTTCGACGCTGTTCGGCGAGTTCACCGCCGGCTTCGGTGGCGCCAGCCCGACGATCGATCAGGCCATGGCGATCGTGCTGGCGGCGCTGTCGCTGCTCGGCCTCGGGATATTCGGTCCTGGGATCGCAAGCGGC
>NZ_RWKW01000034.1 GCF_003970795.1 Aquibium carbonis | reverse complement strand
GGCACGAGGTTGTCACCCATGTCTTAGGTACAAACTGTCACCCATGTCTCCGAGTCGTACAAAGAGTTGAATGGCGCGCCCGAAAGGATTCGAACCTCTGACCCCCAGATTCGTAGTATGTACGCAGCCATATTGGCATGCACTATCGCCTACGTCACCATACTTTTTGCCTTGACGTAATATACTGATTTTGCTAATATTTTTCGTATACGGTCGTGCTTTGGCGTAGTTTCACCGCGATGACTCTCGCCGAGTACTTCCCCAGACTAAACCCAGACTAAAAATTGGGAGGCCCGAAAATGGCCGACAACCGGCAGCTTCTCACCGACAAGGCGATCGCACGCTTGCCCTATGCAACCGACAAGCAATACAAGGTCCGCGACACCGAGCTTCCCGGCTTCTTCGTGCTCGTCGGAAAGAAGAAGAAGACCTTCATGGCGCAAGCGGAGTTCTGGCGCGATGGCGTCCGGGAGTTCGCCGCGCAGGTGAAGCTCGGCGAGTGCGGGGACGTGACGACGCGCGAGGCTCGCAGCAAGGCAAAGGTGGAGATCGGTTCCATCGCACGCGGCGAGCGGCCGGGAGAGGAGCAGAAGATCAAGCCGGGCGCGGTCACGCTGCGCAAGGCATGGGAGCGGTATCGGGACGGGCACATGATCCGCAAGGGCCGCGATGCGCGCACGATCGAGAACTACCGCGACCATATGGAGCGGCTGTTTGAGGATTGGCTGGACAAGCCGCTCGCCAGGCTCGGCCGCCAGCCGAAGCTCGTCGCCGAGCGGCATGACAAGATCAGCGCGGAGAACGGTCCCTACATCGCCAATGGCGCGATGCGGAGCCTGCGGGCGGTCTACAACCACGCACGAAAGACCAATCCCGACCTGCCGCCGGTCAACCCGGTGACGGCGATCGACTGGAACACCGAGCGGCGGCGCGATACCGGCATGGGCACCAGCGACATGGCGCCGTGGTTCGCGCAGCTGACCGCGCTCACCAATCCGATCCGCCGCGAGTTCCACCTGATGACGCTGCTGAGCGGCTCGCGGCCGACGGCGCTGAAGAATGTGCGGATCGAGCACATCGACTTCCGCAGCCGGCTTCTGCACGTCCCCAAGCCGAAGGGCGGCGTGAAGAAGGCGTTCGACATTCCCCTGTCGCGGCCGATGATCCGCTGCATCTTGCGGGCGATGCGCGCCGGCCGCATCCTCTATCCCGACCAGGCCGAGTTCTGGCTGTTCCCGGCCGACAGCGACAGCGGGCATCTGATCGAGCACAAGGAAGAGCGGGACGTTCTGTCGAAGTGGGGCAACGACCTACGCCAGAGCTACCGCACGCTGGCGCAGGCGGCCGTTGTGTCAGAACTGGACATCCATCTCCTGATGAACCATTCGCTGCCCGGCGTGAATGCGGGCTACATCACGCGCGATAGCCTGCTGCGCGATCATCTGCGCAAGCAGCAGGAGCGTATATCCAATGTCATCATCGACAGCGCCAAGGGCAAGGCCGATGGACCGGATGTGGGATGGCTCCATCAGGCAAAGGTGGCGCCCCTGCCGGTACCGCCCGAGCAAGAGCTGAAGGCCGCCGCCTGAGCAGTCGACGATTGCGTCGAGGATTGCAGGCAAGATCGGCCAAAGGACCGGCCAAATCCGGCATCCATAACTGCTCGGCGTTAGCAGCCGGCCTTCTTCTTTGTGTCGGCCGGATAGCCGAACGGCAGAAAGAAGTGCGACACCCGGATATGACCATGTGTGGGCGCGAGGGCTGTATCACGCTCGTGCTCGGTATCGAAGTCCGCGCCTGCAAACAGCAGCGATGGCCGATCGAAGGGCGAACCAGTGGCGTTGGGCCGTAGACGGAGAACCGTCGCCAGCGCCTTGTCACTCAGCGCCCTCCGGATCGGTGGAACAACCTCGGGTTCGGGGTCGAGCAGGACGCCGACCATCGCGGCGACGGCTTGGCGGCGGCTGTAGATACCTGTTACGAAGCGCGCGAGGCCGCGATCGCGCAAATAATGGTCTCGATGGCTCTTCTGTTTTCCGAGGCGCTTGAACTCGAACACCAGCTTCATATCCCGAGCTTGGTCGTTCCAGCCGTAGGCGATGTCTGTTCGGCGCTCTTCGAGCATCTCGCCAGTCTCGGGATCGATTTCCCCGATGATGTCTTCAGCCACCCACATGCCCAGCAGCCCGCGTTGCCGAGCCGTGTAGTTTTCGATGTAGACCTTGAGCCGCTTGGTGAGCGCCGGTTCCTTCGTCTTCGGATTGAAATTTGGACGAGGCCGGGCAGCAAGCTCGGACCAGGCTTGCCGGAGCGCCTCGACAGCTTCGGTGGCTGGTTGGATCGGGAAGGCAGCTAACCAATCGGAACTCGTCGTCACGCAGGCACCCCTTGTGTCCTGGGTGCCGCTCGGGACTGGACTGTCCTCACGATGTGTTCTGCGTCGCGTAATGCTTGGCGGACAGTCCAGCTTCGTTGCGTTAGCGGCCGAACCAAATAGAGGGAGCCATCGATCCACAGATGCGCATCAGGGACGAGCGTCAGCGAATCTCCGCTGGGGATTGCCCGAAGCCCTGAGGCGCGAAGTTGTCCCAAGGTCTGAAGAACCAAATCGTCGTTCACCTTGGTGTTGACGACAGGTCCCGCAGTCGGTTTTTCTGCATAGGTGATGCGCACGATGCCGGCCGGCCCGGCGCGGTTCGGATCGCTCGCAACCACATTGACGCTGAAGCGGCCTTTGCCGCCGGTTCGCGTTCGCCAGGAGGTCAGAGATTCGGCGAGGGCATGAGCATATGTGCTGAAGTCATTACCGTCCGCAGCCTGTTGGGCCGGTGTATCCAGGCTCTTGAAGCTTCTTGGCCGGATGGACGGCATAAGGATGGCGACCGTCTCCTCGACGAGGACTTTCTCTTCCGGGGTCAGCCCGAAATAACGGAACACCGCCTGGTCGAGGTCCGATCGAAGCTCGTTGTATCGTGTCGTCTGGCTAAGCTCGGGCAGGCCCGCAATTGTTGCGATGTGGCGCGCAACGGTTGCCAAAGCCTCCGCAGCGGCGTCCGAGTCCGGCGCGTCCTCTGGGACGAAGAAGGGGAACGCCTCAACATCCTTTAGGTGGACGCCGTTGCGTTCGCAAAGCATCTTCCAGCCTCGCATCATCAGGAAATAGCGAGCCAGTGTCGAACGTAGATAGACAGCGACAAACTGGAGGAGCGTAGCGTCCTCATCCTTCTTGCCAGCAATGACGCCGACACTGTGTGTGAACGTCGCAGATTTGTCGTAATAGACAGCGCGGATGTTCTGCTCCTCTTTCGAGAAGCCGTCCGGAAACAGGACGCGCGGGCCGTCGAATACCGCAAGCACAGCGTCATTCAAGCCAACGACCGTGTCCTCGTCTTCAGGCCATTTCTTTAGGAGGTCCCCGTGAAGGACTGGAGAGCCCGCGCTCAATGCGGCAATTGGCACGAAGGGCGTATCGCGCAGCGGCGCGGCACTCACCGCCTCGCGGCTCCTGTCGTGCAGATGGATGCCCTTGCGGTAGACCCATCGGCGAAACTCGCGGGGACCTTTCCAGAAGTCCGCGAAGGTTCCACGAGCCGAGAGTCGCGTCCACAGCGCGAGGTCGTTTGCATCACCCCACATCATCGTGACGAGGAGCTGCGGGTCTTCGGAGACAGAACGGGTCTGGAGGCGATGCTTGTCGGCCGACTGCATGGTGAGTCGTCCGAGCGCCAAGCTCATGTCCGCTTTCGGCACGCAATATTCGAATGTCTCGTCAAAAGGAATTTTGCCAGGCAGGCGTTCCGGCCGACGCTCTCCGAGAAAGACATGGCAGGTGTTTTCGGCGCTGGGGAACAGAAGACCCTGCAGGTCGCCGAAATTGATGAGACGCGATGGCCGGTAGTCCTCGAGGAGATACGAAACGAAATCGGAGCTCGATGGGCCAAGGAATTGCCCGATGGGCAGAATGAGGCAGATGCGCCCACCGTCGGCGAGGAAGTCACAGGCGCGAAGTGCGTAGGCGCCGGCGATCTGGCGCCGCACGAACGGAACTCCCGCGCGCTCCGCCCAGTCATCGGCCGACGTGCGCGTTTCCCCTTCCGGTTCGGCCCAGGGCGGATTGGAAATAATCAGAGAAAAACGCCTGCCATTGAAGGCATGCTCGTTTCGGAAGAAGTCCGCCCTGTCCTCACCGTGGACGAGGTTGGTGTCGTTGAGGGGAGGCAGCTTGGCGTTCTCTTTTTCCTGGGCCTCCATGATGTCGGCCGGATCGAGACCTTCCAGCAGCGAGAGATAGAGGCTGAAAGCGGTGACGCGGCAGGCCATGAAGTTGATGTCGCCGCCAAAAATGCGCTCCTTCAGAAGCTCTCCGCGTTCGCGGAAACCGAGCTTGCGCCGAGCGCCGGCTTCCGACAACGCAATGAGGCGGCGATAGGCGGTTGTCAGCAGGATTCCCGACCCGCACGCACCATCGAAGATCGTCTCGGCGAGCGGATCGGAAGAGCTTGCGAATGCCTGATCGACAGCAAGCATCGCGAGGTGACGAGGCGTATAATAAGCGCCTTCCTTCGCTTGCTGCTCGGGCGAAAGGAATGACTCGTACAAGCCGGACAGAAGCTCGACAGGGATAAAGCTGAAGTCATAGTTCCAGAAGTCACCCTGTCCCGTTCGCATGTCAGTACGGCGCAGGAACCGACTGAGCAGGTCGAAGCCATCACTGCTAAGGGCGGTCCAGGGATCATGCCGATCGTCGCCCAGGAAGTCGCCGTTGAAGTCGGACCGAAGCCGGTCGATCAGCGTGCGCATTCCGGCCCGATCGGTGCGTGCGATCAGGCCGTGCAGGTCTTGGACCCCTCGGCGTTGACGATAGGTAGAACCGACAATTTCCCGGTGTTCGAGGTAGGAAAGGAACAGCACCTGGCCCATGAGGAGTTCGGCCAAGCGCCTTGATTTCTTCTTGTCGGATATGCCGGCGAAACCCTCCTCCGACAGTGCCGCTACGACGGTGGAAAGATTGGCGAGAAGCTTGCGGTCGACCCGCGCCTTGACATCGAACCAGCTTGGCGTGCGACGCGAGAGATTGGCCGAGACCACATCCAAGGCAGAGAACGGCCCGTCTGCACGAGCCTCTTGCAGCGACAGATGTTCCCCCGCATCGCGGAGTCTGCGAGCGGGCAAAGCCACGGCGCGGTCGCCCTTCACCTCGATGACCACAGTGGCGAGATTCTGGTTCCAGATGCGCTTCCGGGCCTCGTCGAGGGCCTGCGACGTCAGCGGCTCGTCATCATCGCCGACGAAGACGACGGTCGGAACGCCTTCCACGTCGAACACCGCCTGAGCGCGTATCGCGCCATCGGGTTTCAGCAGAGTCCTGATCTCAAGCGCATATGGATGCGACTCAGGCACCGCCTCGTCACGGCGGTGCAACACGGCCGGCTCGGCCGCGTAGCCGAGCTTTTCCAGCCAGTCTTGTGTCGCCATTGTCGTCACTGACGCGATCCTGCCGCTTCGCCATCCAATGAGAACATATCGGGAACATATGGCAAGAGCCATTCTCTTGATGTGGCGGGCGCTTTCATGCCGAGCGCCTTTGCCGGGCTTGGGCCATCTCGCCTGTACCTGCGCCGTGTTTCGCGCCGTGAAGGTTCGGGAGGGAAAAAAGCTCAAGCTGGCTGCGACCTGAGAGGGTGTCCGCAAGAGCGAAGCCGTCGCGCAAAATCTCTAGGTGCGGGTCGAGCCGAACGAGAAGAATATCGTCTTGCGGGAGCGGCGAGCTATCTTCGGTGAGGGTCCACCCCTCGGCGCTGAGGGAGAGACGCTGCCCCCAAAGGCTAATGAACGACTTCCTGTGAAGCTCGCGACGGAGGCGGGCGAACGATGCCTTGTGGGCTTGCAGTTCAAGCTTGAACTGGTCGCGCAGAAGCGCCGCAATTCTCAGGATTAGCACCGTCTGCCAACTGAACTTGGCCGGAGAACCCTTTCCCTTTGGACGAACGTCAGCAGGCACCAGCGCCCGTCTGCTGGTCCATTCACGGAGCTTCTCCGTCGAAAGCCCGGTCAGTTGTGAGGCCACGGGGGTCGTAACGAAGCGCAGATCAACTCCTCCTTCAAGAACGGGTATAGCACCCGATCTTGCACAGAAAACGGGTATCATACCCTACCTGTCGGGTAAAGGAGCCAGCGGGATTTGAGGCTGTTTCGCGCCATTGCTTCGCTGCTCTTCGCGCGCGCTTGGCCGCCTGTAGGCGGTTCACACTTTCGCTCTCGACGAAGTTGAGATACCTGCTTGCCTCTCTTTCCGGAACCCCTTGTCGGTTGCCATGAAGCGCTGGAGCATTGGCGCGACAAGCTTGGCTGGATCGGCCGGTGCGGCGTCGCCGGAGGTCCGTGCAAGGATCTCCGCATAGGCGACGAGATCGCGATGGACGGCGGCCGGCAGCTCGACGGTGATCTTGACCGGCCGGTCGTCGGGAATGGCGGAGAGCTTCAGCTTCGTCATGATGGTTCCCTCGGCGCACCGTAGGGCTGCATCACAAGATCGCGCTGGACGACCACGCGGACGGGGAAGCCCGGCCGGACGGTGAGCGTCGGCTGGATGTTGAGCTGGCGGCGCACGATCTGCTGGCCGATGTCGGAGGCGCTGTCCTGGGCGCTTTCGCGGATGGCGCGAGCGATGTCGCTCTCGTCGCCGATGGCGAGTTGGGTGCCGACGCCGAGAAGGGTGGACAGCGCGGCCGCGCGGAAGAGTTGGCCCCAATGATAGTCGACCTGATCCTCAAGGCCGGAGAAGCCCTGCGGGTCGGTGCCTTGCAGGCGTTCCAGCACGATGGAGGTTCCGTCCGGCATGACGATGCGGTTCCAGACCAGCAGCACGCGGCGCTGCCCGAAGGCGACCTGACTGTCGTACTGGCCAATGAGACGCGCGCCCTGCGGGATCAGGAGATGCGATCCGGTCGGGCTGTCGTAGACGTGTTCCGTCACCTGTGCCGTGACCTGCCCCGGCAGATCGGAGCGAATGCCGGTGATGAGAGCGGCCGGGATCACAGCGCCGGCCTGCACGACATAGGGCGACGCCTTGTCCTGCACGCGGTCTGCGCTGACGGTGCGGCGGTCGGTCTCGGCGTTGACGAAGGCGAGCTTGCGGTCCTGCATGTTCTGCGCGGAGCCGGAATCGAGCGGCGGCGGCTCGGCCGGGAGGGTGAGCGCGCCCGTATCGAGGCCGGGAACGGTCGCGCCCGCGATCCGCTGGCCGGTGCGTTCGCCTCGGCTGTCGGTGAACAGCCTCGCGGTGCGGGCGGCCTCGATCTCTGCAAGGCGGCGCTGCTCCTCCGGATCGGCCTGCGGGGTCTGGATGGTCGGCGGCGCGACCGGCTGGCCGCGCTCCTGCGCGCGGCGGATCGGACGGCCGAGGTCGCCGGGCAGAGCCGGCCCCAGCTCCGGCACGTCGGGGCGCGGTAGGCCGGTATAGTCGCGGGGAAGGTTCTGCAAGCCGTCCGCCGTCGAGCGGTTCTCGGTGCTGTAGAGTTCGGACGGCTGCTGGCCGCCGCGCCGGTTCGTGTCGAGTGCCCAGACCAGCGCGCCGAGGACCGCGACCGCGCCGACGCCGCCAAGGCCGATCAGCACCTTCCGCGAGAGCCGCGTGACGCGCGGCGGCTCCGGCCGCAGGCGCAGCTCGGCGCGGATGTCGCCGCCGGGAGGGGTCTGGGCGTCGGTCATCGCCCTTCTCCCCTGGCGAAGATCGCCGGACGGCGCGCCGGCTGCCGGCCGTCCGTTCGCACGATGCGGACGCGGCGCTGCGCGTCCTTGTCGCCCATGCGCAGCTCGGCGGCCGCGAACAGCCGATCGACGACATAGTAGTTCTGGCGGGCGCGGTAGTTGACCAGCTCGGAATTGCCCGAGGAGCCGATGACGAACAGCGGCGGCATCTCGCCCTGGGCGATGCCGGACGGGAACTCGATATAGACCTTGGAGCCGTCGTCGAAGGCGCGCAGCGGCTTCCACGGCGCGCTGGCGCCTTCGATCGAATAGCGGAAGTTGAGCTTCGAGATGTCGACGCCGCTCGCGACGGGCTGGACCTGGGCGGCCCGCGCGTTCTGGCGGCGCAGGGCGATGAGCTGGTCCTGCGGATACTGCCACGACACGGACGCCATATAGGTCGAGGGCGTTGAGCGCAGCTCCATGTGATAGGTGCGCCGGTCGGTGTTGATGACGAGGTTGGTCTGAAGGTCCGGCCGCGTCGGCTTGACGAGGATGTGGACCTGCCGCCTGTCACCGGCCCCGCTCTCGGTGTCGCCGATGATCCAGCGCACGGTGTCGCCGGCGGCGACCGGGCCTGAGCCGACGAGCTGCTCTCCGGGCTGGAGCGCGATGTCCGTGACCTGGCCGGGTGCCGTGTAGACCTGATAGAGCGCGCCGGCGGACCAGGGATAGACCTGCACGGCGTTGATGAAGCCGTCGCGGACCGGCTGCATGCGGGCTGCCTCGTTCGCCTGGATGATGCGCTGGCGGGGATCGGCCGGCTCGGGCTTCGCCGCCGCGCCGTCGACCGGCTTCAGCTGGCCGGGCAGCGGCAACGGCTTCGGGGTCTCGACAATGCGGACCGGACCCGGCGGATCGGCAGTCAGCACGGCGGGCGCTGCGTCGTCATAGTCGATCTCCGGCGGGATGTATTTCCGGGCGCAGCCGGCGAGTGCCGCCGCCGACACCAGCACGACCAGCGGTAGCGAAGTCCTTGTCCTGTAGGCCCCCTTCATGATCCCATCTCCCTCGACCAGTTGATTGCGTTGACATAGACGCCGAGCGGGTTGGCCCGCAGGCGTTCGGCGGTGCGCGGCTGCTGGATCACCACGGTCAGGATAGCGGTCCAGCGCTCGGTGGCGGCAAGCTGGCCGTTCTCGTAGCGGCGCTCCGTCCAGGCGATGCGGAAGGAATCCGGCGAGGCACGGATAACGGACGAGATCTCGACGGCGACCTGCTGGCGGCCGACGCGCGTGAACGGGTCGTTCGATCTCGCATAGTCGTTGAGCGCGACCGCGCCGCGATCGGTGGTGTATTCGTAGGCGCGCAGCCAGTTCTGGCGCACGATGATCGGATCGGCCGGCAGGCTCCTGACCTGCTCGACGAAGCGGCCGAGATGCCATGCGATCTGCGGGTCGGTGGGCCGGTAGTCGGCGACGGCCGAGGCCACGGCCTGCGCCTCGCCGAAGCGGTCGATCTGCACCACCCAGGGCACGACGGTCCCGCGCGTCGACTGCCAGACGAGCGCGGCGGCAAAGCCGCCGGCGAGCAGCAGAGAGCCGAAGGCCATCAGGCGCCAGTTCTTCGCCTGCGCGCGGGCCGAGCCGAGCCGCTCGTCCCAGACTTGTGCGGCCTTCTGGTAGGGGGTTTCGGGTTCGGGCGTGCGCGCGTAGCGCACGGTCGGTCTTTTGAAGGGGTTCATCCGCGGTCGTCCTGATTGAGAGAGACATTCATGGAGCCGCCGCCGGAATCGCCGGAGCGGACGGCATGGGCGGCGGCGGTGGCGCCGTGGCTCATGGTCTGGCCGCGCTTCATGCGTGCGGCCCATGCAGGCTGTCCGGAGGGCGCGGCGGATGCGGCGGTGCTGCCGGCCCCGGCGGCCGCCATGCCTGCGACTTGCGACTGGCCGCCGGTGGCGGTCCATGCTCCTGCCTGGCCGGAGCGGTAGCTGGAGCTAACCGACGCGGCCGCGCGCGACATGGCCTGGCGGACGGGCTGTGCAGCGGCCGATGCCCCGGCCTTGGCGACGCCGCTTAAGCCCGCGGCAACCGCGCCCGCGCCGGTCTGCCCGGACGTGGAGGCGGCGAGGCCATAGGCGGCCGAGGTGCTGCCTGCGATATTCGCGCCACCACGCGCAGCAGCCGCTGACATGCGGCCACCGGCTCCGACCGCTCCGACAGCGCCTCCCGCTGCGGAGCGCGAGCCCATGTAGCCCGCCGCTCCCATTCCGGCCACCGCGAGGCCGGTGCCGACCGCCGCGCCCGCGCCGAGCTGCGGAGCGCCGGAGACGAGGCCGGTGGCGATGCCGGGACCGAAGATCGACAGGCCCATCAGCGCCAGCGCCCCGAGCGCCAGCGACATGGCGTCGGTGACGGTCGGCTCGTCCGGGAAGCCGGAAGTGAACTCGCCGAACAGGCCGGAGCCGATGCCGACGATGACCGCCAGCACGAGGATCTTGACGCCGGAGGCGACGATGTTACCGAGAACCTTTTCTGCGAGGAAAGCGGTCTTGCCGAACAGCGCGAACGGGATCAGCACGAACCCGGCGAGCGTCGTCAGCTTGAACTCGATCAGCGTGACGAAGATCTGGACGGCGAGGACGAAGAAGGCGATCAGCACGATCGCCCAGGCCGTCATGAGCACGACGATCTGGATCAGGTTCTCGAAGAAAGACAGGTAGCCCATGAGATCGCCGGCCGCCTCGAGTATCGGGTTGCCGGCGTCGATGCCGACCTGGGCGACGCGGCCGGGCTGGAGAAGCTCGGCACCGGAGAGCGACGATCCGCCGGCCTGAAGGCCGAGACCGGAAAAGCTCTCGAAGACGATGCCGGCGAGCCAGTTGAAGTTGCCGATGATGAAGGCGAAGAAGCCGATATAGAGGGTCTTCTTCACGAGCCGCTGCAGCACGTCCTCGTCGGCGCCCCAGGCCCAGAACAGGCCGGCGAGCGTGATGTCTATGACGATCAGCGTGGTGGTGAGGAACGCGATCTCGCCGCCGAGCAGGCCGAAACCAGAGTCGATGTAGCTGGTGAAAACGCTGAGGAAGCGGTCGATGACGCCGACATCGTTCATGGTAATGGCGCCTCGTCACTCTCGGTGTCGGTCGGCGTCGCCGGGCCGGGCTTCTCCGTATCGTCCGCCGTGGAAGGATCGGCGGGCGGCGTGACGGAAGGCGCCGAGCCGCCGAAGCGCTCCGGCTTCGGATCGGCAGGCCGCCTCGGCTCGCGGGTCTGGAAAAAGCGCCGGCGATGCTCGGCCCATACCTTCTTGCAGGCTGCATCGTCGGCGGCCGCCATGCCGAGGTCGCGGCAGTGGACCAGCTCGGCATTGCCAAAGGGGGCAAGGACAGGCTCGCCGCCCGGATCACGGAGGCGAGTGGCGGGCGCGGTATCCTCCGAGCCTGCCTCGCGCAGCGCAGCGACGGCAGCAATCATGACTGCGCCGAAGGCGAGGACGGCGATCATCCGGGCGGCGATCTTCAGGTCCATCGCGCGCGTGTCCTCAGTCGTTGAACATGCGAACGGTGGACGGGCTGTAGTCGCGGCCGGACATGAAGCGGCCGAACTGCTCGCGGGCCTGTTCCTGCGCGGCCGCGCGACGGGACTGCTCCAGCGCCTCGGCGCGTCCCTGCGCGGCGAGCATGGCGGTGAGGTCGGCGATCTGGCTCGCCTGCACGGCGAGCAACTCGTTGCCGGCCTGTGTCGCCTGAAGGATGCCGACCGCCGACTGGCTGGCGCCGACCAGCGAACGGGTCTGCGCCTGCGTTCCGTCGATATTGCCCACGGCCGTCGCGCCGGCCTTCAGCGAATGCTCATAGGCCGAAAGCGACTGCTGCCAGCGCTCGCGGGCGGCGGCGACAAGCTGCTCCGCGGTCTTGTCGCCGACGAAGTCGCGATAGGTCGAGGCGAACTGACTCTCGATGTCCTGCACGCTGTAGGCGAGCCGCTCGGCCTCGCCGAGCAGGCTCTTCATCTCGGAGAAGTTGCCTTCGATCTCGGAGATCATGGAGGTCGGCAGGCTGGTCAGGTTCCGCGCCTGGTTGAGCAACATTTGCGCTTCGTTGGCGAGCGACGTCACCTGATTGTTGATCTGCTCCAGCGCGCGGGCGGCCGAGAGCAAATTCTGGCTGTAGTTGGTCGGATCGTAGACGATGCGGCCGCCGAAGAACTGCGCGTGGGCCGGCACGGGGACGCCGACGAGGACCGGCGGGACGATCGACAGCGCGAGCGCGCCGGCTGCAACAGCGTGGCGAAGGCGGATATGTCGGGGCATGGTCAAATCTCCTCTTCGGATGACGGATGGTCGGGATCGGAATCGGGCGCCGGGGCGGATTTGTCGGACGCACCGGCGGCGGCCGCCGCGCCGGGCATCCCCGGCACATCGGCGGGCGCGGACTGGTCGATGACATTCGTGAGGTCGGGAACGAGATCGGCCGCCCAGGCGAGGCCGTTGGCGTGAAGCCAGGCTTCGAGGAAGTAAGGCCGCGAACCGTCCCGCAGCAACTCGTCGATCAGTGCATGCGCGGGTTTGTCGGACGACGCGCATAGCGCCAACGCGATGTGGCCCAGGCCAAGCTCGAACAGGCGGTTGCCACGCCGGGACTGGCAGTAGTAGTCGCGCTTCGGCGTAGCGCGGGCGACGATCTCGATCTGGCGGTCGTTGAGGCCGAACTGTCGGTAGACGGCCGCGATCTGCGGCTCGATGGCGCGCTCGTTGGCGAGAAAGATGCGGGTCGGGCAGCTCTCGACCAGCACCGGCGCGATGGGCGACGCCTCGATGTCGGCCAGAGACTGCGAGGAGAACACGACGCTGACATTCTTCTTGCGCAGCGTCTTCAGCCATTCCTTGATCTTGTCGGCGAAGCCGCCATCGTCGAGCGCGCGCCACCCTTCGTCGATGATGAGAAGGCTTGGCCGTCCGTCGAAGCGGGCCTCGATCCGGTGGAAAAGGTAGGAGAGCACGGCAGGCGCGGCTCTCGTGCCCACCAGCCCCTCGGTCTCGAACGCCTGAACATCAGCCGAGCCGAGATGTTCGTGCTCGGCGTCAAGCAGGCGGCCGTGAGCGCCGCCGATGCAATAGGGTCGCAACGCCTGCTTCAAGGCCGAAGACTGCAACAGCACCGTGAGGCCGGTGATGGTGCGCTCCTCGACCGGAGCGGAGGCAAGCGAGGTCAGCGCGGTCCAGAGATGCTCCTTCACCTCCGGCGTGATGGTCACGCCCTCGCGCGCGAGGATGTCGACCAGCCAGTCGGCCGCCCATGCCCGTTCCGGCGTGTGCTGGATGTGGGCGAGCGGCTGGAGCGAGACCGAGGACGAGACGGCGTCGTCGGAGAACGAACCGCCCAGATCCTGCCAGTCGCCGTCCATCGCCAGTGTGGCGGCGCGGATCGAGCCGCCGAAATCGAAGACGAAGACTTGGGCTTCGGGATAGCGGCGGAACTGGAGCGCCATCAGCGCCAGCAGCACGCTCTTGCCCGCGCCGGTCGGGCCGACCAGCATGAGATGGCCGACGTCTCCGACATGGAGCGCGAAGCGGAACGGGGTCGCACCTTCGGTCCTGGCGTAGAACAGAGGCGGCGCGTCGAGATGCTCGTCCTTCGCCGGACCGGCCCACACCGCGGAAAGCGGAATCATATGGGCGAGATTCAGCGTAGAGATCGGCGGCTGGCGGACGTTGGCATAGAGCTGTCCTGGGAGGGAGCCGAGCCAGGCTTCGATCGCGTTGACGCCCTCGACGATGCAGGTAAAGTCGCGGGACTGGATCACCTTCTCGACCAGCCGCAGCTTCTCGTCGGCGATGCTCGCGTCGGCATCCCAGACCGTCACCGTGGCGGTGACGTATGCCTCGCCGACCTGATCGGAGCCGAGATCCTGAAGCGCTGCGTCGGCGTCGGCCGCCTTGTTGGCCGCGTCGGTGTCCATCAGCACCGACGCCTCGTTGGTTATCACCTCCTTGACGATCGCTGCAATCGACTTGCGCTTGGCGAACCATTGCCGCCTGATCTTCGTGACCAGCCGCGTGGCGTCGGTCTTGTCGAGCATGATCGCGCGTGTCGACCAGCGGTAGAGGAAGGCAAGCCGGTTGAGGTCGTCGAGGATTCCAGGAAACGTCGAGGTCGGGAATCCGATAATCGTCAGCGTGCGCAGATGGAAATCGCCGAGGCGCGGCTCCAGCCCGCCGGCGAGCGGCTGATCTGCGAGCAGAGCATCGAGATACATCGGGGTTTCCGGCACGCGCACGCGATGGCGCGACACCGAGATCGTCGAATGCAGGTATGTCAGCGTCTCGCCGTCATCGAGCCATTCGGCCTCCGGCACGAAGCCCTCGACCAGATTGAGCACGCGGTCGGTGCGATCGACGAAGCCCTTCAGCAGTTCCCACGGATCGACGCCGGAGCGCTCGCGGCCTTCGTAGAGCCAGCTTTCCATGCGCGAGGCTTCCTCGGCTGGCGGAAGCCAGACGAAGGTGAGGAAGTAGCTAGACTCGAACAGCACGCCGCTGTCCTCGAACTGCTCGCGGCGCTCCACGTCGACCAGCCCGGATGCCGAGTCCGAAAAGTGGCTCTCGGGATAGTCGGTGGCGGGATTGCGCTGCGCCTCGACAAAGATCGCCCAGCCGGAGCCGAGCCGACGCAGCGCGTTGTTGAGGCGCGCGGTGGTGCCGACCAGCTCGGCCGGCGTGGCGCTGTCGAGGTCCGGCCCGCGAAAGCGGGCCGTGCGCTGGAACGAGCCGTCCTTGTTGAGCACGACGCCGGGCGCGACGAGTGCCGCCCAGGGCAGGAAGTCTGCGAGGTTGGCGGAACGCTTGCGGTATTCGGAGAGATTGAGCATGACGACCTCACACGCCGAGATGGGTCGGGTAGCGGAGATGCCGGCGCACCACATCGACGAACAGCGGGTCGCGCTTCGCCGCCCAGACGGCGGCGAAATGGCCGATCGCCCAGATGGCGAGGCCGGCGAGCCAGAGCCGCAGGCCAAGGCCGACCGCGCCGGCCAGCGTGCCGTTGAGAATCGCGACGGCGCGGGGCGCGCCGCCGAGCAGGATCGGCTCGGTCAGCGCGCGATGCACCGGCGCGAAGAAGCCGCGAACGTCCTCGTCCTGCATCAGACCAGCGCTCCGCCGCCGAAGGAGAAGAAGCTGAGGAAGAAGGAGCTGGCGGCGAAGGCGATCGACAGGCCGAAGACGATCTGGATCAGCTTGCGGAAGCCGCCGCCGGTATCGCCGAATGCCAGGGTGAGGCCGGTGACGATGATGATGATGACGGCGACGATCTTGGCGACCGGCCCCTCGATGGATTCGAGGATCTGCTGCAACGGCTCCTCCCAGGGCATCGAGGAACCAGCAGCATGAGCCGGCATCGCCGTCACCATGACGACGGAAGCCAGCATTGCGGTGCGGGAAAGCCGGTCGCGGGCGTGGCGGACAGGCAGGGTCATTCTTCTTCTCCTTTCGAGAGAGGTTGGGGATCGGTTTCGAGCTTGGCGTTAAGCGTGCGGTAGTCGCCGGTGGCGGGATCGAGCCCGTCGACAAGGGCGATCTCGGCAAGGCGGCGGACGGAGCCGCGTCCGGAGAGGACGGCGATGATGTCGATCGTCTCGGCGATCAACGCGCGCGGGACCGTAACCACGGCCTCCTGCACGAGCTGCTCCAGACGCCGGAGCGCGCCGATCGCTGTGTTGGCGTGAATGGTACCCATGCCACCGGGATGGCCGGTGCCCCATGCCTTCAAAAGATCAAGGGCCTCGGCGCCGCGCACCTCGCCGATCGGGATGCGGTCGGGTCGAAGCCGGAGCGAGGATTTCACCAGATCGGACAGCGAGGCCACGCCGTCCTTGGTGCGCAGGGCGACGAGATTGGGCGCCGCGCATTGCAGCTCACGCGTATCCTCGATCAGCACCACGCGATCGGAGGTCTTGGCGACTTCCGCCAGCAGCGCGTTGGTCAGCGTAGTCTTACCGGTCGAGGTGCCGCCGGCGACAAGGATGTTCTTCCGCCTTTCGACGGCGAGCCGCAGCACCTCGGCCTGGGTGTCGGTCATGATGCCGGCGGCGACGTAATCGGCGAGTGTGAATACGGCGACGGCCGGCTTGCGGATGGTGAAGGCGGGTGCAGCGACGACTGGGGGAAGCAGGCCCTCGAAGCGCTCGCCGGTCTCCGGCAGCTCGGCCGAGACGCGCGGGTTGCCGGGATGAACCTCGGCGCCGACATGGTGCGCGACGAGCCGGACGATACGCTCGCCGTCGGCCGGGATCAGCACGTCACCGGTCGCGACGAGACCCTCCCGCAGCCGATCGACCCAGATGCGGCCGTCCGGGTTCAGCATCACCTCGACGATGGATGGATCTTCGAGATAGCGGGCGATGGCCGGACCGAGCGCGGTGCGCAGCATGCGCGCCCCACGCGACAGACCTTCATTCTCGTGACGATTTGCCGGCATCCCGTCCCCGCTTCCGGCCATCCGCGAGACGGGCGGGTGGCAACGGGGACAATCAAGAAAGGCACAGATCGCGTGCCGGCAACAAGATTATTCGGCATTTCGTAGCCGCTCGTAGTGGAGCGAAAAAATACTTGAAATCTTCGGCGGCCGATCGGCCCCCTATTGTGCCCTTTCTATCGCCAAAACCGAATCAGCCCCTTTGCTCCACGGCGTCGAGAAAAGTCTGCAGCGTCGGATTCGTGTTCTCCGGCCTCCAGCATGCAATATAGCCGAGGCGTGTCGCGCCGTTTCCGTCATGCAGCGGGCGGAACGCCACGCCAAGGCTGGTGAGGCCAACCGCGGATTGGCATTGCAGCGCGATGCCCTGACCGCTTCCAACTTCCAAAAGGATGCTTTCGCGACTCAGGTGCCGCATAACAATCTCGGGATGGTCCGACGGCGCTGCAAGGTGGCGGAGCAGGATATTGCGGATATCAGGGCCGGGATCGTGATGGCTTATCAGGAAGCGCTCGCCCTTGAGTTCGGGCCAATAGACGACCGATTTCTCAGCAAGATGATGGCCCTCCGGAAGCGCGACGACAAGAAGCTCCGTCCAGAGCGCCAAGGAATTGAGGCTCTCGCATTTGCCCGCATCGCCAAGGATGACGGCAATGTCGATCGTGCCGGCAAGCACACCAGCCGTCAGCTCGATGAACGGCGACTCGATCAGCTCCACTTCTATCTTGGGATATCGCTGGCGGAAACTGCGCAATGCGGCGCGCAGTCCCCCGGAAGAAAGCGACTTGTAAAAGCCCACAACGATGCGGCCAAGCTCTCCCTCACTGCGGGCCTTTGCGCGTTCTGCCAGCCGCTCGACATCTTCGACTATGCGACGGCACGATATTACGAACTCCTCGCCAGCCAGCGTCAGCCGTGCACCGGCAGTAGAACGGTCGAACAGTTGCGTGCCCAACTCATCCTCCACCTCCTTGATGCGTTTGCTGACGATTGGCTGTCTAACATTTAGTTCATGAGCTGCTGCGCTGAAGCTACCGTTGCGCGCGCTGGCAATGATGTAGCGAAGATGGCGCAGTTCCAACGATTCCTCCTTTTAAAACATCCTCCCATCTGTCTTTCGCTCCTTCGTCTGGCAGGACAAGCATTCCGCTTTGGGAGCCTTAGGGCTCGTAACACCTCAAGCCCCTTGAGATTCAAGCCTCAAGGCTCAGAACTCGCTCGAAATGCTCGGAAGCAGCGCATTCGAGGCCCCGGTGTCAGGCCATTCAGGTTCGAGTTTGGAGAAACGATGCGAAGATCAGCAACAGGGCGCCAGACACAACGGCCACATCAGCGATATTGAAGGCAGGCCAGTGCCATGAGCCGATATGGAAATCTATGAAGTCTGTGACGCGGCCCCTCTCGATTCGATCGTATATGTTTCCGGCGGCACCTCCCGCCAACAACCCAAGTGCTGCGGTCTCAACGCGGTGCGTGGCTAAAATCATCCAGATTAGCATTGTCAGTGCAATCGCAGATGATAGATATATTAGTAGAAAAGGCCTCTGTCGAAAGGTCTCAGAAAATAATCCGAAGCTGATTCCCTCATTGTAACCCAGTGTTATGTTGAGGAAGTTCGTGATGTATATGACCCGAGGCGGTTGCATGATGATCTCGACAATCAGTGTCTTAGTAATTTGATCGAGCGAGAATGCGGCGAGCACGCAGAGCGCACCTAGCACAATGCGAGCGCTGCGGGAGTTTTGCTTCATGGAAAGTATTCCTCAGGTCAAAGAACGTTGATCCTCCTCCCTCTAGTGGGGTGAGCTTCAAGGCCTCGGTTTGCTCGTACTGTGAAATTTTGTGCGGCCGAAAGCTCACGACCACACGGAAGTGTTGCGGCCTTGCAATAGACCGCGAGCGAAGGAGTTGTTAGGGTTTCGGTAACAAGTGTTAACAGGGCGCGTTCGGGGGACCACATGCTGAAGCGTTTGCTGAACCTTTTTGCGGTCATTTCGACGGTTGCCATGTCGGGATTTGCGGCGCAGGCACACCCTTCAACGATGGTCACAGGCAGTTTGACGTCTCAACCGATTGGCCATTACGAATTCTGCAAACGAAAGCCGGCTGAGTGTTCAGTCCGTTCGCGTGATCTGACGCCGTTGAATATGTCGGATGCACTTGTGCAGCGACTGGAAGAACTCACCGTATCCATTAACAAGGCCGTGAAACCCAAGAGCGATCAAGAACTGTACGGTCAGGCGGAGTATTGGACCTATCCGGTTGATGCCGGTGATTGTGAAGATTATGTGCTGGCCAAGCGCCGGACACTCATGAAGGATGGAGTTTCGGCATCAAATCTGTTGCTGACGGTTCTGCGTCGACCAAATGGCGAGGGTCACGCGGTTCTCACCGTTCGCACCGATCTCGGCGATGTTATCCTGGACAATCTCACGGACCGTGTTCTGAATTGGGATGAAACTGGATACATCTATCTCAAACGGCAAGCGACCAATCATACCGGGCGCTGGGTGTCTATACGAGAAGGAGATGCGCCGTTGGTTGGATCGCTTCATTAGCGCAAGTTCACGGAACGCAAGCATCGCTTGCGCGATCCGATGTCGTTCGCCGAGCGTCGACGCAGCAGAAGCGCAGCCAGCCTAGACATATTGCCGGCTCAGACGGTGTCGGATTGGCGTCGAGTTCAACCGATGTAGCCAAGTCCGGGGAAGCGTTCCAGCAACCAGAATGCGATCAGCGTCAGGCGTCCTGTCATCATCAGCAGGCCCATGGCAATCATCACGCAGCCCGCGACCATGTTGAGGATATGCCCGGCATATCGGGCGCGCTTTAGATATGCAGCGATGCTACCGAACGCGAGCGCTACTGCAAGGAAGGGGATTCCCAGGCCAAGCCCATAGGCGGCCAGCAGAATTGTCCCGCTTCCCGCCGACACTGCAGTCACAGTTAGGATCGAGCCCAAAACCGGACCAATGCACGGCGTCCAACCGAAGGCAAATGCCAGCCCCAAGGTATATGCACCTGCTGGACCGGCTACGACCTGTGGTCCCGCCATGCGAAAATCCCGCATGAGAAGAGGCAAACGAAACACGCCTGTCATTATCAGGCCGAAGCCAATCAGCAATGCTCCGCCCAATATGTTCGCCTCGAAGCTATAACGTAGGAGGATTCCTCCGAGTACTTGAGCACCGAGCCCAAGGAGCACGAAAATTGTTGTAAACCCGGCAATGAAGAACATTGCCGACCAGACGATACGAACGCGGTCGGCAAGGCGTGTTGACGCGGGATCGACGCCACTGGATACGAAAGAGAGATAGCCTGGCACCAAAGGCAGCACGCACGGCGATATGAAAGATACGGCGCCCGCCACCATTGCGGTCAAGAGTCCGATTGCCGATACGTCGATCACTATTCTGGTTCCCGCTTCGCGAGTCGAGTTGGTGAAGTAGCGTCATTGGAGCTTGCTCATACCCGCCGCACCAACTGGAGGTTCAATGGCCGATCGCACCATTGCACCGTGTCATTTCGACGCGTTACTGGGGTATGCCATTAACGCTCCATCAAGGTTAACAATTCATTCTGATTCCTTGTGAGGTTCCCTTAAAGAGGTCGGATTTTGATGGCGAAACTGAAGTCCGGTGGACACAACCCATCCACCTCTCATCGAGGAAAAGTGCTGGCGCTGCTCTGTGCTTGCTGGTTCAGTTTCGGCTTCGCTTCGCCCATTGCTGTTCAAGATATTGTCTCGGATTCCATAGTCGCGGCTACAGCCGAAGAATGGACCATGCAGCCGAAAGGCGCAGATGCGTGTTCCCATTTACAAGAACTCCGGTTGGCGCTCAGCACCGCTTCAGATGGTTTGGGGACTATCTCTGCGGGTAAGCGCTCTGCGCTTCGAGCTAGCGTGGAGCACAGTGCAGGGCGACAGCGCGTAGTCGCTGAAGACAAAGGTTCTAGGCTCGTGAGGCGTGTGGCGCTTAGCGGATCGAGGTTCGCCGACGATGGACCCGAACTTGCGGCTTGGCTTTTTGCGTCACAATCCGACGCTCCCAACTCTCTGGCGGGGTTTACGGTAGGTTCAGATCCTGAAATTCTCTCCGCGGTTTCAACATTCCACCGCCCGGAGGATGATCGTTTGGTGGGCGTGCCAGCCATTCTCGCGGATTTGGTCAACAACAACGGCGCCGATATTCTCGCCACCGCTTATGTCCCGGATGATCCCTTACATGCCATGAAGGCGCCATTCGATGCGCTGCTAGGTTCCGCAGAAAGTTCCGGTCGATTTGTGCCCCCGACGGTTGAAGGCGATCATCCGTGGATGAGGGAACCGCTGCCGGCAAGTGTTTTTTCCACCGCGCAGCAGGAGTGTTTGGCAACCGCGATCTATTTTGAGGCTCGGGGTGAAAAAGTCGAAGGGCAGGCAGCCGTTGCGCAGGTAATCCTGAACCGCGTGAGAAATCCAGCGTATCCGGAAAGCGTATGCGGCGTCGTCTATCAGAACCAGGATTGGCTCAACAAATGCCAGTTCTCATTTGCCTGCGACGGAATTCCCGACATCGTTGCAGATCGCCGCGCGTTTGAGATCGCCAAGGATGTGGCAATGGCAGTCAGTGGCGGAAAAATTTTCCTGTCGGAGGTAGCTTCGTCAACGCACTACAATGCCACCTATGTTAGCCCGGTGTGGGCGCGTTCAATGGAGCGGATGACCCAGATTGGGTCGCATATTTTCTATCGCACGTTCGGCGGTGGCTGGAGCTAGATTTTCTCAATCCATGTAGCCAAAGGGGCGAAACATTGTCCAACTCCCAGATCGTGCGCTTCGGCTGCTTCAGTATCGGGCTGTTGCTGGCGTCGTCGACCGCTCTCGCTCAGTCGGTCGATCGCAATGAAGTCGAGAAGATCGTCCGTGAATACATCTTGCAGAATCCCGAAATTATCGGGGATGCGCTGACTGAACTCCAAAATCGGTCTGAAGCGGCACAGGCCGAAGCCAGGACTGCAGTTGTTGCGGCTGAGACAGACGCGTTGCTTCGGTCCGACAACGATGTATTCCTGGGCAATCCGGATGGGGACGTCACCCTCGTCGAGTTCTTCGACTTCAATTGCGGGTACTGCAAACGTGCAGCTCCCGATGTCAAAGCCCTCGTCGCTGAAGATGCGGGCCTCCGTGTCGTTCTGAAGGACTTTCCGATACTAGGACCCGCGTCGGTTGAAGCTGCGAAAGTTGCCCTTTCCGTGAAGCGATTGGAAGGAGAGTCGGCTGCTCAGGAATTTCACACACGGCTGATTGGCGTGCAGGGACAGATCAATGCCGGTCGTGCCTTAGCGCTAGCAGAGGAAATGGGACTGGATCGGAAGCGGATCGAGGAAGAGATGAGGTCTGGGGAGATCGAGGCCATCATCTCTTCGAATCTCTCACTTGCGCAGCGGCTTGGCCTCACCGGCACGCCATCCTTCATTGTCGGAGATCAGGTCATCATGGGGGCGGTTGGGAAGGAGCCCTTGCAGGATGCGATTGAGAAGACCCGTAAGTGAGTTCCTCGGTCCCGATCAAATCGGAAATTGGGCTGTAGATAGCGCCCGGAAGCGCGGAAGCGATTTCTGCGTAGGAAAGACCCGAAAAGCTTGAGATGACCGCCGCGAGCAGGAAGCTCAGCCAAAACGCCATAGCCGGCAGCCCCGGCAGCAGGCGCGATCACGGAATAGATACCTGCCCCGATGATCGTGCCCACGCCATAGAGGGACAACCGGACAAGGCCCAAAAGACTTTGTCAGCCCTTTGATTTTTCATTCCCAACAGCCACTCGGGGGCTCCGTTCCGTTATCTAGCCGCCGCTTCTTGTCTGTGCCCGAGTAGTTGGGCAACGATCTGCTCGGCATCCGGTCCCGCGCCCATGATCAGCGCCGAAGCGCGGTTGCGCTGCCAAGGCCGTCCGACAAAGTAGAGCCCCTTCATGGGTGAGACCCCTTCCCTATGGAGGAACATTCCATTCTGATCAGTCGCTTCGGGCACCTTTAGCCATGAGCTGTCGTCCCGATAGCCAACCGCCCAGATAACGGTGCGGATGTTCGCCGAACTTCCATCTGCAAAACGCGCCTCATTGCCGGACGCATCCACGAGCCGGGGAACAATGCGTATGCCCCGTTTCTCCAGGCTCGCGTTGCCGTTAGCCCGATCCGGAAACGCATCTGCACGTTTCAGCCGCCGGCCGATCCATGAATCGGCCGGCGCTCTCAGCGCTCCGGTGAGGTCCAGCCACCACCAGATCGACTTCCCCAAAAGTCGTTCGGGGAACAGTTTGCGCGGCTTGCCCGCCGCCAGAATGACGGGTTGCAGCTTCCGGCATTCGATGGCGATATCGCGGCCGCTGGCGCCGTCTCCGACGATCAGAACAGGGCCGTCCGGCAGTTGTTGGGGGTTACGGTAGGTCGCACTGGTGAGCTGCAACACCGCGTTTCCAAACCGACCGACGAGGTCGGGAACGATTGGAACCTGAAACCCGCCGGTCGCCACGATCACATCGCATGCCTCAATCGTCTGACCATTCTGGAAGGTGGCTTCAAAGGCGCCACCATCAATCTGAACCAAGCGGGCGACGGCATGCCCAAGCCGGACGGGAAGCCCGAAGCGTCCAGCGTAGGTTTCCAGATAAGCGGCAAACTCGTCGCGGTCGGGATAGAGTTCACGATTGCCGATGAATTCGAGCCCCGGAAGCGAACTGAACTGGCGCGGGGTGAACAGGGTCAGCGCGTCGTATCGAGCGCGCCAGTTGTCCCCAATGCGGCGCCCGGCATCGACGATGACAAAAGTCACGCCGGCCTTCTGAAGGTGATAACCGGCAGCGAGTCCTGCCTGTCCAGCTCCGATGACCAGAACAGGCTGTAGCATCAGCCCGCCACCACGACCTGCGCTCCGACGGGCACACGTTCATAAAGATCCTCGACATGCTCATTCACCATGCGGATGCAGCCGTTGGAAACGGCCTTTCCGATCGTCCAGGGCTCAGTGGTGCCGTGGATCCGGTAAAGAGTGTCGCGGCCCTCGCGATAGAGATAAAGTGCTCGCGACCCGAGAGGATTGCCCGGTCCGCCGGGCACCCCTTTCGCGTATCTGGCATATTTTTTGGGATCGCGCCGGATCATGTTGTCGGTTGGGCGCCAACTCGGCCATTTGGCCTTGCGTCCGACGACCGCGGAGCCGGAAAAGGCCAAGCCGGCTCGCCCGACGCCTATGCCGTAACGTCTCGCCAGACCCTGACCCTCCATTAGGTAGAGAAAGCGGTCGTGCGGTGTGACGACGATTGTGCCGGACGGCTGGTCATAGGCTACGCCGACGATTTGCGGCAGGAAACGCGAATCCAACTCGAACGGCTTCGGGGCTTTTGCCGCGACAGAGAACCGGGATGATGACAGGAGTGTCAGCATCCCCAGACCGAAAGACCTGCGATCGATCATGGCGACACCTCGCTGGTGCCGCGAAGGTTGAGCCGCCTAGTGATCATGCCCGTCCTCCGTCTGGGGTGGCGACACATCAGGGACGAGCTTTTCGATTTCGGCGCTAGAGCGAATTTCCGAGATGATCCTCTGCTCCTCGGCAGCTTCCAAAGCTTGCCGAATTTGGGGTGCTATGGTCTCGAAGGGCGGAGCCGGTCTGTTGCGCTCTTCCTCAAGCATGACGACATGGAAGCCGAAGGCGCTGGCGACAGGTTCCTGCGTGAATTCGCCCGGTTTCAGGGCGGCGGCTGCCGCGTCGACCTCCGGCAGGGTTTGTCCCTCCGCTACGAAGCCCAGGTCGCCTCCGTTGGCTTTCGAGACGTCGTCGGTCGAGCGCTCTGCGGCCAATTCCGCGAACGAGCGGCCTGCTTTGAGTGCCTCGATGACGTCCTTCGCCTCGTTTTCGTTTTGAAGAAGAATGTGCCGAAGTCTGCGCTCTCGAACGACGGGAATCCTACCTGCCTGCTCGTCATAAGCTGCCCTTACTGCTGCGTCGGTCACCGCAGAGGCGACCCGCTGCTCGAGGAAGACCGAACGCAACGTCTGTGCCTCGAAGAACGCCATCTGCCGTTTATATGCATCCTGGTCTGTGGCGCCCGCTGCTCGGGCGGCATCGGAGATGATCCGCAGTTCGATCAGGGCATCGACGAGAACAGAGCGCTTTGCATCCTCGGGCATCTGGCCCAGTTGCTGCGCGTACATCTCTTCGGCGAGGGCAAGGTCTGCTGCCGTGATCTCGTTGCCGTTGACACGGGCAAGGACCTCGCTGTCCTGACTGTAGGCCAACGGTGCGAGCGTCAAAATCGTGGTTGCTACGGTCGCAAGAGCCAGCAGCCGAACGGTGAGTTTGGTTTTGAAGTTGTGTGCGCCCATGGCAGCCTCCCTTACTGATTGCCTTCAGCGACCAACGGATCGATGATCTCGCTGAACTGTTCGAGACTGAGCGCGCCCTTTCGCATTTCGCCGTTGACGAAGAACGTCGGCGTCGAATCCACGCCGAAGGACTTTCCGGCTTCCGCAACTGCCGCGACCTGTTCGAGCAGCGCCTGATCCTGCAGGCAACTCTCGAAGCGAGCCGTGTCCATTCCGGTCATGCCCATCAGGGATTTCAGCGCCGCCGTTCCGTCCGGAACGCGCGCCCAATTGTCCTGGGACCGGTAGAGCAGGTCGATGGTGGCGTACCACTTGTCGTCGCCCGAGCACCTGGCGAGCATGAAGCCGGCCGACGATCGCGGATCGAACGGAAATTCCCGCATGATGAACCGGACCTGGCCGGTATCGACATATTTCTTCTTGAACTCGGGCCAGACGTTGACGTGAAAGGTCCGGCAGTGAGGACAGGTCAGCGACGCATACTCGATCACTGTCACGGGAGCGTTTTCCGGCCCGAAGCTCTTTTCGGGAAGGGCGCCGGGATCAAGTAGCCGCTCCGAGATCGGCTGCGCGGCAAGCAGAGTGGGAAATTGGATGGCCTCGGCGAGCGCCGGAAGACCAAGGATAAAGTGACGACGCTTCATCTTCAGATTCCTTATGTAAGCTTGAATTCTGCAAGCTCTAGCCCCTATAGAGGCAAGCTCATTCTTCCACTCATGCGAAGACCCTGGAACCGCTGCGAACGACGATTGGAGTCGGCGTTGCAACGCGGTCGTAGAGGTCGATGATGTCCTGATTCATCAGACGCACGCAGCCGCTGGAGACCGCCTGTCCGATGGTCCAGAATTCAGGCGTGCCATGCAGGCGATAGAGCGTGTCCTCGCCATTCTGGAAAATGTAGAGCGCCCTGGCGCCGAGCGGGTTTTCCAGCCCCGGCGGCTGGCCGCCATTTTCCGCGCTGTATTTTTCGAGTTCAGGCTGGCGCGCGATCATCTCGGCGGGAGGCGTCCATTTGGGCCAGCGCTGCTTCCATTGGATGACGCCCTCGCCCGACCACGTAAATCCCTGGCGGCCGAGACCGACGCCGTACCTCATGGCCTTGCCATCGGGTCGGACGAGATAGAGGAAGTACGATCTCGTATCGACCACGACGGTGCCCGGACGTTCGCCCGTGGGGTCGTCGACGAGTTGCCGGTAGAAGCGACTGTCGACCCTCGTAAGATCGACGGCCGGTATCGGAAAATCCTCCTCCGGCATGGCCCGATACATGGAAAGATATGAAGGATCGATCGCGGGCTTGATCGGTGCAGGCGCGATGGCCTGCGTGTCGACAGTCGTGCAGCCCGGCAGGGCCAAAGCGCCGGCCGACGCCGCGGCAAGGGTCAGGAACTGCCGTCTGGACGGACTTTTCTCGCGTGATGTCTGTGTCAATGCTTCGCTCGCAATTGGATCTGGATTCATCGCTTCCGCGGGAAGCGACTGTTGGGGCGAGCTACGACTGTTTCCGGTGGACTCCGAAAATTTCGGGGATCATTCCCGAGATGCGGAGCGCTTGGTCCGTCGTGTTCGCCTACGCGATCCGTTGAGGCGGTGGGACGACGATGGAAATGAATACGCGTGAAACATTGGGAAGGCGGACATCGATTGGCAACGGCCGTATCTGCACAAGGCCGTGGGTGTATAAGGGCGTGAAGCCTTGGCACTGGTCATGGCACTTCGTCCCGGCATGCGAGGAGACTGGCGTCGGCTCGTCGCTGCTTCCGTCAGCGCTGCCGTCAATCTCGAACAATGTCTCCAGCGTGGGAAGCGATTGAAGTTCGTTTTCCATGCTGGCGGCAGATGGCGCCAGCATATGGATGGAGAAGACGATGGCCATCAGAAGAGCGACGAACGTCCTTGCCATCGTTCTCATTCCCGCGGCGAATGCTGGTCGGCGAGCGCTGCTTCCGGGCGGCTGATCGGCACCGATGTCCGCGACGTGCGCTTGGCCAGCGCCTTCTCGCCATTGCGTTCCAGCAACGTCCTGAACATGGGATGCATGCCTCCGTCGGCATAGGCATGTGCGGTGAGGACGGAGCCGTTCGCCAACAGTACTTCCGTTGCAAGGCGATCCGCTTCGATTCTGCTGGCAACGGCGGGATCTGGCGGGTTTAGCGCCGGAGGGCAAGCCGCAAGCGGACTGCGAGGCTCGCCGCCCTCAAACTCGGTATCGAAGACGTATCGGCCGCCGCAATGCGAGACCTTGGGCTGCCGTCGGCTTACCTCGAAGATATCGTATCCTCGCTTCAGGTCGGTCCAGAAGGCGACGTTCGGATCGTTCCGGTTCTTCGCCATGTTCTGCGGAGTCATCCGGAATGGAAACGCCTGAACCTGGAACGCCGCCTGTCCGCCCCTGAGCGCTTCACGGGCGACAGCGTAGATCTCAGCGACGCCTTCGTCCGTCAGCGCGTAGCAGCCGGAGGACGAACACGCTCCATGCACCATCAGTGCCTCGCCCGAATAGCCGAGCGCCGCCTCGAGCCGGTTCGGATAGCCCAGGTTGAACGACAGATAATACTGGGAATTCGGATTCAGCATGCCGGCGTTGACATGATAGAAGCCTTCCGGCGCCTGACGGTCTCCATTCCGGGTCTTCGGCCCGAGCTTTCCCGACCAGCGGCACATCGGGTAGGTTTTCAGAAGGGCGAACTGGCCTTTGCGGTCGCGCTTCCAGATCTCCAACTCGCTTTCCTGCTTGAAAATTCTGATCAGGATCGGCGCGGAGGGCGACATCGATTTTCGCGACATCTCGGCGACGAGCGCCGCCGGAATGGGCTGTGTCGCCTTGCCGTCAACGTCGAGTACGGTCGAAACACATGCGCTCAGCATGAGTGCGAGCACACCGATTCCGACCATCTTGATCGCCTGCAGCATTCTTCTCGATCCAGTGTGTTCTGTGGCGCGGCTTCCAGCCACTTGCCAGGTTTTCTCAGTTTCGACTTATCATAGTTAAGATGAGGTTGCCGCCAAACTGTTCGCGGGCGGCAAAGAACCGCAGCAATCAGGGCTCCTTGTCCTCGTGAAGATCAGCTACACGCTGGACTCTGCATCAAGCTCGTGGATTTCGAGGCAAACCATGCCCCATGCATTGGACCGGATCAGCGCCGAAGACACGCGACTCCTCATGCGCAAGAGGGCGCGATGGAATGTTGTGATCGCCTTGTCGCTGGCCGCTTTCGTCGTCGCGGTGTTCGTGGTCAGCTTTGCCCATATCCAAAGCGAGGACGGACCGCCCGCACCAGCCCAACGCCAGACTTCGGAGTGATCACCGAGGCTTGAGTGGCGTCAGAGAACGCGCGATGGGAGAGTAGGCCGCAGTTTGATTTCGTCATGGTCCACTCAAAATGATCTTGCGCATAGGGGCCTTCCTGGCTGCCGGCTCGACAGCCTACGTGGCTCTCGCCACCGTCTTCTGGTTCGTCTGCGTACTGCTCGGACACAACAACATGGAGATGCTGTACGGAAGCACCGCAGTCTATCTGTTCACGCTTGTTGCAGCAGCGGAAGGAGCCTGCTTCCTGCCTGACGATGCCAGGAGGTTGTTTTCGTCTATGAGACTTACCCAGACGTTCAGGTCGCGCTGGGACTGACGCTTCAGATAATAAATCTCCGCTTCGCGCCACAAGAGAACCTTCTGCTCGATGTTGTCGAGGATGAAATCGCCCAGATCAGTGACGACGGTCAGCACCGCGTGACCGCCGCCGTTGGAGTCTCTGGCTACGGTCATAAGGAGCGCGCCCAACGGATAGCCCATCTCATTAAGGCGCTTTCGCTTCAAAAGGGCGTAGTCCTCGCAGTCACCGACCGCAGTCGGATAGTCCCAGCGTTCCTCGACGCCGTAGATTTCCATGTCCGTCAAAGGTGCGACCGCCGCGTTTACCTCTGCATTGACGGATACGATCTCTCGCCAGCGTGGTTCCGTAAGCTGGATACCTGTTCCCTCCGGCTCGCGAGCGCAGCGATCCGCATAGCGGCGGCAATATTCATAGTATCCAACAGGCATGCTGGTCACGCCGAACGTCTGCATGTTGCGCGCCAGGGCGGGCTGTGTGGGATTGAAATGGAGGGCGTTCGCGGCCGCAGCCGTGCAGGAAATCCCAAGCGCAAGCGCGCCGACCAAGAAACGGATCATCTGTATGGTCTCCCCGAAGTTGTTGGGGAGACCATAGGAGAAGGACGTCAAAATGCTGAAAAATCAACAGGTTAGATTAGATTCAAAGTATCGTAGAATTAATGTGGTCGTTGCAATACTGGATTAACCACGTAAGATGCCCGCTCGCTGACAATCCTAGTTCGAACGCCGATCGACTTCACCATGACGATGATCAGTCAGCATCTCGCTGGAACGGTGTATGCTGGCTCGCACCTCCAATTCGGTGCCGTCGTCGAATATCAGAGTCAGCCCAGCGCTCTCCATCTGCGCCGTGGGTGATACTGGATTCCTGAGTGCAAGCCGAATACCGTCACCGCGCATCTTCAATTCCGCGTGCCCTGGGATCGGGACGATTCCTTCGACGGGTTCCGATTGAGCCGAATCGGACAGGAAGCGACTTCTCAGCATGACCACCTCGTCGAACGCATCGCTTGTGATCGAAGCGATGCTCGCATGGTTCTTGGTCCCGTTCCAGATCGTCAGATAACCTTCGGCGTTGCCATTCGGCCCTGGCATCAAGATTTCCGCGTGCTCGACCATCAGTAGCTGCGGAGGATTGATGTGATCGGTCGGCTCGCCGGATGCGCTCGCTGGTGCGCTGGCGAGGCCGAGGAACATCACGTGGACCGGAAGCGAGCGTAAAAACGCGGTATACTTCGTCATGCTCATCCGCCCCTTTTGGTGAGCGTGTCAGGATCATCCATGATCTGGGCCGCTTGATGATTGGCGTGCATGCCAGCATGCGGCAAATCGGCACGATTGCAAATGGGCTGTGCTCTGCCAATGTCTATAGGGACTGGAGGTAGCCATGCTAACAATTGGAGAGTTGTCGCGTCGGACGGGGGTGAAGGTTCCTACGATCCGCTACTATGAACAGATGGGGTTGATGACGGCTGCCGAGCGCTCGGAGGGCAATCAGCGTCGATACGAACCGCGGGATCGAGATCGCCTGTCCTTCATCAAGCACGCTCGCGATCTTGGCTTCACGATCGAAGCCATTCGCGAGCTGCTCGACCTTAGCGCGCATCCTGAACTCCCTTGCGCCAACGCGGATAACATCGCCGTTCGCCAATTGGAGGCCGTCCGCGACAAGATCGCGAAGCTTCGGTTGCTTGAGCAGGAGCTGCACCGCATCGCGACGCGCTGCCACGGGGACCAGATCAAGGATTGCTACGTCATCCAGTCTTTGGCGAACCACGATCTGTGCAAGACGGAGCACTAAACCGCTACGACCCAATCAGTCCCAAGGTCGCTGCGGCCAGCACGAGGTATCTGCCCGCCTTGGCGATTGCAACGAGCACGATAAAGCTCCAAAGCGGTTCCCGTAGGATGCCGGCCGCGACTGTCAGTGCATCGCCGCCAATCGGCGCCCAGCTTAGAAGCAGGCTCCAGCGACCCCATCGACGGTACCACCCGGTGGCGCAGTCAAGAACTGCCGGACCAACCGGAAACCAGCGTCTGTCATGGAAGCGTTCGACTCCGCGGCCGAGTACCCAATTGACCACTGCGCCGAGCACATTGCCAAGACGGGCCACGACGACGAGCAGCATAGGTGAGTGCAGGTTGGCGACCAGCAGAGCAACGAGCGCGGCTTCCGACTGAGCTGGTAGAATCGTGGCCGCGATGCATGCGACAGCGAATAGCCCGCCAAGAATGGCAATATCATCCATCGCAGATGCCGCAGGGGCGCATCGCCGCGTTAGCGCGCATGCGGCCAAGTGGCATGCAGTTCATCGATGACGATGATGTGGGTATGACAGCTAGCGCCGTCGAGTACCTTTCCTTGATGGCCAGCGCCGTGCCCAACATGGCGTCTGCGTTCTCGCCAGCCAAGTCGCAGGCGCGCCAGTGCCACCTTGGCAAGCCCTGTGCCGATCAATGCGATCATCTGCGCGCGGAACAGATGGCGGTAGATACGATGAGCGAGGATATCGAGCACGATGTTTTCTTGTTCTACCGCTTCAGGAACGCGCGGAACGCTTCGAGCGTCTCGGCGCTGACATGGTGCTCGATCCCCTCAGCATCGATGCGCGCGGTCTCTGGGCTGATACCGAGCGCGCATAGGAACGATTCCACAACCTGATGTCGTTCGCGGCTGACGCGTGCGAGTTCCTTTCCCTCTTCCGTCAGAAACACGCCTCGGTAGCGGCGCTGCTGAATCAATCCTTCCGCGGCAAGACGCTTCAGCATCTTGGCGACCGTTGGCTGCGCGACGCCGAGCCTCTGGGCAATGTCGACCTGACGGGCCTCGCCGTCGTGATCGATCAAATCGGCGATGAGTTCCACATAGTCCTCAAGAAGTTCCGTTCGCCGGTTGCTGCGGGTCTGGCGGAAGCTCTCGACATGCGTGTCGGCATCCACCAGTCCGACCTGAATCTCGTCACCTTTCGCCTGATCGTTCATCCACCTCCCCTTCGTTCCTGAGCGTTCCGCAGTTAGGAAATATCTTAGCCGAGGCTATAGATTATTCCAAGCGTAGAAGCCTTAACGACCCGGTTATCTCGCTGCCTATAGCCATTGCTATATTTCAGGTGCTATGCTTCTCTTGATTGCAAGAGCTAAGCGATAGAGAGTCGAGTTTCCATGATCGATCCCGAGCGGGATGCTCAAGGGTGGAAAAGCAAGCCAAGTTCGCCGTCGATGGCCGATGTTCACCGGTCCATTAATGTCAGCAGAGACGGACCGTCCTGGCGCCGCGCCGCCGCATTTTTTGGACCAGGCTACCTCGTGGCCGTTGGCTATATGGACCCAGGCAACTGGGCAACATCGATCGCTGGTGGCTCACGTTTCGGATACGCGCTGCTCGTCGTCGCGTTGGTATCCAACATCATGGCTATCGTCCTTCAATCGCTTTGCGCGCGGCTGGCGATCGCCTCGGGTCGGGATCTCGCGCAAGCTTGCAGGGATGCCTATTCGAAGCCGGTCTCGCGCGCGCTATGGGTGCTAGCGGAGATCGCGATAATTGCCACCGACATAGCCGAGGTCATTGGGACAGCCATCGGGCTCAACCTCATTTTCGGCATTCCGCTTGAGATCGGTGTCGTGATAACCGCCCTCGACGTTTTTCTTATCCTGTATTTGCAAAGGCTTGGCTTTCGATGGGTAGAAGCGCTCGTGATCGCACTTCTGGCCGTGATCGCGGTTTGCTTCGTAGTGCAGATAGCGCTCGCCGATCCCGACTGGGGCGCTGTGATCCGTGGGTTTGCACCAACTACCGAGATCGTCACCAATCCCGAAATGCTCTACCTGGCGCTGGGTATCCTAGGGGCCACCGTGATGCCCCATAACCTCTACCTTCACTCAGGGATCATTCAGACAAGGAACTTTGGTGACAGCCTGTACGAGCGGCGCGAGGCTTTGAAATTCGCGACCATCGATTCCACGGTCGCGCTGATGTTCGCCCTATGCGTCAACGCGTCGATCCTGATCCTCGCCGCTGCAACGTTCAACGTGGCCGGGCGGACGGAGATTGCAGAGCTTGGCGAAGCCCATAGCCTGCTCGCGCCCATGCTGGGGCTCGCCATAGCGCCTCTCCTGTTCGGAATTGCCCTTCTTTGCTGTGGCATCAATTCGACCGTGACGGCAACGCTCGCCGGTCAGATCGTGATGGAGGGTTTTCTCGACATCAAGCTCCCGCCATGGCTCCGCCGGCTCATAACCCGAGCGATCGCTATCGTCCCCGCTGCCGCGATTACAATCTGGTATGGCGAAAGCGGCACCGCACAACTCCTCATCCTGACCCAGGTCATTCTCAGCCTTCAGCTATCATTTGCCGTGTTCCCGCTCGTCATGTTCACGGCGGACAAGCGCAAGATGGGCGACCTCGTCGCTCCGCGCTGGCTGGTGGTCTTTGCATTCACGATCGCTTTCATCATTGCCGCTCTCAACGTCAAACTGCTCTTCGACTTCATTGTTTTGTAAGTCTACGCTGGCGTCTTAGGTGGCATAGTTGAAAGCAGACGCTGGAGGGCAAACACCCGGAACGCGAGCAAAAGAGGCGACGGCATCAAGCCTCGGTCTCAACTTCGGCGAACCGGCAGTAGTAAGTCACCCTGTCGGCCGGCGCATCGACTGACGGCACGTCGCGCAGCACCACGGTCAGGACGGGACTGCTCTTTGGTGCGATGATCGACCCTCTTATCGCGACTGTCGGATGATCGTCGGGAATCAAATCGAAGGCGGTCTCGTCGCCGACCGTGCTGCCCAGCCTCAGCTCGCCGGTGTCATAGTCCCCCTCAGCGGAGAAGGTCGGCTCCATCCTGTCTTTCGAGAGAAAGAGATAGAATTCCAGCTCGGTCCCTTGCGGGACGCGGCCCCAAAACCATGCCTCTGCCTTCTCACGAGAGGGGTTCACGCGGCTGACCAAAGCTTCGCAGTCCTCGGATGACGGCGGCTCCGCCTGATCCGGATACCACAGGAAAATGCCGGTCGGGGCGCTCGCCGCAGCATTGTCCGCTGCCGATATCCCGACCACGGCGAGAATGATGCATGCTGCTTGTCTGAGCCCCATCATCTCCCTAACTCCATGCGGGCCGAAAGAAGCCAAACTCGTTTCACCTCGGCCGGCGACAAACTATCGGAATTTCACCGCGGGATCGACAGTCGCGCTACGACCGGCAGATGGTTCGAACCGAACGTCGGACCCATGAGCAGTTCGCTAAGTCCCACATTCGGGGATATGACAATGCGGTCGATCGGCGTACCGATCTGGGTCAGTGACCATAGGCGGATGCTGAAGCGGGTCGGTGACGGCCACCAGCGCGCCTCTGTCGTCCGGTATCCGCTCGAGGATAACAAATCCCTGAAAAAGGGCGACCAGGGCGGCGTGTTCCAGTCCCCTGCAACGATGACCGACGCATCGGTCGGCTCGGCTCCCAGTGCCCGTTCCAGGTCGCGAAGATACGCCGCTCGCTGCCGCCACATGCGCGTGCTTCTTGGCGTCTGTGGATGGACCGCATAGACAATGACCGAGCGTTCGTTCACGAGCAGCTCGAATCGAACGGCATATCTGCCACCAGTATCCCTACTCTCGGGCGAAATGGTTCGAGCGTCCAGAATGGGGAAGCGGCTGAACAGCTTCATGTCGGTGTTGGCTTCGAGGTCGCGACTGCTCTCGAAGGCCCATCTGCCACTGGCCAGCAGCGCGTCCTGCCAGCGCGGCGTCACTTCCTGCAGCACGAGGATGTCCGCGCTCGCGACAGCGGGGATCGCCAGGAAGTCCGCCGGGTCTGGATTATCGACGTAGACGTTGGCGGCGACAAGGCTGACCGGCATTCCCGCAGCAGATGGTGCCGGCGGCGGCAGGAATAGAAAGGGGACGGCCGCCACCAAGAGCGCGATCGCCCCAGCGATCTTTGTCGATAGTCGCGGCAGTGCCCAGCCGACCACGAAAAGCATAATGCCGGCCACCAAGAGGTGAGGTCTTATGAAATTGGCAAGAGCGGCGACCCACAGGTAACGGGAAAGCCCCATAGAAATCAGCAGCGCGACGCTAAAGCCGAGCTGGATGGTGACGACAACAATGAAACAGAGCCCGTAAATCTGACGGCCAAACGAAAAAGAGAACAAATTCCATCTCTGACAATAGCTATTCGGGACCGGGACTATTCTGGAGAAGCCTTGTTTTGCCAATGAGCCAATCTGGCGCATGGTTAGGGGGAGATTGATGAACAAAGGTCTTGACCCTCTAGCTGCTAGAGGTCGTATGGGTCTGCTCCTGAGAGACAGGAGTAAGACGGATGACCGTTGCAGAACGCCAGACCCGCTTCAGGGTGGAGGGCATGGATTGCGCGAGTTGCGCCGCCAAGATCGACAGGGCGGTCCGACGCATTCCCGATGTGGCCGATGTCAATGTTTCGGTCGTCGCAGGTACGATGACGGTGAAGCATGGCGACACGGTCGACCTCGACGCGCTCGCGCGCAAGGTCGGCAGCCTGGGATACAAGGCGGCGCCGATCGCGCCCGCTGCGGCAAAAGCTGGGGCGGTCGGAGAGACTGACCACCGCGACCACGCTCATGGTCCGGGCTGCAGCCATGACCATGGCGCACACGACCACAAGCACGGCCAAAAAGACCATCACGACCACGAAGAAAATGCCCGCATTGATGCGAACAGGACAGCGCCGAAGAAAACACCTGACGCACTGGAAGGCATGCACGGCCACGATCACGGTCCCCAGGACGGCCCCTGGTGGAGCACCTCGAAGGCAAGGCTGACAATTGCCTGCGCCATCGCGCTGGCGGTCGCCTTCGGAATTGGCCAGCTCTATCCGCAGACGCAGCCCTGGGGCTTCATCGTCGCCATGGCGGTTGGCCTTATTCCCATCGCCCGGCGCGCGCTGTCCGGCGCCATGAACGGCAGCCCGTTCTCCATCGAGACCCTGATGACAGTCGCGGCCGTGGGCGCCGTCATCATCGATGCGGCCGAGGAAGCGGCCGTTGTCGTCGTCCTGTTCTTGATCGGCGAGTTACTCGAAGGCATCGCGACCGGACGCGCGCGCGCCTCGATCCGCGCGCTGGCGACGCTGATGCCCCGGACCGCGCTTCTCGAACGCGACGGAACAACGCAATCCGTTCCAGCGGACAGCCTGACGGTGGATTCGCTGGTGCTCGTTCGCCCGGGCGACCGCGTGCCGGCGGACGGCATAGTCGAATCCGGCGAGAGCGCGGTCGACGAAGCGCCAGTGACGGGTGAGTCCGTGCCGAAGCGCAAGGAAGTCGGGGACAAGGTATTCGCGGGCACTGTGAACCAGGAGGGCGTGCTGCGGGTTCGTGTCACCGCAGCGGCGGCCGACAACACCATTTCGCGCATCATCGCACTGGTCGAGGAGGCGCAAGAATCGAAGGCGCCGACAGAGCGGTTCATCGACCGCTTCTCAAGATATTATACGCCCGGCGTCATGGTCGTCGCGGCGCTGATCGCGATCCTGCCGCCGCTCATTGGCGGCGCGGAATGGAACACCTGGATCTATCGCGGCCTTGCCGTGCTGCTGATCGGTTGCCCCTGCGCGCTCGTCATCTCGACGCCGGCCGCGATTGCCGCGGCACTTTCGGCCGGCGCGCGCCGCGGCCTCCTGATGAAGGGCGGCGCGGTTCTGGAAAACCTGGGCAAGGTCGACCGTGTCGCTTTCGACAAGACGGGCACGCTCACCGAGGGCAAGCCGAAGGTCACGGACATCATCGGCGTCGCGCACGACGAGAAAGAGGTGCTGCGGCTTGCTGCGGCGCTGGAAGGCGGTTCGAGCCACCCGCTTGCAGTGGCCATCCTGGCAAGGGCGGCGACCGACAACGTACCGGTGGGGAGCGCCACCGCTGCAGGGGCTGTCGGCGGCAAGGGTGTCGTCGGCACGGTCGACGGTATCGAACTCTTCCTCGCATCGCCGCGCGCTGCGGCGGAGAAGGTAACGCTCGACGACACGCTTTCGGCACGGATCGCCGCCCTCAACGACGACGGCAAGACCGTGTCGGTGCTGCTTGCGGGTAGCGAGATAGCCGGGCTGATCGCCATGCGCGACGAGCCGCGCGAGGACGCGAAGGAGGGCATCGCCGCGTTGGAGAAGCTCGGTATCGACGCCGTCATGTTGACCGGTGACAATACGCGCACCGCCAACGCCATCGCCGCCTCGCTCGGAATGGAGGCGCAAGCCGAACTCATGCCGCAGGACAAGCAGCGAATCGTCGGCGAGATGCGGGCGTCCGGCAAGTTCGTCGCCAAGGTCGGCGATGGTATCAACGACGCGCCGGCACTCGCAGCGGCCGATATCGGGATTGCGATGGGCAGCGGAACCGATGTGGCGCTGGAAACGGCTGATGCGGCCGTGCTGCATGGCCGTGTAAAGGACGTGGCGAACATGGTCGCGCTCTCGCGCGCCACGATGCGCAACATCTTCCAGAACATCACCATCTCGCTCGGGCTCAAGGCGGTGTTCCTCGTCACCACGGTGCTCGGCGTGACTGGGCTCTGGCCGGCGATCCTGGCCGACACCGGCGCCACGGTTCTGGTGACGGCAAATGCGATGCGGCTGCTCGCATGGAAGGGCATTCGCGAGACCTGATCGGGAAAGATGTGCGGCGATGTGCGGACTGTGCCGGGAGGCGTTCTGGATGCACAAGGCCCACCAGCAAAGAGAACATATGGAGGAAGCGGCTTGTCTTATTCTAACAAAGTCGCCATCGCACTAAGCCTTGCGTCGATTACGATACTGTCTTCCTCGGCCGCATCGGCGCACGATTTCTCGGCGGGCGATATCAGGATCGGCCATCCGTGGTCGCGCGCCGCCCCGGCCGCCGCCCCGGTCATGGGTGCATATCTCACTTTGACCAACGCGGGACCGGAAGCCGACACCCTGGTCGGTGGATCGACACCTTTGGCCGAACGGATCGAGATCCATCAAATGAGCATCGAGGATGGCGTGGCGCGAATGCGCCCGCTCCCTGACGGGCTGGAAGTCGCGCCGGGTTCGTCCGTGGCCCTCGCGCCGGGAGGCATCCACCTGATGTTCATCAAGCCTGCTCGTCCCTTTGCCGAAGGCGATCGCATCGAGGCAACCCTGGAGTTCGCCCGCGCCGGCTCCGTTAGGGTCGAGTTTGTGGTTCAAAGGAACGCCGAGGGTAAGCCGGACACGGCGACGGACCATGGCGGCCACACGCCATGAACCGGGTGAGGCTCTTCCGCATCTGTGTTTGGGGCGCAGTCGTTTTGCTTGCGGGCTTCCTGCTCGTCTCAACCATGCTGCCAGAACCGCAAGCTCCCGCCGAAGCCTCGACCGGAACGGCGCGGGTCGGCGGGCCATTTTCCCTGACATCGCATGAGGGAGAGCGGATCGACAATCAGTCGCTCACGGGACGGCCCTATCTCGTGTTCTTCGGGTTTACCCATTGTCCCGAAATCTGCCCGACGACATTGTTCGAGCTGACCGACCTGATGTCGGAACTGGGTGCGGACGCAGAGAAGTTCGAGGCGCTGTTCGTCACCGTGGACCCGGAACGCGACACGCAGGCGCTGCTGGCGAGCTACATGACCTCCTTCGATAGCCGCATCACCGCTTTACGGGGATCGTCGGAGGAGACGGAGACAACGCTCAGGGCATTTTCAGCCTATGCGGCGAAGGTTCCCCTGGAGGATGGCCAGTATACGATGGACCACACCACCGGCGTCTATCTCGTCAGGGGCGATGGAAGCTTCGGCGGCACTCTGGACATGCACGAGCCGCGCGACATCAGGCTGCAGAAGCTCCGCCGCCTTGCCGGTTCGTAGAGAGGACTGATGCTGTGCAGATGCTGAACAAGGTCTCAAATCAGGCAGTCGACGATCGCAATTCCTGGTGCCTGTTCCTGGCGTGGCTGATCGCGGTCGCGGCCACATTTGCCGCGCTGTTCATCGGCGAGATCATGGGCCAGGCACCCTGCAACCTCTGCTGGTTCCAGCGCATCTTCATGTTCCCCCTTGCCGTCATTCTTGGAATTGCGGCGTTCAGGATCGATCCCGCGATCAAACTCTATGCCCTGCCACTTGCAGGCTTCGGCATGGCGGTCGCCGGGTTCCATACCCTGCTGTATTTCGGCCTCATCGAAGAGGCCATATCCCCTTGTGCCCGCAACGGCCCGTCCTGCTCGGGCGAGGCGATGACGATCATGGGCGGTCTGCCGCTGCCTCTGATCTCGCTGCTCTGTTTCACAGCCATAGCCGGGCTTCTCGCCCTGTGCCGTCCTGGAGTTTTCCGATGAACCGTCGACAGACTATCGTCATCTCAGCCGCGGCCGCCGCTGCCGCCATTTTCGGTGCGTCAGCATTCTATTACGACAGAAGTGGTCGCAACGTTCAGGCGGGCGTCGGCCCGGACAGTAGCGACGTCTATGTGCGCCCGCACTCGCCCGTGATCGGGGAGGCGGATGCTCCGGTCACTATCGTCGAATTCTTCGATCCGTCCTGTGAAGCCTGTCGGGCCTTCTACCCGATCGTCAAGAACATCCTCGCGCAGTATCCCAAGGATGTCAGGCTCGTGCTGCGCTACGCAGCCTTCCACGAGGGGTCGGATCAGGCGGTCGGCATCCTTGAAGCAGCCCGCAGGCAGGATCTCTTCGAGCCCGTGCTGGAGGCTCTGCTGGCCGCCCAGCCCGAATGGGCGTTGCACGGCAGCCCCAATCTCGACCGCGCCTGGCAGGCAGCGGCTTCGGCTGGCCTGGATGTGGAGCGCGCCCGCGGCGATCTGTCGTCCGCCGATATTGCGGCAGCACTCGACCAGGACACAAAGGATGTGAAGACGCTTGGAGTCGAGCAAACGCCGACCTTTTTCGTCAACGGCAAGAGCTTGGAGTCGTTCGGTCCGCAGCAACTGCTCAGCCTCGTCGAAAGCGAAATCGACCTTGTGCGTCGCCTGACCCGCTAATCAGCCGGCATGCCGCGCGATTATTTTGGTTCCGCAAGAAATCCTCCCGTTTGCACTGCGGCAGATAGCGCTCCTCAACCAGCAGTTCCGTTATGTCCCGGAAGACAGGCAATGCCATCTCCAGCCGATTCATATAAATTTATACGCGCTTGGCTTGCCCACCCTCTTCGCGTCGGCTCAGTGATTCCTTCGAGCAACCGGCTGGCTTGTTTGATCACAGTTGATGTTAATAGCGAGACAGGTCCGGTACTCGAATTTGGACCGGGCACCGGCGTCTTTACTAAGGCGCTGATACAGCGCGGCGTTCAGCCGCAGGACCTGACTCTAGTCGAGATCGGCTCCGAATTTGCAGATGCTCTGGCAGAACAATACCCCCGCGCGACGATCATACGAGCGGATGCGGCACGCCTTTCGCCCCGTCAGTTTGAATTGCCACGTTTGCATGGGCTCGCAATCAGCGGATTGCCGCTTTTGGCGATGCCCTCCGGCAAAGTGATGAGGATACTGAAGGAGGCTTTTGGTTTGCTTGATGCGGATGCGGGTTTCTATCAATTCACGTATGGTTGGCGCTGCCCGGTGCCGGATGCTGTTCTCAACCGCCTTGCCCTCAAGGCCGATAAGATCGGCATAGTGCTGTCCAATTTTCCCCCCGCCACAGTCTACAGGATCACGAGGCGAAAGAACCCAGCCAATAGTTGGTTCCGGCAGATGACAGAGGCGACGGAGTGACCGTTTTCAGGACCGCACTGGGGTCGTATAAGATGGATGATGCTATAGCAAAAAGCTGAAAGCCACGGACGCGAATCCCGCATTTTGAGAAATTGGAGCGACGAATTGTCAAAGTTGGTTGCGCTTTTGCGTGGCGGCTAGGCACGCGTTAGATTCTCATCCTTGGTTCGCCTACCAGCTTCATTCAGCTTTCCGCTCGCTGCCGGTGAGAGCACCGCTTCAGTTATGGAGTTGGGAATGCGACGGGGCTTTTCGATCAGCCCTAGCAGCGGCATGACGATTAAGAAAAAGGCGAAGTAGAAGAATGTTGAAACCTGCATCATAGGGATGTAGATACCCTCCGCGGGCATGGCTCCCAGCCACCCGAGAAAGATCGCATTCGCGGCGAATAGCCAGAAGAACAGCTTGTACCATGGGCGGTAGACAGCGGATCTGACCCTCGAAGTGTCGAGCCAAGGCACAAAGAATAGAACCGCGATTGCACCGAACATCGCGAGGACGCCTCCAAGTTTGGCGTCGATAGGGCCGATGTTGAAAGTGATTGCCCTGAGAATCGCGTAAAATGGAAGGAAGTACCATTCGGGAACGATCTTGGCGGGAGTCCGGAGCGGGTCGGCTTCCACATAGTTGTCGGCGTGGCCAAGATAGTTCGGAATGTAGAAAACGAAATAGGCAAAAACGATCAGAAAAATGATCATACCGAACGCATCTTTGACAGTCGCATAGGGCGTAAATGGCAGAGTGTCGGTCTTGTGCTTGACTTCGATCCCAGTGGGGTTTGTCTGCCCGGTTACGTGCAACGCCCAGACATGCAGGACAACCACCCCTGCAATCATAAAGGGCAAGAGATAGTGAAGTGCGAAGAACCTGTTCAAGGTCGGATTGTCAACGGCGAACCCCCCAAGCAGAAGCTGCTGCAACCATTCGCCAATCAGCGGTATCGCAGTGAAGAAGCCTGTTATCACCGTTGCGCCCCAAAAGCTCATCTGCCCCCATGGCAGGACGTAGCCCATAAATCCGGTCGCCATCATCAGCAGGTAGATGATGCATCCAAGTATCCAGAGCAGCTCACGCGGTGCCTTGTACGACCCGTAATAGAGTCCCCGGAAGATGTGCAGATACACGGCGATGAAGAAAAACGACGCTCCATTGGAATGGAGATATCGTAGTAGCCAACCGGAATTGACATCCCGCATGATCTTCTCAACGGAACCGAACGCTGTTGCCGTACTTGCGGAGTAATGCATAGCGAGCACGACTCCGGTGGCGATCTGAAGGATAAGCATCAAGGTGAGGATGCCGCCAAATGTATATGCATAATTCAGATTTCGAGGGACCGGATATGACACAAAGGAATCGTGCATGAGCCTCGGGAGCGGCATCCGGGCATCAAACCATCGGCCAACACTTGTCCTAGGGCTGTAGCTGGATGGAGACCCCGACATTCCATTCTCCCCTCTCATGACGGTATTTTGGAAGCGCACACTACTGAATCGGTAACACCTCAAGCAGCTTGAGCTTCAAGAACTGCGTGGAAATCATCATGCGACAAATAGGCTCGTCCGTTCCAATGCTGGGCCGAGAAGCAGGGCAAATGCAGGAGATCGCCGCATTCTCGAACAGAGCGCTCATAGCTGTACTGGCCTCTGTGCATTATCGGGACATAGATTCACGGTAGCTATCGGGGATTCGAAGGGGCATGAGTCCGTCGGCATCGAGTTCAATGCCGTCTGACCAGACATAATCGCCGGTGAGGTTGATCCGGTCCCAGCCCAAAGGTGAAAGCTGCGAGAGTAGAGCGGGATCAATTTTCACTCCGCGACTTCCAAGTTCACTCACGGCGCGGTCGAGATAGCGGCAGTTGAACAGGATGATTGCGGCGGTGACGAGATTGAGTGCTGCCGCTCGCATTTGCTGATTTTCGATACCGCGATCCCGGAAGCGGCCGAGCCGGTGGAACGCAACCGCGCGCGCCAGACTGTTTCGCGCTTCGCCCTTATTGAGTTCACCCGTGACAAGCTGGCGAAGCGCCGGATCCTTGAACCATCGCAATGTGAAGAGTGTGCGCTCGATACGGCCGACCTCGCGAAGGGCAGCGGCAAGGCTGTTTTGTTGCCGGTAGGCTGAGAGCTTTTTCAGGATCAGCGATGGGGTGATGGTTCGGTCGCGCATCGCCCTAATGACGCGATGAATGTCGGGCCAGTGATTGACGATCAGATCGCGGTTGAGCCTGTTCCCGAACAGCGGCGCGAGGCGTCCGTAACGCTTGGGCGGCTCGAAGGAATAGAGGCGGCGATCGGAGAGGCGCGGAATACGTGGCTCAAAATCAAGCCCGAGCAGGTCCATGACCGCAAACACGATATCGGAGACGCCGCCGCCATCGACGTGCAGCGCGGAAAGGTTGGCGTTGCTTTCGTGGCCGAGAATGCCGTCGAGGGCATGGATCGCTTCGCCGGCAGTGCCCGCGATCACGGTTTGATGGAGCGGTGCGTAGCGGTCGGTGATGGTGGTGTAGATTTTGACGATCGGGTCGCGGCCGTAATGCGCGTTGACCTGACCGCCAGCCTCCCCGGCGCCACCAAGATAATAAGCCTGCCCATCGGCAGAGGCGCGCCAGCCCTCACCGAACCAGGCCGCCATTGGTTCGGCCTGTATGGCGTCGGTCAGACAGCCGAGCGCGGCGCGAAACGTCTCTTCACGCATGTGCCACGTCTGCATGCGCAGGAGCGTGCGCCGCGATGCCACGCCGCAGACCTCAGCCATCCGTGACAGGCCGAGGTTCGTCGCTTCCGCAATCATAGCTGCGAGAAAGGATCGTTCATCGCTGGGCGGCAACCCGGTCGAGACATGACCGAAATGGCTGGTGAAACCGGTCCAACGTTCGACCTGAGACAAAACATCGGTGATGCGCGTCGTCGGCACGAGATTGTAGCAGGTCCGGACGAACTGTCTGCCATCGTCGCGTTCGGCAAGATCGGTTTTCGGCTCTTTCGGAAACCGCAGTCGGTCACCGGAAAACAGCGCGGGATCGCCGCTGGTCAGCCCCCCTGATACCTTGAGCAGCGCAGTATCCAGTTCGGCCGCGCGGGCATCGAGCCACACATGAGGATCAGGAATATCGGAGACCTGTGCCGGGACCGGATCCGTACTCGGTGAAAGCAGCGTTTCCAGAGAGCGGTGCAGTCGGGAGGTTGGCACCCAGATGTCGCCCGCCGCCAGTGCTCCAGCCAACGCGGAATAGGTCGCCAGCTCCCAATGGGTTCGGTCGATCTTGTCGTCCGTGACGACATAGCGCTGCCATCGCCGCTCGATATGCCCGAGCGGCAAGCCATCAGGGAGCGCCGTGCGCCAGTCGCCATCGAGTTCGGCCAGGATCGCCATCGCTGCACGGAGCGGCGCGGTACCCTTGCGACCCTCGAACGTGAACGCTTTCAGGAAGCGCGGCCCCGCCCGCTTGAACGTCCGATATTCTGGCCCGATTTCACTGATGGCATTATCTCGTCCCGGCCTCGTGGTTCGCCGGAGAAGAGCAGCGTCGGCATCGATCGTATCGAGCGAGGCGACCGCTGCGACCGCTGCTGCAATATCGCCGCCGGCGCGTGCGGCTTTGCTGACCGCCTCAAGCACGTCGGCGACACGGATTAATCGGTCGCGGCCCTGGTCGGCAGAAGCGGCAACCGTCTGTTCAAGGCGTTTGCGGGCACGCAGATGCGCTCGCCCGATGAGCGAGTCGAACATACCGATAGCTGTGTCAGTCAGCGTGGCCTCAAACTCGCGCAGCGTCGCCACAAGAATAACATGCCGCCGCGCCGACCCCATCTGCTGGAATGCCTGCGCGGTGTAGCGGACCCCTTCGCGCGCAAATTGCTCCATTCGGGGTTCGTATCGTCTATCGATGGCGGGCGTCCTGATGCCGCGAACCAGTGCGATCTTGTCAAGAATACCGACGAGCGAGGCAGAGGCGACGCGCGGGGTGGGTTCCCGTAGCCAGGAAAATCGGCTTTGCCTATCGTGCGTTTTCTCGGCGATAAGCGCGTCAAGTCGGCTATGGGTGGCCGGATCGAGACGATTGTCGATGTCGGCGATGATCCGGTTTTCGGCCGCGTGCATCGCTTCGGCGGCCATGCGCTCGACCACGGTGATTCCGGAAATGACTATCTTACGGAAGCGCAGTTCGTCGAGGAAGTTGCCCAACAAGACGCGTCCGTTGGTCAGGCCGACAGCTTCGGCTTCCAGCCACGCTCGAAGCGTTGCGCGCATCGGCTTGGTGAGGTCGGTGAACCCGAAACGCGCCTTGATCGCGAGAAGCTGATCGTAGCGTGTGGGCGTCCGTCGTGCGAAACCGCCGATCACTTCTGCATCGATCCCGATCTGCTCAGCGATATGGTCGAGCATGACAGCGGGCAGCAATTCGCCGCGTCGGAGATGCCTCCCCGGATAACGCAGACAGCAAAGCTGCAAAGCATAGCCAAGCCGGGTCTCAGGCGTGCGGGCGCTGTTGATGGCAGCTAGGTCGTTTACGTCCAGACTGTGATGGCGGACGACCGTCGTCTCGTCTTCGGGCAGCGCCAACAAAGCGTCGCGCTGAGGGCCGGTCATGTAAATGCGTGCTGGCATCGGTTATCCCTTTCAAAAATCACTTGCCTTTTGATACAGTTTTGCAAGAGGATTGTGAAAGGCATTGAGCCTTGATTTGCGGTCATGGTCATCCTGCTTCCGTAGACGGCCGTTTGTGAAAGGATCGAATTGAGCACCGCACCTTATTTGATCGGCTATGCTCGCGTGTCGAAGGGGGACGACCAGTCGAACGCAGCACAGTTGCGCGCGCTGACGGCAGCGGGTTGTAAACGCGTCTTCGAAGAATCCGCCAGCGGCGGGCGATGGGACCGGCCGAGGCTCCAGGAGATGATCGGCCAGCTACGGGATGGCGATGTCGTTGTTGTCTGGAAGCTCGACCGGCTTTCGCGAAGCCTGAAAGACCTGCTGCACTTGATGGAAAAGATCGAAGCGGCGGGGGCCGGCTTCCGGTCGCTGACCGAAGCGATCGACACGACGACACCGGCAGGCCGCATGATGATGCAGATGGTCGGCTCATTCGCCGAGTTCGAGCGCGCCATGATCCGCGAGCGGACTAGCGCAGGGCTAGCGCAGGCGCGGTTGGAAGGGCGGCTCGGTGGTCGGCGGCGCAAACTTGACGATAAGAAACGGCGTGAGATCGCCGAATCCGTTGTTGCGGGGCGCAAGTCCGGCGCCGAGATGGCGCGGCTCTATGACGTGAGCGAGCCAACCGTCTCAAGAATCGTTGCCGAATATCGTCAGCGGGAAGCCCATGAGGCCTTGGCATGACTTGGATCCGATGACCTCCATGGGGTGGGAGAACGAACCCGCTCGCGCGGGATGGGCGGCAGCTTCACGGTATGCGGTATGATACGAGCGCGGTGCGCTGATTGAGCGTCGCCCTATGCGGGCGGAAGATCCTGGCTCCTTTCACCGAACGGAGCTCTGTGATGAACCCCCTGCCTATTCCCGCCACATCGATCAGCCCTCTGCGCCAGCGCCTGATCGAGAACATGACCATGCGCCGGTTCTCGGCCGAGACGCAGCGCAACTATATGCGCGACATCGGCCGCCTGGCATCGTTTTTGGGGAGGTCGCCCGACACGGCGACCGTCGATGATCTGCATCGCTTCCAGATGGCCCAACAGGAAGCGGGCCTCGGTGTGCCGACGATGAACGCCATCGTTTCGGCGCTGCGCTTCTTCTTCGTTCATACGATTGACCGGCCTGATCTCGCCCGTAAGCTGGTGCGGCTGCGTTATCCCCGTAGCCTGCCTGACGTCCTGAGCCCGGAGGAAGTGCGCCGTCTGCTTGGCGCCGCGGTCTGCCTCAAGCATCTGGCGGCGCTGTCGGTCGCTTATGGCGCGGGCCTTCGCGTCGCCGAGGTCGCAGCGCTGAAGGTCGCCCACGTCGATTCCACCCGCATGCTGCTGCGCATCGAGCGCGGCAAGGGCGGCCGCGATCGCAACGCCATGCTGTCCGCCGATCTTCTGGCCCTGCTGCGGCAGTGGTGGATCGAGGGCCACCGGCAGGGCGTTCTTCATCGCGAGGGCTGGCTGTTTCCCGGCCAGAGCTGGACCCGACCGATCTCGACGCGACAGCTTCACCGCATCGTAGTGGAGGCAGCGCGGGCAGCCGACATCCCCAAGAGGGTCGGACCCCACACGTTGCGCCATTCCTTCGCCACCCATCTCCTGGAGGACGGCGTCGACATTCGCGTTATCCAGGTTCTCCTGGGGCACGCCAAGCTCGACACCACGGCGCTCTACGCCAAGGTCGCCACGCGCACGGTGCGTGCTGTCGTTAGCCCGCTCGACCGGCTCGCCCTGTTCCACGGTGACGAGGCCTCGCCCGGCTGAGACGATGCGGGCCTCGATCGAGGTCGCCGACATCTTCCGCTTCACCGGGCCGACTTACCGCGCATGCCGAGCCGGGCATCTGAGCCTGGCCGAACTGAAGGTCATGTCGGCGATCGAGCACTGTCGCACCGCAGCCCTTGGCGGCCATGTCGAAGCCTGCGACGAATGCGGCCATCTGCGCGTCGCCTATAACTCCTGTCGCAACCGGCACTGCCCACGGTGCCAGGGTGCGGCGGCGCGCGACTGGCTTGCCGAGCGCGAGGCCGACCTCCTGCCGGTCGGATACTTCCACGTCGTCTTCACGCTGCCAGCCGAGATCGCGACAATCGCCTTCCAGAACAAGGCTGCTGTCTACAACCTCTTGTTCAAGGCGGCTGCCGAGACAATGACGAAGATCTCCGCTGACCCGAAGCATCTCGGCGCCCGCATAGGCCTCACCGCCGTCCTTCACACCTGGGGCTCGGCGATGACCCACCATCCTCACCTCCACATGATCGTGCCTGGCGGTGGCCTCTCGCCGGACGGAACGCACTGGGTCTCCACGCGTCCCGCCTTCCTGCTACCAGTGCGGGTGCTCGGCGCGCTGTTCCGGCGCCTGTTCCTCGAAGGGCTCGCCGCTCTGCGCGACGCTGGCAGGCTCGCCTTCTTCGGCACCCTGGCCCATCTCGCCGAGCCCAAAGCCTTTGCCCGCCATCTCGCCCCGGTACGCAAGAAGCGCTGGGTGGTCTACGCCAAGCCGCCCTTTGCCGGGCCGAAGGCCGTGCTCGCCTATCTGTCGCGCTACACCCACCGGGTCGCCATCTCCTCCCGGCGCATCACAGCCTTCGATGGGGCCAGTGTCACCTTCCGCGTCAAAGATTACCACCACGAAGGCAGCGCGCGCCATCGCACCCTGACGCTTGAAGTCGGCGAGTTCATCCGGCGCTTCCTTCTCCACATCCTGCCACGCGGCTTTCATCGCATCCGGCACTACGGCTTCCTCACCGGGCCGAACCGCAAGGCCGGTCTCGAGCACATTCGTGAACTCCTTGGAGCGCCGCCCACACAGCCCGGCACCGAGGAGCCGGAAGCGCCGGCGCCGCCCGACACCCTTCCGCCTTGTCCGTGCTGCGGCGGGCACATGAGCATTGTCGGCATTGTCCTGCGCTGGCCGCAGCCACGTGGACCGCCGCGCTCCTGGCCCAACCGGAAGTGTTCGCCATGAACCGGCATGGCACGATCAAACCGACCGTCCGGGACGATGTGCTCAGGGCTAGCATCCGCGTGCCGAACACTGGCGTCGGCTTCACGGACCAAGCCAGAAGCGGCTCCGGGGCTTCATCGGGCCAGGCGTCAGAGCCTCAACATCCGTGCCGCAGCACGAGATCGGCAGCGATCATGAGCTGTAACCCCGTGAGCCGGCACGGCCGTCAGCCGCAAACCCCATAGCGCACCGCCTGCCATCCCGCGGGTTCGGTCTTCCGCGACTTTCGTACGCCTCCCGGCGCCCGAAACTCTTCAGGAAAGCGGAAAGGCCGCTTTCAGCAGCCAACCCTTCCAAGCGGAAGATGTCGAACGACCTACCAATTGCAGTCGATCAAGACATGGATCGTCGGCAAAGCTGCATGGACCTCCGATCATTTCGGCGACAGGGTTTCAATGATCCGGCAATCGTCGACGATGCCGCACTCGCACTGGTCGATCATTCTGTCGAGTTCGGCCTTGAGCGCCATGAGATCAGTGATCTTCTTTTCGACCTCTGCACGATGTTCGCTAGCGATGGCATCAACTGCTGCGCAGGATTGTCCGCGATTGTCGGATAGCGTGAGAAGCGCTCTGATCTGGTCGAGCGAGAAGCCCAGGTCACGTGCCCGGCGGATAAAGCTCAGCCGGTTCAGATGGTCTGGCTCGTACGCCCGATAATTGCCTTCGGTACGCGAGGGCTCGGGCAGTAGACCGTTCTTCTCGTAAAAGCGGATCGTTTCGACCTTGGTACCGGTTTGCCTTGCAAGATGACCGATCGTCAGAATTGAAGAGTTCATTTTATGACCCTATAGCGTATACAGGGTCATGTAGGTTCTATTTGGACGTTTGTCGATCTCGATGGCTCGCCTAGTGCGCCGCTCTGGCGCTCTCCACCTCTTCACGCACCAGGTCGTGGAGTTGCTGCGGTCCGAAGGATTCCAGCGGCCTGCCATTCACGAAAAAGGTCGGTGTCTGGCGCACATTATTGCTCTGAACATCGGCCATATCCTGCTCAAGAACGGCGTCAATCTCGGCCGAGGACATCTCACGCCGTGCCTGCTCAACATCCAACCCAGCCGCCGCCACGATTTCCCAGGCTTTCTCGAGATCGGGTGCACCATGCACGGCCCATTCCGGCTGTCGCGCCAGCAGGGCTTCCAGTATCGGTTCGTATCTGTCCTGAAGACGGGCTGTTTCCAGAATCCTGACGGCTTCGTCAGATCCGTCATGGAAGGGCGCGTATCGGATGACCAGGCGCGTCTCGGCAGGGAAATTCGCCATGATCTGCTTAACGGCTGGATAGAAAGCTCGGCACGCCTCGCAGGACGGATCAAAGAATTCCACGATCGTCACCGGCGCATCCGCTGGGCCGATTACGGGTGAATGCGCCCTGACCAACGCATCACCTTGCGCCGGTGCAACGGGCTGTGCCGAGAGGCCGCCGTACCGGTCGTAGATAAAGGCACCGCCTGCAAAGACAATCAGTGCGACAAGGCCAGTGAGAAGTACGATGGACCGTCTGGTCATGTTGAACGTCTCCGGTGCGCGAGAACGAGAAGAAGAGCGATGCTCCCAAAGGCGGCGAGCGATAGGTAAGGGAGCGGCAAAATGCCAAGGACCGTCATCTCGACGCCAGAACATGACGGGCCGTCTTGTGTACAAGGCTCGATGGCTGCTGGAAGGATCCTCGCATAAAGGAGGGAGTGGAATGCAGCGATGGCGGCACCTAGGGCAGCCAGTGGAAGTCCGTACCGGGAAACGCTGGCATCACCTCGAAAGCTAGCGACAGCCAGAATGACCGCCAGCGGAAACATGAAAGCGCGCTGATGCCAGCACAGATTGCACGGCGTCTGTCCCATGACCTCACCAATGAAGAGAGCGCTGAGCGAGGCGGCAAGCGCAATGAGCCATGCCGAGAAGACGAACGCCCAGGTATTTGCAGTCGTGCCCGCCCCGGTGGTCATAGCACTCCCTTTCGCCATCGTTTCGCTTCGCTCCATTTACCTTTGCATTCAACTATTTCTGCACCCTGTACCCACTACAGGGTCAAGGCTCCTTAATGAAGTTGTACCGCGAATTTGCACGTGGATCGCAGCGCGAAATCAAATAAACGAAGTCCACTCTTGACCCTATAGTTGCTACAGGGTCTATCTGCGGTGTCACATTAAACCATCGAGGTGACACCATGGCGGCAGCGAGCCCTTACAGACTGCGTATAGAAGGCATGGACTGCGCCTCGTGCGCATTGAAAATCGAGACGGCGATGCAACGCCTGCCGGGCGTTAGCGACATCAATGTCAGCTACGCCAACGAGACGCTAGCATTGCAACTCGATGAAGACCGGACGGCCCTCGGCACTATTGAGCAAAAGATCCGAGCGCTCGGGTACACGCCAGTGATCGAGCAGGCTGAGACGAAGGGGGGTCCGCCTCGGAAGCGCATCACAGAGGCGTGGTGGAAAGGCAGCAAGGGTCGGCTTGTACTGCTGACCGGCGCACTGTTCATGCTTGCCTTCGCCATTGCGCGTATCCTGCCGGATTGGGAGCAATGGCTCTATTCAGGTGCGGCCCTGATCAGCGTTATCCCGTTCGCGCGGCGGGCGGTCGCCGGTGCGATGTCCGGCTCACCCTTCACCATCGAGACGTTGATGACGGTCGCGGCACTCGGCGCGGTCGCCATCGGCGAGGCCGAAGAAGCTGCTGTCGTGATCTTCCTGTTCGCAGTGGGCGAGCTGCTTGAAACCGTGGCGGCAGGCCGTGCGCGGGCAGGCATTGAAGCGCTGATCGATCTCGTGCCCCGGGTCGCGTTCCGCGAGCGTGATGGTGTCATTGAGCAGGTCGCTGCCGAAGAGTTGGCTATTGGTGATGTCGTCGTTGTTCGGCCTGGGGACCGTGTGCCGTCTGACGGCACGGTGATTGATGGTGCATCTGAGGTCGATGAGGCGCCCGTGACAGGCGAATCCATGCCCGTGCTTAAAGAAGCCGGCGCAAACGTCTATGCCGGCAGCATCAATGCAAATGGCGAGTTGCGAGTGTCGATCAGTCATGTCGCGGCCGACAATACCATTGCCCGCATCATCCACATGGTCGAGGAAGCTCAGGAATCAAAGGCCCCGACGGCGCGTATGATCGACCGTTTCAGCCGCTGGTATACGCCTGGCGCTATGGTCGTCGCGGCTCTGATCGTCGTGGTGCCGCCGCTCGCCTTCGGCGGTGACTGGATGACATGGGTATATCGGGGTCTTGCGACGTTGCTGATTGCTTGCCCCTGCGCGCTCGTGATTTCCACGCCGGCGGCTATTGCCTCGGGTCTTGCCGCCGGCGCGCGTCAGGGATTGCTGATTAAGGGGGGCGCGGCACTGGAAATACTCGGTAAGGTCGTAACTGTTGCCTTCGACAAGACAGGAACGCTGACGCGTGGCCATCCCCAGGTGACGGACATTGTGCCGATCAATGGGGACGAGAACGCCGTCCTTGCCATTGCAGCGGCCGTCGAGCGCAGCACCAGCCATCCTCTCGGGGTTGCAATCGTGGAGGCGGCAAAAGTGCGGGGGCTCGAACTGCCCGTCACCTTCGGGGGCGGCGTTGCCACACCCGGCAAAGCGGTCACAGCGCGGTTGAAGGACGGCTTCGCTTCGGTCGGGTCTCCCCGTCATGCCGCCGAACAGGCTGCCCTCGAAGAGAACATTGCCGAGACGATCACCACACTGGAGAGCCAGGGCAAGACGGTCGTCGTGCTTATAAAGGGCAAGACCATCGAGGGATTGATCGCGTTGCGCGACGAACCGCGCGACGACGCTATCGAAGGTGTGAAGCGGCTGACAGATCGAGGTGTGCGGCCACTGATGCTGACCGGCGACAACAAGCGCACGGCCGACGCCATTGCGGCCCATCTTGGCCTTGAGGCAAGCGCCGAATTGTTGCCCGACGCCAAGCTCGCCGAGATCGGTCGCCTCAAAGCTAATGGCCCGATCGCCATGGTGGGAGACGGTATCAGTGACGCGCCGGCGCTCGCAGCCGCTTCCGTTGGCGTTGCCATGGGTGCAGGCACCGACGTTGCTCTGGAGACCGCAGATGCCGCGCTGCTCAGAAACCGGGTGACGGGTGTTGCCGATCTCATCGGGTTGTCACAGGCGACACTCGGCAATATTTGGCAAAATATCGCCATAGCGCTTGGTCTGAAGGCCGTCTTCCTCGTGACGACTCTATTCGGCATTACCACGCTCTGGATGGCGATTCTCGCCGATACGGGCGCTACGGTCCTCGTTACAGCCAATGCGCTGCGCCTGCTGACCTGGCGCGGCACCCGCGACAAATGAGCCCAAGCAGTGCGCGAAGGCAGGTCGCGGCTTCCACTTCTCGCCAAGAAAGCCGAGGTGTAATTTATGAGTAATCAGTCCAAGGGCAGTGCCACTTCATCCGAGAAGAGCGAACAATGGGCGCTCGCATGGGTGCTTGCGATCAATACGGCCCAGGCAGCCATTGTGGGGGGATTAGGGTGGTGGGCTCAGTCAACAGGATTGATGGGCTCTGCACTCGATAATCTTGGCGATGCCGGTGTCTACGCTATTAGCCTTTTCGTCGTAGGTCGCGGTTTGGCGGCGAAGGTTCGAGTTGCCCGGCTGTCGGGTATCCTTCTGATGGTTTTCGCTGGTCTTCTTCTATTTGAAGTCGGTCGTCGCTTCTTCACTGGCTCCGATCCGATAGGGCCGGTCATGATTGCCGTGGCAATCGCGAGCGCGCTTACGAATATGATCTGCATGTGGTTCCTGAATTCTCATCGGGAAGGCGGCGTGCATCTGCAAGCCTCATGGATTTTCACGACAAACGACATGCTCGTGAACTCAGCCATCGCGCTTTCGGGTCTGGCCGTAATCCTTTTCAATTCGCCCTACCCGGATCTGATCATCGGCCTGGGCGTGGTTGTTGTCGTTGTCAGAAGCGGCTTGGAAATTCTTGAAAAGGCCGGGGAAGCTGGAGAGAAAGTTAATCAACATGATTAGTTCACGAGCCCTATCCGCCGCCTTCCTTACCCTTGCGGTATTGATCTCTCCTGCCGTTGGTCACGACTTCCAAGCCGGTTCGATCACCATCAATCATCCGTGGTCGCGCGCGACTCCGCCGGTCGCGCCGGTAGCCGGCGGCTATCTGACGCTAACGAACGATGGCGGTATGGCCGACCGTCTGGTTTCGATCTCATCACCTCTGTCAGAACGGGCGGAAATCCACGAGTCGACCGTGATCGACGGGGTTGCCAGCATGAGGCCGGTGCAAAATGGCATCGAAATTGGGGCTGGCAAGACGGTCGAACTTCAACCTGGCGGTATACACATCATGTTTTTGAAGCCATCGCGTCCTTTGAAGGAAGGGGAGCGGTTTGCCGCAACACTGGTGTTCGAGCAGGCCGGTACCATCGACGTTGAGTTCGCTGTGCAGAACATGGGTGCTCGTCCGGAATTTGCGAACGAACATGACGGGCACGGAGAGGCTGTCCAATGAGCGGCGTCAAACTTTTCCGTCTTGTTGCATGGGTTGCCGTCGCCGCTGTCGGTGGGCTTTTCATCGGCTTGTCAGTGTCCAAGCCTTGGCAGCAGCAAAATGCGGCGGTCGCGTCTTCGACAGGCATCGCAGCTATCGGCGGCCCGTTCCAGCTCACATCGCATCAAGGCGGGACGATCGACAATGCCGCGCTTGCTGGAAAGCCTTATCTCGCCTTCTTCGGCTTCACCCATTGTCCCGATGTGTGTCCGACGACGCTCTACGAACTCAGCGATCTCATGAACGAGCTCGGGCCGGTGGCCGACCAGTTCAACGTACTGTTCTTCACCGTCGATCCCGAACGAGACAGCCAAGAGCTGCTGGCTCAATACATGACAGCCTTTGATGATCGCATCCTCGCATTGCGGGGAAATCGACAGGAAACGGACGCCGTGGTGAAGGCCTTTGCGGCCTACGCGCGAAAAGTGCCTCTGGAGGGGGGCGAATACACGATGGATCACACCGCAGGCGTCTACATGATGGATGCCGAGAGCCAATTCGTCGGCACGCTCGACATGCACGAGCCGCGTGAGATTCGCTTGCAGAAGCTCCGCCGTCTAGTGGGCGAGATTGGCTGATGGAGTTCTCCAGTATCGGAATGGCGACGGCTTTCGCCGCTGGCGTTATATCCTTCCTGTCGCCCTGCGTTCTGCCGCTGGTGCCGGGCTATATTTCCTACGTTGCAGGCCGCACGATTAGCCCGGACGGAATTGCGGCCGATACAGAATTCAGGGCAGCGGGCCGAACTCTCGGCCTCAGCCTCTGCTTCGTGCTCGGCTTCACGACCGTGTTTGTCATCCTTGGGGCCAGCGCCACCGTGTTGAGCCGGCTCTTGCGCATGTATCTTTTCGAAGCGAACCTGATTGGCGGAGGGATCGTTATCGTCTTCGGCCTATTCACGACCGGCCTCGTACCAATGCCCTGGCTCAATCGTGAAGCCCGGTTCCATGCCAATCCGGGCAGCGGAAGCGCTGGGGCCGCTTATCTCCTGGGTCTCGCTTTTGCGTTCGGCTGGACTCCCTGCATCGGACCAGTGCTAGGTGCGATTCTGACCCTCTCCGCTGCCAACGCCACGGTTGCAAGCGGAACGACGCTGCTCGCCGTCTATTCCCTGGGCCTTGGCCTCCCTTTCATCTTGGCGGCTTTATTCATGCGCGGGTTCATGGCGCGGATGATGTCGATGCGCCGCACCGGCCGGGTGCTCAAAATCGTCGCTGGTGGGGTGATGGTGGTGATGGGCATCGCCATGATCACCGGCCATCTCTCTAGCTTTGCAATATGGCTGCTCCAGACGTTCCCGGCCCTCGGTCGGATCGGCTAAGCCGGAGTTTAAAGGACATTCGGACATGCTCAGGCTCGGCCTTCCACTCGCCCTTGGCGGGTTTTTCATTGATCAGGCGACGAAGTGGTGGGTCATGGACCATGTTATGAATCCACCTCAGGTCATTCCCGTCACCGGCTTCTTTAATCTCGTGCTCGGCTTTAACACCGGCGTGAGCTTCGGATTGTTCGGCCAGGCGCCGGTTTGGCTCCTGATGGCGTTCCCGCTCGCTATAGTCGCCGGCCTCCTTATCTGGATCCATCGAAGCGACAGCCGCCTGACGGCATCCGCCCTCGGGCTCGTGGTTGGGGGGGCGCTCGGCAATCTGCTCGACCGGCTCCGGCAGGGTGCCGTGACGGATTTCCTGGATTTTTACATCGGCAGCTATCATTGGCCCGCCTTCAATCTTGCCGACGTGGCGATTGTCTGTGGGGTAGGGCTTTTGCTGATGGAGAGCATTCTGGTAAAAGGCAAAGCAAAGGCTGCATGAACAGAAGCCCTCGCCAGCTATCCGTGAGCCATGGTTCGGAGGAAATAGACGTTCTAGTGATCGGCGCGGGTCAAGCGGGACTCGCAGCCGGCTATTATCTTGCCCGACCAGAGCTTTCATTCCAAATCGTCGATCGCCATGCCCGCGTCGGCGACAGTTGGCGCCATCGCTACGATTCCCTGACCCTGTTCACTCCGCGCGCATTTAGTTCGCTGCCTGGTCTTGCGCTCGATGGGGACCCAGAAGGCTATCCAACGCGAGACGAGTTTGCGAATTATCTCGAAACCTACGCCAGCCATTTCGACCTACCGGTGCATTCCGGAAATGGTGTGGCTCGGCTCGAACGCCGGGCCGATGAGCGGTTCGCCGCGCAACTCGACGATGGCAGGTACATAGTAGCGAAGGCAGTGATCGTCGCGACGGGTGCGTTTCAGAAACCGATAATCCCAACGATTGCTGCCGGCTTCGACAGCGCAGTCAAGCAACTAACACCGGAAAGTTATCACAATCCCAGTGATCTCCCGCTTGGCATGGTCCTTATTGTCGGAGATGGAGCAAGCGGACGCGACATCGCAGCCGAGCTGGCTTTGACCCATGAAGTGGTGCTTGCGGCTGGACGCAGCCGCCGTCTGTTTCCCGAGCGCATTCTGGGCCAGAGTACATGGTGGTGGCTGCACACATTGTGTCAATCGGCGCGCAAAGTTGACCCCGGATCGGCGTCCAACATTGGCTCTGACGCAGTTTTGGTGGTGCCGCGGTTCACTGTGCGCCGATCACTCGCGCCTGCAGTAGGTCGATCTTCCCGCGGCCATACATCTGACGCTTGACGAGCTTGAGCTTGGTAATCTGGCCCTCCGTCTGGCCATTCGACCACGGCAGGCGGACGGCAGCACTTACGGCTTCGCGATCCTTCAGCACCCCGGCGGCGAACGACGCGACAAGACTGGAGCGTGCATGCTCAAGCCACGGCTCGAGATCGGCCAAGGTCTTCTTGCGCACCATGGTCTGGAACCTGCCAACCACGTCCCGGGCTTCGACCAGGAGCGGCACGTTCTCTTCGATGGTCGCGACTGTGATCGTCTCGGACTTGGATAGGTTGTCGCGCGCCGCCGTCATCAGGCGCGCGATGGTCCTGGCCGAGGGCGCGCGGCGAAGCGCATCGGCACTGACCTTATCAGCCCGGCGGCGACGGGTGGCCCACTCGGTGACGACGCGCAAGCTTCCCCTGAAGCCTTGGCCTTTCAGCCTTCGCCATAGCGCCGCGCCATTGCGTTCGCCCGCCGCCCACTGGGCATCGAGCCACGGCAGATAGATCTCGAGAGAGCTTTCGCGGCTGCGGAAGATATCCGAACGCTGACCACGCAGCACCCTGCGGACAACGCCACGGCTATGTCCGGTTCGGCGGACGATCTCCTTGATGGCAACGCCCTCACTGGCAAGGCGGAGGATGGCAGCGTTGGCTTCTTCCCGGCGCGCATAACCCTCATATTGCAGGCGTTCTGCAGCAGTCAGCAGGTCGGGATCAATTCTGGTGGCACCCAGGACCTCGCGGATCTGGCGCATCGACTTCCTTACAGCGTCGAGGAAGGCACGGCTGGCATTCTCCATGAGATGCCAGCGGTCGGCGACCTGCACCGCGCTTGGCAATGCCTTTGCAGCAGCCAGCGCATAGCCGCCTCCGCGGTCTCGGGCGATGATGCTGATCTGCTGCTGCGACTGAAGCCATGCCTCGGCAGTCGCCGGCTCTCGATCGGGCAGGAGAGCAATAGTCTTTCGGCGTTCGAGGTCGCAGATGATCGTCCCGTATCGCTGGTTGCGTCGCCAAGCCCAGTCGTCAATCCCGATGACAGCCGGAGGCGCGAACCGGGGGCTCCCGCGTCGTCGCACCGACCGCAGCAGCGTGTCGTTGCTCACCGGGACCATCAGACGACGCGCGAAGCTTGCCGCCGGCCGTCCTCCCAACGCTATGCCCAGATGATGAACGAGGTGATCGAGGCGCGCCGTCCGTCGTGCCCAAGGTGCGAGAACGCCTTCCCCGTAGCGCTCGGTGAAGATGCGTCGGCCGCAAAGAACAGCGTCGCAGTTGAACCGCCTCGCCATCAGGATCAGTTGCACGGACTTCCCCGACAGCGGGAGGTCGGCAAGCCGCCTCGGGTAGCGGCTGTGCACGCGGCCCGAAATCCGACCACAGGCCGGGCAGCAACTAACGGAGGACTTCGAGCGGATCGCAATACGAATGATCGCATCGCTGTTCTCGACGCTGTCGGCAACAAATCCCTGCGGCACCAGCGCTGAGGGGCGGAAGAAGTGACCCATCGTAATGATTCTCCGGCTGTACCTTTGCCAGTCGGCTCCTAAACTCCATCAAAATTGAGTCAGAGCCAAAATTGCACGCCGGTTCACACACATTGGGCTTGATGAGAGCAAGGCCCGAATCGACGATAGGACGCGTGATGCGGCGCGCGGACCCCTTTCCTGACAGGGATCGGAGCCTTGACGACTTGGAACGAAGGGGCGTAGCCGTCGCGAAACGCTTAGTCTCTTCACAAGACCGCCTCGCATTCTTTGCCGATGGATCGAAACGGGTGATCGATTCCGTCATCTGGTGCATCGGATATCGAGACGATAGCGCATGGCTCCAGATTCCAGGCAGTACCCGTTCCAACGGAAGCATTCTGCAAGAAGGCGGCCTTTCTCCCGTACCGGGCCTTTTTCATCTAGGACGTCCGTGGCAGCGAAATCGTGCTTCAGCCCTCGTGATGGGCGCTGGTGAAGATGCTTCCGCAGTTGTCGCCGCATGCGCGAAATTCTGCTCCGGTCGCGACGTGCCGGTATGATAGGTCGCGGTGACGTCGGCCACCTGCAGCGTCTGGTTTCAGAAGCAATGACCTGCCTCAGGGACGTCCCGGATGGCGTCGCTTGTTGCCCGACCGCGTTGGTACCGTCCAGCAGGTTCCTACCGTGAATCTATGTCCCAATAATGCACAGGGGCCGTACTGTTCGACAACCAATAATCTGACGCCGCAAACGGCCTTCCGGCAGCATCTCCCCGCTCGGGTGTGTCATTCCGCCAACCGGATGAAACATCTTCAGATCACGATGACGCAGCCTGGATTGGTTGCACAACCGAGCAAAATCGGGGAATTGGAGGGGTACTAGCGCGTGCCTCAGGTTATCGTTCGCGTTGGGCTTGAACCTCAAGCGAGGTGAGCTTGTAGATTGCCAGTTTGGTTAAGGGACCTCGGATTGGCTGAATTCCAGCGCGTTCTCGCAATAGACATCATCCGCGGTATCGCAATCGGCGGTGTCGTATTGTTCCACGTTGTTTGGGATCTCGAATTTGCCGGCTTTATTGACGGCGTCGCGAGACACCCCGCATGGCTGATGTTTGGCCGCAGCCTCGCCGGGACATTCATGGTGCTCGTAGGGATGAGTCTCGCCCTGTCGCACCGTGGCAACATCCATTGGGGTTCATTTTCCCGGCGTCTTGGAAAGATCATCTTGGCTGCGGCTGCGATTACGGCAGTCACTCGCCTCGCGTTTCCGACCAACTTTGTCTATTTCGGGATTCTCCACGCCATCGCAGTTGCGACACTCGTCGGCGCCTTGTTTCTTGGGACCACAGCATCGGCCTGTCTGGCCTTTGGCAGTCTGGTTCTGGCACTGCCGCTTGTGCTGGAATCCCCGACATTCGACACCCGGTGGCTGGCTTGGATCGGCTTCGCTGCGCAGCCGCCGCCTAGCAACGACTTCGTTCCGGTTTTCCCTTGGATCGGCCTAACGCTGCTTGGAATGGCAGCTATGAAATGGTTCTCCGCTTGGCCTAGCAAAGCGCGTCTAGCGCAGGAAGAACATCCTGGCAATCTTGCAGGAGGGATCGCGTGGATGGGCAAAAAGAGCCTTTTAATCTATCTGATTCACCAGCCGATCTTGCTCGCGATCATCCTGCCTTTGTCATGGTTGCTTTTGGAGTAAGGGGAACAAACCAGGGCGACGACTATGCGATAGGTTTGGATCATCTGCGGTTACATCGGTTCGCAATCCCGTCTGCATATTGTTCCGCATCGCCTTTGAGCAGCCCAAACGTCATAGCCTAATAGGGGATAGCAGGTTTGAAGTAGGATAAAGCTGCGTCATTCACCACGATGTACTTTACCTCTTCAAGGTCACTCTCTTTGAACATTGTGCACCACATCGTCCGGAACCTCTTGGCGCAATCTTGGGCCTTGTGCGAGCCGTTTTCCGAGCGCCTCGAGGAATTTGTCGTAGCGCTCGCCACCCTTGGCGCGGGTGGCTTGGGCCGTCTCCGGCAGCGGCGCGGTGGAGGTGAGCCATGCGCGCATGAAGATGGCGAAGGCTTCGTTGGCGATGCCGATGTCGCGTTCAAGCCGCTGGATGTTGCGGTCGATCCGGTCGAGACGCTTGCTGATGGCTGCCTCCTTACGCTCGTCGGCATCGGGTGACAGGAACGAGGCGATGGCGGCCTCGGCGATGATAGAGCGAGACTGCTCGCGGCGATCGGCGAAATCGGCCAGCAGCCGCATGAGGTCCGGGTCGAGATAGACGGACAGGCGCTTCTTCCTGTCCGGCCGTTCCAGCCTGTCGTCAGCGCCGGGCATCGCTCACAGATCCATGTTGTCGCCGGGGTCCATCGAGACCTGGCGCGCGACGAGCCGCATGTTTCGGACGAGCGCCCGGTTGGTGGCGGCTTCGCTGTCGGGCTCATCGGGGTCGGGATCGAACTCGTTGGCGGGCGGCTTTGGCAGATCAGGGGCGATGTCCTTGTGCGGCTCCAGTCCCGGCTCGCGGCGCAGGCCGGCATTGGCGGGGTCGTCGTCCTGCCTGGCGGTGGGGGGCGGAGTCGCTGCGGCGTTCGCAGCGGGCGTCGGAGCAGGACCGTTTGCGGAAGCCGCATTGCCCTGAGGCGGAACCGCGGCTGCGACCGGCTTCAGCGCGGACCAGTCGTCAGGCTGCGGCACGAGGCCGGCTTTCGGGTTGGCGGGAACGGGATGAAGGCGCTCCGTGAGGCGGGCGTCCTCGAAGTAGCGGGCCTTCTTCGCCCGGATGGGAGGGATGCCCGCGACCATCACGATCTCGTCGTCGGGCGGGAGTTGCATCACCTCGCCGGCCGTGAGCAGCGACCGCGCGGTCTCGGAGCGGGAGATCATGAGGTGGCCGAGCCAGGGGGCGAGGCGATGGCCGGCATAGTTCTGCATGGCGCGCATCTCGGTGGCGGTACCGAGCGCATCCGACACGCGCTTGGCGGTGCGCTCATCGTTGGTGGCGAAGCTGACTCTCACATGGCAGTTGTCGAGGATCGAGTTGTTGGCGCCGTATGCCTTCTCGATCTGGTTGAGCGACTGCGCGATCAGGAACGCCTTGATGCCGTAGCCGGCCATGAAGGCGAGCGCCGATTCAAAGAAGTCGAGACGGCCGAGCGCAGGGAACTCGTCCAGCATCAGGAGCAGGCGATGGCGGCGGCCCTCCGCGTGCAGTTCCTCAGTGAGCCGGCGGCCGATCTGGTTGAGCACAAGGCGCACAAGCGGTTTGGTGCGGGATATGTCGGAAGGCGGCACCACGAGGTAGAGCGCGGTCGGCTGCTCGCCGGACACGATGTCGGCGATGCGCCAGTCGCAGCGGGCAGTGACGGCGGCGACGACCGGATCGCGATAGAGGCCGAGGAAGCTCATCGCCGTGGAGAGCACGCCGGATCGCTCGTTGTCGGACTTGTTGAGCAGCTCGCGGGCCGCACTGGCGATAACAGGATGCGGACCCTTCTCGCCCAGATGCGGCGTTGTCATCATGGCGGCAAGCGTCGACTCGATCGGTCGACGCGGATCGGACAGGAAACCGGCGACTCCGGCGAGTGTCTTATCCTTCTCGGCATAGAGGACATGGAGGATCGCGCCGACCAGCAACGAGTGAGATGTCTTCTCCCAGTGGTTCCTTTTCTCAAGCGATCCCTCGGGATCGACCAGCACGTCCGCGACGTTCTGCACGTCGCGGACTTCCCACTCGCCCTTGCGGACTTCGAGCAGCGGATTGTAGGCGGCGGACTGCGCGTTGGTCGGATCGAACAGCAGCACCCTGCCGAAGCGGGCACGCAGGCCGGCGGTCAGATTCCAATTCTCGCCCTTGATGTCGTGGACAATCGCCGAGCCCGGCCAGGTGAGCAGGGTCGGCACGACCAAGCCGACACCTTTGCCGGAGCGTGTAGGCGCGAAGCACAGCACATGCTCGGCGCCGTCATGGCGGAGATAATCGCGGTCGAGCTTGCCGAGCATAACGCCATCGTCGCCGAGCAGGCCGGCAGCCGCGATCTCCTTGCGCTCGGCCCAACGGGCAGAGCCGAAGGTGCGGACGTCCTTCGCCTCGCGCGCACGGTAGATCGACATGAGGATAGCGGCCGCGATCGCGATCAGCCCGCCGGATGCGGCGATGCCGGCGCCCTCGTAGAAGATGCTCGGGGCATAGGCGTCATAGAAATACCACCACCAGAAGAAGGCGGGCGGCGGATACAGTGGCAGGCCGGCCATCTCGAACCAGGGCTGGCCGAGCTGCGCCTGAAAGCCGAGCCGCCATGCGGTCCATTGCGTCGCGCCCCAGATCGCGACGAGCACGATCGAGAACACGACGACGATCTGTCCCCACATGACGCGGCTGGCGGACAAGGCGGCGGCTCTCCCTGGCGTTGATTCAAGAGAGCGAAGAAGGACAAGTTTACACGGGTTTCAATGGCGGGCGGTCGGTGGCTCGAACAGGAGCGAAGTGGTCGCGGAAAATACAGGCGCCGTGCGGCGACCTGGGTACTGGTCAAACGACAAATCGTGGAGCCGTAGCCGATCATGAAGCTCGTGATCGGCTACGGAGCGTTAATCACTACGATATTCGCTTGATGTCGCTATAGGCTCCATGGGTCCGCAGGGTCACGGTCACATCGGCATCGGTGCGGTTGCGCCAAAACCAGCCGTGGTTGCCGGTGAATGCAGCCTCCAGTTCACCTTTCTGTTCAGGAACGCCGCGTCCCTGTTCGTAGGAGACGGAGTCGCCCCCGCCGTCGCCATGCGTTTCGTAGTTCACGACCGCGCCGTTCGCTGTCCAATGGAACTGCGCGCGTGCACCTTCCGCCATCACCAACTTGATCTCGGCTCCTTGGCCCGGGGTGAGCGTGAATGAGACTTCATCTCGCCATTCGGATGCCGGGGCGGTGGTCTGCTCTTGCACGTCCGGCGTGGCGAAGCGTTCTTCGGTGGGTCGTCCCTGGATCACGCCGGCAAACGGGTCGGCGATCGGTGCAGGCGCGCCTGCGGCAAGGCCTTCGAGTATCGCCTCAATCCGGTTAAGCCGGGAGACCAAGTCGGCATTGGCGCTGGAGGCTATGTTCGCTGCGTCCTGTGCAGCTTCCTCAGAGAGTTGTAGCTTGATTTCGCCCATCTGCGTCAGGCCGAGGAAGCCGCCAACCCCGGTCGGATCGACGCCGTATTCGGAGGGCAAAACGACGAAGGCCAGAAGGCCGGCGGCCGCCACGCTGGCGACCCAGGTTGAGCGCTTAAGCTGCGACGAGGTCGGCAGGTCCGCCCGGCGTGGTAGGTCGGTGTTGTACATGGTCAGTCCTTTCAGGCGGCCGGGGCGAAGAAAAAGCCGGCGATCTGGTAGCCGGTGAGCACGAAGCCGGCGACCATCATCGCGACGTTCATGGTGTAGGCGTGTTTCCAAAAGCTCGGTTTCCAGCGCCGGTAGCTGATGACGATCAGGATCGCGGACAGCGCCAGAAGCTGGCCGATCTCGACGCCGACATTGAAGGCGAGCAGGTTCGGCACCAGCCCGTCGGGCGAGATGTCGTATTCGATGATCTTGGTTGAGAGACCGAAGCCGTGGAAGAAGCCGAAGATCAGCGTCGCGGCCTTGGTGTTCGGCTGGAAGCCGAACCAGCGCTGGTAGGCCCCCATATTGTCGAGCGCCTTGTAGACGACCGAGAGGCCGATGATGGCGTCGATGATGTAGTTGTTGATGCCGATGTTGAAATAGACGCCGGCCAGCATGGTCACGGAGTGGCCGATGGCGAACAGGCTGACATAGGTGGCGATGTGCTTCGGCCGGTAGAGGAAGAAGATCACGCCGAGCAGGAAAAGGATGTGGTCGTATCCTGTCACCATGTGCTTGGCCCCGAGATAGATGAAGGGGATCAGGTGAACCCCGGTGATCTCCTGAATGTAGCCCTTGTCGCCCTCGGCGACGGCGTGCGCGAAGGTAGGGCTGGCGAACAGCGCCGGTCCGAAAAGGATGGCGAGCATGATGAGGGCGATCCGCCCACGCACACGGCGTGGCGGACCCTCGTAAGAAGGTCGTTGCATGGAAACTCCAATCGTCGTCGTTGACTGTGGCCGCGTGCGCGGCCGCGATCAGGCGATGACGATCGGTCTCGGCGGACGTTCGAGTCGGTAGCTCGCACCGAGATGCGCCGCATCAGGCGGCGTCGGCACGATGGCCCGGACAAGCGCCGGCACGACCGGAACGTCGTCCGGCGGCGTGGTCGGCGTCTCGTGGGAATGATCGGCGGGATTGTGCCCGTGCAAGTGGCCTGCCGCCCGCTCGTGTTCCATCCCATCGTCATGGCTATGCCCATGCTCGGCGAACTCCGCTTCGAGTTGGGCGTGTCGTTCGGCCTCAGCGGCTGCAAGGGCGAACGGGTCGTGCGAGGGCGACTGTTTGGCATGTGGCAACAGCGAGCCGAACGCCGTCGCGAAGGCGACGACCATACACAGGATGGCTCTGTTGACGCGGTCCGACATGATTAACCGTTTCTCACCAAAATCTAAACAATTCCTTGTCAGTCGGCACATGTGGCTTCTGCAGCCTCTTGGCATATCCCCTACAGGGGGATAGCATATTGCGATGGAACAGGCACCACACCTCCACGAAACTCATCCCCAGATCGTCAAGCGCCTGAAGCGCGCTGATGGCCATCTGAAAGGGGTCATCGAAATGATCGAGGCTGGCCGGTCCTGCCTCGATATCGCCCAGCAGCTTCATGCCGTCGAGAAAGCCATCGCTCAAGCCAAGAAGACGCTGATTCAGGATCACCTCGATCATTGCCTCGAAGAGGTAGTCGGGCCACTTGCCCGCGACCGGCGCAGGTCGATCGACGAGTTCAAAGAGATCACAAAGTATCTGTGATGCTGGCGATCCTCGAAAACCGCACCTACCGCCATCTCTTTCTCGCCCAAGTCATTGCGCTTATCGGGACCGGTCTTGCCACGGTCGCCCTTGGCCTGCTCGCGTTTGAGCTGGCCGGCGAAAACGCCGGAGCCGTGCTGGGAACGGCGCTCGCCATCAAGATGATCGCCTATGTCACGGTGGCCCCAATCGCGTCGGCCTTCGCCGAGCGGGTGCCGCGTCGCGCCATGTTGGTCGCGCTCGATCTCGGGCGCGCTGCCATTGCGGTACTTCTGCCCTTCGTCACCGAGATCTGGCAGGTCTATGTTCTGATCTTCGTGTTGCAATCGGCTTCGGCAGCTCTCACTCCAACCTTCCAGGCGACGATCCCCGATATCCTGCCGGACGAAAAGGAATATACGCGCGCGCTGTCGCTCTCGCGGCTTGCCTATGATCTGGAAAGCGTTGCGAGCCCGATGCTGGCGGCGGCGCTGCTCGCCTTCATCTCGTTCCACAACCTGTTCGCCGGAACGGTGATCGGCTTCCTGATCTCGGCGGCGCTGGTGGCATCGATCGTGCTGCCGAGCCCGAAGCCCACCCAGCCACGCGGCATCTACGACCGCACGACCCGCGGTATCCGCATCTATCTGGCGACACCGCGCCTGCGCGGGCTGCTCGCGATCAACCTCGCGGTCGCATCGGCTGGCGCGCTGGTGATCGTCAATACGGTGGTATATGTGCAGGCCGTTTTCGGGCTCGACCAGCAAAGCACAGCCCTGGCGCTCGCGGCCTTCGGCGGCGGGTCGATGGTCTCGGCCCTCGCGCTACCGAAGCTGTTGGAAAAGATGCCCGATCGTACAGCGATGCTTGCAGGCGCTTGCTTACTGGCGGCGGCAACGCTTACCGCTGCGGCACTGCCCGGTTACGGCTGGTTGTTGCCGCTCTGGTTCGCGCTCGGACTCGGCTATTCGGCGGCGCAGACGCCTTCCGGCCGTCTCCTGCGGCGGTCGGCCAATCCCGAGGATCGCCCGGCGCTGTTCGCAGCGCAGTTCGCGCTCTCCCATGCCTGCTGGCTCATAGCCTATCCGCTCGCCGGCTGGGCGGGCGCGTCACTCGGCCTGCCGGTGACGGCGATCATCCTCGCCGTCTCGGCGGCGGTCGCCGCTGCGCTCGCGCTAGCAGCCTGGCCGGTCGACGATCCAGCAGTGATCGAGCATGTCCATGCCGACCTGCCGCCCAACCATCCCCATCTGACCGAGGCGGGCCACGGCCGTCGCCATGCCCATGCCTATGTCATCGACGACATGCACGCGGTATGGCCGACACGCTAACATCGATCCTGGCGAATCGTAGAGTGCTGCTGCACGGCATTTTAACGGCCGGTTTTGGGCCAACTAGGTCATCGACATTTCGTCAGCGCCAATGTGCGAAGCTGCCATCGCCAGTAGAGCCGTGATCGGGCGATAGCCGTGTTCTCTGAGATATAACAGCCTCGGTTCATAGGCCCAATCCCCGCTTGCGCCCGAAGGACCAGTCAACGCCGCCATTGGCGCGGGCGACGCCGGAGATGTGCTGACCGATGTGTTTCTCGACGGATGGCGTCCAGGGCACCAGCTTGAAGCCGAGCCCGTCGTCGATCATGGCGAAGCGGCCAGAGGCGAGCGTGAAGCGCTGCCGATAGGTGCCGGCGACATATTCGCCGTCCGCCGCCTTCTGGAATGTCGCGCCGGTCTCGGCCGCGAGCTTCTGGCCGAGCGCATCCAGCTCGCGCTCGCGCAGCGTGGCGAGGACGTTGCGGGCGAAGACGATGCGTTGGCCCTCGCGCCTAGCGAGACCCTCGACGACGAGATGATCGGCGCGAGCCTCCATCGCCTGCTTCACCTCCAGGCCAAAGCCGCCGCCAGTGTCGAGGGGATCACGGGAGACGAGTTGGCGGTCGATCCAGGTAGAGCCGGTCGCCGTGGTCTGGGCCTCGATGGAGAGGTCGGCACGGACGGCAAGCGCAGTGCGGGTCCGGCCGCTGCTATCCTCGTAGCGGCGCAGCTCGACGATCGAGCCAGGCGCGCTGTCGCCAGCCGCGTCGAGGTCATGGAAGCGGATGTGACGGGTGCGGCCGTCGATATCATCTACCACAGCATAGGCGGTGCCGCGCAACTCGTCGTCGAGGCCGCGCTCGACCAACCGGCCGATGATCGGCTCGGCATCCGCCTCGCCGGCGATCACGTAATCGGTCAAGCCGCGATCTATGCCGCGTTCGGTCAGCGCCCGGTGCATGCGCTTGATGATGTCGCCGCGCTCGCCCAGCTCGCGGAGGGTGGATTCGGCTTCCTCGGCCATGATCCATTGGCCGGGGCCGATGGTCTCGGCCAGACCGAGCCGTTCGAGATGGCGCAGCCGGCCCACCTTCAACGTGACATACTCGTCGGGCTGCCTGTCCGGCGAGGGAGCGACGTCGATGATGCCGTAGCGGCCGGCATCGTGGACAAGCTGGCGATCGAGCTGGGTCCAGCGTTCGGCCGCGACTTGGGCGGCCAGCGAGCGGCGGATGTCGAGGTCGGTACGCGGGCCGAGTTCCTGGGTGATGAGATCCTGAGCGCGGTTGCGCATGCCCTCCTTTATATAGTCGCGGGCGATCACGAGGTCGTTGCCGTCATCGGCGCGGCCGCGCAGGATGACATGGACATGGGGATGCTCAGTGTTCCAGTGATCGACGGCGACCCAATCGAGCCTGGTGCCGAGATCCTTTTCCATCTGCGCCATGATATCGCGGGTGAAGGTTTTCAGGTCGGACATCTCGGTCGCGTCGTCCGGCGAGACGATGAAGCGGAAGTGGTGCCGGTCGTCTTCGCAGCGTTCAGCGAAATCCTTCACGTCAGCATCGTCGGTCTCGGGACCGAACATCTTCGCCCGCTCGCCGTCGCGGGTTACGCCATCGCGGCGCAGATAGTTGAGGTGGGCGGTGAGCGGCGCGGAGCGCGCGTGCCGGACCACGCGGGTCTTGATGACGGCGCCGCGCGAGCGGCTGCTGACGAGGCGGTTGGCGCGCACGCTCGCCACGCGGCCGCGGCCGAAGCGCGAGCCGTTGCCGGAGGTGATCTTGCCGGATCGCGAGACGCGGCCACCGGCCCTCTGCGCGGCGGCGAGCGCCTGGGCGACGAAGGGCTTCGCCCGCTGCGCCTTTGAGGAGCGGATGCGGCCCGGCCGGACGCGGAAATCGTCGTCCCGGCTCATGGCCTTGTCCGCCGCGATGTGCGGCTTCGGCTGAAATCGCTCGATAAAGTCAAGGAGCACACATCGTAGTGCTTATCCGCGATGTGCGCGAAATCACGAAAATCGCAAGCGAAACAACCACCCAACCGAGCGGCGATGTGCCGCTTTTTATCCCGCCCTCCTTCGGCCGGTTGTGCCGCTGCCCCGCAGCGCACCGCAATCCCTGCGATTGCGCACCACGCGAAGCGATGAAACACGATGGTCAACGCCGATCTCCTTCCCTTGCCGGCCGCTCCACGAACAGGCCGTCGGATGGCGGCGCGAGCGCCGACAGATCGACGATCGTCGGTGCGTCGGAAGGTCGGCCGGAAGGAGGGAGGGAGTCGTCCGTATCGCCGTGATCGCGGTCGGTGGAGCGCGCGACGAAGAGCGGTGCGCGGGGCCATGACGGCGACAAGGAGGAGCGAGCGAAGCGCTTGATCGGGGCCTTGCCGTCGATCATTGGCGCGATCTTCGCGACGTAATCGACGGTCTCGGCCGGAAGCGCGCGGCCGGCCGCGAGATGCTCGTCATAGCGGCCGGGACCGGCATTGTAGGCGGCCAGCATCGCGTCGATCGAGTCGTAGCGGTCGTGCATCTCGCGGAGATAGGCTGTGCCGGCGATGATGTTGTCGCACGGATGCCAGGGGTCCGCGCCGAGGCCATGCTTTGTGCGCAGTTCGTCCCATGTGGCGGGCATGACCTGCATGAGACCGATCGCGCCCTTGGACGAGAGAGCGGTCGGATCACTGAGGCTCTCGACCGCCATCACCGCGCGTATCCATCGCTCAGGAATGGCAAAACGTCGGGCGGCTCCGGCGATGCACGCAGCCCACGGATCGGACCGTGAGGCGGCCGAGACGGCCTGCGCGACAGGTTCGTCGGGCGACGGCTCGGCCGAGGCTGGAGCCGTCATCACGATCATTCCGCATGCGGCCAGCATCGCCAGGAGCGATGGGACGGCAGCGCTGGCACCGCTGTCCCGATGCGCCGTCAGCCTGCCATCGTGCTCACTGCGGCCAAGGGCAAGGCTTCGCCGCCGGCCGGCATTTTCCGGACGGGCATCGTCGGGCGACGTGTCCGCTCCCCGGAAAACAGGCCGCCGCCCTTGACCTTCGCTGCGCGCGACGGCCGCCCGACAGGCGATCGGGTCGAGGGGAGTGACCGGCGTTCGACCGATCAAGGGAAGTGAGCCTGCGGGATCGCGAAGACGATGGCAGCGCATGACGGGTCATGCCTCGCCGTCGTTCTTCTTCCTGCGCGTCCAGTGCAGGTTCCATGTATCCTTCTTGGTGTCGGACTCGAACAGCCGGGCGCGGATCGGCTCATGGAAGGACGGATCGTCGATGGTCAGGGACAGATAGCTGCCAACCTTGTCGCCGGTGCGGTCCCAGGCCGCGCCGACCTCCAGCCCGTCGAGGAAGACGCGATGGTCCGGTGCGTTTTCGGCGTCCGATGCCTCGGCCGGGAGGATGGCGACTTCGACATCGAGCGCGAGCGTGCGGACGCGGCCGAAGAAGCCGTCATCGTTGCGGGTGAAGGTGCCGATCTGGGCCATGCGATGTTCCTTTCGCGGGGTTGAGAGACGAGCCGTCATGGCTCGTCGGAGACCGGCTCGCGGAAGGATCCACGGCCGGATCGGGATGGTCGGCCGTCCAGACGGGGACCGCCCGACCGATGACGGTTGCGAGGGGGAGCGGCCCGAAATAGCGGCTGTCGAAGCTGTCGGGGCTGTCCCAGTTCATGAAGAAGGCTTCGCCGTCGCGCAGCCGCCGGCAGCCCTGCCAGACCGGCAGCGGGCGGCCGCGCGTGTCGCGGTCGCGCGCCTCGCCATAGGTCGTGCCGTAGGCAAGGATGGCGCCGCCGTGCCGGCAGACTTCGGTTCCGCCGAGCGCCAGCACGCGCTTGATGAGCGGCAGGCCGCGCGGCAGGTAGCCCCGTTCGGCGAGGAAGCCGGCCAGCTCATCGGGCGGCATGACGACGGCGAGATCGGTGACGTCGAGCCTGTTGGCCGGCACAATGCGGTAGAGGCCGACCGGCACGCTGGCGGATGCGTTCCAGATGAATCGAATGTCGGGCCGATGCCATGCCGGGGCCGCGATAAGCGCGGCGCCGGCGAGCATCGTGATGAGCGTCACGCGGCGCGCGATCATGGCATCACCTCGCGGCGGCGCAGCCAGGCGCGATGCTGCTCTCGGCCGTAGGCGCGGAACGGCTCGTTGACGCTGATGCGGTTGTGGACGTGACGCCAGTGGTCGGGCGCGACATCGGCCGGGTCGATGCCGAGCGCCTCGATCGCGTCGATCACCTTCAGCACCCCCTCGACCTTCGGCCAGCCGGTGATACGCAGCAGGATCTCACCGCCAGGGCGTACGAAGGGCAGCGTCTGGAACGGCTCGCCGGAGGCGACCGCGCGGACGATGTCGATGCGCGAGATGATCGTGCCGTGCTCGTTGCCGGCCCAGCGGACGAAGGCGAAAATGCTACCTGGCGCGAAGACGACAACGCGGCGATGACGGTCGAGGCGCTGGTCCTCGGCGGCGCGGCCGAAGCGCAGCCAGTGCTCGACGTGCTTCTCGCGCCAGGTCAACTCTACCACCGTGCGGTCGGCCGGCAGGCCGGCGCTGCGGATGCCCGCCGTCATGGCCGTGCCCCTTCCGTGAAGGGCAGCACGGATGCGATGCGCGCCCGCGCGCGCTCGGCCATGTCGGCGTCGATCTCGCAGCCGAGATAGCGGCGGCCGGTCAGCCGGCATGCTTCGCCGGCGGCGCCGGAACCCGCGAACCAGTCGCCGACCAGTCCGCCCGGCGGGCAGCTCGTGCGGATAAAGATTTCGAGGAGGAAGACGGGTTTTTGGGTCGGGTGGATGGCGTGACCATGCGCGTTCCGAACGAAGATCACCGAGCGCATCAGACGCGGGCCGCCGTCCTCGCTGACATAATGGCCGGCGTCGATCCGGCCGGTATGGGGCGGGCGTTTCTTGCGCCGCACGGTGCGGGCCGTGGCGTCCGGCGTCGTCTGCACGTCGTTGTAGACGGCGCTCCACGGCACGTCGCCGCGCCGGAACTGCACGGCCAGCTCATGCACCCTGCGGAAGCGGTCGGCGTGGAAGGAGGAGCCGTTCTGTTTCTCCCAGACGATCTCCTGCGCGTAAGTCAGGCCGGCGTCGGCGAAGGCCCTCGCCGTGGTCATGAAGGAGCGCAGCGAGCCGAACACCCAGAGCGAGCCGGACGGCTTCAGGGCGGCGCGCGCGAGCGGCAGCCAGCCGTCGACGCGCCGATCCCAGGCGAGCGATGTGTCGCCATAGGGCGGGTCGGCGAGGATCATGTCGAACGGTCCATGCGCCGGCATGAGGTCGCGACAGTCGCCCGCAAGAACCGTGGGAGGCAGGATCGTCATGATGCGATCCCCGGCGAGCGGACACGGCTCGCCGCCCCTTCATGGCCGCGGCGCGGTTGTCCCCGTTTTCGTGAAATGGCCGACTGCGTTAGCAAGAATCCGAAGGATTCTTTAGTTAGGGAAGTTAGAGGGGCCGGATTCCGCCTTGCGAATCCGAAGGTTGGATGGGGCCGTGGTCCCGGATGGCACGGGAATCCGGTCCCGGCTGGCACGGGCTTTGCGGTCCTCGATAGCACGGTCGCGTCCACAGGATGCTCACAGTCCGGCCGTGCGCCGGCGCGGCCTGCTGGGTGCAGGTCGCGACAGCGGGTCGGTTTCGGCGGGTTGGAAGGTCAGCCGGACGCGGCCGTCCGGATCGGTGAGGAGCCCGAGCCGGTATCCCGGCAGCGGCTGGCGCCGAACGATGGTGCGCAGGTCGTAGGAGAAATGCTTGAGCGGTGAGAGGCTGCCGGATTTCAGGTGAAGGTGCGGGACATCGAAGCTCCAGCCGCCTTTCTGGCGCCCGCCATGCTTGCGCACGAGGCGATAGAGCCAGCGTTCCAGGCCGCCCTTCAGCGCGAAATATTCCCGGTCGATCGTCAGGATCAGATGGTCGTGGAGAACGCCGGCATAGAACCAGTCGGGCAGGATCAGTTCGATGCCGCGTGGCCGCCCGGCCTCATCCAACCGCTCCTTCCATTCGGCGATCCACGAGAAGCGGTGCCGGCGGCGCTCGGACGGCTGGCGGATCGAGGTGACGATGGTGGTCGATTGCAGCCGGTCGAGCGCGGCCTTCAGGCGCGCATAGCTGCGGATGGAATCGTCGCGGCCGATGAAGGTTAGGATCTCGTAGGGCGTGGCCGCCATCAGGCGCGAGGTGGTGAGGCCCTGGTCGCGGGCGTCGATGATCTGGCTGGCGGCCCAGATCAGCACGTCGGCGTCCCAGATCGTCGCCATGCCGTGCTCGGCTGTCGCCTCCACGCGGATCGACACGTCGCCCATGCGGAAGTCGATCGGTGTCACTCGGCGGGATTTGGCGAGCGAGAAGAACGGCCACGACATGAGGTCTTGCGTGTCGCGGGCCGCGATGCCGCCGGAGCGTGCCCGGAAGAGTTCGAGCTGCTGGCCCTGATATGTGCGGCGCGCGGACAGCACGGCGATCAGCGCGACGGATCGGCGGCGAACGCGGATGCGTCGGCAGGCCGCGATGCCGCCTCGGAGGTCGATTGACGTGCGCAGGCGTCGATCCAGGCTTCAAGGTCGGCGACGGCATAGACCACGCGCCCGCCAAGCTTGTGATAGATCGGCCCGGTGCCGTCGCAGCGGTGCTTCTCCAGCGTCCGGGGCGACAGGTCGAGGAGGCGCGCGGCCTCCGGTGTTCGCACGAAGCGCGGCCAGTTGCTGTCGGCGGTGTTGTCCATGATCGGCCTCCGTCGCGGCCGCCGTGATGGCGGCGGGTCGGATGCGACGATGGCGAAAAATCAACGGTCCAACGGAGTGACAAAAATCGGGGGGTCTTAGGAGAAGTGTCCCCCCTTCGAGTAAGGTGGCGCCGGTGCGTCAGTCCAGATCGCGACTGCGCCGGCCGTCCGGGGTCAGCCAGCGCAGATAGTCGCGCTCGATCTGCCGGCGCGCGGCTGCGAGGATGCGCGCGAGCCGCCGCCGCTCCGGGGCGTTCTGCCAGTCGACGGCGCGCAGCGTCTCGACGGCTCGGTTGATGAGGACGGCGGTGATCGCACGGCGCGATGCGCCGGATTCCACGCCATCCCAGGCGCGCAGCATGAGGGCGGCGCGACGAATCTGGAAAGCAGACAGGCGCTGCTGGCGTGGCCACGGACCGGAAAGCTTGCCGTCCAGCCGGCGCTTCAGGCGGCCCGCGTTGCGGTGCCTCCACCAGAAATGCTCGTCGAGCGGGAGGAAGATGCCTGCGCTTGTCGGTGCATCGCCGTGTCGGAACCAGATCTTATGATCGCCCGCGTCATCTTCGGCAATGGCGTGCAGGCCGTCGCCGGACAGCTCGCCCGCGACAGGCAGCGTTCGCGGATCAGGAAGCGAAGAAGCTGCAAAGCCTTCGGGGGCAGCCATGACAATGACGGCCGCAGGGAAGTGCCGGGGTAGCCACACGGGCCGAGCGGTCAAGGCCGATGCAGAAGGGTCCGCCGGAAAAGGACAGCCCCCAGCGGCGGGACAGGCGCGCTATCGCTTCTGCCTTGTCCGAGCCGCCGGAGGCGATCCCTGCCAGCGTGTCTGCATAGTCCTGCCGGTATTCGCGATTGCGGCGAAGGAACTCGAATGAAACGCCGCCCCGGTCGAGACGGCCCAGACGTTCCTCGAATTGCGGTGATCGCCAGTCGTGCAGCGGCTCCATGACAAAATCCTCCCCGCCCGGTCGTTGCCATCGGGATGATTCGAGTATCAGGGCGGTCGGAAGGCCGTGAAGACGGATAATCGGAATATGAATCTCGACCAGGGCGAGCAAACCGGAACTGCGGTATCGTCAATGATGCGGCGATCCGCTGCCGGTTATTGCATGCGCGGTTCCAGCAGGTGCCGGTAGCCTTGCTCGGTCATCCAGCGGGCGCGGGCGAGATGGCTGTCGTGCATCTGCTTCGCGCGCTCCGGATCGGCGTCAACGTCGAGTCCGAACACGATCTTCGCGACTTCCCGCCAGTCGGCGCCTTCCTCGGCCGCATCGAGCAGGCGCAGGTATGTCGCGAAGTGGGCTTCGTCATAGGCATTCACCCTGTCGGTCAGCGGAGGGCTGTCCTTGAAGGGAGATTCGCTCATCGTCGTGTCCTTACTTCCTTGCGGATGTAGTTCACAAATACGTCATCACTTCGAGGTGCAATAGAAGTTCCGCGACTGGCATCGAAGATTCTCGGAATGCTGCCATTCCGCGATTCGACAGAAAGTCGGTAGGCTGCAACGCATTTTGTTTTCCGCGCATATGGTTGACCATAACGAATCGGAACGATCGTTCCTAGAACGATAATTCCGGTTCTGTTTCCCATGCGTCATGGACCTCAAAGAGGTCATGGCGATCAACATGCGTCGGCTGCGCCATGACAAGGATATGACGCAGGAAGAAGTAGCCGAGCTTTCGGGGCTGAGCGCTCGCTACGTCGGCTCGATCGAACGTGGGAAGGTCTCGGCGAGCGTGAGCGTCCTCGGGAAGCTGGGGGACGCGCTGGGGGTCGATCCCTGCGAGCTGATTCGTATGTCGAAAGCCTGACGTTCGCCCTCAGGGGGCGAACGGGTCGATTTCTCGGACGATGGCATCGTCGTCGCCGTCATATTCGGGGGCGGGCATGACGCCGATGGTGCCGTCGCCGGCGCGGAAGATGACGATCGTGACCAGCAGGGTGGCGGCGAGGCTGAAGGCGAAGGCTTGCGCATCTGGAAGGGACATCTTTCCGGCTCCTGTGCCGGAGCGGGGACATCCCCGTTCGACAGGCGCCCGAAGTGTTTTGGTCACGGCCGCGATCACCGCCGAGGCGCAGCCTCGCGCGGCGGCATGCTCCGCATAGTCCGACCCTTCACGGGTTGATCGTGCGAGGCCGTGATTGAAACCAAGGTAGTGCCTCAAAGAGCGGAGTGGCCCTCCTGTGACCAGAGCCGGAATGTCGGGGCGGATGCGTGCCGAAGCTGCCGATGCCGCCTGATGTAAGGGTCGTCATCCGCCGACCATCGCGCGTCTAGAGTAGCATTCTGCGACGCAGTGCAGCAGACGATGGTTCAGGCGCTTCGATGGGAGGGCGCCAAGCATGAGCAACTACGTGCTATTTCAGATGTGGGGACCGTTCCGACAGTCTCTGATGAAAGGCCATCTTTTCTACGTGGATCAGGCGCGAAAGCGTGTGCTGTCACAGTTCGACAACTTGGAGGCGGAAGCTGACAGGGCAGCAGAAGAGTGGTTGGAGCAAAGTAGTGGCCGATTTGATGCTGACCGGCACGATCCTGGAGACTTCTACGAGGCGGCGAACGACGCCGGTATTGAGTTCTACCAACTCCTGAGCGACATGCGCGACCAAACCCAACTGAGCATCATCGCGGGAATGTTTCACGAGTGGGATAAACAGCTACGCGATTGGCTGGTACGAGAAATGCAGCATTGGCATCGTGGCGATACGGCTTTTTCAAAGGTCTGGTCAGTGGACTTTGGAAAAATTGTCGATCTTTTACAGAGCTTCGGATGGAAGATTCGAGACACAGATTACTTCGCCACGCTCGATGCGTGTCGATTGGTGGTCAATGTTTACAAACACGGCGCTGGGAAATCTCTGGAGGATTTGAAGCGGAGCTACCCTCAGTATTTCGACGATCCGTTTCGCGGCTCTGGGGGCCGATTCTCAGGCACGAATTTTCTAGACCACACGCACCTCAAAGTGACGAAGGAGCAGTTTCAGGCGTTCTCGGACGCGATTGTCGCGTTCTGGCGAGACGTTCCCGAGAGTGTCGTCGGTGCCCAAATAGTCGAGGTGCCTGATTGGTTTGGAAAATCCATCCAGGCTGATCGCGGTGGCGAGGATTAGCGTTAGAGGTATCTGTAACTTTCGGGAGTGTGCGCGGGTCAAGACTTGACTGATGCACTGTCCGCTCAGGCGATGTGGCGCATCTACCGCCGCGAACATGAAGAAGGCCCGGCGGCTTGCGCCGCCGGGCTCTCGACACCTCCTTTCAGAACGGGATCTCGTCGTCGGGATCGTTGGCGCCGCGGCTGTCGTCCTCCCGCTTCGGCCAGCTCAGGAAGTCCACCGTCTCGGCGATGATCTCCGTGCTGTAGCGCTCGATGCCTTCCCTGTCGGTCCACTTCGTGTAGTGGATACGGCCTCGGACCAGCACCTTCATGCCCTTCTGGCAATGCTGCTCGACCGTCTTGCCGAGGCCGTTGAAGCAGGTGATGCGGTGCCATTCGGTCTCCTGGACACGGTAGCCGTCCTTGTCCCGCAGAACCTTGCCTTCCGCGTAGCGGGGGCGCGAGGTGGCGAGGGTGAAGTGGGTGATGCGGGTGTTATTGATGGTGGTGCGGCTCTCGGGGTCCTGACCGATGTTGCCGGCGAGAATGACGAGGTTCTGCATGGTAATTCTCCGTTGCTTCAACCGGAGGGACCGTCCCTCCGACGAGACCCGGCCACGGCCGCCGGGAGCCGACAGCAACCCCTAAGGCCCGGAGTGGGGCGGGCAGGCGCTTCGCGCCAACACGGTCCGGAGCCGCCGGGGTTGAAGGCGGAAACCGCTCGGTCGTAGGGGATCAGTCAGTCGGAGGGCATGTCCTTCCGCGAGCGCATCACGGAGAAACCGCAGAACCCTCCTCCTTGCCGGCCCGACCGTCGGTCGCGGCCTCGAACCCGCGCCGCGTCTCGATCCCGCGTGATGATCCACGCCCAGCCATAGGCGCATGCCGATCCCGGATCGCTGGTGAGGGACAGCGCGGGCACCGGCGTCAGAGTGAATGGTGCCGTCCCTGCTTCGGTGGTTCTGGCGACGGTTCCGTGCAAGCCCGAAGGGATGCAGGTATGGCTCCGGCCGGCAGCCCCGTCATGCGAGGTGGGCCGATAGGGAGGGGGACGAGAGCATCATGCTCCCGATCACGTCGATCGGGGAGATCCTGTGTCGGACAGATGCGGATGCCGCGCTGCGGCGTCGAAGCGGATGCCGGCGCCCATCCCGTCATGAACGAGGATCGGAGACCCTGGCAGTGATACCGACGTGGCCCACTTTCAGGGGAGCGGCCGATCATGGCGGTCATGATCTGAGGAGCGTCAGGGAGGCGTAATCTTCGTGGTCTCCTTGTAGGTTTCGACGGCGAACAGTGTCGTGTAGCGAACCACGTCCGGATCACTGTCGAAGAGGCGGTCACAGAGCGCCTGATATTCTTCCATGTCGCCGAAATGCCCGATCAGCACGGCGTCCTGATCGCCAGTGACACCGAACGCCTGGGTGATCGCTGGTTCCCCTGAAATGCGCGACGCGAACGACAACCGCACGTCTTTGGTGTGGTTGCGCGTCGTGACGGTGATGACAGCCCGAATGCTGCGCCCGAGTTTGGTCGGGTCCGCAAGATAAACACAGGCTTTCAGGACGCCCGTTCGCCGCAACTCCGCAACCCGGCGCAGACAGGTCGAAGGCGTCGAACCAACCGCCTCCGCCAGCTCCGCCTTGGTGAGCGTACCGTCTACCTGAAGCGCGGCCACGATCCGGAGGTCTAGTTCATCCATATCCAGCGCCTCCGGTGGTCTAAAACGCCATTCCATCAGGTATTTTGACCACCTTATCCGCCACTTTCGCCGTATCAAAATAAAAAACGGCGTAGTGAAACGATGAACAGAGCAACGCTCGGTCTGACCTGGGCCTTTTCCTTTGTGATCCTCGAAGCGGCCCAGGCCGTGTTTTTTGGTGGCGTGTTTCAGGACTACGACTCGTTCCTGATCGGCGGGGCAGTTTTTGGATTCACCGCTGCCGGAGCGCTGATCTGGGCAAAGGCGCGGACCCCGGAGCAACTGAAAATCGCATGGGCCAACAGAGCCAGCCTGTTCGGGCTGAACCTCTCGACGGCCCTTGTCTGGATCGCATATTTCTTCGCGCTTCAAATGATCGAACCGGCCGTCGTCTTCACGGTGTTTTCGGGGCTGATACCCATTGCCATCCTGGTTGCCTCGGCCCGCGGGCTTCCGGAAGCGTCACCGCTGCGCAACCGGGTCGAGGGTGTCGGCCTAATCATTGTGGTGATCGGCGTCGGTTATCTGGCGGCGATCACGCTGCTTGGACAATCAGGCTTCGTGCGCGGCGGTCCAGCCGCCGCGATGGCCGGACTGCTGCTGACCTGTGTGTCTGCCGTCAGTCTCGCGGCGATGATGATCTACAGCCGCAGGTTCAACCGCCTCGGCATAGCACCGATTGCGCAATATGGTCTGCGATTTCCGCTTTACGTGATGGTGGCGCTCTCCGCCGCATGGCTCGGCCTTGATGGTAAAGGTCCGGTCGATCCAGGCGGGCTGCTCGCTGTTATCGTGATCGGCTTCGCGATCATGGCGTTTCCGGTCTTTGCGATGCAGAAGGCGATATCGCTGATGTCCACCCTGTCACTGGCCGCGATCACGGCGCTCGGTCCACTGTTCGTTTTCCTGTTTCAGATCGTCGAAGGCCGCGTGGCATACGCACCTGCCACGGTGACGGGTTTGACGATCTATTTCGCAGGGGCCGTTTTGGCGGCCTGGGGCGGAACGAAACGCTCGGGTGGAAAGTCGATCGCCCACAAGCGGAATGATATAACAACCAAGCTCGACCGCGAGATTGCGAAGCTGCACACGACTCATCTTCGCTGAGAGCACGTTGCGCCGGCAGACAGCCGTCGCGAAACTGCCCGATTAAAACGACAGTTTCGCGCCCGATTTCTGCGCCGTGGCGAAAAGGGCACTTTGCGACGCTCGCGCGCCAGCCCAACGACGACGCACCCAACGACGACGCACGGATGAGGTTTCAGCGCGGCGAGAACGCGGCGCTGGCGCCGTTTATGTTCATCATGGCGGCAATGCCGACGACGAGGCCGCCGGTGCCGGAAAGAAGATTGAGTGCGACAGTCGACTCGATGACGTTGTGCGCGACTCCATACACCAGCATGTAGCCTGCAAGGGCGGCGGGCGCGGCGAAGACCGCGACGACGGGGAGACGCAGGAGAGGAGCGCGCACGAAGGCGAGAATGGCGGCGGCGACCAGGACGGAGAGGCCGGCCGCGCCGAGCGCGGCGAGCATGGACATGAGCACACTCGCATCTGTCGCATGGACGTAGCGGAACGCTGCAAGCCCGACCATGAACGGGAGGGCATATATCGCGAAATGCCATGCGATCATGGTCAGCGCGATCGTGAACGAGACGGCAAGCAGGATCAGGGTCATGGAAGCCTCCAGATGATCGGTTGAGGGATCACCACAGGCTGCCTGACGATACGCTCCGCCTGCGACTTTGCATCTATGCCGGTTCTACGAGGATGCATGGATTTGACCCCTTTTGCTGGCGATCGTCAAGCGAAGGCGGCTGAAACAGCCGCCTGAGCGGCGGCGCCTAAGCGCCGCCCCGATCGCGGAAATCGAAGACGTTGATGCCGAGCTTCCGCGCCTTGTCGGCAAGGTTGCCCTGGATGCCGCCGCCGGGAAAGACGATGACGCCGATCGGAAGCACTTCCAGCACCGCGTCGTTGCGCTTGAAGGGTGCCTGCTTCGCCGGATACTTCGCGAAGTCGGGCGGGAACGGGACGACCGGCACCTTGCGGTTCGCGGCCCATTTGTCGGCGATCAGGTCGGTGCCGGTCCTGGCGCCGCCATGCAGGAGAACCATCTGCGGATACTTGGCCTGAACCTTGTCGAGCACGCTCCAGATGAGGTTGTGGTCGTTGAACGTGTTGGCGCCGGAGACCGCGATCCTCGGCCCGGCCGGGATCAGCACCTCGGCGTCCGCCCTTCGGCGGGCGGCGATGAAGTCGCGGCTGTCGACCAGCGCCGAGGTCAGGTTGCGGTGGTTGACCATCGAGCCGGAGCGCGGCCGCCAGCTTGATCCGGTGTGGCGCTCGTAGTGCTCGGCGGCCTGGTCGCGCATCAGCTCGAAGGTGTCGCGCCGCTCCAGCATCGTCTGGCCCTCGGCCGTGAGGCGCTCCAGCTCGACCGCCTTGATCTCGGTGCCGTCCTGTTCGCGCTGGAGGCGACGCTGCGCCTGCTCGTTGTCGTCCAGCGTGCGCTCGATCCGCTGCACGGCGCGGTGGAAGAGATTGACGGTCGACCAGAGGAGTTCATCGAGATCGGGTTCGAGACGGGTGTCGCCAAGCGTGGCGATCATGGCGTCGAAGATGTCTGCGACGGCTCCGGCCACAGCGCCGCCCTCGGGCAGCGGCCTCGGATCGGGCTCGTGCTGAAACGGGCGCCAGCCATAGAGCTGGAGTTCGGTGAGGAGGTGATCGGTGGGGGACGAGGCGTGCTGCGGCTCGAAGCCGTCTTCGTGTTCGCTGCGCATCTGCGTGGTCTCCTTCGTCGGCCTGACCGCGACCCTCGCGGCCTTCATGGCGTCGGAAGCCCACGGGCGGACCCGACTGGCAGCCCTCGCTCGCGAGGGCCTTGATGGCCAAGGCCGGCGATTTTGCCTCGCGATGCAAAGGCGGCTCAGCCGCCGGCGGAAAATCGTCGGCCGCCGCCATTGCCGGCCGGGCCGTTTGTGGGCTCGATCGCCCTCTGGGAAGGCCGGGTTGCGATCTCTGCCGACGATCGGTGGAGCCACGCGGAAGCGAACCGGGGACGGCGGCCGCGCCGCACGCTCCATCCCCGATCCCGACTACGTCGCCAGCGCCATGAAGCGGCCGGCGTCCTCATGGACGAGTTGAGGCCGGATCAGCGCCCGCAGGGCCTCGGGACCGTCGAGCCGCAGATCCTCGTTGAAGTCCTCGAGACGCGGCGACAGCACCACCACCTCGATCCCGGCGCTCGACGCCCGCTCGACAAGGCTGTCCCGCGCGCCGTCGCCGGCTGGATCGCGGTCACGCAGGACATAGAGCCGCCGCAGCGTCGCCGGGAACAGGATGGCCGCGAGGTGGGCGGCCGAACTTGCCGCCAGCATCGGCATTCGGGGCAGGACGATGCGGGGCGACAGCACCGTCTCGATGCCTTCGCTCGCCGCCAGCACATCGTCCGCCATGTCGAAGCGGATGCCGTGTCCGAGGAGGTCGCCCATCGCCCGCCTCGGCGTATCGACATCTGCCTTCCCCGATCCGTCCGGCGCGAGCCAGGTGCGATGCGCCCCGGTCAGATGGCCGTGGAGATCGGTGACGGCGGCGATCATCGCCGGCCAGGTCTCGGTCGGGCTGTGCTCGTCCGGCCGATAGTAGCATCGCGGATGGAAGCGCAGGCTGGCGGTGCCGGCGAGGTCCGTGATGCCGCGCCCGCGCAAATAGGTCTGCGCGAGCGTGCCGTGGATCGGACGCGACATGCCGAACAGCCGCCGCGCCGCTTCGGGCGAGCCCGATGCGTTCCGGCTCGCCTTCCCGGCCCGCGTTCCGGTGTCCGGTTCGGGATGAGGCAGGCTGAGGAAGCGTCGCGCTTCCTCGGCCACGTCCTTGAAGTCGACGAGGCCGAGCGCCTCGCGGACGATATCGAGCATGTCGCCATGCTCGCCGGTAGCGGCATCGGTCCAGTGGCCGGCCGGTCCCTTGGCCGAGCTGCGCAGCCGGACGAACATGGAGCGGCCGGGAGCGTTGCGGGCGTTCCCGACCAGCCAGTAATTGCCCTGCCGGCGTCCGTTCGACAGGTAATGCCGGCACGCCGCCTCGGCATGGAGTCCGAGGCGGCGGGAGAGTTCCGAAGCGTCGAGACGGGGCATTACGCAGCCTCCCGTTCGCTGATGCGCTCGACGGACCAGCGGTCGAGCAGCTTCGCCAGCACCGCGACGCCGCTGGCGTCGGTGGGAACGAACATGCGCAGTTTCCACGAGATGATCTCGTGGAACAAGCCGTAGGCCGTGAGGCGCTCGCGCATCGTGTCGGTGAAGCCCGACAGCTCGATGCGATGCGCCCCCATGACACGGACGCGGCGAAGCTGGAGGCCGTCGTCGAGGTCGATGACGGTCCTGCCATCCATGAGCGCCGCGAATGCTTCTTCGGCCGACAGCGAGAGCGAGCCGGTCGTCACCGCGTTGGCCGCCCAGGCGGGCGAGACACGACGGCCGATGACGCGCTCGCCGTCATCGGTCTGGAGCCGGTAGACGCGCGAGGACTCGTTCGGCAGCCGCTTCCAGATCGGCAGCAGCAGGCCGCTGACGATGTGGATGGTAGAGTCCGTGAACGGCGGCACCTCGGCGATCTCGGCCTCCCAGGCGGAAGCGAAGGCATCGCGGCCGGCTTCGACCCAATGCGTTTCTGCCATCATCCTGACCGGGACGTTGTGCGCCTCCATCGGCCGGATCAGGCGGACGCGGCGCTCGATCTCGCCGTCATCGAGCATGACGCTGCTCGCCGGGATCTGCACGGCGGCGCGGCCCGAGCGCTCGTTGAGCAGGAGCTTGGCACGCGGATCGCCGAGTTCGCCGAGCGCGGCATCGAGCGTAACCGGCCGGTTGCGCTTGCGCTCGGCAATGGTGAGCAGCCGGGTCTCCGCGCCGGTGCCGGGATGGGTGTAGATCGTCTGCCGGTCGGTGACGGTGAAGCTCTCCGCGCGCAGCGTCTCCAGCCCGGCATCGTAGGAGCCGGATGCGATCGCGCCCTCGATCCGCGCGTTCAGCAGCCCCTCAAAGGCGGTGAAGATGATGCCCTGCATCTCGATCGTCAGCGCCAGCAGGCGGTTGAGGAAGGTCGAGATGCCCGGCAACTCGTCCTTGATGCCGTTGGAATCGACGAGCTTCAGGCCGGTCGCTGCCTCGAACCGCTCCAGCGAGCAGCCCTCGACCTTGCCGAGCACGATCAGCATGTAGAGCTGGCGCAGCGCGTCGCGGGCATAGTGCGATTCCAGATTGTCCTCGGGGCGGAACAGGCCCTGACCGCCCGTCTGCCGCTGGCCGCGCGTGATCGCGCCCAGCGTGTCGAGCCGGCGGGCGATCGTGCTGAGAAACCGCTTCTCGGCCTTGACGTTGGTGGCGATCGGCCGGAAGAGTGGCGGCTGCGCCTGGTTGGTCCGATGCGTGCGGCCGAGGCCCTGGATGGCGGCATCCGCCTTCCAGCCGGGTTCGAGCAGGTAGTGGACGCGCAGCCGCGTGTTCCGCACCGACAGTTCGGCGTGGTAGCTGCGGCCTGTCCCGCCCGCATCCGAGAACACCAGCACGCGCTTCTGGTCGTCCATGAAGGCGGCGGTCTCGGCAAGGTTGGCCGAGCCGGCGCGGGTTTCGACAACGAGGCGGTCGAAGCCGCCATTGCTCGTCCTGCGGACGATCCTGCGCGAGCGGCCGGTGACTTCGGCCACCATGTCGGTGCCGAAGCGCTGGACGATCTGGTCGAGCGCACCGGGGACCGGCGGCAGGCTGGCGAGCTTCTCGATCAGCGCGTCGCGCCGGGCAACCGCCTCGCGGCTTTCGACGGGCTGGCCGTCGCGCGTGACCGGCCGCGACGACAGCTTGCCCTCAGAGTCCGTGAAGGGCTCGTAGAGCTGCACCGGGAAGGAGTGGCGAAGGTAGTCCAGAACGTATTCGCGGGGCGTGATGTCGACGCGGACGTCGTTCCATTCCTCGGTCGGCAGCTCCGCCAGACGCCGCTCCATCAGCGCCTCGCCGGTCGAGACGATCTGCACGACGGCGACATGGCCCGCCTCCAGATCGCGCTCGATCGAGCGGAGCAAGGTGGGCGTCTTCATGCTGGTGAGCAGATGGCCGAAGAAGCGCTGCTTGGCCGACTCGAACGCGGAACGTGCCGCGGACTTCGCCTGCTTGTTCAGCGTGCCCGAACCGCCTTCGCCGCCGCCGGTGATGTTGGCGGCCTGCATGGCGGCGTCGAGGTTGTTGTGGATGATGGCGAAGCCGCCGGCATAGGCGTCGTAGATGCGGGTCTGCTCGGGCGTCAGCTCGTGCTCGACCAGCTCGTATTCCACGCCGTCGAAGCTGAGAGAGCGGGCGGTGTAGAGGCCAAGCGCGCGCAGGTCGCGCGCCAGCACCTCCATCGCTGCGACGCCGCCGGCCTCGATCGCCTCCACGAACTCGGCCCGCGTCGAGAATGGGAAATCCTCGCCGCCCCAGAGGCCGAGCCGCTGGGCATAGGCGAGGTTGTGGACCGTGGTGGCGCCTGTCGCCGAGACGTAGACGATACGGGCATCGGGAAGCGCATGCTGGAGGCGTAGCCCGGCGCGGCCCTGCTGCGATGGGGCGGCGTCACCGCGCTCGCCCCTGCCGCCGACCGCGTTCTGCAAGGCGTGGCATTCGTCGAAAATGACGACGCCATCCCAGTCGGCGCCGAGCCAGTCGACGATCTGCTGGACGCGCGACGCCTTCTCGCCGCGCTCATCGGTTCTGAGTGTGGCGTAGGTGGTGAACAGGATGCCCTCGGGCAGCGTGATCGGCTTGCCCTGCGGGAAACGCGATTGCGGCGTAATCAGCAGCCGCTCCATGCCGAGCGCCGACCAATCCCGCTGCGCGTCTTCCAGCAGCTTGTCCGACTTGGAGATCCACAGTGCCTTGCGGCGCCCCTGCATCCAGTTGTCGAGGATGATGCTGGCGGACTCGCGGCCCTTGCCGACGCCGGTGCCGTCGCCGATCATGAAGCCGCGCCGGAAGCGGACGGCGCCGCTCGCGTCGTCGGGCGCGGCGTTCACGACATCGAAAGTCTCGTCCACCGTCCACGAGCCGGCGAGATAGTCGGAATGCGCCTCGCCGGCATAGATCAGGGTTTCGAGCTGGGCGTCCGACAGCAGATCATGGATGTCGGCCGGCAGGCGGGGCCGATAGCTTGGCTTTGGCGGCGCGACGGACGCCATCGCGGCGGACTGCACAAGCTTGGTCGGATGAGCCTGCGCGCCAGGAATACGGATCGCCTGGAGCGCGTATTCCTCGTAGATGGAATCGGTGATGTGGCCGGTCCCGGCGTCCTGGCGATCGACGGTCTCATAGGCGAGATCGACGCCTTCCGGTTCGGCCAAAGCCCTCCTGGGAGCGGTTTTCGCGGCGCGGGCGATGTAACCGCGCACGGTGCGAGGCGCTGGCGTCGCCGCGACCGGAACGGCGATGGCGGGATCGACCGGCAGGCGGGCCGGCACATGCTCGGCCACCCAGCCCATCAGCGTCGCCGCGTCTGGCGCGACGCCGGGAGACGCCGGAAAGTCGGTCGGATCGGCGGCCGGCTCTTTGTCGATGACGGTAAGCCGCGTCGGAAAGGTCGTGCCGTGCTTGGCATAGACCGAGCCGTCGATCGCGGCCGAGAACACGACGCGGCCGCGCTCCTGCAGACGGGCATAGGCGGAAACCCAGCCCGGCGCGTCGGGGGCGAAGTTCGCGCCGGTGATCGTCACGAGGCGGCCGCCGGGAGCTAGGCGCGCCAGCGCCGAGGCGACATGGCGGAATGCCGCGTCGGCCATGTGGGTCTCGACATTGGCCATGACGGAAAATGGCGGGTTCATCAGCACGACGGTCGGCGTCACAGCCAGATCGAGGTGGTCGTCGATCTGGGCCGCGTCGAAGCGGGTGACGAAAAGGCCCGGAAAGAGGGAGGAGAGAAGCGAGGCGCGGGTTTCGGCCAGCTCGTTGAGGACGAGCGCGCCGCCGGCGATCTCGGCGAGGATGGCGAGCAGGCCGGTGCCGGCCGAGGGCTCCAGCACGCGGTCGGCCGGTGTGATCGCGGCGGCGGTCGCGGCGACCAGGCCGAGCGGGATCGGCGTCGAAAACTGCTGGAAGGACTGCGCCTCTTCGGAGCGGCGCGTGTGGGTCGGCATCAGCGCAGCGACACGTCCCAGCAGCGGCAGGCTCGCCGCCGGGGAGCCTGCCTTGCGGAACAGCGCCTTGCCGAACCTGCGTAGGAACAGCACCGTGGCCGCTTCGCACGCTTCATAGGCGGTCTTCCAGTTCCAGGCGCCCGCCGCATCGGAGCCGCCGAAGGCGGTCTCCATCGCGTGGCGCAGGGCCGGCGCGTCGATGCGCTGACCGCGTTCGAGATGGGGAAGGAGGAACTGCGCGGCCGCGAGGATGGCGGCGGCGGTGTCGGGCTCGGAGGCGAGCGGGATCGGCGCGGCCGCGTTCGCGGCCGGATCTACTGCCAGGGGGGCGGACATCATGTTCATCGGGAACCTCAAGGAGAGCGGGAACGGGATGAGCCGACCGGCGCTCTCTCTCGACCGCACCGGCTCGAACCCGTCCCGGCCTTCCTCTGCCTCTCAGGTGTAAGGCGAGGCCGACACGAAAACAGGCGCCCCGCCGGGAGGCGGGGCGCTTTCGTCCTCAGTCGATGGCCTGGAATATTTCGGAGGCTTCGGGATGCCCGGCGCAATAGGAATGAAGGCGGCCGTAGCCTTGCGCGAGCAGGTCGGAATTGAACCGGAACGAGAGATGCGAAAAGGCGAACAGAGTGGCTATGATTCCTGCCGCCTCTGCCGAAACCTCGCCCTCATAATCGTTCGTCTCGCAGATGATCCGGAAGCGAGGCTTCGAGGTCGGCGCGAGGAAAAGCGGTCTTCCCCGGTATTCGTAGAAATCCCAGAAACCGCCACCATAGTCGTGTGGGCTCAGCCTCTCCATGAGACTGTAGACCGTGTTCTCGGCAACGATGAGAAGCGGCAGGCCGAACAGGGTAGGCAGGAAATCCTCGCGGCGCTCGTCGGGAACCAGGGACGCGGTGTGGATGATCTCAGGCATCGGGATCGCCTCCGTCCAGGGCGGTGCGGAGCCACTCGCTGGTATTGATCCAGCCGAAAGACTGGCGCTTGCCGAGGTCGATCACATGCGCGCCGCCGCCATAGGCGTCGTGGCGCGGCTTTGAGCATGTGTCGGCCCACTGGAAGCCCCAGAGCCCCTTGAGGTCGAAGGCTTCGGCGCAGCGGAGGGCGAAGCGGATGACGTGCTCGGGCTCGCCGGTCTCGTCGTCGCGCATCGACAGAACGGAGCCGCCTTCTTCCTCAGGTATGGAGAGGATGAATCCAATGTCGCGGGATTCCTGCTCGGCAATGTCGGCGGCGAGCTTCGCGCGAAGTTCGAGGGATCGGATGGCGTTCTCGCGCGTGCCCACGTCGAGAGCGCAGGAGAAATGAGTGAAGTAGTTGGCCATGTCAGGCTCCTGAAACGAAAATGCCCGGCGCGAGGCCGGGCGGGGTTGGCAGGGTGAGCGGAAGGCGTCAGTGGCGGGTTCGCATGAAACCGCGCTGGATCTCCGCATGGCGGCGAAGCATCGCGCAGTAGAACATCCTGCGGAGCTGCCGCCGGCACGGATCGGCGCGGACTTCGGGCGGCAGCAATCTTGCCGCCGCCCGGACCACGGCCCGGTCGGTATCGAGCGGGGTGACGCCGAGATCGGGATAGTGCGAGTGGAGCATCACTGTCCTCCGCCATTGCGCGGGAGGAAGCCGGACGGATCGTCCGGGTCCGGCGGAAGGTAGGCGTCGTAAGGATTGCCATCGGCCAGATGGCCGAACGGCGTGAAGACGTAATCGCCGCCGTCGCGGCCGACCGCGCAGATGACGTAGCGCCGGTCGCCGGTTGCGGTGTCCTGGCACTCCATCAGGGCAAGGTTGCCGTCGCCTGCAGCCCTCAGCAGCGTGTTGAAGTTGGTGCGCGCATGGTCGGGAATCGCCATCGTGTTCTCCTGAAACGAAAAAGGCCCGGCGCGAGGCCGGGCCATGAGTGAAGGAAGGAACGGAGCGGCTGGGGCCGCTCCGCAAGGCTATTCGGCAGCGATCATGCTGGCCGGATCGTGCTCGTCGCCGGTCTCGGCCGCGTCGTCCTCGTCACCGGCGAGGAAGGCGGGCAGCGCCTCGGCATCGCCGTCCGTCCCGGCATCAAGCTCCGGGTCGGCGTCGAGCGGACGCAGCGGCTCGGGCAGCCAGCCGGTTTCGGTGAGCAGCCGTTCGGCTTCCTCCGCCATGTCGCCCTTCTTCATGTGGGCGATCAGGTCGGCCGCGCGATCGCCGGCGCCCTCGCGGACGGCTTCGAGGATGCGGGTCTTCGGAACGCGGCCGAGATAGTTTTCGACCGTGGGTCGGAACCCCGCCTCGATCATGTCGAGGCCGGTGGTTCGGGCAAGCCGATCGGCCTCCGCCATGCGAAGGTCGAGACCATGCTGCGAGATGCCGCTTGCGCTGATCGGGTTCGGCCGCTCGTAGAGCGCGTTGACGCCGAAGCTGACGCAATGGGCGAGCAGCGCCAGGCGGCTGGCCTCGTCGAGCGCGGCGAGCCAGTCCCACAGCGCGTCGTCGTCGGACGGAATGTCCGACTTCCAGCCGTCGTGCCGCTCCTTGACCGACCGCGCATAGGGGCTGTCCTTGAGGTCCGGACCCTGCTCGCGGAAATAGACCTCGCGGACGGATGCCCCGACCGCGGCGCCGTTGGTGGAGCGCCCGAACGTGTCGCGCACCAGCTTGTGCAGCAGCGCCGTGAGCGCGACATTCGGGTTGGCGCCCACCGCGTCACGCAGGGCGAGCGTGCGATGCGCCGTCAGCTCGGCCACCAGCCTTTCCGACAGGGGACGGATGACGTCTTCCTCGTCCTCCTCCGGCTCGGCCGGCTCGCCGCCGATGGTGATGACGGTCCGCATGACGCGCGGCCCATCCACGGCGTCGCCATCCGCGTCGGCACCTTCGGCCTCCGGCGCTTCGCCGTCGACGGTGGCGGCCGGCTCGTCCTCGGGCCGGACATAGCCGCGATCGACAACCAGATCGCCATCGGAATCGACCGAGATGAAGACGCCGGCGATGGCGATTTCTGCCGGATCGTAGGTGGCCGGGCGGCGCTCGAAGGCGTCCAGCGCCTCCTCGATCTCGCCGAGCCGCTGATGGACCTCATCGGGCAACTCGTCGCAGCCGTCATGCTCGGCCATGAGGGCGTCGTACTCATCGCGAAGCGTCTCGCGCTGCTTGCGCTCCTTTCTCGTGAGTTCGGGCAAGGTGCCGGTGAGCGCGCGAATGCCCCGCTCGTGGCCGAGCGGGAGGTCGAGACTGACGATGATCCACTTCCAGCCCTCGGCGGCCACCTCGTCGGCGACGGTCTTGAGCTTGTCAGCAACCAGCCTGTCGAGCAGGGGCACGTCGTCCAGCCAGCCGCCATCCTCTTCGTCGAACAGGTAGCGGGGCAGCACCGGGCCGCCGGCCGCGACATAGGCGTCGAGACCGACGAACAGGGCGCGCTTGTCGGACGCCGGAACGCTGGTCTCGGTGAGCATCTGGCGGACGTGCCAGGGTTCGCGGTAGTGCGATTGCCTCACCGCATCCCAGACCTGCTCCTGGCGGGCATGATCGGGGTTCGCGGTGAAGGTCTCCAGAAGTGCCAGCGTCATGCCGTTCTCGGCATAGACCTCAAGCAGCCTGGGCGAGACCTTGGCAAGCGCAAGGCGCTGCTCGACATAGCGCTCCGTGGTGAAGTAGGCGGTGGCGACCTCCGCCGTGGACATGCCGCCGTCGACCATGCGCTTGAAGGCGCGGAACTGATCGAGCGGATGCAGCGCCAGCCGCAGCACGTTCTCGGCCAGCGAGTCGTCCACGGCCGACGTCTTGGCATCGGCCTTCTTGACGATGCAGGGAACGAGCCCGTCCTCGGGGAAACGCCCCGCCTTCACGAGCCGGGCGATCGACCTGTAGCGGCGCCCGCCGGCCGGGGTCTCGAAATCGCCGGTCTCGTTGCCGTCCGCATCGAGGATGGCGCGGACATTGAGGCCCTGCACGAGATCCTCGCGGCGCTCGATGTCGAAGGTGAGTTCGTCCAGGCCGGCCTCGACGTCGACCTCGCGGACATTGCTGTCCGACAGCCTGATCCGGTTGAACGGAATATCGCGCGCCCGCGAGAACTCGATCATCGGGACGGCGGACTTCTTCCTGGCAGCTCTTGCCATCGTGGTTTCTCCACGACGGGCGCGGAGAGCCTCTCTCTCCGCTTCCAACCCGTCACAGAAACCCCGACCCCTCTCTTCCTCTCGGCTGCGCCGGCCAACGCCAGCGCAGCCATCGGCCGGAGCGGTCACAACGCGAATTGCCGGGGGCGTTCGTCGTTGATGCGGTATTTGCAGCGCAGCGCCTCGATGGCGCCGTTCTGCCGCTCGGCCCTCCGGCGCAGGCGGTCAAGCTCGGCCTGCGCGGCATCCGTCATGCGATCGAGGACGCGGCGGTATTCGGCCTCGTCGGCGCCGGTCCACCGGCTCATCCGGCGATGATACCAGCGCGACTTCGGACGCCGCCTGATGGTCTCGGCCTCCGCGCCGTCGCAAAGCCGGCGCTCGACAAGGGCGAGGTTGTGTCGGGTTTCCGCAAGGCTCGCCTCCATTCGGGCGAGCGCCGTGCGCAATTGCGCGTAGGTCATCATGCCGCCCTCCTGTCGATCGAGGAGACGGCCTCGACGGCGGGCTGCTCGTCCGCAGGCAGGAAGGAGAGCAGCCAGTCGGCCGCCTTGCTTGCTTGCGACGCGGCGCGGAAAATGGCGCGGTTGTCCTCCCGCATCGTGTCGATCCACGCGCCGATGTAGTCGGCATGCCGCACGGTAGGCTTGATGCCGAGCGCCGCGCAGCAGAACGCGCTCGAAAGTTCGGCAACGCATTCCTCGATGAAATATTTCTTCGAGCCGAAGGAGCCGCCGAGATCGCGGCCGAGACGCGAGTGATGGCCGCTGGCGTGCGACAGCTCGTGCAGGGCCGTGCGGTGCCAGTTGATCGGCTCGAAGAAGGCGGCTGGCGGCGGCACGACCACATAGTCGAGGGCCGGGACATAGAAAGCCCGGTCGCCGCCGATGCGGAAGTCGATGCCGGTGGCCTTGATGAGCGCCTCGACCGTGGTTTCGATCTGGCCGGGCGGCGGAGGCGGCGCGGCGACAGTGACATCTTCGGGAAGGTTCTCGCATTGCGCCGTGTTGAACACGGTGAAGCGCTTCAGGAAGGGGATCGCCTGGGCTTCCTCGCCGGTTTCGCGGGCGCGCTGCTTCTCGTCATCGGGGATGAAGCGATCGGCATAGACGACGGTGGTGCCGCGCTCGCCCTTGCGGACATTGCCGCCGAGCGACAGCGCTTGGCGGAAGGTGAGCCAGCCCTGGCCGGGGAACCCGCGCTCAACCACGGCGCCCCAGAGAAGGAGGATGTTGATGCCGGAATATTGCCGGCCGGTGGCGGCATTCTTCGGCAGGCCGAGGAGCGCGCCGGCCTCGGGCGTGCCCCAGGGCTGGACCCAGGGCACGCGACCGGCCTCCAGCTCGGCGATGATCTTGTCGGTGATGTCGTCGTAAAGGTTCGTCCGGTCCGAGCCGGCGCGAGCGCCGCGGTGATGTCTGGCCATCGGGATTGTCTCCGCGACGGGCGCCGGAAGCCTCTCTTCCAGCCCTCAACCCGTCACGGCAAACCCGGCCAACCTCTCGCTCTAGGGGGCGTTGCGGGGTCTCCCCGCAGAAGGGGGTGCGCCGGCAACGAAGTGCCGGCCAGGGGGAAGGCTTTCCCCCAAGACCATCATCAAATTCGCCCACTAGCGATCAAAAACTGGGATTCATGCGCTGTTGGTGCTGATGTTTCTCGCCCATCCGTCGCGAAAACCCCAGACTAAAACCCAGACTAAAATGGATTTCTATGCTGGGGAGCCGTTGCTAAAAGGAGAGAAAATAAAGTGATTTCAGTGAGTTAAGTGGCGCGCCCGAAAGGATTCGAACCTCTGACCCCCAGATTCGTAGTCTGGTGCTCTATCCAGCTGAGCTACGGGCGCGCATCGGCGAAAACGTCGCCGTTCGGTGACTGGAGAGTTCCGGTCGCCGAGCGAGTTGGTACCTAATGAAGCCGGCGGTGAAAAGCAAGCGGGTTCCGGCAAAGTTTTTCGCCGGCCATCGTCATCCCCGGCCGAACCGGAGCGCAGCGGAGGAGCGCGTCAGGCCTCGCGGGCGGGGCGGTGCAGAGTGCGGCGGGCATCCTGGAGCCGGACCGGCTGGTCGGGGATGAGGATGGAAAACAGCGTGCGGCCGCCGATGCTCTCGACGAGTTCGATCGTGCCCCCATGGGCGCGCACGAGCTCGTGCGCGATGGCCAGGCCCAGCCCCGTACCGCCGCTGCGCGCGGAGCCCCGGAACGCGGCGAAGAGGTTGTCGCGCGCCTTGGCCGGCAGACCGGGCCCGGTGTCCTCGACGAAGATGCGGCTGACCGAGCCCTCGCGCTCGGCCGAGACCGTCAGCCGGCGGACGACGGCGCCGTCCATGTCGGACGACATCGCCTGCACGGCGTTGCGGGCGAGATTGGTGAGGATGCGGAACAGCTGCTCGGAATCGGCATCGACCTCCAGGCCGGGATCGACGGCGTTGACGCATTCGATGGCGCTGCCCGTGTCGAGACCGAGCATGGAAAAGACGTCGTCGACGAGGCGCGACAGCCGAAGGATGCGGCGCGCGGGCGGCGGCTCCTGCGCCCGGCCGTAGGCCAGGACGCCCTCGGTGTAGCTGACCGCGCGGTCGATGGCGCGGAGCAGCTTCGGCGCGATCATCTGCACGGACGGGTCGTCGACCGACTGGAGGCGGTCGGACATCAGCTGCGCGGAAGCGAGGATGTTGCGCATGTCATGGTTGATCTTGGAGACCGCGAGACCGAGATCGGCCAGATGCTTCTGCTCGCCCAGCGTGCGCTGCAGCTGCGCCTGCATGGCCGACAGCCCCTGCTCGGCGACGCCCAGTTCGTCACGACGGCCACTGGGCCGCAGGATGCGCGTCGGATCGTCGGGCGCCGCGGCGAAGGCGACCATCGAGTTGCGCAGTTCGCGAATGGGCCGGATCATGATGGCGTGGATGGCGAAGAAAACCAGGGCGGCGGTGATCAGCGAAATCAGGAGCGAGAGGATCGCGACGTTGCGGGCATAGATCAGCATGGCGTCGCGCAGCCCGCCGTCGGGAATGATCAGCTCGAACTCCATGTCGCTCTGGCCGACGCGGCCGAAGACACGCAGCATCCGGTCGCCGCCCGAAACCAGCGTGTCGAGCGCGCCGAACATGGCCTCGACCGGCTGCACGCGCATGGGCTGGATGTGCTCGTCCACCCGCGGCGGCATGTCGGACACGACGAGCAGACGCGAGACGCCGTCCGTCCGCACCGCAATGGCCTTGGCACCCAGCGCCATCAGCACGTCGTTGCGCAAGCCGGGCGACAATTCGCCTGCGTCGCTCTGGACGAGCACGACGCTCGCAGCCGCCGCCGTCGCCAGGCGCTCCTCGAGCCAGCGCAGGCGAAAATTGGCGATCGAGGGAATGAAGATCAGCACCTCGGCGATCAGCACGAACAGGATCGTCAGGCCGAGCAGCTTGGTCGACAGCTTGCGCGGCCACGGCACGGCACCGAAATCGGCCCTGGCCGCGACCCCTTGTCCGCCTTCCTCACCCTTGCCGACGGCCATCCGAAAAGTCTCCGCGTCACCGCCCCGAACCGGCCGGTCACGGACCCGCATCACCCGAAGAGCCGCAGGAAACCGATGAGTCGCCGCACCAGCGGCTTACGCGCCGCACTGCTAAAGTAGGACATCGAGGCCCGTTTGCCAATTTCGCTCATGGTCGGGTAGGGCGGGACATAACCCGCCATGTCGCGGACGGAGAGCTTCTTCGACACGGCCAGCGCCCACAGGTTGATCATCTCGCCCGCGTTCGCGCCAACGATGGTAGCGCCGAGAACTCGACCGCGACCGTTGGTGACGAGCTTGATGAAGCCGGTGGTGGCGCGTTCGGCCTGGGCGCGGTCGTTCTCGGCATAAGGCCAGCGCATGACATGGAACCGTCCGCCGCGCTTTTTCGCCTCCGCCTCGGTCAGGCCGACATGAGCCAGTTCGGGATCGGTGAAGGTGACCCAGGGAATGATGTCGCGGTTCTCTCTGGCGCGCAGGCGAAACAGGATCGCGCGGATGACGAGACCGGCGTGGTAGCCCGCCACATGGGTGAACTGCAGGCCGCCCGCGACGTCGCCGATCGCATAGACGCGGCGGTTGGTGGTGCGCATCGACGGCGTCACCTCGATGCCGCGCCGGTCATGCGCGATGCCCGCGGCGTCGAGGCCGAGACCCTTCACGTTGGCCGCGCGTCCCGCCGCCACGAGGAGATGGGTGCCCTCGACGGTGCCGGCGCCGGACCCGCCTTCGACGCGCAGGCGCACGCCGCCGCCTTCGGGCGTCTCGACACCGACGACCTTGGTGTGCTCGCAAATGACGATGCCTTCGGCGCGAAGCCGCTCCAGCACGACGGCGGTGAGTTCGGGATCGTCCTTGCCGAGCGCGGCGGCGGCTTCGACCACCGTGACGGCGCTGCCCAGCCGCCGATGCGCCTGGGCGAGTTCCATGCCGATGGGGCCGCCGCCGATGATGACGAGATGGCCGGGCTGTTCGACCCGCTCGAAGATGGTCTCGTTGGTGTCATACGGGACCTGATCGAGGCCCGGGATGGGCGGCACCAGCGGCGAAGAGCCGGTGGCGACGACGAAACGGCGTGCGCGGATCTCGACGTCCCCCGCCACGACCGTGTCGGCGTCCTTGAAGCGGGCGGCCTCCTGGATCACCTGGACACCGAGGCCGGTGAACCGCTCGACGCTGTCGTGCGGCGCGATGGCGGCGATGACGGCGTGGATGTGGGCATTGACGGCGGCGAAGTCGATGCCGGGCTCGACCGGCGCGATGCCGAAGGCACCCGGATGGCGCATGTGGTGGGCATGCTTGGCGGCGGCGATCATCGCCTTGGACGGGACGCAGCCATAGTTCAGGCAGTCGCCGCCCATCCGGCCCTTCTCGATCAGCACGACGGGGACGCCGAAGGCGGCGGCGGCAGCGGCCACCGACAGGCCGCCGGAGCCGCCGCCGATGACGCAGATGTCGGGTTTCAGGATGGTCGTCATGCTGCCCTTTCCGGCGCCCGCTGCGCGGACCGCAGGGCGCGTCTCGTCCGACGAACCGCTCAGGCCACCTTGCGGTTCCTGAACGCCTTGATGGCCGTCGGGATTGCCGCCACGACCGCCAGCAACGCGAAGGCGATGGTGATTTCCGGCGTCACGAGGTCGCCGATCGAGATCTCCCGACCCGATTCTCCCGCTGCCGCCAGCACACTGTCGAGGCCAGTACCGAGATAGGCATAGGCGAAGGTGCCGGGCAGGATGCCGATGAAGGTCGCCGCGACGTAGGTGCGCACGGGCACGTTGAACAGCGCGGGCGCGATGTTGATCACCCAGAACGGGAAGATCGGCGCAAGACGCAGCACGAGCAGGTAGCCGAAGGCGTCCTTCTCGAAGCCGTCGGCGAGCCTGGCGACACGTTCGCCGAGCTTTCGGTGCAGGACGTCGCCGAAGGCGCTGCGGGCGGCCAGGAACAGGGCGGTGGCGCCGAGCGTGGCGGCGAAGGCCACGACGACGCCGGCGACCGCCCAGCCGAAGAACAGGCCCGCGACGATCGTCAGCACCGAGGCCGCCGGAAAGGAGAAGGCCGTGGCCAGCGCATAGGCGACGAACAGGCCAACCAGCGAGAGGGCGTAGTTGGCCCCGATATAGGCGCCGAGATCGGCGCGGCTTTCGACCAGATGCGTGAGCGACAGGAAGCGATGCCACCCCATGGCATAGCCGAAGCCCAGCCCCGCCAGGATGATGGCGATCGGCAGGAAGCGCAGCAGCGACCTGTAGCGGTTCTCGTCCGCCCCGTGCAGGGCCTTGTCGGCCATCATCGCTCCCTGGCGCATTGCCTCTGCTCCATCGTAGCCGTCCGTGACCCGATGTCGAACGGTCGTTTGCGGCGCCGGCCTCGCGGAGAGGATGCCAAAGCACCCGCTCACGTCCGCCAAGCCGCCTTCCCAGCCAGATGAGCCTTTCGCGACGATGCCACAAGCACCGGCCGTGCGATCTCACCGGCAATTGACGCCGTCAGGCAGGCCGGTCACCCGTTCGTGAGCGGGCCCGCAGCGGTCTGTTCGGATAATTGACTCCGAAGGCCGCCATGCCTATAAGCCGCGCACGTTCGGGTCCACGGCCCGGCGCGGCATTCGCCGTGGCCGTGACCCTTGCGCCCGCTCCTGCTCAGCAGAGACAGAATCAAGAAGGGCCGCACTCCGCGGTATCAAAAGAAATGAAGCGCACCTACCAGCCCTCCAAGCTCGTCCGCAAGCGTCGGCACGGCTTCCGCGCCCGCATGGCAACCAAGGGCGGCCGCGGCGTCGTCGCAGCCCGCCGCAACCGCGGCCGCAAGCGGCTGTCGGCATAGCCGGGGCCGGCCCGACCGCGATGTCGAGCGGCGCCCCGAGCGGACGCCCGCCCTTGCGGCTCAAGAAACGCGCGGACTTTCTCGCGGCCCAGCGCGGCGAGAAGCGGCGCGGGCGGCTGTTCTTGCTGGAAGTCCGGGACCGTGGGGATGCCGAAGCGCCCCGCGTCGGGTTTACCGTGACCAAGAAGACGGGTAACTCGGTCGTTCGAAACCGCGTTCGCCGTCGTCTCAAGGAAGCGGTGCGCGTGCATGCCGCTGGTGACATGGCGGCGGGCAAGGACTATGTGATTGTCGGGCGCCGCGAAGTTCTCGCCGCCCCGTTCGAGGCCTTGAAGGCCGAGCTTTCCCGACGAATTCGCGGAACCGCCCCTGATGGAAAACAATCGTAACTTCTTCATCACGATCGCCTTGTCGATCCTGATCCTCACGGTGTGGCAGGTGTTCTACATGAACCCGCGCATCGAGAGGGACCGCGAAGTCGCCCGCATCGAGCAGGAGCGCGCCGCCCAGGAAGACACCGCGACCACGCCAGGCGGCGAAGGCGCGGCGATCCCGGGGGCGCCGGCCGGCAATGTTCCAGGTGGCGCGCTGGGCACCGGCGTGCTGGACCGCGAGGGCGCGCTGGCGGCGGGTGGCCGGGTGCGGATCGATACGCCAAGCCTGACGGGGTCCATCAACCTCACCGGGGCGCGCATCGACGATCTGCTGCTCAAGGACTACCGGGTCACCGTCGAGAAGGATTCGCCGATCATCGACCTGCTGAACCCGGCGGCCCTGCCCACCGGCTATTTCGCGGAGATCGGCTACACAGGCGGTGCGACGCCGCAGGACTTCCCCGGCCCCGATGCCGTGTGGAGCGTGGAAGGCCAGCCGGTGCTGACGGCCGACAGCCCCGTTGCCCTGACCTTCGAAAGCCCGACGGGACTTGTGTTCACGCGGACCATCGCCGTCGACCGCGACTACATGTTCACCTTCACGGACACGATCGCCAATCCAGGTGGAGAGGCCGTCTCGCTGGCCAATTACGGTCGCATCACGCGCTTTTCCAAGCCGGACCACGCCAGCATCTACGTGCTGCACGAGGGCCTGATCGGCGTCACCGGAACGGAAGGCCTCCAGGAGATCGACTATTCCGACGTCGAGGACAAGCTGTCGATCACGCCGTCGAAGTCGACCAACGGCTGGCTTGGCATCACCGACAAGTACTGGGCCGTCGCGCTGGTGCCGCAACCCGGCCAGCCGTTCCAGCCGCGCTACACCTACCAGACCGACCAGCGCGCCCGTTATCAGGCCGACTACCTGACCGACGCGCTGACCATCGCGCCCGGCGCGACGCAGACGGTGGAGACGCGCGTCTTCGCCGGAGCCAAGGAAGTGGCGCTGATCACCGGCTACGAAGAGCGCTACCAGATCCAGCGCTTCGACCTCCTGATCGACTGGGGCTGGTTCTACTTCATCACCAAGCCGATGTTCTACCTGATCGACTGGCTGTTCCGCCTGCTCGGCAATTTCGGCCTGGCGATCCTCGCCACCACCGTCGTCGTCAAGGCCATCTTCTTCCCGCTCGCCAACAAGTCGTACAAGTCGATGGCGAACATGAAGAAGGTGCAGCCGGCCATGCTGGAGATCCGCGAGAAATACGCGGACGACAAGATGAAGCAGCAGCAGGCGATGATGGAGCTCTACAAGACCGAGAAGATCAACCCGATCGCCGGCTGCTGGCCGATCCTCATCCAGATCCCGGTGTTCTTCGCGCTCTACAAGGTTCTCTACGTCACCATCGAGATGCGGCATGCGCCGTTCTTCGGCTGGATCCAGGATCTGGCCGCGCCGGACCCGACCTCGATCTTCAACCTGTTCGGGCTCCTGCCCTTCGCCGTGCCGGCCTTCCTGATGATCGGCGTATGGCCGCTGATCATGGGCGTGACCATGTTCCTGCAGATGCGCATGAACCCGACGCCGCCGGACCCGACGCAGGCGATGATCTTCAACTGGATGCCGGTTGTGTTCACCTTCATGCTGGCGACGTTCCCTGCCGGCCTCGTCATCTACTGGGCCTGGAACAACTTCCTGTCGATTCTCCAGCAGGGCATCATCATGAAGCGCCAGGGCGCCAAGATAGAACTCTGGGACAATCTGATGGGCCTGTTCAAGAAGAAGCCGAAGCAACCGGCGGAGTGACGAACCCTCTCTTGCGTTCCGGGCCCGCCTCGCGCGGGCCCTTTTCGTTGAAAGGAGCCAGACATGCACGGACCCGAACCGAACGATCCGCACCCGATGCCGGGCTTTCCCCGCGTCGGGTTCCTGAAGCCGCTGGTGACGCAGGCCAACATCGAAATCGGCGACTACACCTACTACGACGACCCGCACGGCCCGGAGCACTTCGTCGAAAAGTGCGTGCTCTACCACTACGACTTCGTCGGCGACCGGCTGGTGATCGGCCGGTTCTGCGCGCTGGCCGAGGGCGTCACCTTCATCATGAACGGCGCCAACCACGCCGCCGGCGGCTTCTCGACCTATCCGTTCAACATCTTCGGCAAGGGCTGGGAGCAGGGCTTTAACCCGCAGAGCTGGGCGGACGAGATGCGCGGCGATACGAACGTGGGAAGCGACGTATGGATCGGCATGCAGGCGACGATCCTTCCCGGCGTGACCATCGGCGACGGCGCGATCGTGGCCGCAAAGGCGGTCGTCAGCTCAGACGTCCCGCCCTATGCGGTCGTGGCGGGCAACCCGGCGCGGGTGGTCAGGATGCGTTTCGACGAGGCCACGGTGGCAAGGCTTCTCGCGGTCGCCTGGTGGACCTGGCCGGTGGAGCGCATCTCGCGCCATCTCGATGCCATCAGGGGCGCCGACATCGACCAGCTCGAGAGCGCCGCGCGCGCCGGATGACCGCTCCCTGTTGCATCCGCGGCAACGGCGGACTACGCCACCTCTGAATGCCCCGGAAAGGGACCCGATGACGACGCCGAGCACGCCGACACCCCTCGAGACCATTCTTTTCGCCAAGCCCTGGGTGTTCATCCGCGGCGTGCCGTCGATGAAGTTCCTTCCGCCGGAAGGCCCGCCGGAAATCGCCTTCGCCGGCCGCTCCAACGTCGGCAAGTCGTCGCTGATCAACGCGCTGGTCGGGCAGAAGGGCCTGGCGCGCACGTCGAACACGCCGGGCCGCACGCAGGAGCTCAACTACTTCGTTCCGGATGGCTATTCGGGCGCTGAGGGCGACCTGCCACCGATGGCGCTGGTGGACATGCCCGGCTATGGCTACGCCCAGGCGCCCAAGGATCTGGTCGACGCCTGGACGACCCTGGTCTTCGACTACCTGCGCGGCCGCGTGACCCTGAAACGGGTCTACCTGCTGATCGATTCCCGCCACGGCATCAAGGCGATCGACGGCGAGGTGATGGCGTTGCTCGACAAGGCGGCCGTGTCCTACCAGATCGTGCTGACCAAGGCCGACAAGATCAAGCCGCCGGCGGTCGTCAAGCTGATCGGCGAGACGCTGGAGAAGATCCGCAAGCGGCCCGCAGCCTTTCCCGAAGTGATCGCCACGTCGTCGGAAAAGAGCGCCGGCCTCGACGACCTTCGCGCCGCAATCATCCGCGCGGTCACCGGCCGCTGAGGACGACTGGTGCAGGCGGCAGGCTGAAGCGCACGCAAAGCCCGCCGTGGGCGGCAACCGAGAACTCGAGCTCCGAACCGTAGGCCGACAGGATTTCCGACACGATCGCGAGGCCAAGCCCAGCGCCGCCGGTTTCGTCGAGCCGCGCGCCCCGGGCCAGAAGGCTGCGCATGGTGACAGGATCGGCGCCTTCGCCGTCATCGCAGACCCGGACGGACACGGCCGCCCCTTCCAGCCGGGCGACGACGTGCACACTGGTCCGCGCGGCGCGGGCGGCATTTTCCATCAGGTTTCCAAACAGGTCGTGCAGGTCGTTGTCGTCGGCTGTCGACCGGAGGTCGCCGGGCACCTCGATCCGGTAGTCGAGCGCCTCGCCGGCCGGCGTCAGCCGAAGCGTGCGCACGATCGCCTCGACGACCGGCCGCAGCGGCGCGCCATCCGCGGTTTCCGGACGCAAGCGGGCGCGCGTCAACTCGCGTTCGACGACCCTTTGCATCGAGGCGGCCGTTGCCGCGACGCTGTCGGCCAGATCGGTCTCGCCTCGGGCTCGAAGACGTTGCGTATCGGATGCCAGCGCGGTCAGGGGTGTCTTGATACCGTGCGCGAGGTCGGCCGCGCGGTTGCGCGCCTTTTCCATTTCCTTCGCCCGCTCGATGAGGAGGCCGTTGATCTCGGCGACCAGCGGCGCAATCTCGACGGGCACCCGGTCGGGCAAGAGAGGTGCGTCGCCGGAGCGGATGCGGCGCAGGCCGCCGCGGACGTCGGCGAGAGGGGCGAGGCCGGCCCGCACCTGAAACCAGGCCCCTACCAGAATGACGAGGCCGAACACCGCCAGCGCCGGAAGCAGGTCGAGGGCGAAGCCGCGCTTCAGCGCGTCGAACTCCGAGGTGGCGACCGCCGCCGCGATACGCAGCCGCCGGTCGCGTCCGCCGTCGACGATGATCACGGTGGTTTCGCGCACCAGAAGCGGCTGACCGTCCGGCGCGACCGAACGCGCGATCGTCGAACGGCCGGGCTCCACCGGGCTCGAGGCGACGTCCAGGGCGGCATCCCACAGCGACACCGAGCGCAGCGAGGGCGGGCCGTCTGCCTCGGCGACCTGCCAGTAACGTCCCGACAGCGGCGTCCGATAGGCCGGGTCCGACGGCTCGCGCGCGACGGCGAGATCGCCCTGCGCGGAAAATGCGACGTTGCCCGCCAGAACCGCGATCGTGTTGTCCAGTTCCTGCGCTGCCCGTCTCTCGACATGCCGGCCGAACAGGGCGACGAGGCCGGCGCCTGCGATCGCCAGCGCCAGCAGGACGCCGAAGACGGCAAGCAGCAGGAGCCTGACCCGGATCGAACGCGGCTTCATGTCAGCTGCCGCCGACGAGGTAGCCGAAGCCGCGCCGCGTCTCGATGAAATCACCGCCGATCTTGCGCCGCACGCGACCGACCAGAACCTCGACCGCGTTGGATTCGCGATCGTAGTGCTCGGCCTGAAGATGCTCCGCCAGTTCCTGCTGCGGTACGACGCGGCCGGCATTGTGCATCAGGTAGGAGACGAGCCGGTACTCCTGCGGCGACAACGACAGGGCGGTGCCATTGCGGGTGACGCGCATCTGGCGCGGATCGAGGAGCATCGGGCCGATGGCGATTTCGGCCGACGCATGGCCGCCGCGACGCCGGATCACCGCCCGCAGCCGCGCCAGCAGTTCCTCCATGGCGAAAGGCTTGGGCAGGTAGTCGTCGGCGCCCGCGTCGATGCCTTCGACGCGTTCCCGCCAGGTGCCCCGTGCCGTCAGGATCAGGACCGGAAAATCGCGCGTCTCCGCCCGCCAGCGCTTCAGCAGGCTCATGCCGTCGAGCCCGGGCAGGCCGAGATCGAGCACCACGGCCGCGTAGTCCTCTGTAGAGCCGCGAAACCACGCCTCCTCGCCATCGGACACCGCTTCGACGAGGTAGCCGGCCGCCAGAAGCGCCTCTTCCACGTCGAGGCGGATACGGCGGTCATCCTCGACCAGCAAAATGCGCATCAGTCGTCCTCGTCCACGTCCAGGATGCGGCCGGTGCGCGCGTCGATCTCCACTTCGAGGACACGGCCGTTTCGCTGCAGGATCTTGATCTCGTAGATGATGCGCCCGTCATCGTCGTCGAGTTCGGCCTCCACGATCCTGCCGGGGAACTGCCCGAGCGCGATCTCCGCCAGCCGGGCGAAGGGAAGGAACTCGCCGGAGCGCGTGCCGCGCCAGGCGCGTTGCGCGTCGTCGTCATCGGCCAGGGCCGACGCCGGAAGGATCAGCACGAGCAGGAGCACGGAGGCGAGGATTCGCGCGAAGGCCATGGCGTCTCTTGTAGCACGGCGGATGACAAAACGCTGACAACCGCGCTCAGCCATCGGTCATGCGGACCCTGCGAGAAAAGAGGGGCAATCCGGCGGCACGGCGTCGCCGGACGAAAGAAAGGGATAGACCATGTCCGAACTCAGAACATCCTTCACCGCCATCGCCTTCCTCGCCCTGGCCGGCACGGTTCCGGCCCTCGCCGACGACGACCGCTGCAGGGTCGGGAACACCGGCTGGATGAGCATCGCCGCCGCCAGCGAGAAGGCCAGGGCCGCCGGCTACACCGCCTTCGAGATCGAGCGCGACGATGGTTGCTACGAGATCAAGGGCACCCGCCGGGGGGGCGGCTGGGTCAAACTGAAGATGCATCCCTCGACCGGCGACATCGTCCGCGTCAGCGACCGGAGCCGGGGCGACGACGACGATCGCTACGATGACGACGATGATCGCTACGATGACGACGATGATCGCTTTGACGACTGACCACGCGACAAGCTCCGGGGTCACCGGCTGATGGCCGGCGACCCCGGTCGAAACCGTGGCCGCAGCCTATGCGTCTTCGGCCGGACGGAAGGTCAGCGCCAGACCGTTGATGCAGTGGCGCTTGCCGGTCGGGGGCGGACCGTCGTCGAATATGTGACCGAAATGGCCGCCGCAACGGCGGCAGTGGACTTCGGTGCGGACCATGAAGAGCGACCGATCGCTCTTGGTGCCGACGGAATCGGGGAGTGCGTCCCAGAAGCTCGGCCAACCGGTCCCTGAATCGAATTTGGTCTCGGACGCATAGGCCGGCAAGTCGCAGCCGGCGCAGTGGAAGGTGCCCCTACGCTTTTCGTCGTTGAGCGGGCTGGTGAAGGCGCGTTCGGTCGCCTCCTCGCGCAGCACGGCATATTGCTGCGGCGACAGCAGCGCACGCCATTCAGCTTCGGTGCGGGTCACTTCGAAGCGCGCGTCGCTGCTGGCCTTCGCGTCGGAGCCGAAACCGAACAGGCGCATCTGCGAACCTCCTGCGATGGTGGCGACGGCGGCTGCCGCGGTCGCTAGCAATGTACGGCGTTTCATGGCGTTTTCTCCTCTGCCCAGGATGTAGGCGTTGAAGCGGTCACGACAAAATCAACTCGGCTTGAGATCGGCGAACGACCGTATCACGACCTCACCATACGCGATGTCCCGCGCCATGGCGGGCGCGGGACGAGATAACCTGCCAGCGCTCGAGACACCGACAGGAAGGAGCGGTGAAAGCCGATCAGGACGCCGGCAGGATGACCTTGTCGATGACGTGGATCACGCCGTTCGACTGGTCGACGTCGGCGATCGTGACCGTGGCGACGCCGCCGGTCTGGTCGGTCAGCGTGACCTTGTCGCCGTCGAGCTTGGCCTGGAGCATGCAGCCGCCCAGCGTCTCGACATTGGCGGTTCCGCCGCCGGCATTGATCATCTCGACGACGGCCGCGGCCATCACCTCGGCGCCGACCACGTGGCAGGTGAGGATCTTGGTGAGCTGATCCTTGTTCTCGGGCTTCAGCAGAGTCTCGACGGTGCCGGCCGGCAGCGCGGCGAAGGCGTCGTTGGTCGGCGCGAAGACGGTGAACGGACCCGGGCCCGACAGCGTCTCGACCAGGCCAGCCGCCTGGACGGCTGCGACCAGCGTGGTGTGGTCGGCCGAGTTGACCGCGTTCTCGACGATGTTCTTGTCGGCGAACATGGCCGCGCCGCCGACCATCGGGTTGTCCTGGGCGAAGGCGGCCGCGGAGAAAGCGACGGCGCCGGCGAGAAGGGTAGCGGTGAGAATACGCATGAGCTTCAGTCTCCCTGATTGAATAGCTTCCCCGTTTTCGGCGGGGCAATGGGAGACACGAGTCGTCCGAGCGGTAAGTTTCGCGGCGTTGCGATCACGAAAACGTCAGGACGGCGTGAGCCGGCCGGCGCAGGCGGTCAGATGTCGCGCAGGTCGCCGGCCGCGACCACCGGGCCGGTCGGCTGGCCGGTCGGCGAACCGCCCTGCGGTTCGAGGCTGATGGCGAAGACCGCGCCCTGCTCGATCTTCACGCGAAGAGCCTGGTCGACCGCCAGGTGCACCGTCGAGCCGGCTGGGATGACACCGAGGGATACCGGCGGCCGGTCGCCCTCCACGACCCAGAGCTCGAAGTCCCTGCCGGTTTCGCGCTCGCCGGTGACGTGCGAGAGGCCGATGTCGGCGGTGCGCGCGTCGTAGACGACGAAGTAATGCACGTCGCTCTCGCGCGGGGCGAGCGATGCTACGAGGCGGTTCGTCTGCGGTTCGCTCTGTTCGAAGAGATAGGGCTGCGCAGCGAGGACGACGACGGCGAGAACGGCCGCGACGGCCAGACCGCGCCAGAAGGCGAGGCTGTGCCACAACCCGCCGCGCGCGGCCGGTGCGCCCGCGGAAGCGGCCGTTACGTCAAACAGGCGCTCGTCCAGCCTCCGCTTGACCGAAGCGGGCGGCTCGACGGGTTCGAAACCGTCCTGCATGGGCGCGAGGTTGGCCTCCCAGCGCTCCACGAGACGTGCGAATTCGGCATCGCCGTCGATGCGCGCCGCGACCGCACGCCGTTCCTCGGCAGACAGGGCCCCCACGACGTATTCGGCGGCGAGAATGTCGTCGCCGCCGCCATCCTCGCCAAACTCCCCGGCCCGCGTCATGCTTCGAGGCAATCCCTGAGTTTCAAGAGGCTGCGGCGCAGCCAGGTTCGCATGGTGTTCAGCGGCACGCCGAAGCGCTCCGCCAGGTCGGCGTAGGACTCGCCCGTCAGATAGGCGCCGCGCACCGCATCGGCCCGGTCCTTCTCGAGCGTTTCCATGCATTGGAAGATACGCACCCGCTCGCTTCCCGCAAGGGCCAGCGCCTCCGGTCCCGGGCGCGGATCGGCGACGTCGACCGCTTCGGCGAGGTCGGCCGAAGCGGCGCGCCGCGCGCGGATGCGATCGATGGAATGGTTGCGCGCGATCGCGACCAGCCAGGATATCGGGCTGAGATCGGAGACCGCGAAACGGTCGGCCTTGGTCCAGATCTTGACGTACACCTCCTGCAATGCCTCCTCGGCCTCCGCGCGATCACGCAAGACACGCAGGCAGACGCCGAAGAGTTTCGCGCTCGTGTGGCGATACAAGAGGTCGAACGCGCCGCGATCCTTCAAGGAGGTGCGGACGATGAGCTTGGTGATGTCGTGCGGAGTCATGTCCCTCATCCTCGCCCGTCGGGACGTCGGTGCTGTCAGTTCGGCGGCGTTGGGCACCATGGTCATGGCAGGATATACGCAAACGAGGCGCGTATGGATTTCTGTTCGCTTCCGGGTTGTCGCCGGACACCACATTGCCAGTGCTGCGGCCGAAGGCTAGCCTCTCTGCGACGAGGAGGGCCCATGAACGAGTTCGAGACACTCCTGTGGGAAAACGACGCAACGGGCCTCGCGGCGCTCGTGCGATCCGGGGATGTCGCGCCGGCCGAACTCGTCGAGGCTGCGATCACCCGCGCCGAAGCGACCAGCCACGACATCAACGCCATCGCCGAGAAGCTCTTCGACCAGGCGCGGGCGATGGCCCGCACGGTCGACCGGGCGCTGCCCTTCGCCGGCGTGCCCTTCGCGATCAAGGATCTCGCCATGGGCATCGCGGGCGTACCGATGCATTCGGGCAGCCGCGCGCCGATGTTCGTCCCCGAGGTCAACTCGACGCTGGTCGACCGCCAGATCGGCGCAGGGCTGATTCCGATCGCGACGTCGACGACGCCCGAATATGGGCTGCGGCTGGTGACGGAATCGGCGCGTTTCGGCGTCACCCGCAATCCCTGGAACAATGCCCACGTGACCGGTGGTTCCTCGGGCGGCGCGGCGGCGCTGGTTTCGGCCGGCGTGGTGCCGATGGCGCATGCGTCCGACGGCGGCGGCTCGATCCGCGTGCCGGCGGCCTGCTGCGGCCTCGTGGGGCTGAAAACCTCGCGCGGGCGCACCCCCGCCGGGCCGTTGTTTTCGGAGACCTGGTTCGGTTTCGTGGTCGAGCACGCGGTGACGCGGTCGGTTCGCGACACGGCGCTGCTGCTCGACCTCACGCATGGTCCGGACGCCACCGCGCCCTATGCGGCGCGGCCGCAGAAGGGCGCCTTCGCAGCGGCTGCGGCGCGTGCGCCGGGACCGCTGGCGATCGGTGTTTTCCGCCGCTCGCCGCTGGGTCTCGGTGTGTCCAGGGAAACGCTGGACGCGCTCGACCAGGCTGCGGCGCTGGCCAGGGAAGGCGGGCACGCGGTGACGGAGATCGACCTGCCGATGATCGACCGGACCTTCATGGCCGATTTCGCGCGGACCGTCGCCTCGTCGATCGCCGGGCTGATGCGGCTGGAAGCGGTCCGCAACGGCCGCTCGATCCTCGGTGACGTGGAGCGCGCCACGCGCGTGCTGGCGCGATTCGGCGAGGTGATGTCGGCCGGCGAGCTCTATGCCGGGCTGGAGCGCCTGCATGCCGCCTCACGCGCGCTGATCGCACACACGGCGCCGTTCGACGCGGTACTGATGCCCGTCATCGCACATCCGCCGGTTCCCGTCGGCGGCATGGACGCGAGGGGTGTCGACGAGACGGTCGAGAACGTCCTCGACAGGCTGCGGCTGACGCGGCTTCTGTCGCTCGACCCCATCTTTTCCCAACTGATGGACAAGAGCCTGTGGTTCACGCACTGGCCGGCGATCCAGAACGTGACGGGCCAACCGTCGATCGCCATGCCGGTGCACGTGACCGCGGAAGGACTGCCGATCGGCATCCAGGCGGCCGGTCGCCCCGGCGACGAGGAGACGCTCCTGTCCTTCGCCGCGCAGATGGAGACTCTGTCGGGCTGGACCTGCCGGCGGGCGCCGCTGCGCCGCCCGGGCTGACGTTCGGCCGGCACCGCGCGATTGCCCCTGCCCGGCTTTCCCGCTATGACGCCGGCCGAACCCAATCCAGGCCGGGACGAGAAATCGATGACCAGCGAGAAGGCCGCCACGGCGGCGGAACAGGCACGGCTGCTCTCGGCCGCGCTGCCCTACATGCAGCGCTACGAGAACAAGACGGTGGTGGTGAAGTATGGCGGCCATGCCATGGGCGATGCCGAGCTCGGCCGCGCCTTCGCCCGCGACATCGCGCTTTTGAAGCAGTCGGGGGTCAACCCGATCGTCGTGCATGGCGGCGGGCCTCAGATCGGCGCGATGCTGACCAAGATGGGCATCGAATCGAAGTTCGAGGGCGGCTTGCGCGTCACCGACCAGAAGACGGTCGAGATCGTCGAGATGGTGCTCGCCGGCTCCATCAACAAGGAGATCGTGGCGCTGATCAACGCCGAGGGCGAGTGGGCGATCGGGCTGTGCGGCAAGGACGGCAACATGGTCTTCGCCGAGAAGGCCAAGAAGACCGTCACAGATCCCGATTCGAACATCGAGCGCGTGCTCGACCTCGGCTTCGTCGGCGAGCCGGTGGAGGTCGACCGCACGCTGCTCGACCTCCTGGCACGCTCCGAGATGATCCCGGTCATCGCGCCGGTGGCGCCCGGCCGTGACGGACATACCTACAACATCAACGCCGACACTTTCGCCGGCGCCATCGCCGGCGCGCTGGGCGCGTCGCGCCTGCTCTTCCTCACAGACGTACCGGGCGTGCTCGACAAGGACAAGAACCTGATCGACGAACTCACCGTCGCGCAGGCCAGGGCGCTGATCAAGGACGGCACGATCTCGGGCGGCATGATCCCCAAGGTCGAGACCTGCATCGAGGCGATCGAGCGCGGCGTGCAGGGCGTGGTGATCCTCAACGGCAAGACACCGCATTCGGTGCTGCTCGAACTGTTCACCGAGCACGGGGCCGGCACGCTGATCGTGCCGTAAAAACACCGCAGGCTCGTCGAGCGCCTGGCTCAGGCTTTCGACGGACCTGCTACGACGACACGCCCGAGATGATCGCCCAGCCTCAGCGCCAGCGCGGTGAGGCTCGTCGTCGGCGTGCACTGACCGCTGGTGGCGAAGACCGACGAACCGGCGACATAGAGATTGGCCATGCCGTGAACCTTGCAGTTCGCATCGACGACGCTGGTCGCCCGGTTTTCGCCCATGCGCGTGCCTCCCATATGGTGATTGCCGGCGATTTCCATGTCGTCGGGCCAGTCGCCGCCGTCGCGTACCCAGTCGCTGATCCGGATCCGCCCGAGATCGTTGCGGGCGAAGGTCTCGCCGAACATGCGGATGCCTTCCAGCATGGTGCGGCGGTCGAGATCGTCCTTTCTCCAGTGGAGTTCGATGCGGGGAATACCGGCGGCGTCGCGCTCGGTGGTCGAAAGTGACACGCGGTTGTGCTCGCGCGGCGGCTGCTCCCAGGCCATGTGCAACCTCGAGGCGCAGGTGAGGCGAAGGCCCAGCGTCTCCGCCACCCATTGGGTGCTCTCCGGCGCCATGCATGCCGTCCCGGCGATGTACTTCTTGATGCCGTGATAGGGCATGGACTCGACCTGGACGTGGAAATTGAGAACCTCTCGCGCCGCCATTGCCTCCGCGCTCGGGGTGAAGAACGCGTCGCCCTCGGCGTCGAAACGCATGGTGTCGGTGTCGGTGACGAACCCCATGCCCACCTCGAACATCGGATGTTCCATCCAGTAGCGGCCGAGCGCTCGGGCATGCGGGACCACGCCGCCGTTCGAGCGTTCGTTCGACCAAAGCAGCAGGCGTGAATTCTCCAGCCCGCCAGTGGCGACGACGAAGTATGGCGCGACGAGTTCACCCGCTTCCGCCCCGCGCGAACGGATCCTGGCCGCGGTCACCGCCGCGCCGTCGCCGACCAGTTCGTCGACCTGGGTGTTGAGCACGAGCGCGATCATCCGGCTCTCGGCCAGCAATGGGGCGTATTTCTCGCGAAAGCGCACCGGATGGGACTTCTGCATCTCGAACCAGCGGAACTCGCTGGAGATCGCCCGGTCGGCCTGGAAGGGGGCGAGATCCAGCACGTCGCGCGTCTCGTCCAGAAACGGTTCGATGTCGCCCCGCCCGATCGGCCAGCCGGTGTGCTCGACATAGGCCTTCGGCTCGAAGTCATGGGCATCGAGCACGCGGCACCAGCCGGCCCAATGGTTGGACGATCCACCGAAATAGCGCAGGCGGGTCACGTCGAGGTCGAAATAGTGGTCCCCGATCACGTCGCCGCGATAGGCGTCCTGTGCATCCTCGGTCCATTCGTCCGCCCCGGCCTCGAGTACGACGCAAGGCACCTTCGCGGCAGCGAGCTTGAGTGCCACGGAGAGGCCCGCCGGTCCCGAACCGATGACGCAGACGCGAGGCGTGAAGCTGGAAGCCTGGAAAGCGGCGGCGTCCTGGAAGATCATGCCCGGTCTCCCTCGACGTCGCTGCGCTTCAGGATCCAGCCGTCGACCTCGACGATGTCGGAGGACGCCGTCGGGCGAATGACGCGATGGAGAAGGGCGAAGGCCGGCAGGGCGAGCAACGCGGCGAGGACCGTCCGTCGCTTCAGTCTGTCGTCGGCATTCTGTTTCATCGGTGGTCTCCGGTTCGGCTGGTGGCAAGCGGCGCGTTCTCAAATCGGCACGCCGGTCAGAACCAAGCCAGAACCGTGCCATGACGGCCCTAAACACCCGTCAAGCAGGTGTTCCTCTTGCGATCGGGGTTATCAGACCGTTAACCGAGGCAAAGCCGCCGCCCGTTCAGCCCAGCACGAGCAGGAGCAGGATGCCCGCCACGATCATGACGCAGCCCAGCGTTTCCAGCAGGTTGATCCTCTCGCGGAAGAAGAAGACCGACGAGGCGAAGGTGAAGATCATCTCCACCTGCGCCAGAGCCTTCACGACGGCCGCCTGTTCCAGAGTCATGGCCATGAACCAGCCGAAGGACGCGCAGGCGCCGGCCGCGCCGACGACCAGCGAAGGTTTCCAGGCGCGGCCGATGCGGGCGATCTCGGCGCGATCGCGCCAGAGCATCCATGCGCCCATCAGGACGGTCTGGAACAGGATGACGAAGGCCAGCGTGACGGCGGCCTGCATCATGAAGTTCGGACCGCCGAGCGCGATCGAGGCGGCGCGATAGGCGACGGCCGAAATGCCGAACATGGCGCCCGACGCAAGCCCGATCAGCGCCGTGCGGCTGATGGTGGAGACGAAGATCGCCTGCCAGGTCAGGGGGACGCGGGCAACCGAGATCATCATCACGCCGAAGACACTGACGGCGATGGCGGCCAGCGTTCCGGTCGTCACCCGCTCGCCCAGGAAGAGGAGGCCGAACAGCGCCGCCTGCGCCGGCTCGGTGCGCGAATAGGCGGTGCCGACGGCAAAATTCCGGAACGAGAACAGGTGGACGAGGAGGAAAGTGCCTGCAATCTGCGCCACACCGCCGAGAACGGTCCAGGCGAAGAATGCAGGGTTGGGTCGCGGAATCTCGTAGCCCATGATCAGGTGTAGACCGAGGACGAAGGTCAGCGCGAAGGGAACGCCGAAGCCGAAGCGCACGAAGGTGGCCCCGGTCGTTCCCATCACCCCTTTCAGATGCTTCTGCATCGCCGACCGCAGATTCTGCAGGAAGGCTGCGGCAAAGGTGATCGGGATCCAGGGTTCCATGCAAGTCCAGACGGATGGCGAGGGCGCTACCGATGCGCGCGACGCGCCTTAAAGCGTGTCGCGCCCAATCCGATTCATTCTGTTTCTCGTTTGGGGAGGCGATCCACGAGAAGGATGGC
>NZ_RWKW01000033.1 GCF_003970795.1 Aquibium carbonis | reverse complement strand
CGGCCGAAGCCCGCAAGGTTCTCATGGTCGGCGACGGCCTCAACGATTCGCCCGCGCTGGCGGCCGCGCATGTCTCCATGGCGCCGTCGACGGCGGCCGACGTCGGCCGCAACGCCGCCGACTTCGTCTTCCTGCGCGACAGCCTCGGCTCGGTGCCCCACGCCTTGACCATGTCGCGCCGCGCTGGCGTCCTCATCCGCCAGAACCTGTGGCTCGCGGTGATCTACAACGCAATCGCGGTGCCGATCGCCATTCTCGGCCATGTCACGCCGCTGGTGGCGGCGATCGCGATGTCGGCATCCTCCATCCTCGTCATCGCCAACGCGATGCGGTTGAACGGCGGATCGTCGCGCCCTGCCCTTCGCGCCGGCCGGGGCGCGGCCGTCGAAGCCCCGCTTTCCGCGAGACCCGCATGACCAGCCTGTCCTATCTCATCCCCATCGCGCTCTTCCTCGGCGGGCTCGGTCTCGCCGGCTTCCTTTGGAGCATCCGCAGCGGCCAGTACGAGGACATGGACGGCGCCGCCGAACGGATCCTGCACGACGACGAGACGTGACGTCACCGACGGCGCGGGAACGTTCCGGTTTTTGGAAACTTGTTGCTGGAAATCGGCAGGAGCCAACATGAACCGATACGAAAAAGGCACCCGCGTCTCATGGCGCTGGGGTGCCCACACGGCCAATGGCCACGTCACCACCATCTTCGAACAGGACGTCACCCGCACCATCGAGGGCACGCAGGTGACGCGGCATGCCTCGCCAGCGGAGCCGGCCTACATGATCGAGCAGGACGACGGCGCGCGCGTTCTGAAACGTCACTCGGAGCTCAGCCGCGTCGCGTGACGGACAGGGCGGCCCTCAGCCCGGCCGGCGCTTGCGCACGGTGTCGCGGCCAAGACCGGTCTCGGTCAGCAGGCCGGCCCGTTTGGCGTCGTAGTAATAGCCGCGCTGGTAGAGCCGGATCGCATGGTCCTTGTCGCCGCCGGCCACCATGTAGGCGCCGCGCAAATAGCGCACCGCAAATCGCAGGTTCGTCTCGGCGTCGAGCAGCCCCTCGGGCTCGCCTTCATAGCCCATGCCCTTCGCCGTGGCGTGGCGGATCTGCATGAGACCCCAGTTGCCCCGGCTGTGGGCGGTGGGCCGGTAGTTGCTCTCCCGCCGCACCACCCGGTGCACCAGGTCCTGCGGCACGTCATAGACGTCGGCATAGTGGGAAATCAGACGGTCGAGCTTCGCGCGCTGGTCCGACGGCTGGTCGCCGGAAGGCGCCAATGCAATCTCGGCCGCGGGCTTGCTCGGCTTGATGGCGACGAAGGCCGTTGCCGCCGTCTCCCCTTCGGCCTCTGCGGGGGCTTCAGCCACGGCTTCGGGCGCATCGGCCGCGCTTTTCACCGCGTCGGTCGCGGCCCTGGCCGCATCGCTCACCACCCGCGCGGCATCGGTCGCCACGGAGGCGAGCGTGGCTTCCGGCGCAGGGTCCGCCGAAGGCTCCTCCGGGACGTCTGCCGCCTGCGGTGGCGCCTGCACCGGCGCCAGCGTCAGGAGATCACTGGCGCTCACCCCGGATGTCGAACAGCCCGACAGGGCGGTCGCAGCCAGGAAACAGGCGCCAAGTGCGGCTAGTCGCGATGGCGTCATCGCTCATCAAACCTCATGTTCTCGTCCCACAGGCCTGCTTAGCCGACGGGGGCGCGGCCGACAAGCATGGGCCGGTCGACCTTCTCGAGCCCCGATGACACCCCTTGGGGCGGGACCGGTTGGCGGATTGTCGACACAATGACATGAATTGTCGGGGACAAGAAGAGGAACGGAACGGGAACCGATATCCTCGGCGGCCTGGTTCGTGGCAGTCTTGTATGTGATTCGCTGACCGGATATCTGCACAGCATGGACGACAGCACAGACCTCTTCGCCGCGCTCGATCGGGCGCAGCCGCAGGACAAGATGGCCATCGAACGCCGATCGACCGCGCCGCGGACGACCGCCGCGCGCCAGCAGACGACGGCGCCGAAGGATGCGAGCGACAATTACAGCGCCGCCGACATCGAGGTGCTGGAGGGGCTCGAGCCCGTCCGGCGCCGTCCGGGCATGTATATCGGCGGCACCGACGACAAGGCGATGCATCACCTCTTCGCCGAGGTGATCGACAACGCCATGGACGAGGCGGTGGCCGGCCATGCCACCTTCATCGACGTGGAACTCGGCGTCGACGGCTACATCACCGTCACCGACAATGGTCGCGGCATTCCCGTCGACGCGCATCCGAAGTTCAAGGACAAGTCCGCGCTCGAGGTCATCATGACCACGCTGCATTCGGGCGGCAAGTTCGACTCCAAGGTCTACGAGACCTCGGGCGGCCTGCACGGCGTCGGCGTGTCGGTCGTCAATGCGCTGTCGGACGATCTCGAGGTCGAGGTCGCGCGCGGGCGAAAGCTCTACCGCCAGCGTTTTTCCCGCGGCGTGCCGCAGGACGGCCTCGAATTCCTCGGCGACGTGCAGAACCGGCGCGGGACGCGCGTACGCTTCCATGCCGACGAGCAGATTTTCGGCGAGGGCGCCAGGTTCGAGCCCGCGCGGCTCTACCGCATGGCCCGGTCGAAGGCCTATCTCTTCGGCGGCGTCGAGATCCGCTGGTCCTGCGCGCCGGAGCTCATCCCCGCCAAGGATCCGACGCCCGACAAGGCGGTGTTCCACTTCCCCGGCGGCCTGAAGGACTATCTGCAGGCTTCGCTCGGCGACGATTTCCAGGTCACGCGTGAAATCTTCGCCGGCAAGACCGAAAAGACCGGCGGCCATGGCGCATTGGAGTGGGCGGTCACCTGGTTCGGCGGCGACGGCTTCGTCAATTCCTACTGCAACACCATCCCGACGCCCGAGGGCGGCACGCACGAGGCGGGCTTCCGCGGCGTGCTGACGCGCGGCCTTCGCGCCTATGCCGAACTCGCCAACAACAAGCGCGGCGCCATCATCACGTCGGAAGACGTGATGATCTCGGCCGCCGGCATGCTGTCGGTCTTCATCCGCGAGCCCGAATTCGTCGGCCAGACCAAGGACCGTCTCGCCACCATCGAGGCGCAGCGCATCGTCGAGAACGCGATCCGCGATCCCTTCGACCATTGGCTCGCCGCCAATCCGCAGGAAGCCTCCAAGCTGCTCGAATGGGTGATCGCACGCGCCGACGATCGCGTTCGCCGCCGCCAGGAAAAGGAAGTCTCGCGCAAGAGCGCGGTGCGCAAGCTGCGCCTGCCGGGCAAGCTCGCCGACTGTTCGCAGAACGCGGCGGCCGGTGCGGAAATCTTCATCGTCGAGGGCGACTCGGCCGGCGGCTCGGCCAAGCAGGCACGCGACCGCGCCAGCCAGGCCGTGCTGCCGCTGCGCGGCAAGATTCTCAACGTCGCTTCCGCCGGTTCCGACAAGCTCAATGCCAACCAGCAGATCTCGGACCTCGTCCAGGCGCTCGGCTGCGGCACCCGCTCGCGCTACCGCGACGACGACCTGCGCTACGACCGCGTGATCATCATGACCGACGCCGACGTCGACGGCGCGCACATCGCCTCGTTGCTGATCACCTTCTTCTACCAGGAAATGCCGGACCTGATCCGGGGCGGACATCTGTATCTCGCCGTGCCGCCGCTCTACCGCCTCAGCCAGGGCGGCAAGGTCGCCTATGCGCGCGACGACGCCCACAAGGACGAATTGCTGCGCAGCTTCTTCACCGGCAAGGGCAAGGTCGAGATCGGCCGCTTCAAGGGCCTTGGCGAGATGATGGCCGCGCAATTGAAGGAAACCACCATGGACAAGAAGAAGCGAACGCTGCTTCGCGTCGAGGTGATCGACGACGCTGCCGCCACCAAGTCGATGGTCGATGCGCTGATGGGCACCAAGCCCGAGGCCCGCTTCCGCTTCATCCAGGACCGCGCGGAGTTCGCGCACACGGAAGAACTGGACATCTGAAGGAGGTCGGTTTGCCCTCCGGCATCGGCAAGTCGTTGCTGACCATCCTGCTGATTGCCGCGGCCTGCTACGCCATCCTCGTCGCCGTCATGTACACCTCGCAGCGCAGCCTGCTCTTTCCCGGCGCTGCACTGGGCAAGGGCGCGCCGCCGGCCGCGCCGGCCTGGGGCCGATCGGTCCTCATCGACACGCCCGACGGGGAGACGCTGCACGCGCTGCATTCCCCAGCGGAGGACGACCGGCCGACCGTCCTGTTCTTCCTCGGCAACGCCGACAACGTCGACCACTACCGTTTCCTGTCCGACGCCCTCGCCCGGCGCGGCGTCGGACTGCTCGCGCTTTCCTATCGCGGTTATGGCGGATCGACGGGCCGACCGGGCGAAGCCGGCCTCCTCGTCGACGGACTGGCGGCATATGACTGGCTGGCGGCGTCCGGCCAGGTTCGGGTGGTGCTGCTCGGCCAGTCGCTCGGCAGTGCGGTCGCGGTTCATGTCGCGGCCGAACGGCCCGCGCGCGGCGTGATCCTCGTTTCCGCCTTCGATTCCGCGCTGGCGCTCGCGCGATCCTTCTATCCGTTCCTCCCGGTCGGCCCGCTGATCCGCGATCCGTTCCGCTCCGATCTTAGGATCGCCAAGGCGGTGCAACCCAAGCTCTTCATCCACGGCGATCGCGACGGCGTGATCCCCGTCCGTTTCGGCGAGGCGCTTTTCGAACGCGCGCCGGAGCCAAAAACGTTTCGGCTCTATGCGGGGTATGGCCACAACGACCTCTGGTCGTCCGCCCTCGTCGAGGACATCCTTGCCTTCGCGGACCAGACCGCCGGAGACTGACGCCCGATCGGTTTCGTCGATGGAACCGGCGCGCAGGGGCGACGTTGGGCGTCAGCCCCATCGTGAAAGAAGGATCCTTCATGCGCCAGATGCTGATCGCCCTCGCCGCCACCGCCGGCTTCACCGCAGCCGCCTTCGCCCAGCCTCCGCGGGACGCTAGGCCGCTGTCGGAAATCCTGGCCACGATCGAGGCGAGCGGCGACGTCGCCTATTTCGACGAGGTGGAGTGGGACAGCGACGGCTATTGGGAGATCGAATATTATCGCGCCGACGGCGGCAAGGTGAAGATCGACGTCGATCCGGTCTCCGGCGAGACGCGTCGATAGGAGCCTGTCGCGTCGGGAGGGCGTCGCGCACAATCCGGTTCATCCGGACATTGCGGTGCGGCACGAGATCGAAGGTTTCGTCGATCGGCGCTCTGTGAGCGACGCACGACGGAATCAATCGCTCTGTGAGCGACGCACGTTGCGAAGCGCTGCGTTGTCAGGCCGCCTGGATCGCCAGGGCATGGCCACGGGCATTGTCCCGCAGGGCTTCGAGATGGATCACCTTCAGGAGTGCCGACAGTTCGCCCTTCTCGTCGGTCGCAGCGCCCGCTCTCACCGCCTCGTCGAGGTCGCGCAGCATCAGGAAGGTCACTTCCTGCGTGCCCGCCACGCGGCGGCCATTGGCGACGTCGCGCCAGATCAGCAGCGCCCGCAGGATCACGCGGCCGGCAGCCTGCGGGATGCGGGCGGACCGGAACAGCGCCGTCAGGGCAACGTCGCGGCCTGACGCCAGCAGCGCGCGGACCCTGCTCTGTTCCAGCCCCGACAGCGCCACCAGCACCGCCCCGAAGAAGTCGATCCGGCCATGAGCCACGACGCGCACCAGAAAGCCGGTCGTCAGTTCGCCGCGCAGGCGCAGATGCTCCACCAGAGCGGCATGCTCGTCCACGCCGGTGTGTTCGATCAGCGTCAGCGACGCCTTCATGCAGGCTTCGCGCAGCATCCGGTCGGCGCGCGACTGGCTCATCAGCGCCCGCACCAGCGGCGATTGGCGCAAGGCCTCGCCGACCTTGTGCAGCAGCATGTGGCGGATGTCGCAGGGCAGGCGCCGGTCGGCGATCAGGGCTTCGCGCATGTCGGCCTCATGACCGAGCCGTTCGGCCATGCGACGCAGGCTGATCGTGGCGATGTCGGCGCCCGAATTGCCCAGCAGCGCGGCGCAGGCCGGCACGCAGGCCACTTCGGCGATGGCGGCCGAAAGCCCCATCGAAACACGTGCCCGCGTCGCGATCAGCACCTGCGCATCATCCTCGCCGGCCGCCATGTGCTCGATCAGGTCATGGTCGGCGAGCAGCGGCGACAGCGCCAGAATCGGTGCGGCGACCTCCGGCTGGTCGGCGGCAAGCGCGGCCACGATCTGCTGCGGCGCGCGGGCCGAGAGCGAGAAGGGCTCGGCCATCGCCAGCCGCACCTTGGGCGACGGATCGTCGAGCAGCATGGTCAGCGCCGCCTCTGCGGCGCAGCGGTCCTCGAAATCCATGTCCGAGACGATGTAGGCGCGGGCGAGCGCATTTGCGGCCGCGGCCCGCTCCGCCACCCTTGCCGTCGCGACCCATCGGATGAAGTGCTCTACGATCATGACGCCCCGCACGCTTTGCTGTGACGGACCCTAGCGGCAAGTGGTTTACGAACGGTTCACCATGTCCGTTAGCCGGTCGCTAACCACACTGCCGGCTTGCGGCGCCGCGCCGGCGCTTCTATCAACGGGCTGGTCCGGAGGGCGGATCGCAGTCGGGAGGACATCGTGGCCGGGCTTTATCTCGAGGACTTCCAGCCGGGGATGGTGATCCGGCACGCGCTGACCAAGACGGTCACCGAAAGCGACAACATGCTGTTTTCGGTCATGACGCTCAATCCGCAGCCGCTGCACATCGACTTCGATTTCGCCGCGAAGAGCGAATGGGGCAAGCCGCTGGTCAACTCGCTGTTCACGCTCGGGCTGATGATCGGCATCTCGGTGCACGACACCACGCTCGGCACCACCGTCGGCAATCTCGGCATGACCGACACGACGTTCCCGCATCCGCTCTTCCACGGCGACACCGTGCGGGCCGAGACGGAGGTGATCTCCGTGCGCGAATCGAAGTCGAAGCCCGACCGCGGGGTGGCCGAGGTCGAGCACCGTGCTTACAATCAGCATGGCGTGCTCGTCGCCCGCTGCATTCGTCAGGCGATGATGCTGAAAAGGCCGACCTGATGCGCTCGCTGCTGTTCGTGCCCGGCGATTCGGAGCGGAAACTGGAGAAGGGCCTCGGCTCCGGCGCCGACGTGTTGATCATCGACCTGGAAGACTCCGTTGCGCCGGCCCGCAAGGCCACGGCTCGATCTATGGCCGCTGAGTTCCTGTCGGCCCGTGCGGGCCATGCCAGTCCCAAGCTCTATGTGCGCGTCAACGACTTTTCGACCGGGCTGATCGACGAAGACCTGGCAGCCTTCGTGAAGGTTTCGCCTCAAGGAATCATGCTGCCGAAGGCCGCCGGAGGGGCGGATGTCGAGCGGCTGTCGGCCAAGCTTCGGGTGCATGAGGCGGAAGCCGGGCTGGACGAGGGCGCAATTCGCATTCTTCCGATTATCACAGAGACGGCTGCCGGCCTTTTCGCCGCCGGCAGCTACACGAGCGCCCTGCCCCGGCTTGCCGGCATCACCTGGGGCGCAGAGGACCTGTCGGCCGATGTCGGGGCAAGGGCTACACGCGACGATGCCGGTCATTTTACGGACGTGTTTCGCCTCGCGCGCGCCATGACCGTGCTGGCTGCGGCAAGGGCGGAGACGGCGGCGATCGACACCGTCTACGTCGATTTCAGGAACATGGGAGCGTTGCGGCGCGAGTGCCTGGACGCGGAGCGCGATGGGTTCACTGGCAAGATGGCGATCCACCCGGCGCAGGTTCCGATCATCAATGAAGCGTTCACGCCGTCGTCCGAAGCAATTGCAGAGGCGTGCGCGATCATTTCTGCCTTCGCCGACGCCGGGGATGTCGGCGTGGTTGGCATTGATGGCAAAATGTACGACCGCCCGCATCTTCGGCGCGCCGAAAGGCTGCTCGCGCGGGTCGTCGTCGCCAACGGGTGATGCTGTGCCGGAACTCAGTCAGCCGAGCAGATAGCGGCCGACGATCAATACCAGCCCGCCGCCGAGGAAGACCGGGAACATGCCGCCCCAAAGGCCGATGAGCGCGGCAGCGACCAGAGCCAGTGCCTCGGCCGTCGACGCGTTCATGGCGGCGGGCGCGATCAGGGTGGTGAATACCGCCGCAGGTACCGCATTGAGTCCGGCCTCCACACGCGGATGGATCCTGCTGAACCTCGAGAGTACGAGATGGCCACCTGCGCGCGTCAGATAGGTCATCAGTGCTGCGGCCAGCACGATCCAGGCGATCTCGCTCATGTCGGATCTCCCGTAATACCCTTTCTAGAGGCGGCATCTGTGCGTGCAGCGGCGTTCACCGGCATGAAGGCGGCGAGAAGGATTCCTGCGGTAGCCCCGATCGACACGTGCCAGGGCGATCCAACCCATGAATGCGCGACCATGGCGGCTGCGCCACTGGCGATGACGACCGGAAGCCAGAGCGGCCGCTTGCGGAAGCCCATCAGCATTCCGACAAAGTAGATCGGCAAGAGGTAGTCCAGACCGAGCGCGTGGGTATCGGGGATCAACCGTCCGAACAGCGCCCCCAGCCAAGTATTGAGGACCCAGAGTCCATACATTGGCAGGGCGAGGCCCATGTACCAGACAAAGCCGATCGTCTCCCCGGCTTCGACCTTGCGCTCGCTTTCAGCGAATTGGGGATCGGCCAGAAAGAAAAACGCGAATGCCTTCCGAGGCACAGACCAATGAGCGGTCCTGCGACCGAACGCAGCCGAATAGAGCACGTGCCGAAAATTCACGGCAAAGACGGAGAGCACGATCATCCAGGCAGGAATCGACTTGCCGAACAATTCGATGCCCACCATCTGGCTTGCGCCAGCAAAGACCGTGGCGCTCATCAGCACCGCCTCGCCAACAGTGAATCCAGTCTGCACTGCAAGAGCGCCAAACAGGACACCGAAAGGCGCGGACGCGACGATCACCGGAATGCCCCTCCGTGTCCCGCGCCAGAATTCCGACGCGAAAGCTTTGCGTGTGGACGTGGCGACGGACAACCGAACCTCCTCAGGACGGCCGGTGTATAGGTCAGCCCCCCTGCCCTGTCAGTTCAATTCGCTTGAGCCAGTAGATGTTCGTCGGTGAACCTTAAGAGGCAGAAGCGTCGCCGCGGACGCTTTGAAAGCGTCGCGTCGACCGAACTCGCACTCTGGCGGCAGCGCCGTTCCTCGCAACAGGGCGAATTGGGTGGAAAGAACTTCGTGCATGCCTTATCTGTCGCGGGTCAGCCCCTTCGTCTCCAGTTCCGCCAGATAGGCTGCCCATCGCTGTGTCTTTTCCTCGCCAAGCTGGCGCAGGTAGGACCAAGTGAAAATGCCGGTGTCATGCATGTCGTCAAATGTGATGCGCACGGCGTAGTTGCCGACTGGTTCCATCTTCAGGATCGTGACGTCACGCTTGCCAGGTACGGTCACGCGCTGCTCTGGCGAGTGCCCCTGCACCTCGGCCGAAGGCGAGGTGACGCGCAGGTACTCCGCATCGAGCGCTATCGGATCGCGCCCAGCGAAGGCGACAGAGAGCATGCGGCGATCCTTCGATACGCGCAATTCGATAGGAGCTGTCATGGTCCGGTGTCCTGCGGCAGATTCGAGCAGGCCCAACCTAGTCGCGTTGCATTGCCGGGACTACAGCAGCAATGCTAGTTTCATGTCGATGACTTGACGATGGCATTCTCGGGCACGACATTCGACGGGAAGCACCGCGACGAGACGGAGCGGACAGGAAATACGACATGGATATCGCTCACGGCAGCCGGCATGAGGCAGAGATGATCGACCCGTTCGGGAGGTCGATCGAATATCTTCGTGTCTCAGTCACCGATCGCTGCGACTTCCGCTGTACGTATTGCATGGCTGAAGACATGACGTTCCTGCCCAAGAAGGACCTCCTGTCGCTCGAGGAACTCGATCGCCTTTGCACCGCCTTTGTCGAAAAAGGCGTGCGCAAGCTCCGGCTGACCGGCGGCGAACCGCTCGTGCGTAAGAACGTCATGCATCTCGTGCGCCAGCTTTCGCGTCATCTCGACAGCGGCGCGCTGAAGGAATTGACACTCACAACCAACGGCTCGCAGCTTTCGCGTTTTGCGGCCGAACTCGCCGATTGCGGCGTCAGGCGCATCAATGTTTCGATCGACACGCTCGACCCCGGGAAGTTCCGCACGATCACGCGATGGGGCGACCTCTCCCGCGTTCTGGAAGGCCTAGAAGCCGCCCAGGCGGCAGGCATTGCGATCAAGATCAACGCTGTCGCGCTCAAAGGCTTCAACGACGAGGAAATTCCTGATCTGCTGCGTTGGGCTAACGGCCGCGGCATGGACCTGACCGTTATCGAAACAATGCCCATGGGCGAGATCGACGCCGACCGCACCGACCAGTACATGCCCCTTTCCCTCCTCCGCGCACGGCTGGAGCAACAGTTCACCCTAAATGATATCCCCTATCGCACGGGCGGCCCAGCCCGCTATGTCCAGGTCGCCGAGACCGGCGGCCGTCTCGGTTTCATAACGCCGATGACGCACAATTTCTGCGAGAGTTGCAACCGCGTCCGGCTCACATGCACCGGAACTCTCTATATGTGCCTGGGCCAAGAGGACGCCGCCGACCTGCGTGCCCCGCTCCGCGCCTCAGAGGGCAATGATCTCTTGTCACAGGCCATCGACGAGGCGATCGGGCGCAAGCCGAAGGGCCACGACTTCGTCATCGACCGTCGCACCAACCGCCCCTCTGTTCCCCGTCATATGAGCGTGACTGGCGGCTGACTGGGTCGAGGCTGGCCTGCTGACGGGCGGTTCGCCAAACGGAATGTCGACATCTTGCACGCTGGTGGGGAAACAGGTGCGCATCGCCGCAACTGGCCCAGTCGTTTCAGGTTGCCACGATGCGTTTCGGTGCTACATCCGGTCGAAAACAACCGGAAACGTCTTGGCTCTTTCCCACAATCTTCGCGGCGCGCTGTTCATGGCCATCTCGATGGCCGGCTTCACCATGAACGATGCCCTGGCCAAAGCCGTGACCGATTCGCTCACAATGGCGCAGATCATGTTCATCCGAGGCGGCTTCGCCACCATTTTGGTAGGTGTAATCGCCTGGCACCGCGGGGCGCTGAGGATGCCGGCGGGTGTTTTCGACAGGATGGTCGCGCTGCGTGTGAGCGGTGAAGTCTTTGCAACCCTGTGCTTCCTCACTGCGCTTGCCCATCTGCCACTTGCCAACGTCTCAGCGATTCTGCAGGCCCTGCCGCTAGGGGTGACGATGGGTGCAGCGCTTTTTTTCTCGGAGCCGGTGGGCTGGCGACGTTGGCTGGCAATCGGGGCCGGCCTTTCAGGTGTTCTCATTATCGTGCGGCCGGGACTCGAGGGGTTCAGCACCTACTCGCTTTATGCGCTCGGTTGCGTGTTTTTCTGCGTCATTCGTGACCTCGCGACCAAGCGCGTCAGCAAAGCCATCCCCTCGCTCTTCATCACCACGGCCACGGCCGCCGCCGTCACCGCAACCGGCGGCGTGCTGATCGTTCCCTATGGCGGCTGGCAGCCGGTCGGCGGCAACGAGGTCCTGCTTCTTCTCCTGGCCGCCGTGCTCGTCGTCATCGGCTATCAGTTCATCATCATGGCGATGCGTGTCGGCGACATCTCCTATGTCGCGCCCTTCCGCTACACGGCGCTCCTGTGGGCTATCCTGTTGGGCTATTTGGTGTTCGGCAATGTGCCCGACATGGCCATGACGATCGGTGCCCTCGTCGTGATCGCGTCGGGACTCTACACGCTCTACCGAGAACAGATCGTCGGCCGTACGCGTCCGGTCACCAGCAGCACGGCGCCTGGCATGGCGCCGGACGGATTGTGAGAGCCGGCAATGACCACATCCGCTGATCCCTCGGCGCGGGCGCTACGGCCGCGCTCGCCGCATATCCTCACGCTGGTGATCGCGACCGCTTCAAGCGCTCTCGCCATGAACGTGTTCCTTCCCTCTCTCCCTTCCATTGCGCGTGATCTGTCGACGGATTACGCCGTGGTTCAGTTGATGGTGTCGATCTACCTGTTTGCGACGGCCGGGTTGCAACTTCTCATCGGACCGGCTTCCGATCTGTACGGGCGACGCCCTGTCCTGCTTGGCTGCCTGGGAATCTTCGTCATCAGCAGTCTTATGTCGGTCTTCGTTCAGTCCATCGAGATGCTCTTGGTCCTGCGCTTTTTTCAGGCCTTCGCCGCCGGCGGCATGGTGATCTCGCGGGCCGTGGTTCGCGACACCGTCGACAGTGACAAGTCCGCTAGCCGCATCGGCTACATCACCATGGGCATGGCGCTGGTACCGATGGTGGCACCGGCCTTCGGAGGCCTGCTCGACGAGTTCTATGGCTGGCGGGCGACATTCGTCCTCACCCTGGTTTACGGCCTCGTCGCCATGCTGGTTGTCTATCTCGATCTCAATGAAACCAATCGGACGCCAATGGCCAGTCTTGGTGCCCAGTTCAAGGTTTATCCGGAGCTGATCGCCTCGCGCCGCTTCTGGTCCTACACATTAACTGCCGCCTTTACAGCGGGCGCGTTCTTTGCCTTTCTTGGCGGCGGTCCCTATGTCGCAAGTGAAATGCTCGGCATCGGGCCTTCGACCTACGGATTCTACTTCGTTCTCGTTTCGATCGGCTACATGGCGGGCAACTTCCTGACAGCTCGATTCTCGACCCGCATTGGCCGCAACAAACTGATGATCGCCGGCAACATCGCCGCTTCGCTCGGCGGTATGCTAGGCATCGCCCTTTTCGCCCTCGGCTTCGACCACCCCGTCAGCCTTTTCCTGCCGACCGGCCTCGTCGGTGTCGGAAACGGGATGTCATTGCCTACCGCCTATGCCGGGATCGTCAGCGTACGCCCCAAGCTTGCGGGATCGGCATCCGGACTTGGTGGCGCAATCCAGATGGGCGGCGGCGCGGTATTGTCGGTTCTGGCCGGCGCGATGCTCTCCGTCGAGAGCGGCCCCTACCCGCTGTTCGCCGTCATGGTTGGATCGTCTGTCCTTGCAATCTGCGCCACGCTCTACGGCATGCATGTCGATCGCGTCGCCGGCCCGCTTGACGGAGACGGGAAGCCGGGAGCCGGCTGAGCGCCCGACGGGGCTTTTAGGTCGTCGTTTGCAATGATAACCGGGGCTCGCAACCGCCTTCCGGCCCGGCAATCCAGCGAGAGCAGACACGTGACCACGCAGCAGCACCGCATCTTCGGCATCACCGGGTGGAAGAACTCCGGCAAGACGACGCTTACCGAGCGGCTCGTCGCCGAGTTTCGCCGCCGCGGCAAGCGGGTCGCGACGGTCAAGCACGCGCATCACGATTTCGACATCGATCGCGAAGGTACCGATACCTTTCGCCACCGCGCGGCCGGCGCAGGCGAGGTCGCGATCGTGTCCGGCCGCCGCTGGGCGCTTATGCACGAACACGACGGCGCCCTCGAACCGACGCTGGATGATATGATCGCGAAGCTTTCGCCCTGCGATCTGGTCCTAGTTGAAGGCTACAAGACGGAAAACCACAGCAAGATCGAGGTGCGGAGAGTGGACGCGCGCGAGACGAAGCCACTCGCCGGCTCGATCCCCAATGTGGTGGCGATCGCGGCCGACCATCCCGTCGTCGGCGGCCACCTGCCCGCCTTCGGGTTAGACGATGTCCACGGCATCGCCGATTTCATTGCCGCGTTGACCGGACTGGACTGATCGGCCTGAAACATTGGCGCGGCGCACGTGCTTTGCGGTTGCGTTTCGCTCGAAAACAGTGGGAGTATCGTTTCAGGCTGGGTCTGAACGCCGGTCGCCCTGGGAGCACGGCGGAACTTCGCCAACCAGGGACAAGAATAATATGAGGAGAACCATGAAAACCACGACGCGTCTCGCGCTTGCGCTTTCGGCCGCAGCTTTAGTCTTAACAGTCGGCGCCTCCCACGCGCAGGACCGAATGAAGATCAGGATCGGTACCGAGGGTGCGTATCCACCCTTCAACAACCTGACATCTGCGGGCCAACTCGAAGGCTTCGATATCGACATCGCCCGTGCGCTTTGCGAAGAGATGAATGCCGAATGCGAGTTCATCACGCAGGATTGGGACGGCATCATTCCGGCGCTCCAGGCAGGCAAGTTCGACGCCATCATCGCTTCCATGTCGATCACGCCGGAACGTTCAGAGCAGGTCGACTTTTCCAAGAAGTACTACAACACCCCGCCCGCGATCGCGGCGCCGAAAGACACCGACATCACTGGCGTGACCAAAGAAGCCCTCGCCGGCAAGACCGTTGGTGCGCAGGGCGCGACCACGCATTTCAACTTCTCGGAAGCTACCTACACGGACAGCGACATACGCGCCTATCCGACCGCGCAGGAGTATCAGCTCGACCTGGCCAATGGCCGCCTCGACGCCGTCAACGATGACGTGGTGGTGCTGTCTGAATGGTTGGCCACGCCCGACGGCGAGTGCTGCAAGATTGTCGGCACGATCACGCCTGTGGAAGAGATCCACGGCCCGGGCGCCGGGATCGCTGTCCGCAAGGGCGAGACCGAACTGGCCGACAGGTTCAGCCAGGCGATCGACGCGATCCGCGCCAACGGCAAGTACCAGGCCATCAACGAGAAGTACTTCGACTTCGACGTCTATGGCGGCTGACGCACAGCCTGCCTTTTCTCTAATGCCCGGCGGCGGCACGTTCCGTCGCCGGTGCGCTCGTTCGACCTGGACGTTGCGAACAGACGGTTCCTGACCGATGCAGAGCGTCTGGACACTGCTCAGTTGGGGACCGGACGGCTGGCTTGACGAGATTGCTTCCGGCGTCAAGGTCACGATACTTCTGGCGCTCGCGACGCTTCCGTTCGGTCTGCTCGCGGGATTCTTCGTTGCGCTGGCAAAGCGCTCCGAAGAACGGACCCTGCGGCTGGCCGGCAGTATCTACACAACCATTTTCCGCGGGCTTCCCGAACTGCTGACGCTCTTCGTCGTCTTTTACGGCGCCCAGATTGGCATCCAGCAGATCGTGCGCTTCTTCAGTCCGACCGCCACCGTCGAGATCAACAGCTTCGTGGCAGGCATGATCGCGCTCGGCGCGGTCTTCTCGTCCTACGCGAGCGAAGTCTTCCTCTCCGCATTCAAGGCGATACCCCAGGGGCAGTACGAAGGCGGGTACTCGGTCGGCCTGACGAAAGGCCAAACCATGCGCCTGGTCATCCTTCCGCAACTGGTTCGCGTCGCGCTGCCCGGCCTGTCGAATCTCTGGCTGATCCTGCTCAAAGATACCGCGCTGGTGTCGGCCATCGGACTTTCCGACATCCTGCGCCAGAGCGGTATCGCCGCGCGTGTCACCAAGGAGGCCTTCCTGTTCTTTGGTCTCGCCTGCCTGATCTATCTCGCCCTCGCCATCATCTCCTCCTTCGGCATCGGCGCGATCGAGCGCCGGGTCGGGCAGAAGAAGGGCCCCGCACGATGAGCGAGATCGCACCGGCCTCGGTCGTCGAGAAGCCGCCCGCGCCGCCACGCCCCTGGACCGGGGAGCGGATCGCGGGTGCCGTCCTGCTAGGCCTGTGGCTGCTCTGCGGCATCGGCCTCGTCGCCTACCTCGTGGCTGCGTGGAAGCCCGAGCTTTTTCAACGATATCTGCCCTACTATCTCTCGGGGCTCGGCGTGACGCTGACGCTGGTGGGCCTCTCGATCGTCTTCGGGGCCTTGCTGTCCGTGCCGATTGCCTGGATGCGCCTGTCCCAGAACCGGGTCCTGGGCGGTCTCGCCTATGTCTACGTCTATTTCTTTCGCGGCACCCCGCTGATCGCGCAGACCTTCCTCATCTACTACGGTCTCGGCTCGTTCCGACCGGAATTGCAGGCGCTCGGCCTGTGGACCTTCTTTCGCGAGGCGTGGTACTGCGCCATACTCGCCTTCACGCTCAACACCGCCGCCTACCAGGCCGAGATCCTGCGCGGCGCGATCGAGAGCGTTTCGCGCGGTCAGTGGGAAGCAGCCTCGGCGCTCGGCCTTTCGAAGCTGCAGACCCTGTGGAAGATAGTCCTCCCTCAGGCAATGATCGTGGCGCTGCGGCCCTATGGCAACGAGATCATCCTGATGATCAAGGGCTCGGCAATCGTCGCAATCATCACCGTCTACGACCTGATGGGCGAAACGCGCCGTGCCTATTCCCGCACCTTCGATTTCCAGACCTACATATGGGCGGCGATCATCTACCTTGCGATCGTCGAGCTGTTGCGCAACATCGTCGACTGGATCGAGAGGCGGATCACGGTGCACCTGAAGCGCTGATTCCGCCTCCCAACGTAAACATGAAAAATTGCAGGAGAAAACGATGGCGAACATCGCATTTCTGGGGCTGGGCGTGATGGGCTATCCCATGGCGGCGCACCTAAAGCACAAGGGCGGCCATGCCGTCACGGTCTACAACCGCACGGCCGCCAAGGCCGCGAATTGGGTCGAGCAGCATGGCGGGGCGATGGCATCGACACCGGCCGAGGCGGCCAAGGACAAGGACTTCGTATTCTGCTGCGTCGGCAATGACGACGACCTTCGCTCCGTGACGATCGGTCAGGACGGCGCATTCTCGGCCATGAAGAAAGGGGCGGTATTCATCGACAACACGACCGCTTCGGCCGAGGTTGCCCGCGAACTCGATGCCGCGGCCCGCGCGGCCGGCTTCGGCTTCATCGACGCGCCCGTGTCTGGCGGTCAGGCAGGCGCGGAAAATGGCGTGCTCACGGTCATGTGTGGCGGCGATGCAGCAACGTTCGAGACGGCCCGTCCGGTCATCGAGGCCTATGCACGCATGGTCGGCCTCATGGGGCCGGCCGGCAGCGGTCAGTTGACCAAGATGGTGAACCAGATCTGCATCGCCGGTCTCGTCCAGGGACTTGCCGAAGGCATCCATTTCGGCATGAAGGCCGGGCTCGACATGGACAAGGTTATCGATGTCATTTCCAAGGGGGCGGCCGGTTCGTGGCAGATGGAAAACCGGCACAAGACGATGATCGCCGGCAAGTACGATTTCGGTTTCGCGGTCGACTGGATGCGCAAGGATCTTGGCATCGTCCTCGACGAGAGCGACCGCAACGGCGCGAAACTGCCTGTCACTGCACTCGTCGACCAGTTCTACAAGGACGTCCAGTCGATGGGCGGCAGGCGCTGGGACACGTCCTCGCTGCTCGCCCGCCTCGGCAATTAGGCCATCGCGTGCCGGCGCCCTCGCCCAACTGGGTCGTCGACGAAATCATCGACCATCTTCGCGCACTTGGCAGCGACGAGAACCGCGCCGGCATGGCGCGGTTCGGCATCGTCACCGACCGCTCCCTCGGGGTCCGCAACACCGCACTGCGTTCACTCGCCCGCGCGCTGAAACGCGATCACGAGCGGGCGCTTGCACTTTGGGAAACCGGCTGGCGCGAGGCGCGGCTGCTTGCCGTCTTCACAGACGACCCAAAACAGGTGACGGCGGAACAAGTACGCCGTTGGGCGGACGGGTTCGACTCTTGGGAGATCGTCGACAGCGCCTCTACCCTCTTCGTAGAGGCCGGTCACTTCGATCTGGTCCCCGCGTTCGCCGCCGACGAACGCGAGTTCGTCCTACGCGCGGCCTTCGCCATGATGGCCGGGGCCGCCGTTCACCGAAAAAACGAACCCGATGCGACCTTCATCGAATGGCTTGTTCTGATCGAACGCCATGCAAATGATCCGCGAAACTTCGTCCGCAAAGCCGTGAACTGGGCCCTGCGCCAAATCGGCAAGCGATCCACGAGCCTTCACGCGGCAGCGCTCGCGTCCTCGCGACGGCTTGCCGAAAGCTCCGACCGTACCGCCCGCTGGATCGGGAATGATGCTATTCGGGAGTTGACCGCTGCAAGGACGCTGGCACGGATAGAGGTAAGGCAGGCCGAAAAAGGGTCGAGGAAGATCAGACGTTGAGCTTCAACTGCTTCCCTGTGGTTTCATACCGCCGAAAGCGATCAAGCCTTGCGGCTCACTTTATGTTGAGCGATATCAGCCCGCCGCACTGGCATTGCCGTCTTTCTCAAGCACCATGTAATCGAGTGGGAGCTGGGTGGTGTACTTGATCTGCTCCATGGCAAAGGCCGAGGACACGTCACGAATCTCGATTTTGGCGATAAGCTTTTTGTAGAACGCGTCATAGGCTGCGATGTCCGGAACCACCACACGGATCAGGTAGTCGACGTCGCCGCTCATGCGGTAGAACTCGACGACTTCGGGAAACTCCTGCACCACTTCCGAGAATCGCTTCAGCCATTCGAGGCTGTGTGCGCTCGTACGGATCGAGATGAATACGTTTACCCGCGTATTGACCTTTTCCGGATTGAGAACCGCCACGCGGCGTTGAATGACGCCCTCCTCCTCCAGCTTCTGGATCCGACGCCAGCAGGGGGTGGTCGACAGACCGACCTTCTTGGCGATGTCCGCAACGGCGAGCGTAGCGTCCTCCTGCATGAGACGCAGGATTTTCTTGTCGAGGCGGTCCATGGAAGCTGGCTCCGGAATGGTTTTGCGGAATCTACCCGCCTCCCTACAGCTTGCAAGAAACATTTTCTCTCGACACGCCGCAAGCAGCTGGAACCATCCTAACCTGACTGATGAACACGCATGGCGATTTCACGTCGCAGCACTGGCAGCAATTCGGCTTCGAACCAGGGATGGCGCTTCAGCCATCCGGAATTGCGCCATGACGGATGCGGAAGTGGTAAGTGGCGTGGCTTGCCAGGCGCAGCAAGGACATCACGCCAGCCGGCGACGGTGTCGGTTAGCGACGCTTTGCGCGACGCGCCGAGATGCCAGGCCTGCGCGTATTGTCCGATCGTCACCACCAACTCGACCTGCGGCATGGCCGCCAACAGCGTCGAGCGCCAGACCTGCGCGCACTCGTTCCTCGGTGGTAGATCAGACCCCTTGGAATCATAGCCCGGAAAGCAGAACCCCATCGGCACGATGGCGAAGTTCGCGGGATCGTAGAACGTCTCGCGCGTAACGCCCAGCCACTCGCGCAGTCGGTCGCCGGAGCGGTCGTTGAAGGGAATGCCCGTCTCGTGCACACGCAGGCCCGGCGCCTGCCCCGCGATCAGGATGCGCGCCATTTTCCACGCGACGACGACCGGCCGCGGTTCGTGCGGCAACGGCATGCCGCCGGGCGCATCGCGACAGATCCGGCAAGCGCGGATCCTGGAAACGAGGCTCTCGAGATCCGTTTCGATCAAGGGACTGTTCAGGCGCCAGCGCTGGGTCGCGTGGACACGGCAGCGTACCAGCGCTTCACGTTGACCAGATCCTCCGGCAAGGCGATGCGAGCGGGCTTCATGAAGTCGACCCCAATCATTCCGGTAATATCCGCGACCGAGTAGCTGTCGCCGGCCACAAATTCCCGGTCGGCGAGAACCCTGTCGAGGATTGCCAGGAAATCAATCGCCCTTGGTTTGTTGGCCTCGCCCCATTCGGCGATCTGCGGCACTTCCCATTCCTTCATTGCGGGGTGGATGTGGCGAAAGGCGTTCCCGACGGGCAACAAGAAGTTCAGCTCCATGCGCCGCTGCCACATCTCGACCTGAGCCCGTCCAAGCGCCCCGACACCGAACAGGGCCGGTTCGGGGTGCAGTTCCTCGAAGTATCGGCAGATCGCGACGGATTCCGTCAGGATCGTACCATCGTCAAGTTCGAGCACTGGTAACCGTTGCAGGGGGTTTCGGCGCGTTATCTCGGGATCGCGGTGCCCGAGCGAAGTCATGTCGACCGGCACGAGCGGGACCTCGATGCCTTTCTCGGCCAGAAAAATGCGCACGCGGCGCGGATTTGGGGCCTTGCCCCCGTCGAACAGCCTCACGATCGGCCTCCCGTATCTTGTCGACCCGCCACTTCGGGCGAGAGGACCGCCGGAATGGTCTCTTAACAATTCGAAAGTAATTTTCCATACGAACCTGTCGCTCCAACATCAACCTGGCCCGGATGGCTCCCAGACGCTCGACCTCGGCGGACAAGAATATCGTGGACCGTACGAAGCCGCGCCGCAACCCGGACGTGGCGCGGACTGTTCGCGAGGCGCGCGATCGTTTGGCGCAGCAGCCAGGCAATCCCGTGTTCGACCGCGAGATGCTGAGACTGCATGCGCGCGCGCTAACGGGCAGTGCCGTGGTCGTTCCGCTGTTTGCAATTGCGGTCGCCCTTGCTGGTCTCTTTGCTGGCATGGGGGTGGTGGTCGTGCTCTGGGCGATGACCTCGGCTGCCATCTACGCGGCGCTTGCAGCCTTCGCACAATATGTCGGACGGGCGGGTCCGGACGAGCAGACACCGGTCCGCATCAGCTTCCTGATGCTGCACGGTGCAACGGGCTTTGCGTGGGCGTGGTTTTCCGGCCTCGGATGCGAGGCCTGTCAGATCGAACAGTTTCCCATCATCAAGGCCGTGATTCTGCTGCTTGCAATCGCCGCGACCGCAATTCTTGCCTATGCGCTGCGGGGCGCGCTTCTGGCAACCTTCGCCGTGCCGGTAATGGTGTACCTCTATCTCGCGTTCGAAAACGGCGAGCCCGTCCAGATCGTGATGGGCGGCCTACTGGCGATGTCACTCCCGTTCTTCGCTTATGTGTCCTCGCATCTGAACCGCTCGACCGTGATGCTGCTCTCCTTCCGCACCGAGAAGGACGGGCTGATCGCAGAACTCGAGACGGCGAACGCGATCTCTGATGAGGCTCGCCGCCGTGCGGAAGAGGCCAACCTCGCCAAATCGCGTTTCCTCGCATCGATGAGCCACGAGTTGCGAACGCCCCTGAATGCCATTCTGGGATTTTCTGAGGTGATGGCCGACGAGGTTCTGGGACCGATGGAGAACGCAACCTACAGGGAATATGCTCGTGACATCCACGATTCTGGCGAGCATCTCCTCGACTTGATCAACGAAATCCTCGACATTTCCCGTATCGAGGCCGGGCGCTACCAGATCAATCCGGAACCTGTGATCCTCTGCGACATCGTGGAAGAGTGCTGCCATCTCGTGGCGCTAAAGGCGCGCAACAAGGACATCCACGTCATTCAGGATTTCGAGCCGGAGTTACCGCAGTTGCTGGCCGACGAGCGTGCCGTGCGCCAGATCACACTCAACCTCCTTTCCAACGCACTCAAATTCGCACCGACCGGAGGTACCGTCCGGGTGCGCGTCGGCTGGACGGCCGGAGGCGGTCAGTACATCTCGGTCAAGGACAACGGACCCGGCATACCGGCCGACGAAATCCCGGTTGTCCTGTCGGCGTTTGGCCAGGGATCGATCGCCATCAAGAGCGCCGAGCAGGGTACCGGCCTTGGCCTGCCGATCGTGCAGGGCCTGCTCGAGCTCCACGGTGGCAAGTTCGATCTCCGGTCGAAGCTGCGCGAAGGCACGGAGGTTTTCGCAATCTTCCCGGCATCGAGAGTGCTCGGGACCAACCGCAGCGCCGAAGCGCCCATTCAACTCGCCGCCGCGAGTTGAATGGGCGCTTCACTCTTCTGGCGGACCCGTTATTGCTCCAGGATGATCAGCGGCTGCACGTTCGCCAGGCAAAGTGCAGCTGCCCGAACCGTGCTGACGGCCAGCGCTGCCGCTGCCCCTTCCGGAAGGTCGACGTCAAGCGTGAGAACCGTCGGCAGACCAAGCTGTCGTGCTGCTTTCGCTAGCGCCGCGTCCACCGGCATCGTGGCGAGCCGGCAGTGATCGAGAGCCGCCGGATTTGCTGCCTGAAGCAAGCGCGCGGCCGCAATCGCCTGGTCGCCGTCGAGCAGAACCGGAATCTTCTGCGCGCGCGCAGCCAGGATCGCACCGGCGATCGCTGCCATTTCCCGCCCGCCGAGACGCCGCAGGACCTCGAGCGGATCCGATAGATGCCCGCGATGGGTGGCCAGCGCTTGATCCACCAGAGCGGCACGCTGCGTGGCGGCTCCATCGGAGCCGATCGCCCAGTCGACGCCCGAACCACCACAAATGGCCGCGAAAACCGCAGCTGCGGCGATCTCTCCACCGACGCCCACCGACCCGACGCAGAGCAGGTCCATTCCGCCGGCCGTCGCTTCCATTCCAAAAGCCATGGTTGCCGCGCAACCCTTCTCGTCCATCGCCGCTTCCGCACCGATGTCGCCCGTCGGCATGTCGATCGCGAGATCGTAGACCTTGAAGCCCACGTCACTCGCCACACAGATCTGGTTCACGGGCCTGCCGCCGGCGGCGCAGTGCTCGACGATTGCGGCCGTTGTCGAAACCGGTTGCACCATCGCCCCATGCGGCGCGACGCCGTGATTGCCGGCAAAGACGGCCAGCTGCGGTCGGTTCACGGTCGGGGGCGTCCGGCCGCTCCACTCGGCGAGCCAGACGGCAAGTGCGCCAAGCAGTCCGAGCCGGTCGGCCGGCGCGATGCGCTCGATCCGCCGCCGCGCCGCCGCGCCCGCAGCCTCATCAGGTCCCGGGAGCTTCGTCAGCAGCGATCGGTAGTCATCGAAGGGCAATCCGGTCGTCATGGCATCATCCATTGCAGGGGCTCACCCGTGTGCGGGGCCGATCATCGGCGGGAATAGACCGATGCGACAGCCGCGACAACGGTTACGATCTTGTCATGAAGACGCAGAGCTCTTTCCCTTGCGTACAGGGCTGTTTCCCACCATGTGAAAACATCCTCGAAGGGCAAGACATGAACGCAATCGAATCTCCCTGCATCCTGGTCTGCTCGATGGACATCAAAACCGGATACTGTTTCGGATGCGGTCGCACGCAAGGGGAAATCGGCACATGGATTGCCATGGCGCCATCGGAACGCAGGGCGATCATGGCCGAACTCCCCGCTCGGCTTGAAACCGTCGAACGTCGCCCGCGCCGCGAAACGCGCCGGGCGCGCATGGCTCGCGAGGGCGGAATGACGGAGCCAGATTGATGCGGCTTTTCTGGATCACCATGCTCGTGTTGGCCGGCGGGCTCGTGCTGCTGGTTGTCAACCACGATGCCGGCACGGTGATGGGCGTCGGCCATGACTCCTTTGCCAGCATGATCCAGCTTGGCGCACTTGCGCTGGTTGTCGGCGCGGGCGTGGTCTTCTCGCGAACCTCTTGGGGACACGGTGCCAAGATGATCGGAGGCTGGCTCTTGGTCTTCCTCGTGTTCATCGGCGGCTATCAATACCGCTACGAACTTCAGGACGTCGCCAACCGCGTCACCGTCGGCTTGGTGCCTGGAAGTCCGCTTTCGATGTCGTTTTCCGGTGATGACGCGGTGGTGCGGCTCGACATGCTGGCGAATGGCCATTTTGGCGCTCGGGCTTTGGTCGACGGCGTTTCAGTCGATTTCATCGTCGACACCGGGGCCACATCGACCGTGCTTTCGGCGGAGGACGCAAGGCGCGTCGGCATAGACCCGTCGACACTCGACTATGGTGTGCCCATTTCAACAGCCAACGGCGTGACGCGTGCAGCGCGCGCAACCGTCGACATGATCGGCGTCGGCTCGATCGAACGTCGCCGTCTGCCGGTTCTTGTCGCAGCACCCGGTACCCTCGGCCAGAGTCTGCTCGGCATGAATTTCATCGGCACCCTCTCAGGGTTCGATGTTCGTCGCGACGTCATGATCCTGCGCGACTGAGTGTTTCAGCCGTAGAGGCTCCAGAAGAACCTGCCGGAGACCAAAAGAAGGAACGTGCCGAAGGCGGTTTCTAGGTGCCGCTTCTTCATCGCATGCGCGATCCGCACCCCGAAAGGCGTGACCAGAAGGGTGATCGGCAGAATCAGAGCGACAGCAATCCAATTGACGTAACCGGTCGACGCTATTGGCAACCGCGCATCACCCCAGCCTGCCCAGATGTAGCCAATCGTTCCCGGAATCGCGATCAGCACGCCGACCCCAGCCGACGTGGCAACCGCCTGGTGCATGGGTCGGCCGAACAACGACATGAAGGTGTTGTTCATGACGCCGCCACCAATTCCCATCAAGGTTGAAAGCAGCCCGATGACGAACCCGATCGCCGCGCGCCAGGGATTGCCAGGAATCTCGCTTCCCAGCCGCCATGAGCCGCGATTGAACGCGAGCCGCAGGCCGACAGCAAGCGCGATCAGCGCGAAGATCAGCCGCAGCCCTTCGCTGGAAATCGAGGCGGCGATCAACGTGGCCACCAGAACCCCGAGCGGCACCGGCACCAGAAAGTTTCGCAGAAGTTCCATGTCGACCACGCCGCGGGCGTGGTGGCCTTGGAAAGAGCGTAGCGATGTCGGTACGATGATGGCGAGAGAGGAGCCGACGGCGACGTGCATGCGCACGCCCTCGTCGACGCCGAGCGCGGTCATCACCTGGTAGAAGACGGGGACGAGCACCGCGCCGCCGCCAATTCCGAACACGCCCGCAAGGACGCCGGAGACAGCGCCCGCAAAGGCTACACCGGCCGCGAACGTCGCGATCTCGGTTATCGGCATCTCGATCGGCAACATGCGGGCCCTCTCGACCCGTTCGCTACCGGTTCAGGCCATGGAAGTAAATCACGCCCACGTCGACCCGCGGCGGCGAACGGAGCAACTTGCCTTCACGGGCGCAAGAAAATGCCCGGGCGAATGGTCCGGTCTTGGTCGATCGTTGCTTTCGTCAGTTTCCTGAAGTCAGAATTCTTCCCACCCGTCAGGCTCCTGAGTGACCTGGAGCTTGCGGGCGGCGTTGCCCTCGGACGTGTAGGAGACGCTGACCGCTGGCTTGGTCGCGCGCGGAGCGAAGGCGCCGGCGCCGCTGGATGCTTGGCCCGAAATCCGGAAGCGGCCCACCAGCGCGGCAAGTTGCTCTGCCTCGCGGGCGAGTTGATGACTCGCCGCCGTCGTCTGCTCCACCATGGCCGCGTTCTGTTGCGTTACCTTATCCATCTGGTCGACGGTCGTGTTGATCTCGGCGATGCCGGTTGCCTGTTCGCGAGCCGAGGAGGCGATATCCGAGACGATGCCGTTGACCTTGCGGACCTGTTCGGCGATGCGCGTCAGCGCCGCGCCGGTCTCGCCGACGTAATCCACTCCCCGATTGACCTGATCGGTCGAGCTGGAGATCAGGGACTTGATTTCCTTGGCCGCTTCGGCCGAACGCTGCGCAAGAGCACGCACCTCCTGTGCAACCACCGCAAAGCCTCGGCCGGCTTCCCCTGCGCGCGCCGCTTCGACACCGGCATTGAGCGCCAGAAGGTTGGTCTGGAAGGCAATCTCGTCGATCACGCCAATGATCTGACCGATCGAGCCGGAGGATTTCTCGATGCCGCTCATCGCGTCGATGGCCTGGCGAACGACCTCGCCGCCGCGATCGACCTCGCTGTTGGCACTGCGGACGGAATCATTAGCATCCTGTGCGCCCGCCGACGTGCGGTTGACGGTATCGGTGATCTCGCCGATGGCGGCAGCCGCCTCTTCGAGGCCGCTCGCCTGTTGTTGCGTGCGAAGTGACAGATCGTCGGCTGCTCGCGATATCTCGCCCGAACTGCTGCGGATCGCGGCCACGGACGACAGGATTGCGGCGATTGTTTCCGACAGGGATCCGACCGTCGCGTTGAAATCGTGGCGAAGCTTTTCGTAGGACGTCGGAAAGGCATGTTCGAGCCGAACGGTGAAGTCGCCGCGAGAGAGGCTGGAGAGTCCGTCGGCGATGGAGGAGACGACCTGCGTTTGCGCTTGTTCGGCATCGGCTCGCAATTGCTCATTGCGCTGTCGTTCCGCTTCCAGCGCCTCGCGCTGGTCGGCGGCCTGAAGCTCGGCCTGTCGTGCCACGACGGCCTTGTGGAATGCCTGGAGGGCATGGTTCATCTTGCCAATCTCGTCGCTGCGCTCGACGCTCGGCGGCTGCGCCGACAAATCGCCTTTCGACAGGCGCTCCAGCACTCCGGTCACGTCCTGAAGGGGCTTCACCACCTGTCGGCGCGAGATCAACGTAAGGGCGCCGCACAAGAGAACTCCGAGCGCTAAAAGACCGAGCATTGTGTACTGTCCGAGCGATGCGCCCGCGAGCGCGGCCTCCGCCTCACGGCTCGCGGCCGCCTGAATCTTCGCGTAGGCCTCGCTCATGGCATCTTCGAGCGTGTCGAACTGGGCCTTGAATGCCGGATACATTTCCTGAGCTCCAAAGTTGGAGCGCCCGGTTTCCTCGATGATCCTGGCTGCGAGTTCCTGATAGGCCTTGAGCGGCTCTGCAACCTGATCGAGCGCCGCGATGGCCTCCGCGTCGGTTGCCATGCCCCGGGCGGCGTTGATCGAATCGGTGAAACTGGCTGAATGCTCGACGAACTCCTCCCTGATCTGCTTGGCATCGAACCCAATGCTGATCGACGCCGCCTGGATGGCGGAAACGACGTCGCCGCGAAGGGCATCATGCATCATGTCGGCCTGCATGTGATGGCGCAGCACTTCGGCGGACTGGAGCGCGCCGTTCAGTTCGTTGCCGAGATTCCTCGCGACATAGAGGCCCGTTCCGGCCGTCAAGACGCATACAAGTCCGGACAGAGCAACGCCGCCCGTGATCTTCATATTCAGCGATGCCATCGATTCCCCTCGAGAGCCCAAAGTAATTTGCTCCGTCGCTCTAAGGTTGCCGATTTTCCTTAACGACTGGTTTTTCTTCGCGCAGATCGCGTCTCCCGATCGGCTATTCTCAACCAGGAAGACAGATGCAGCGTGTCACGCCGCTTGCGCGTCGGAGGCTACCGCAACGACAGAAAAGGCCTCGTGCAGAACCTCGGGTCCGGCGTTCGCGTGGGTCGCTTCTGTGGAAAGGATCTGGCGGTACCTTCGTGCGCCGGGGCGTCCGTGGAAGAGGCCGACCATATGTCGCGTCACGTGTGAGAGCCGTCCACCGGCTGCAATGTGTTGCCCGGCATATTCGGCCATGGCATCGATGACGGTGGTCAAATCCGCCTGCGACGCCTTGCCATGCGACAAAAGCCTGTCGACGCCGGCCAGCAACGCCGGCGTGTGGTAGGCGGCGCGACCAAGCATGACGCCATCGACATGACCAAGATGCAGTTCTGCTTCATGCAATGTATTGATTCCACCGTTCAATCCTATGAACCAGTGCGGATATCTCGCCTTCAATCGGTACACACGCTCATAGTCGAGTGGCGGGATGTCCCGGTTTTCCTTCGGACTGAGCCCTTCCAGCCACGCCTTGCGCGCATGGACCCACAGGGCATCCGCGCCCCGCGTGAAAACACCGTCGGCCAACTCGTCGAGCGCGGTTTCGATGTCCTGGTCGTCGACGCCCAGCCGGCACTTGACGGTCACGGGAATCTCGACGACTTGCTTCATCGCGTCGACGCAATCGGAGACGAGCGCCGGAGACTTCATCAGGCAGGCGCCGAAGGTGCCGGACTGCACCCGGTCGGATGGGCAGCCTACATTCAGGTTGATCTCGTCGTAACCAAACGCCGCGCCGATCCGTGCCGCGTCGGCAAGTTTCGCCGGGTCGCTGCCGCCGAGCTGCAACGCGACAGGATGCTCACAGGCGTCAAATCCGAGCAGCCGTTGCCGATCCCCGTGAATGACCGCGTCGGCGACAACCATTTCGGTATAGAGAAGCGCGCGGCCGCTCAATTGCCGGTGCAGAAAGCGGCAATGACGATCCGTCCAGTCCATCATCGGGGCGACGGCGAATCTGTGTGCGTGATATTTCAAGCCATCTACTCGTACTGTTCGGATTCTGGACCAATCACCCATCGGGCAGGCGCGCGGCAGATGCGGCCTCACTGATCTGCGTATCGCGGATATGGTGAACCTTGGCAAGAACATCGCTAGTTTGAAAGGAATGCCTCGATCAGCGGGGAGCAAAGGCCTGCCGGGATGGGCATATCCCCTTAGGAAGTCTGTGCGAGCCGAGCCCCAGGCTCGCCTAGGGGAACAGGGTCGTCGAAGCGTCGAGGTCGTGGGTCGCTTCGAGCGACAGACCTATCGAATTCGTCCAGTATTTCGCCTGCGCCTTGGTTGGTCACGGCGCCGACCGAGATCGCGCGACATGTCGAAACGCGGCTGGCGCCAAGGGACAGGGCAGCGGCGAGCGTGGTCGCGCCTTCGTTCAGGGTGCCATAGGTCCCGAGCAGGAATCTGTCCATCGTGCTTCGCGGCTGCCCGCCAGCAACGCAAGCCGAACCACGCTCAGCGAGCCCAATGGCCATGCCGGCCGAAAGAGCCAGCAGGGAAACGCCGCGCGTCAGCGACAGTGCTCGAAAGACCGATGCAGCGGCGAGTTTCCGTAAGATCATGGATCGAACCCATCCCAATGCGAAATCGGGGCAGGCGCGGCATTCCGCGCTGCCCAAACATGACCGGCATTATTGGGCAGGCGCGCAAGTCCACATATCGCTAGAAATAGCGACAAGGATCGTGTGACAAAGCCTTAGAATGGTTGCTCATGCGGGAGGCCATGATGCGAGACGACGTCGTGCAGATCAAAGTCGCGATCGTCGAGGACGACATCCTTTTTCAGAGCAGTTTCATCGCGGCAATCGAGTTGGCGCCGGACATGGTCCTGCACGGGGCCACGCAGACGGTTGCCCAGGCGATGAGGCTCCTGGAACGCGGCTGGAACTGATTCTCCCGGTGCGACAGGAGCTGGAACTGGATCAGGCTTTGTCGCCCGAGCCGGTCGACGCCGCCGCCTTGGCCGCCAGTTCGATGAACCGGTTGTATTCGTGATCGTCTAGCCCCCGCAGGATTTCCCGCTGCAGTTCCTCCACGACCGGGGTCACGCGGGCGAGCAGGTCCACGCCTTCGGGCGTGAGCATTAGGATGCGTGCGCGCTTGTCGCGATCGTTCACGGTTCGTGACACCAGCCCCTTCTGCTCCAGCCGTTCCACCACGGCCCCGGTCGTCGCGCGATCCTTGGCCACCATGTCGGCGAGGCGCGCCTGATCGACACCCAGATTCGAGCCGAGCGCGTCAAGCGCCGCATATTGCACCGAGGTGAGGTCGAAACCGGCTTCCCGGACACGCTCGGTGAACACGTGCGTCGAGATTTGGTGCAGGCGCCGGATGAGATGGCCGGGCTTTCTGGACAACGGTGTCAACGATCGTCTCCCGCATCTCTCTGGGCCCCGAAACTCCGCAGACATGCGAACGGTCCACCAACGAGAATTGATAATTACACTCACTACTTCACTGGACAACCCCGCTCACGGTATCATAAGTTGACATATCATTTTCCCGGAGAGACCGCGGATGCAGTACCACCTCGAAGGCTTCCGGCCTGGCGATCCGGACATCGCCGAAGCCGCGCCCGGTCGCCCGGCGCCTGACCGGGATTTCGAGGAGCCCGTCGACGTGCTCATCGTCGGCTGCGGTCCCGCCGGCCTAACGCTGGCGGCGTTGCTCTCCGGCTTTCCGGGGATCAGGACCCGCATCGTCGAACAGCGATCCGGCCCAATCGAGAAAGGACAGGCGGACGGCATTTCCTGCCGTTCGATGGAAATGTTCAACGCCTTCGGCTTCGCCGAAAAGGTGATACGGCAGGGCTACCAGGTCAACGAGACCACCTTCTGGAAGCCCGACACGGCGCGGCCGGACCTCATCATCCGCACCGGTCGCATCCAGGATGTCGAGGACAGCCTGTCGGAAATGCCGCACAAGATTCTCAACCAGGCCCGCGTGCACGACATGTATCTCGACATCATGCGCAATTCGCCGTCGCGGCTCGCGCCCGACTACTCGATGCGGTTCGTCGATCTGTACGTCGATCCTCGCGAGCCGAACCATCCAGCCACGGTTCGACTTGAACGGTTGGACCCGGACCACGAGGGCGAGATGGTCACCGTCCGGGCGCGCTATGTGGTGGGTTGCGACGGCGCGCGCAGCAGGGTCCGCAAGGCGATCGGCCGTGAACTCGTTGGCGATGCCGCCAATCAGGCCTGGGGTGTCATGGACGTCCTCGCCGTGACGGACTTTCCCGACATCCGCTGCAAATCGCTGATCCAGTCGGCCAGCGGCGGCAACATCGTCATCATCCCGCGCGAAGGCGGCTACCTCGTGCGCTTCTACGTGGAACTCGACAAGCTGGCCGAGGGCGAACGGGTCGCGGCCCGCAACATCACGGTCGAACAATTGATCGCGACCGCGCAGCGAACCTTCCGACCCTACACGATCGACGTCAAGGACGTCGTCTGGTGGTCCGTCTACGAGATCGGCCAACGTCTGACCGACAGGTTCGACGACGTGCCAGACGGAGACGTTGCGTCCCGCCTGCCGCATGTCTTCATCTGCGGCGACGCCTGCCACACCCACAGCCCGAAAGCCGGACAGGGGATGAACGTCTCGATGGGCGACGCCTTCAACCTCGGCTGGAAGCTGGTGTCGGTACTCCAGGGCCTATGCCCGCCCGATGTCCTGCACAGCTATTCGGCGGAGCGGCAGGCGGTGGCCCGCGACCTGATCGAGTTCGACCGGGAATGGTCGCGCATCATGAGCGAAAGGCCGAAGACAGAGAGCGAGACGACGGAAGATGCGCCGAAGTTCCAGCGCTATTTCATCGAGCATGGCCGCTACACGGCGGGACTGTCGGTCACCTACAAGCCCTCGATCCTCACCGCGAAGGCGGCCTGGCAGGCGCTTGCCGACGGTTTCGCCATCGGCTCCCGCTTCCATTCCGCGCCGGTCGTGCGCCTGGCGGACGCCAGGCCGATGGAGCTCGGACATGTCGTCGAGGCCGATACGCGCTGGCGCCTGTTCGTCTTCTGCCCCTCCGGGGATCCCGCTCGCGACGATTCGGCGATCGTCGGACTCGGCCGGTTCCTCCTCGACGCACCGGAGTCACCCGTCCGGCGGTACACGCGCGGGGGGGAGAACGTGGACACCGTGCTCGACCTCCGCGCGATCTTCCAGCAGGCGCCGCGCGATCTGGCGCTCGAGCGCATGCCCGCCTTCCTCAAGCCCCGCAAGGGACGGCTCGGCCTGATCGATTACGAGAAGATGTTTTGCGCCGACCCGAAGCCCGGACGCGACATCTTCGACCTGCGCGGAATCGACCGCCATCGCGGCTGCATCGTCGTCGTGCGCCCGGACCAGTATGTCGCCCATGTGCTGCCGATCGACGCGCATGACGAACTGGCGGGTTTCTTCGGCGGCTTCATGCTGCCCGCGTGAACCCGAGCGCGGAGCCGACCCGGCCGCTCAATCAAGGAACAGCAGCGACACCATGCCGCCGGCATGGCGTTCCAGCCGGCCGGCGAGGTCGAGCTCCAGCAGGATCATGAACACCTGCGCGGGATGCAGGCCGGTGTGGCGGATGACCTCGTCGATGCCCGTCGGCGTGGCGCTGAGGCACTCCACCACCCGCGCGCGGTCGCTGTCGTCGGGCTGCGGCGTCGCGGCGAAGTCAGGCGGCTCTTCCAGCGACGACACCTGCGGAATGGGCGCGCCGATCAGCGGCGCGATCTGCTCGAGAATGTCGCGCGCCTCCGTCACCAGGGTGGCGCCGTCCTTGAGCAACCCGTTGGTGCCGGCCGCGCGCGGGTCGAGCGGCGAGCCGGGAACGGCGAAGACGAGGCGGCCCATGTCGGCCGCCAGCCGCGCCGAGATCAGCGAGCCGGAGCGAAGCGCCGCCTCCACCACCACCAACCCATGCGACAAGCCGACGATGATGCGGTTGCGACGCGGAAAATCGCGTGCCCGCGGCTCCCAGCCGAGCGGCATTTCCGAAATGGCCGCCCCGCCGCGCCGCGTGATCTCGTCGAGCAGCGCCAGGTTCTCGGGCGGATAGGGCCGGTCGATGCCGCCGGCCAGCACCGCGACCGTTCCGGTCGACAGACTGCCTTCATGCGCGGCCGTGTCGATGCCGCGTGCGAGCCCGGAGACGACGGCATAGCCCTCGCGGCCGAGTTCGGCGGCGAATGTCCGCGCGAGCTTGATGCCGGCCAGCGAGGCGTTGCGGGCGCCGACGATCGCCACCGGCGGCAGGGCGAACACGGCCGGTTCGCCCAGCACCGTCACGAGCGGTGGCGGGTGGTCCATCATCCTCAGAAGCGGCGGATAGTCGGGCTCGCCCATAGCGATCAGCCGGGCGCCGAGGCTTGCCAGAGCGGCCAGTTCGGCCTCCGCTTCCGCGATGCCGCAGATCTTCGGAACGCGCGCGGCGCCGCCCGCGCGGATCAGGTCGGGCAGGCGTTCCAGCGCCTTTTCGGCAGAGCCGAACCGGTTGATCAGGTCGCGGAAGGTGGCCGGGCCGACATTATCGGTCCGGATCAGGCGCAGCCAGTTGAGCCGCTGCCGGTCTCCGAGCAGCCGGGGCCCAGAGACCGGCCCCGAGGTCACCCCTTGGCTCCGATCCGGGATTCTGTTCCGGTGAGCAGCCTGCCGATATTGGCGCGATGCTTGACGAAGACGATCAGGCTCATCAGCACGAACAGTTGACCGGCCTGGACGAAGCCCAGCAGATAGAGCGCCACCGGCACCGCGACGGCCGCCACCAGCGCCGCCAGCGACGAGTACCGGGTGATGAAGGCGATGGCGAGCCAGGCGACTGCAAAGACCAGGGCGCCCTGCCAGGCAACCGCGACGAGCACGCCGAGGTAGGTCGCAACGCCCTTGCCGCCCTTGAAGCCGAGCCAGACCGGGAACAGATGGCCAAGAAAGGCACCGAGACCGGCCACCAGCGCATGCTCGGGTCCATAGAGACCGGCGACGAGCACGGCAGCGGTGCCCTTCAGAGCGTCGAGCAGCAGCGTCAGCGCCGCGAGCTTCTTGTTGCCGGTCCGCAGCACGTTGGTCGCGCCGATGTTGCCGGAGCCGATCTTGCGCACGTCGCCGAGGCCGGCCGCGCGCGTCAGCAGCAGCCCGAAGGGAATCGATCCGAGCAAATAGCCGAAAACCAGCGCTGCGATGAGAGTGGGCAAGGCAAGCTGCCAGCTGATGGGATCGGGCATCGGCATTCCTGTGCCGGCCGCGGGCTGTCCCCCCGACGGCCTTCTATGCTGCGGTGAATATTGTGCGACCCGCCACCAGGGTTTGCAAGACCCTGCCCTGCAGGCGCGCGCCTTCGAAACAGGTGTTTTTCGACCGCGAACGGATATCCGCCTCGCGCACCACCCAGGGTTCGTCGAGATCGACGAGGATGAGGTCGGCCGGGCTGCCGGGCTTCAGCGTCCCGCCCGGCAGGCCAAACAAGCGGGCTGGCGCGGTGGACAGCAGTTCGACCAGCCGCAGCAGCGGTACGTCGCCATTGTGGTGCAGGCGAAGGGCCGCGCCAAGCAGCGTCTCCAACCCGATCGCGCCATCGGCGGCGTCGGCGAAGGGCAGACGCTTGGTGTCGACGTCCTGCGGATCGTGCGAGGAAACGATGATGTCGATGGTGCCGTCGCGCACCGCCTCCACCATGGCCAGGCGGTCGTCCTCGGCGCGCAGCGGCGGGGAGAGCCGGAAGAAGGTGCGGTACTCGCCGACGTCGTTCTCGTTGAGCGACAGATGGTTGATCGAGATGCCGGCCGTGACCTTGGCGCCATCGTTCTTGGCGCGCGCGATGGCGCCAGCCGACAGAGACGTCGAGATCTTGGCGGCGTGGTAGGCACTGCCGGTCAGGCGCGCGAGCAGCAGGTCGCGCTCGAGCGGGATCGCCTCGGCCTCGCGCGGAATGCCTGGCAGTCCGAGCCAACTGGCGAAGAGCCCTTCGTTCATGACGCCCGCGCCCGCCAGATCCGCGTCCTGCGTCTCGTTGGCGACGACCGCGCCGAAATCGCGCGCATAGGTCAGCGCGCGGCGCATGACGAGCGGGCTTCGGATCGAGTTGCGTCCGTCGGTGAAGGCCACCGCACCCGCCTCCCGCATCAGGCCGAACTCGGTCAGTTCCTGGCCTTCGAGGTGGCGGGTGACGGCTGCGGCCGGATGGATGTTGATCATCGCCGTGTCGCGCGCCGTGCGCAACACGAACTCGACCAGCGACACCTCGTCGATGATCGGGTTGGTGTCCGGCATCATCACCAGCGAGGTGACGCCGCCGGCCGCGGCGGCCGCGCTCGCCGAGGCGATCGTCTCGCGATGCTCGCCGCCCGGCTCGCCGATGAAGACGCGTCCGTCGACGAGGCCGGGCATCACCGCCCTGCCCCGGCAGTCGATCACGGTGGCGCCTTCCGGCATGCCCTGGTTCGCCGCGGAAGCCCCCGCCGCTGCAATCACGCCGTCGACGACGATCACCGTGCCGCGCTCGTCCAGCCCGCGCGACGGATCGACGACGCGGGCATTCTCGAAGACGGTGGTGCCGACCGCTGGCGTCCTCATGCCCGGCCCTCCGGATCGCGGCGCGGATCGAGCAGCGCCTCCATCACGGCCATGCGAACGGCCACGCCCATTTCCACCTGTTCCTGAATGACGCTTTGCGGCCCGTCGGCAATCTCCGACGCGATTTCGACACCCCGGTTCATCGGGCCGGGATGCATCACCAGCGCGCCGTCGTTGGCGGCCTTCAGCTTCTCGGAATCGAGCCCGAAATAGCGGAAGTATTCGCGCACCGAGGGCACCATGGCGCCGGCCATCCGCTCGCGCTGCAGGCGCAGCATCATGACCACGTCGACGCCTTTCAAACCCTCGGCCATCGAGTTGTAGACGGTCACGCCCATGTCGCGGATGCCGGAGGGCAGCAGCGTCGACGGCGCCACGACCCTGACGGCTGCGCCGAGCGCATTGAGCAGGATGATGTTCGAACGCGCCACGCGCGAATGCAGGATGTCGCCGCAGATCGCCACGGTGAGCCGGCCAATACGCCCCTTGGCGCGGCGGATCGTCAGCGCGTCGAGCAGCGCCTGGGTGGGGTGTTCGTGAGCGCCGTCGCCGGCATTGACCACCGCGCAGCCAACCTTCTGGGCAAGCAGAGCGGCCGCTCCGGCCGACGAATGGCGGATGATGAGAATGTCGGGCCGCATGGCGTTGAGCGTCATGGCGGTGTCGATCAGCGTCTCGCCCTTCTTCACGGAAGAGCTTGCCACCGACATGTTCATGACGTCGGCGCCCAGCCGCTTGCCGGCGAGTTCGAACGAGGACTGCGTGCGCGTGGAGGATTCGTAAAAGAGGTTGATCTGCGTGCGCCCGCGCAGCGTCGAGGTCTTCTTTTCCGGCTGGCGGGAGATCGCGACGGCCTTTTCGGCCCGGTCGAGCAGCAGTTCGATGTCGCCCGGCGACAGGTCCTTGATGCCAAGCAGGTGGCGGTGCGGATAGATCGGGAAGGCCGGAGCGGATGTCATCTCAAGCGGGTCTCATAGGGCCATGGCGCGCGCCCCGCAAGCACTGCGGGGGCCGTGCAGACGTTCTTCCCGCGCAAATCGTCGATCAGCGGGACGACAGCGTCCGGCGTACCGCGTCCTTCCAGCCCTTGACCTTGCGCTTGCGTTCGACGACCTCCATGACCGGTTCGAAGCGGCGGTCGAGCGCCCATTTGCGCGAGAACTCGGTCGCGTCGGGCCAGACCCCGGCCTTCGAGCCCGCGAGCCAGGCCGCGCCGAGCGCGGTCGTCTCCAGGATCTTCGGCCGGTCGACCGGCGCGTCGATGATGTCGGCCAGACGCTGCATGGCCCAATCCGAGGCGACCATGCCGCCATCGACCCTGAGCACCGTGCTTGCCGCGACGCCCTTCGCGTCCTTGTCCATGGCATCCAGAAGATCGCGCGTCTGGAAGGCGACCGATTCGAGCGCCGCACGGGCAAATTCGGCCGGACCGGTGTTGCGGGTCAGGCCAAACATCGCGCCGCGCGCGTCGGGATCCCAGTGCGGCGCGCCGAGCCCCACGAAGGCCGGCACGAGATAGACCTCCTGGCCATCGTCGGCCTGGGCCGCCAGTTCGCCGCTGTGCTCGGCCTTGCCGATGACCTTGATGCCGTCCCGCAGCCACTGCACGGCGGCGCCCGCCACGAAGATCGATCCCTCCAGCGCATAGGTCGTCTTGCCGTCGAGCCTGTAGGCGATGGTCGAGAGCAGCCGGTTCTTGGAGCGGACGAGTTCCTCGCCAGTGTTGAGCACGGCGAAGCACCCCGTGCCGTAGGTCGACTTGATCATACCCGGCTCGAAGCAGGCCTGGCCGATGGTGGCCGCCTGCTGGTCGCCGGCGACGCCGAGGATAGGGATCGCCGCGCCGAACAGCGCCGGGTCGGTGGCGCCGAAATCGTCGGCGCAGTCCTTCACCTGCGGCAGCATGGCGGCCGGGATGTCGAGAATGTCGAGCAGTTCGGCATCCCAGCGGTTCTTCGCGATGTTGTAGACCAGCGTGCGCGACGCATTGGTGGCGTCCGTGACATGGCTTGCGCCAGCCGTCAGGCGCCAGATGAGAAAACTGTCGATCGTGCCGGCGAGCAACTCGCCCTTTTCGGCGCGCTTGCGGGCGCCCTTCACCGTGTCGAGGAGCCAGGCGAGCTTGGTGCCGGAAAAATAGGGATCGAGCAGCAGGCCGGTCTTCTTTGCGAACGCCGGCTCGTGGCCAGCCTTCGCAAGCTTCTGGCACATCTGCGCGGTGCGCCGGTCCTGCCAGACGATGGCGTTGTGGATCGGCTCGCCGGTTTCCCTGTCCCAGACGACGACGGTTTCGCGCTGGTTGGTGATGCCGATGGCGGCGATGTCGGCGGCCTTGAGCTTCGCCTTCTTCAACGCGGTCTTCACGGTGGCGACGACGCTATGCCAGATGGCTTCCGGGTCATGCTCGACCCAGCCGGACGCCGGATAGATCTGCGGGAATTCCTGCTGTCCGACGGCCATGACCGTCATGTCGGCGTCGAAGACGATCGCGCGCGACGATGTCGTGCCCTGGTCGATCGCCAGAATGAAGGAACCCATTTCGTCATGCCTCCCTGACACGTTCGGGAAGCTGCGGCGCCTTCCCCTGCCCCGGGTGCAACGCCCGGCGCGCCATGCGCGCACCAACCGCTCCTCCCTGGCAAATGACTAAAGTGAAATTCATTCGAATGTCAAACGCGCGCAAAGGAAACCTGAGGCGCCGCTCAGCGGCCGGTCTCGATCAACCGCACCTCCGATTCCACACAGATCGCGCGGATCGCCTCCACGTCGCAGCGGTCGGTGATGAAGGTGTTCACCTGCGACAGGTGGCCGATCCGCACCGGCGCGGTGCGCTCGAACTTGGTGCCGTCGGCCACGAGGATGACATGCCGCGCATTGGCGATGATGGCCTGCGCGACCTTCACCTCGCGGAAGTCGAAATCGAGAAGCGCGCCGTCATGATCGATCGCCGACGCGCCGATGACGGCATAGTCGACCTTGAACTGGCGGATGAAGTCGACGGCCGCCTCTCCGACGATGCCGCCATCGGAGCCGCGCACGACGCCACCCGCGATCACCACCTCGATCGAGGGATAGATGCGCATCCGGTTCGCGACGTTGATGTTGTTGGTGATGACCATCAGCCCGTTGTGGTCGAGGAGCGCCTTCGACACGGCCTCGGTGGTGGTGCCGATGTTGACGAACAGGGATGCGTTGTCGGGGATCAGCCGCGCCGCCGCGTCGCCGATCGCATCCTTCTCGTCGGCGGCGATCTTGCGCCGCGCCTCGTATTCCAGGTTCTCGATGCCCGAGGGAAACAGCGCCCCGCCATGGATGCGGGTGAGCAGCCGCTGGTCGCACAGGTCGTTCAGGTCCTTGCGGATGGTCTGCGGCGTGACCGCGAAATGCTGTGCGAGGTCTTCGACCAGCACGCGCCCCTTGTCCTTCGCCATCTCGATGATGGCGGAATGCCGCGGCGACAGGAACATGGCGCCCCCCTTTCGTTTTGCTTTCCCATAGAGAGAAACGAAAGACGTGCCATGGCAAGCGATATTTCACGGCATCCCCGGGCGACGCGTCAGGCCGAGCCGGGCATCGATCGGGCGGCCGACAGGATGGCGTCGAAGGCCTCGGCCAGGTCGGCCTCGGTGGCGTCGAACTGTCCGGCCTGGAAGCGGATGGCCACCGCGCCGTCGACCCGCGTCTGGGTCAGGTAGATGCGGCCGAGGTCGTTGATGCGGTTGACCAGGTCGATGTTGTGACGATCGAGATCCGCGACGTCTTTCGGGCAATGGCGGAAGCTGAACAGCGACAGCATCGGCTCCGAGACCAGCTCGAAATCCGCCTCGGCGCCGATCCGCAGCGCCAGCGCCTGCGCCCAGGCGACATGGTTGCGGATCATGCCGCGCAGCCCCTCCAGGCCGTGCGCGCGCATCAGGAACCACAGCTTCAGCGCCCGGAACCGGCGCCCGAGCGGGATGGTCCATTCCGAGTAGTTGATGATGCCGTCACGGCCGTGCGTCTTGAGGAATTCGGGCTGGATCGCCAGCGTCTTCACCAGGCTGTCGGGATCGCGCACATAATGGGTCGAGCAATCGAACTGGGCGCCGAGCCATTTGTGCGGGTTGAGCACGATCGAATCGGCACCCTCGATGCCCGTCCAGAGCGTGCGGAACTCCGGGCAGATCATGGCCGAGCCGGCCCAGGCCGCGTCGACGTGCACGTAGAGCCGGTGGCGCTTCGCCACCGCGCAGACCGCGGCGACGTCGTCCGTGCCGCCGACGCTGGTGCCGCCGACGCAGGCGACGATGCCGGCCGGCAGGTGGCCGGCCGCCCGGTCGGCCTCGATCGCGCGCTCCAGCGCCTTCGCGTTCATGCGCCGCGACGGGCCTTCGGTCTCGATTCGCACGAGGTTCTCCTGGCCGATGCCGGAGACCCAGATGGCGCGGTCGATGGAGGTGTGGACCTGATCGGAGGAATAGACCCGCAGCCGCTTCTGGCCGGGCAGGCCCTGGCCGTTGCCCGTCCAGTCGAGCGCGCGCTCGCGCATGACGAGGACCGCCGAGAGCGTCGCCGACGAGGCCGAGTCCTGGATCACGCCGGCAAAGCCCTCGGGCAGGCCGAGCGCCTGGCGCAGCCAGTCGAGGACCCTGGTCTCGAGCTCGGTCGCGGCCGGCGAGGTCTGCCACAGCATGCACTGCGCGGCCATGGCGGTGACGAGATACTCGGCCACCACCGAGACCGGCGCCGCGTTGGCCGGAAAATAGGCGAAGAAGCGCGGGTGCTGCCAGTGCGTCATGCCCGGCACGATGGTTGTCTCGAAATCGGCGAAGATGGCCTCCATCGCCTCCGCCTCCTCCGGGGGCGAAGCGGGGATCGCCGCCGCGATCTCGCCGGGCGCCGTCTGCGCGCGGACCGGGCGGTCGCGCAGGCCTTCGCGATAGTCCGCGCCCCACTCCGCCGCCTTGACCGACCAGTGCCGGAACGCCTCGCTGTCCATGTTCTCTCCCCCAAAACGACGTGACCGGCCTACCTATCGCGGCAAGGGCGCGGCTGTCACCCGAAAGTGCTCCCTGGGCCATTTCCCAACCCCGTCGCGATCGACTATCCCTCTCATGGACGACATGCCGCCAGCCCGGTCGGCGGCGCCAGCCAGGGATTGCAACGCGACGGATGACGCCCAAACAGACCTGTCCAGACGACCTCCTGATCCCGCGCGACACCAACCGCTCGCTGCCGATCGCCCTGTTGCGGGCGCGAGAGGCGGTGATGTCGCATTTCCGCCCGCTGCTCGCAGCCCACGACATCACCGAGCAGCAATGGCGCGTCGTGCGCACGCTGGGCGAGACGGGCGCGCTCGACGCGACCGAACTCGCGTCGCGCGCCTGCCTGCTGGCGCCGAGCCTGACCCGCATCGTGCGGACGCTGGAGGATCGCGGCTTCGTGACCCGCGGCCGCGACGAGGTGGACGCCCGCCGCGTCGTCCTGCGCATCACGGCCAAGGGGCTGGAGTTCATCCGCGACGTCACGCCGGCCAGCCGGGCGATCTATGCAGAGATGGAAGCAAAACTCGGCCGCGAGCGGATCGAGGCGCTGCTCGACATGCTTCAGGAGCTCAACTCGCTCGGCGCCCGCGACGGCTCACGACAGGGTGAAATCGGGCAGGCTGCCGAAGGCTGACCGCAGCGCATTCGACCAGCCATCGGAAATCGTCCTGAAATAAGGATCATCCGAGGTGATCCGCTTCCGGAACCCGATCTCGAAGCTGTCGCGTTCGTAGAACAGCATGTCGAGAGGCATGCCGACCGACAGGTTCGACTTCAGCGTCGAATCGAACGAGACCATCAGGAGCTTGGCCGCCTCCTCGAAGCTCATCTTCGGGTCGTAGGCGCGGATCAGGATCGGCTTGCCGTACTTGGCCTCGCCGATCTGGAAGAACGGCGTGTCCGAACCGGCCTCAATGAAATTGCCTTCCGGATAGATCATGAAGAGACGGGGCTCGGAGCCCTTGATCTGCCCGCCGAGAATGAAGGACGCGCCGAAGGCGTCCTGGCTCTGCCCGACCGGCACGGAATTGGCGATGACTTCCTTGACCAGATTGCCGACAACGCGGGCCGTCTGGAACATCGACGGCGTCTCGAGCAGCGACGGCATGCGCTCCGACGGCGCCTTGGAGCGTTCGTCGAGCAGGCTGACAACGGCCTGCGTCGTGGCCAGGTTGCCCGCGGCCATGAGCACGATCACGCGCTCGCCGGACTTCGACCAGGTGAACATCTTGCGAAAGGTGGAAATGCTGTCGATGCCCGCATTCGTCCGCGTATCGGACATGAACGCGAGTCCGCGATCGAACTTGATGCCAACGCAATAGGTCATGACAGCGATTCGGCCAGAATTTCCCCGGGCGCAACTACTGCTCGACGGTGACCGACACCGCAAGCAGTTCCTCGCCGCTGCCATGACGGATTCCGGAAACTGGCACGGCGTCGCGATAGTCGCGGCCGGTCGCCAGACGCACGTATCGGTCGTCGGGGCACATGTCGTTCGAGGGATCGAAGCCCACCCAGCCGAGTTGCGACACATGCGCCTCGGCCCAGGCATGGCTCGCGGCCTGTTGCGGCGCATCGCCGGAATAGAGGTAGCCGCTGATGTAGCGCGCCGGGAAGCCCAACGCACGCGCGGCCGAAATGAACACGTGGGCATGGTCCTGGCAGACACCGGACTTCCGCAGCAGGGCGTCCTCGGCGGCGGTGGCCGCATCGGTCGTTCCCTTGACGTAGGCAACCTCCTTGGCCACCGCGGCCATCAGCCCATGAAGACGCTCGAGTTCGCTTCCCTCGCCGATCGAGGCCGCCAGCGCGGCGATCCCCTCGCCCGGCATGGTCAGCGGCGTTGCGGCCGTGAACAGCCAGAGGGGCGCGAAGCCGCGATGAAGGCCGGTCACGCCCGTCGTGTCCTGCACGTCGACTTCGCCGCGCACCTCCACGACGATGGCGTGCGGCCCGCCCTCGGCACTGATGAGAATGGTTTCGTTGCCGAACTGGTCGACGAAGCGCACTTCCTCGCGCGCGCCTTCGATGGCCAGCGACCAGGAGCGAACGGTCTGGGCTCCGCCGCTGTAGGGCGTCAGGCGCAGCCGCTGCAGCGCATAACCGAGCGGCGCGACGTAGCTGTACTCGGTCCGATGGGTGATCTTGAGCCGCATGGATCCTTCCGGCTTCAGTAGAAGCGGTAGTTCTGGGCGATCTCGCTGCCCAGACGGTTGTTGTCGCCGATGAAGTCGGTGAGGAACTCGTGCAGTCCCTGGTCGAAGATTTCCTTGACCGAACTGACCCGCAGCCGGCCCAGGATGGCCTCGGCGGTATCATGGCACGGGTGGCGAATGCCGTATTCGGTCGCCAGAAAGCCGAGGCTTTCGGCGATGTTGCGGTAGCAGAAGGCGAGCGAACGCGGCATGCGCCCATTCAGGATGAGATAGTCGGCGATCAGCGACGGCTTGTATTCGGCGTCGTAGACCCAGCGATACGACCTGTGCGCCGAGACCGACCGCAGGATCGATTCCCACTGGTAGTTGTCGAGCGTCGATCCGACCCAGGACACCGACGGCAGCAGCACGTAGTATTTCACGTCGAGAATGCGGGCGGTGTTGTCGGCCCGCTCGACGAAGGCGCCGATCTGCGAGAAGTCGAAGATTTCGTTGCGCAGCATGGTGCCATGGAACGATCCTCGGATCAGGGCCGTCTCCCGCTTGATGGCGTCGAGCACCTTCGGCAGGTCGCGTCCGTCGATCGGCTGGGCCAGCATGCGCTTCATCGACATCCAGGCTTCGTTGAGGCTTTCCCACGTCTCACGCGTCAGCGCTGTGCGCACCATCCGGCCATTGTTGCGGGCCGTTTCCATCACAGACATCACGCTGCCCGGGTTGGACGTGTCGCGCAGCAGGAAGTCGGAGACGTTCTCGGCCGTGAACTCGGTGTGTCGTTCCTTGAACGCGATCGACGCACCGGCGCTCGCCACGATCGAGGCCCATTCCTCGCTGGGATCGGCGCTGCGGGTCAGTGCCAGCCGCAGGCCCGCATCGACCAGGCGCGCGGTGTTTTCGCTGCGCTCGATGTAGCGGTTCATCCAGTAGAGGCCGTTGGTGGTGCGTCCGAGAAGCATGTCAGGCGGCTCCCGCGGAACGCGTGGCGAATGGCGAATGGCGAATGGCGAATAGGAAGTGGCTAACGCCGGAAAGCGCACGCATACGGAACAAAGAACCCCGCATTACCCGGATCTCTGTCAGCATAGTTGCCATCTTCACATGCAGCCTTGGGGTATTGCTCATGTCTTATCCTGCAGTGTCCTGATGAGGCTGCGCAGCATTCGTCCTACCTGTTCGCATTGACCGAAAATACGAACGACTTCCCGCTCTTCGATCAGACCAACGCGTTGTGCGATGATGAAATGTGTCTCCAGTTCCTTGAGCGATCCCTGAGCTATACGGAGAAACTGAATGAATGATCCCGTCTGCTCCCGCCCATGCCCTTCGGCGATGTTTGCAGCGACCGAAACGCAGGCCTTCCGGATCTGCGACGTGATCCCGAACATTTCGTTTTGTGGGAACAACTTGGTCACGGCATAGCAATCGACCGAAAGATCGACCGAAGCCTGCCAGACCCGCAGATCCTTGAACGAATTGACCGCCGTGTATCCCTCCCTTTGTCAAGCTCACTCGCTATTCGCTATTCGCCATTCCCGACTGCCGACTGCCGACTGCCCCTCCCCGCTAGTCATCCAGCACCCACGTATCCTTCGTCCCGCCGCCCTGCGAGGAATTGACCACCAGCGATCCTTCCTTGAGCGCGACGCGCGTCAGGCCGCCGGGCACGATCTGGATCTTGTCGGACACCAGCACGAAGGGGCGAAGGTCGACGTGGCGGGGCGACAGGCCGGCTTCCGTCAGGATCGGGCAGGTCGACAGCGACAGGGTCGGCTGGGCGATGTAGTTCTTGGGCCGCGCCTTGAGCTTGGCCGCGAAAGCCTCGCGCTCCTTCTTCGAGGACGCCGGGCCGACCAGCATGCCGTAGCCGCCGGAGCCGTGGACTTCCTTCACGACCAGCTCTTCCAGGTGCTCCAGCACGTATTTCAGGCTGTCTTCTTCCGAGCAACGCCAGGTCGGCACGTTGCCGAGCAGCGCCTTGCGGCCGGTGTAGAACTCGACGATCTCCGGCATGTAGGAATAGATCGCCTTGTCGTCGGAGATGCCGGTGCCGGGCGCATTGGCGATGGTGATCTTGCCGGCGCGGTAGACGTCCATGATCCCGGCGATGCCCAGTGCAGAGTCGGGACGGAAGGTCAGCGGATCGAGGAAATCGTCGTCGACCCGACGATACAGCACGTCGATCGCCTTGTAGCCCTCGGTCGTGCGCATCGCCACGCGCCCGTCGATGACGCGCAGGTCCGAGCCCTCGACAAGCTCGACCCCCATCTGGTCGGCGAGGAAGGCATGCTCGAAATAGGCGGAATTGTAGATGCCCGGAGTGAGCACCGCCACGCGCGGCAGCTCCGTGCGGCAACCTTCCGGCCGGACCCGCGACAGCGACTGGCGCAGCAACTGCGGATAGTTTTCGACCGGCCGCACCTTGACCTGCTGGAACAGCTCCGGGAAGAGCTGCATCATCGTCTCGCGGTTTTCCAGCATGTAGGACACGCCTGACGGCGTGCGGGCATTGTCCTCCAGGACGTAGAACTCGTCCTCGCCGGTGCGCACGATGTCGACGCCGATGATGTGGGTGTAGACCCCGCCCGGCGGCTTCACGCCGATCATCTCGGGCAGGAAGGCCTCGTTGCCGGCGATCAGTTCCTTGGGGATGCGGCCGGCGCGCAGGATTTCCTGGCGATGGTAAATGTCGTCCAGAAAGGCGTTCAACGCCACGACGCGCTGTTCGATGCCCTGGGTGAGCCGGCGCCATTCCCGGCCCGAGATGATGCGCGGCACGATGTCGAACGGAATCAGACGTTCGGCGGCATCGGTCTCGCCATAGACGTTGAACGTGATGCCGGTCTTCCGAAAGACGCGCTCGGCGTCTCCGGTCTTCTCGGTCAGTCGGGCCTTGTCCTGCGACTGCAACCAACCGTCATAGGCCTGGTACGGATCTCGTACGGTCGAACCGTCCGGCCGCATCTCGTCGAACGCTTTCACTGAGATACTCCCCTATGGCAGCCATTTCAGAGTGTTCGCCTGCGGAAATCAAGCGCAATCGCCCGCGGCCGCCTGCGAAAGCGTCGATTCCCGGCGTTTGCCGAACAAAGTGGCACTCTGCCTCGCCGACTGCATTTGCGTTGCGCAACGCCCCGTTTCCAGCGAGGTTCCTTGGCCGGATGAAACCGAAAAGACGCAGCCGCCGTATCTGCTGACGTCCGCGCCGACGGACGGATCGTGGCCGAGGAGGTTTTGCCATGAAGAGACTGATCGCATCCGCCGTTCTCGCCGCCTTCCTTTCGGCTGGACCGGCAACGGCCGGCGAAACCGAGGTGAAGGCTGCCCAGCAGGTGATCCAGAGCCAGATCGAAGCCTTCCTGGCCGATGACGCGGCGCTGGCCTATTCCTTCGCCGCACCGAACATCAAGCGCATCTTCCCCACGCAGCAGTCGTTCATGTCGATGGTGGAAAGCGGCTACATGCCGGTGCGCCGCCCGCAGAGCTATGCCTTCGGCAAGTCGCAGGAGATGAACGCGAGTTCGATCGTCCAGCAGGTGCTGCTGGTCGGCCCCGACGGCAAGACCTACGAGGCTGTCTACACGCTGGAAAGCCAGGGGGACGGAACGTGGCTGATCACCGGGGTCAGCATGCGGGCATCGAACGCGCTCAGCACCTGAAGCCTCACCCCACGGATGTTTGGGGCAAGAGGCCGAAAGTGCGCATCGCAAACAGGGTGCCGCCGGCGACCGTGGCGCTGAGCACGGTGCCCCAGACGACGTCCACCAGCGCCACGACCGGATCGTATCCCTTCAGCACCGCCAGGTTCGTGGCGTCGTAGGTGAGGTAGCAGAAGAAGCCGAACAAGGCCCCGTTCAGCGCGGCGGCCGCGATGCTGTCCTGCGCCATGCCGACGCTGATGGCGAAATACACCAGCCCGGCGACATAGACGAGATAGAAGATGGCCGCCACGCCCCAGCGCGGCTGGTCGAGCAGGAGCTCGCCCATGCGCGACGAATAGAAGCCGCGGGCGACGATGCCGAGCCAGATGGCATCGACGATCAGGAAGATGACGACCGCGATGCCGTAGGCGGTGACGTATTTCATGGCGGGCTTCCTCCCTGGGAGGCGCGTCGAGCGCGCGGGTCGAAAGCTGTTACGTCCTCAGAGCGCCGGAAGATCACCCCTGGCCCATCGTTCCGACGTTTCGGCGGCGAAATCGTCCATCCGGGCCTGCGAGATCGCGTCGCGGATGCCTTGCATCAGGCTCTGGTAGTAGGCGAGGTTGTTCCAGGTGAGCAGCATGCCGGCCAGCGCCTCCTGCGATCGAACGAGATGGTGCAGGTAGGCGCGCGAATAGTCCCGCGACGCCGGGCAGTCGCTTTCCTCGTCGAGCGGGCGATGGTCTTCGGCGTGGCGGGCGTTGCGCAGGTTGATCTTGCCGCGCCGCGTGTAGGCGAGCCCGTGGCGGCCGGCCCGCGTCGGCATCACGCAATCGAACATGTCGACGCCGCGCATCACCGACTTGACGATGTCGTCGGGCGTGCCGACCCCCATCAGGTAGCGTGGCTTGTCCGCCGGCAGAACGGGACAGGTCACGTCCAGCATGTCGAGCATCACCGCCTGCGGCTCGCCGACCGCAAGGCCGCCGACGGCGTAGCCCTTCAAGTCCATGGCCTTCAGCGCCGAGGCCGAGCGCTCCCGCAGGCTGCCGATGTCGCCGCCCTGCACGATCCCGAACATCGCCTTGCCGGGCTGCTGGCCGAAGGCGGTCTTGCAGCGCTCGGCCCAGCGCAGCGACAGTTCCATCGCGCGTTCGATCTCTGAAGGCTCGGCCGGCAGCGCCACGCATTCGTCGAGCTGCATCTGGATGTCGGAGTCGAGCAGGCCCTGGATCTCGATGGAGCGCTCGGGCGTCATCTCGTAGGCGGCGCCGTCGACATGCGACTTGAAGGTGACGCCCTTCTCGGTCAGCTTCCTCAACTGCGCCAGCGACATGACCTGGAAGCCGCCGCTGTCGGTCAGGATCGGATGCGGCCAGCGGGCGAATTCGTGCAGGCCTCCGAGCCTGGCCATGCGCTCGGCGCCCGGCCGCAGCATCAGGTGATAGGTGTTGCCGAGGATGATGTCGGAGCCGAGGTCGCGCACCTGGTCGAGATACATCGCCTTGACCGTGCCCGCGGTGCCGACCGGCATGAAGGCGGGGGTGCGCACCGTCCCGCGCGGCATCGATATCTCGCCGCGGCGCGCCTTGCCGTCGGTCGCGAGCACGCGAAAGGTGAACTGGTCGGTCATGGGATCGTCCCGGGTCGGCGAAATCAGTCGTCGGCGCGCCATAGCAGCGATGCATCGCCATAGGAATAGAAGCGGTAGCCATTGCCGATCGCATGGGCATAGGCGGCGCGCATGGTTTCCAGCCCGCTGAAGGCCGAGACCAGCATGAACAGCGTCGAGCGCGGCAGGTGGAAATTGGTCATCAGCCCGTCGACCGCACGAAAGCGGTAGCCCGGCGTGATGAAGATCGAAGTGGCGTCCGACCAGGCCGACAGCGTGCCGTCCGCGGCGGCTGCGCTCTCGAGCAGGCGCAGCGACGTGGTGCCAACGGCGATGATGCGCCCGCCCCGCGCGCGCGCCGCGTTCAGCGCCTCCGCCGTCGCCTGGTCCACATGGCCGATCTCGGCATGCATGCGGTGGTCGTCGGTGTCGTCGGCCTTGACCGGCAGGAAGGTCCCCGCCCCCACATGAAGCGTGACGAAGTGGCGCTCGACGCCCATGGCGTCCAGCCTGGCGAAAAGGCCCGGCGTGAAGTGGAGGCCCGCGGTCGGCGCGGCCACCGCGCCTTCCTCGCGGGCGTAGATGGTCTGGTAGTCGACGAGATCGCGTGCGTCCTGCGGCCGCTTGGAGGCGATGTAGGGCGGCAGCGGCATGTGGCCGACGGCGTGCAGCGCCTCGTCGAGCAGCGGCCCGGAGAGGTCGAAGACGAGCAGCGCCTCGCCGGCCTCGCCCTTGTCCTCGACCGTGGCCTCCAGCGCGCCGAGCATGCAGGCGTTGCCGTCATGGCCGAAGACGATGCGGTCGCCCACGGCCACCCGCTTGGCCGGCCGCAGGAAGGCCTTCCAGCGATCCGGGCCGGTGCGCATGTGCAGCGTCGCGTCGACATGCGCCACCGCCTCGCCGCGCCGCCGGGTGCCCGACAGCTGGGCGGGGATCACCCGCGTGTCGTTGAAGACCAGCGCGTCGCCTTCCCGCAGGAAGTCCGGAAGGTCGCGCACCACCGCGTCGCGAAGACCCTCGCCCGGCCGCACGACGAGCAGACGCGCCGCATCGCGCGGTTCGGCCGGGCGCAGCGCGATGCTGGCCTCGGGCAGTTCGAAATCGAAGAGGTCGACCTTCATCGCAGCGCTTCAGAACCGGCGGATCATCAGTGCGCCGACGATCAGCAGCACGGCGCCGGCCACGCGGCCGAGCGTCAGTTCGCGCACGGCGACGCCAAGCAGGCCGACGCGATCGATCAGAAGGCCCGCGAGAAGCTGGCCCGCCACGACGAAGGCGATTAGCGCGGCGGCGCCGAGCTTCGGCACCAACACCACCACGCAGGTGACATAGAAGCCGCCGAGGCAGCCGCCGACGACGAAGAGCCAAAGCGCGGGCGCGCCGAAGTCGATCACCGTGCCCTGCATCCTGGCCCAGCCGGCGGAAACGAGGCCGAGCACGATCGCCCCCGACAGGAAGGAGAAGGCGGCGGCCGCGACCGGCTGGCCAAGGCCGCGCGCCAGCGCGGAGTTGACGGGCGCCTGCAGCGCGAGCGCCGCACCGGCCATGATGCCGACGAGCGGCCAGATCACGCCCGCCATGGAACGCATCACGCGTCGGCCGCAACTTTCATCGAAACGATCATGTCGGGATCCTGCACCGGCTCGCCGCGCTTGATCTTGTCGACATTGTCCATGCCTTCGATGACCTGGCCCCAGACCGTGTACTGACGATTGAGGAAGCCGGCATCGCCGAAGCAGATGAAGAACTGCGAGTTGGCCGAGTTCGGGTTCTGCGCCCGCGCCATCGAGCAGGTGCCGCGGGCGTGGTTCATGTTGGAGAACTCCGCCTTCAGGTCCGGCTTGTCGGAGCCGCCCATGCCGGCGCGCGCCGGGTTGAACGAGGCGCCGCCCGACTTGCCGAACTTCACGTCGCCGGTCTGGGCCATGAAGCCCTCGATGACGCGGTGGAACACCACGCCGTCATAGGCGCCTTCGCGGGCGAGTTCCTTGATCCGGCCGACATGGCCGGGTGCCAGGTCGGGAAACAGCTCGATGACGACACTGCCCTTGGTCGTCTCCATCAGCAGGGTGTTTTCCGGATCCTTGATTTCAGCCATCTCTGGGCTCCCTTCGTTTGGTTTTGGTGCGGGGCGGGCTTGCGTGCCCGCTTGCCTGCTTTACTGCGGGTCGGCCGCGATCCGCGCGTCGATGATGCGGTCCGGATCCTGAACGACGCCATTGGCGTTGCGCGCGCCGCGCTTGATCTTGTCGACGGCGTCCATGCCGCTCTCCACCTGGCCGACCACCGTGTAGGCGCCGTCGAGGTTCGGCGCGGGCGCGAACATGATGAAGAACTGTGAATTGGCGGAGTTGGGGTCCTGCGCGCGGGCCATACCGACCACGCCGCGCACGAAAGGCGTGCGGGAGAACTCGGCCGGCAGGTCCGGCAACGACGACCCGCCGGTACCGGCGCGACGCGCATTGTAGCCGTCGGACATGTCGCCGAACTCGACGTCGCCGGTCTGGGCCATGAAGCCCTCGATGACGCGGTGGAAGGCGACGTTGTCGTAAGCGCCTTCGCGAACCAGCGTCTTGATCCGCTCCACATGCCTGGGCGCGAGGTCGGGGCGCAACGCGATCGTCACGTCGCCATCCTTCAGTGTGAGGATCAGCGTATCCTCCGGCTCGGCGGCCAGCGCTCCGAAGACGAGACCGGCCGAAATGAGGCAGGTCGAGACCAGCTGTTTGAGCAGCATTGCGTTTTTCTCCCTGGAAAGTGTCAGGCTTTGAACTTGGCGGCCAGCGCTTGCGCCACGGCCGCCGGGACGAAGGGGCGGATCTCGCCGCCCATGGCCGCGATCTGCCTGACGAGTGTGGCGGTAATGGTTCTGACCGAAGGGCTCGCCGGAATGAACACGGTCTGCAACTCCGGCGCCATGGTCTCGTTCATGCCGGCCATCTGCATCTCGTAGTCGAGGTCCGTGCCGTCGCGCAGGCCACGGATCATGATCGTGGCGCCGTTCGCGCGCGCGACGTCGATCAGCAGGCCGCTGAACGCGATGATCCGCACCCTGCCTTCGTCGGCACGCAATTCGGTGGAGGCCACTTCCTTGATCAGGGCGACGCGCTCGTCGAAGGTGAAGACGGGTGTCTTGCCGTGCTGGACCCCGATCGCGACGATGATCTCGTCGGCAACCGCCAGCGCGCCTTTCAGCACGTCCAGATGCCCGTTTGTCAGGGGATCGAACGAACCGGCATAGATGGCGACGCGTTTTGTCATCCCCGGCTTCTAGTGCGCTCGCGGCTCGAACGCAATCTCAACCGGCGCCTCGATCCTGACGTTGCGTGACCGCGCATTTCCTAAAACTCGAACCGAATGGTCATGGATCGGGCAATATTCCGGTTACCTTAAACGGATTGGTAACGACGCTGACCTACCGTCTGACCCCATGTCGTGGCGGCACGCGTGTCGCTGAAATCGAACAACAAGAATTCGAAGGTGCAGCATGCGTCAGTCGAACGGTCTCCCCAGATCCCTTTCCCTTGTCCCGAAATTTATCCTGGTTGCAGCTCTGGCAGCCATCACCGCCCTGTCGACCGTTCCAGCACGCGCGGTCGAATATGCCGGCATCGTCATCGACGCGCATACCGGCAAGACCCTCTACGCGGCATCGGCCGACGCCGCGCGCTATCCGGCCTCGCTGACCAAGATGATGACCCTCTACATGATCTTCGAAGCGCTCGACGGCGGCCGGATCCGCAAGGACACGCGCGTTCCCTTCTCCGCGCACGCGGCGGCCCGCCCGCCCACCAAGATCGGCGTGCGCGCCGGCAATTCCGTCACCGTCGAGACCGTGATCTACTCGCTGGTCACCAAATCGGCCAACGACGCCGCCTCCGCCGTCGCCGAACTCCTCGGCGGCACCGAGGCCGGCTTCGCCAGGCAGATGACTGCCAAGGCGCGCCAGCTCGGCATGGCCAACACGACCTTCCAGAACGCCTCGGGCCTGCCCGATCCGAACCAGCGCACGACGGCCCGCGACATGGCCATCCTCGGCATCGCGCTGCGCGAGCATTTCCCGCACCACTACGACTATTTTTCCACCCGGTCCTATACGCTCGGAACCACGCGCATGGGCAACCACAACAAGCTGCTTGGCCGGGTGAAGGGCGTCGACGGCATCAAGACCGGCTACATCCGCGCGTCGGGCTTCAACCTCGTGTCTTCCGTCAAGACGGATGGCCGCAGCATCGTCGCGGTGGTGATCGGCGGCCGCACGGGCGCCAGCCGCGACGAACAGATGACCAAGCTGATCCGCGAATATCTCCCCAAGGCCTCGACCCGCAGCAGCGGCCCGCTGATCGCCAGCCGGGTGATCAACCGTGGCGCGCCGGTGGCTACCGCCGCCATCTCCCTGCCGAAGGTCGCCATTCCGACCCCGGATTTCCGGCCCGACGGCGAAGCCGTCGCAGCCTACGCGCCGGAGCCGGCGGCCATGGCCACCGCGGCAGTCGCCGGAGCCGCAATCGAAACGGTGTCGCCCGGTGTCGGCGTCGATCCGGTGCGGACCGCGTCCATCATCGCCACCGGCGGCTGGGTCGTGCAGGTTGCCTCGACGCCGTCGAAGGAACAGGCGCTCGCCGTGCTGGAATCGACCTCGTCGCGCGCCGGCAACATCCTGTCCAACGCGTTGCCGTTCACCGAGCTCTTCGAACTGAAGGGCACGGTGTTCCACCGCGCGCGCTATGGCGGTTTCACCACCAAGACGGCCGCCTTCGATGCCTGTTCGGCCCTCAAGCGAAAGAAGATCGATTGCTACGCCGTGCAGCAGTGAGCTGCAGCCAGTCTTAACGCGGGGCCATGTCGGCCCCGGCCTCCCGGGTATGTCAGTGAGTCGACGGAGAGTTAGTCATGACCATTCAGCAGAACGTCCTTGGCCTCGTTGATACGCGCCGCAAGAAAGGACGAGCCGCCGAGGTCGGGGTGCACGCGCTGCATCAGGCGGCGATGCGCCTTGCGGATGTCCGCCGTACTGGCGCCCGCTTCAAGACCAAGGATCTGGTAGGCCTCCTGCTCAGTCATGGCGCCAGAGCCTGGCGCGCGTCTCTCCCCCCCGCCAACGTGCGCGTCCATGCCGTCACGCCAACCGGGGAAACGGCCGTCAAGATAAGCTTCCAGAAGCTGTAGGCTGTCGGCGTCGCTCGACAGCTCGGCATGCAGGGAAAGCAGATCCTCGCGCGACAGGCCGGCAAGTTCGCGACCTTCGAAATGGCCGGCCAGCACCAGGCCGGCAAGCACGCCGCTGTCGTGGTCGAGTTCCATTTCCAGGGCCGCCGTGCGCACGGTCGAACGCTTGCCCGGGCTCGGCTGCGCCGCCCGCCGCTGCCGTCCGGACAGATACCAGGCGGCGGCGCCGGAGAAAGCCGCGCCCGCAAGGCCGACCCGGCCGACCGCCAACAGGCCGAGACTGGCTAGGGCGAGCAGCGCCGGACCGAGCAAGCCGATGGTTCGGGCCACGGTGGCCGCATCGGCGCGAACGAAGGCGAAGGCCAGCAAGAGCGCGACCAGGAGAATGCCGGTCGCGTAGAACAGAACCGTCATCGCGCGGACCCGCCCTGCCCCGTCCCGCCGAGATTTTCCAGAAGAAGCCGGTCGCTGGCGCTGCCTCGGGCTTCGAGCGCGCGCAGCCCGCCCGTCGCGAAGACCGCAATGGACGACAGGAGGCGCGCGAGCGTCGCGGCCGACTGGTGGTCGAAGCGGAACCAGGCTCCCCTGGACAGCCGCGCAATCTCGCGGAAGGCGGTTTCCACGGCCGCGTTCCGCCCTTCCTGGAAGACGAAGACCGGCACGCCACGAAGGCCGAGCTGGCCTGCCTTGTCCGCGAGGTCGTCGACGTCCTCCTCCATGGCATCGCCGATATAGACCAGCGCATCGACCTTCTCGCGCGCATTCTCCTTCAAGGCGTGCGAGAGCACCTTCCCGATCTGGGTGTGACCGCCCTGGCAGTGGATCCCGGTCATCAGCCGCGTCAGTTCGCCCGTGTCGTTCACGAACTTCGACGCGCGGCATTCGCCGAAGCCGCGGAAATAGACGAGCTGGACGTTGAGCGCGGTGCGGCCGACTGCGTCGAACATCTCGGCCTGGAGGCGGCAGGCAAGATCCCAGCTCGGCTGGCGGCTCATCGTGGCGTCGAGCGCCAGCACGAGGCGGCCCTTCGCGGTGGCGCCCTTCATGGCGCCGAGCGCGCGCACCTGCCGCACGAACGCTTCCACGTCGTTGCCCTTCGCGTTCGTGCCCTCCCTGGGCGCGAGCGGATCGTCGGTCTTCTGTAGCCGTTTGTCGCTCATGGCGATGAAGATGTGGCGGTCAGGGCCGGTATGCAAGCCCCATGACGTCGCGCCCGCGCAGCGATCACTTGGCGAAGATGTCGGGCAGCAGCAGCGGCCGGCCGGACGTTTCCAGGAACTGGCGCCGGATGTCGGCGCGGCGGCGGCCCACGGCGTCGGTGGGCAGCCGCAGCGCCGTGATCAGTTGCCGGATTTCCTGGCGGGCCGCCAGGTGCGAAAGCGTCGGCCGGGTGCCCAGGACATGCGCCTCGAAATCGTCGAGGGCGGTCAGTCCGATCGGGAAGAACTCGCGGAAGATCACGCGCTCCGAGATTCCCTCGGCGATTCGGAAGCCGATCCTGGCCGACAGGTTCCTGAGGCAGGCATCCATCCTGTGCGCGTTTCGCGAGGCGATGCTGGAGAGGCGATTGCGCACCACCACCCAGTCGAGGATGGAATTGTCGGCGCTGCGCCGCTCGCGCCGCGCCTCTCGCACGGCATTGGCATATTGCGACGTCTCGAGGATCTCGTTGCTGATCGGATCGATGCGCGCCAGCACGTCGAAGTCGATGAAGCTGTCGTTCATCGGGGTGACCAGCGTGTCGGCGATGCGATGGGCGAGCCGGTTGAGGAACGTGTCGGATCCCGGCGTGTCGATGACGACGAAGTCGTGGCTGTTCTCGATGTCGGCCAGGCCGTCGGTCAGCCGGCGGAACTCCTCGCTTTCGGCGGCGGAGACCGTTTCCTTGTAGGCCGGGGGGACATGGAAGTGGTGCGGGATCGGCAGCGACAGTCGCGCCTTGGCCGACCAGCGGCGACGGTTCTCGAAATAGCGCGTCAGGGTGAGCTGGCGCCCGTCGAGATCGATCGTCGCAACCGAATGGCCGGCGCGCAGCAGGGCGACGGCGATGTGGGCCGCGGTCGTCGACTTGCCCGACCCGCCCTTCTCGTTCCCGCAGACGATCACGTGCGCGCTCTCGCGCGTGCGGCTTTCCGGGGGACCGGCCAATCCCGTTACAAGCATTGTTCCACCATCCGCGCCCTGCGCGAAGAATGCTCCCTTTCGGGCCTTTGTACAAGCCGATCAAATGTTTATGGAACGGCGCGCCGCGCGCGTCGGGGGTCGGACGAGGCGGCGCTCAGATGAGGCCGAGGTCGGCGAGCTCGCGGCGCAGTTCGGTCGGCAGGGCCGTCCATCCGGCGCGCCCTTCGCCGAGGTCGCGGGGGGCGTCCTTCGGCTCGAGGTAGCGCCAGCCCTGGAAGGCGCGGCGCGGCTGCCAGTCGGTCGGCACCACCCTGGGATCGAGCACGAGGTGGCAGCGGCCGATGCCGTCGGCGTCGGTGAACGGGCGGATGTCGACCAGCCGCTGCCGGCACTGGACGTTGCCCTTGATGACCCAATAGAGCGAGCCGCCGTCGAGAAGCGCCTCGGCGCGCTTGGGCACCATGCGCGTGGTGTGGAACTGCTCCGCCGGCTCGCCCGCCCGGCGCATCTCGCCCAGCCGGAACGCGATCCAGGTCTCGAGGTCCTCGATGCTCTCGGCGCCGACGCAGAGCTTGATCAGGTTGAGCGACATGCCGGCAGGTGTAGCGCCGGGAGACCGGCGGTCAATCGATCCCGGCGGTTCTCCACAGGGCGCGGTGTCGCGGCCTCAGCATTCCACCACGTTGACCGCCAGCCCGCCGAGGCTGGTCTCCTTGTACTTCTCGTTCATGTCGAGCCCGGTCTGGCGCATGGTCTCGATGGCGGCGTCGAGCGGCACGAAATGCTGGCCGTCGCCCTTGATGGCGAGCGAGGCCGCCGTCACCGCCTTGACCGCGCCGAGCGCGTTGCGCTCGATGCAGGGCACCTGGACCAGTCCGCCGACGGGGTCGCAGGTCATGCCGAGATGATGCTCGAGCGCGATCTCGGCCGCGTTCTCGATCTGCTCGGGCGTGCCGCCCATGACGGCGGCGAGACCGGCCGCCGCCATCGCCGAGGCCGAGCCGACCTCGCCCTGGCAGCCGACCTCGGCGCCCGAGATCGAGGCGTTGTGCTTGATGATGCCGCCGACGGCCGCGGCCGTCAGAAGGAAGGTGCGGATGTCCTCCCGCCCCGCCTCCGGGAAGAAGTGCGTCCAGTAGCGGATCACCGCCGGCACGACGCCGGCCGCGCCGTTGGTCGGCGCCGTGACCACGCGCCCGCCGGCCGCGTTCTCCTCGTTGACCGCCATCGCATAGACCGACAGCCAGTCGTTGGCGAGAAGCGGGTTCGGGCGGTTCTCCTTCCAGTCGTTCTGCATGCGCTCGTTGAGCATCTTCGCGCGCCGGCGCACCTTCAGCCCGCCCGGCATGACGCCGTCCTGCGACAGGCCCCGGTCGATGCAGGAACGCATCGCGTCCCAGATCGCGTCCAGCCGCTCGTCCAGTTCGGCCGGGCTCGACTGCGTCTCCTCGTTGGCGCGCTTCATCTCGGCGATCGACAGGCCGCTCGTTGCCGCCATCGCCAGCATCTCGGCGGCGTTTCGGAACGGGTAGGGCACGGCCGGGCCAGCCTCCGGCTCGCTGCGCGACTGCATCCGCTGCAACTCCTCGTCCGACACGACGAAGCCGCCGCCGATCGAATAGTAGATGCGGCGCAGGAGCACCCGGTCGTCGGCGTCGAGCGCGTTGAAAGCCATGCCGTTGGCGTGGCCCGCGAGCGGCGTCTTGCGGTCCATGACCAGATCGACCGCCGGATCGAAGCGATAGGGACCATGCCCGTCGGGCCGCACCCGCTTTTCGGCGGCGATGTCGGCGAGGATGGCGTCGACCGTGTCCGGATCGACCGTCGTCGGCGTGTTCCCGGCAAGGCCCAGGACGACGGCCCGGTCGGTGCCGTGGCCGATGCCGGTATAGGCCAGCGACCCGTGCAGGCTGACGGCGATGCGCGCCACCCTGGCGCCCGCCGGTCGGGGCCAGTCGCCCGAGGCGATCTCGTCGAGGAAGCGCGCGGCGGCGGTCATCGGCCCCATCGTGTGGGAACTCGACGGCCCGATGCCGATCTTGAAGAGGTCGAACACGGAAAGGAACACGGGACGGTCTCCGGAATGCTGCTGGAGTTTCCGCCGTTCGTCGGCGTTTCGCTGCGCGCGGGCCGACGTCGGCTGATCCTGCCGCGACATGATCGACGCACCGACCCCGGCGCGAAGACGGCCCCTGCAAAACACGAAGGGCGCGGCAATCGCGCCGCGCCCTTGTCATTGTCCGACTGGCCGTTGCCCTCAGCTCGAGGCGAGGACCGTTGCGTGTTCGGCGCCGCCGACCAGCCACGCCAGAAGAATGAGACCTGCAAAACCCACGATCGCCTTGGCGGTGACGCCCCAGCACGATTTCGGTACCGTATTGTCCATGATCTTCCGTGTTTTGGTTGCCCCGGAGCGCGCGGCGCAAGGCCAGGACGCTCCAATTCACGGCTTCCCTGTAAGGCTTCGGGCGCCCCTTCGCAACCGCAAAAAAGGCTTTCCAGCGGCACTTCCCCGGGACGAAACGCACTTTGTTCGAGCCGGTACAATGTTTTCAACGGGTTAGATCGACGCCTTTCTCAACGCAATTTAAATCGTTTTGTCCAAATCATGGCCACCAATGGCACACCCTGCCTTCCCGGCGCGGACGAGGCTATGCTGGCGCGATGGACATCGATTCCTTCCACTGGACGGACGCTTCGGCGCTGGCGGCCTTCATCCTGTTCTGGGTGCTGTTCTCGCAGGCGACGTCTGGCCGTTTCGTCCGCCGCAAGTCGCTGACGCAGCTGATGAATGCGCACCGCGAGGCGTGGATGCGCACCATGGCGCGGCGCGAACTGCGCATGATCGACACCGGCATCATGCTCGGCCTGCAGCAGGGCACGGCCTTCTTCGCCTCCAGCGCGCTCCTGGCGCTCGGCGGCTGCTTCGCGCTGCTCCAGTCGTCGGACAAGGTGCTGATGCTGCTGGCGGACCTGCCGCTGGCCGGCACGCCCGACCGCGCGGTCTACGAGGTCAAGGTGCTCGGCCTGATGACCGTGCTCGCCTACGCCTTCTTCAAGTTCGGCTGGGCCTATCGCCTGTTCAACTACTGCTCGATCCTGGTCGGCGCGGTGCCGATGGCCAAGGACGGCGACGAGGCGACGATCGAGACGGCCGTCCTGCGCGCGGCCAACATGAACGTGATCGCGGGCGGCCATTTCAATTCCGGCCTGCGCGGACTGTTCTTCTCCATCGGCTATCTCGGCTGGTTCGTCGGTCCGGCGGTCCTGGTGATGACGACGCTGCTCGTGCTGATCGTGCTGGTGCGCCGGCAGTTCTTCTCGACCGCGCGGGCAGCCCTGCTCAACGGATGACGGGTGTGCCCTGCCCGTCCGGGCCGGGCAGCAGCGTGTCGATCCGGCCCGTCAGCCAGTAGACCAGGAGCCCGATCCACTCGCGGATCGCGAGCGCCGTGTTCTGCGTCGAATCGAAGACGTTGTCTTCGGCCGGACCTATCCGTTCAACCCCCGACGTCCGGTAGTCGGACGGCCAGGGCACGACGGCGAAATCGGCCTTGCGGAACAGGCCGACCGAGCGCGGCATGTGAAAGGCCGACGTCACCAGCAGCCAGGTTTCGCCTTCCTGGGGATCCGCCAGCCGTTTCGAGAAGAGCGCATTTTCCTGCGTGTTGCGGGCCTCGTTGTCGAGCAGCAGGCGGCTGCGATCGACGCCCAGCGCCTCGAGCAGCCGCGGCGCGGTTTCCCCGTCTCCCTCGCCTTCGAGGAGCAGCGCGCCGGCCCCTCCCGAAACAAGAACCCGCGCCTCGGGATAGCGCAAGGCCAGCGCGGCCGTTTCCACGAACCGGTCGCCGGACGAATTGAGTTCGTAGCCGCCGCGCACGCGGTTGACCCCGCCCTCGAAGCCGCCGCCGAGCACGACGATGCCGTCGACGCGCGCCGGCATGTCCGACGGCCGCTGGAAGCGGTCCTCCAACGGATGCAGCAGAAGCGCGCCCGCCGTGGTCCAGCCGGAGACGGCCAGCACCAGAAAGCCGAGCCCTGCCGCCGATGCGGCCAGCCGCCGCCAGCCGGCGAGGATCAGCAGGAACGAGGCAAGAGCCAGGATCGCCGCCAGGGTCAGCGGGTTGGCGAACATCCAGAAGATTTTGGAAGCAATGAAGAACAAGGCGTGGTCGTTCCCCTGTTTCAGGCCATGGCCGGCGCCTGCGCGGGCCGGTCAGACGGGCGCGGCATCCGGGGCAGCGTCTCCCGGCCGATCGATGCGGGCTCCTGACGTCGCGCGGTCCCGCTCGGGCTGGTGCCGCTCGAGGAACGCCTGCATCAGCGTCACGACCCGGTCAGCCTCTTCGTCGTCCAGACCAATGCCGAAGGACTGCGGCTTGCCATCGGCGACGAAACGGACCGCACCGCCGCTAAAGGCGCCGTTCGCGGCATGCCTGCCCTGCTGTTCCGCAAGTTCCACGCCCGACAACTGGTCCACGCGGAAGACCTTGCGCCGGGTGATCGCCCCGAAGCCACGCTCGGTGACGATGCCGCCCCCCTCGATCAGGAACAGCTTCTCCACGCCGACGAGGTTCCAGGCGAGGACCGCAAGCGCGGCGAGACCACCGAGCGTCCAGAACGAGACCCAGACCAGCAGGAACAGGTCGACGGCGAACGGGCCGCCGGAGCCGAAAAGCTGCGCCAGCGCGAACCACTCGCCCATGGCCCAGCCGCAGAGCCAGACCAGCATGAAGATCACCAGGCCGATGTTGCGACGTGTCGGATTGTAGACGCCGATCCCGTCCTGCGTCTTGCGGAAGGTGACGCGCCACGGCGCCCCATCGCGCCGGTCGCGCACGATATCGGAGTGGATGCCTTTCATCGGCCCCTGTTACGCACCGGCACCGCTACCACCATTTCGTCGGCTCGAACCGTCCCGCCGCCTGCTCGATGACATGGGCGGTGCGGAACAGCGTCTCTTCCTCGAAGGGCTTGCCGATCAGTTGCAGGCCGAGCGGCAGGCCGCGGCCGTCGAGACCGGCCGGAACGGCGATGCCGGGCAGGCCGGCCATGTTCACCGTCACCGTGAAGATATCGTTCAGGTACATCTTCACCGGATCGCTGGCCATGTCCTGGTCGGCGATGCCGAAGGCGGCCGATGGCGTGGCCGGGGTCAGGATGGCGTCGACGCCGGCTGCGAAGACGTCCTCGAAGTCCTTCTTGATCAGCGTGCGCACCTTCTGCGCCTTCAGGTAGTAGGCGTCGTAATAGCCGGCGGACAGGACGTAGGTGCCGATCATGATGCGGCGCTTGACCTCGCGGCCGAAGCCGGCGGCACGGGTCTTCTCGTACATCTCGGCAATGTCCTTGCCGGGCACCCGCAGGCCGTAGCGAACCCCGTCATAGCGCGCGAGATTGGACGAGGCCTCGGCCGGCGCGACGATGTAATAGGCGGGCTGCGCGTATTTGGTGTGCGGCAGCGATATGTCGACGATCTCGGCCCCGGCGTCGCGCATCCAGTCGATGCCCTGCTGCCACAACGCCTCGATCTCGGCCGGCATGCCGTCGACCCGATACTCCTTCGGAATGCCGATCTTCATGCCGCGGACGGATCGGCCGAGCGCAGCTTCGTAGTCCGGCACCGGCAGATCGACGGAGGTCGTGTCCTTGCGGTCGACGGAGGCCATCGACCTGAGCAGGATCGCCGCGTCGCGCACGTCGCGGGCGATCGGGCCGGCCTGGTCGAGCGAGGAGGCGAAGGCCACGATGCCCCAGCGCGAGCAGCGGCCATAGGTCGGCTTGATGCCGACGGTGCCGGTGAAGGCGGCCGGCTGGCGGATCGAGCCGCCGGTGTCGGTGGCGGTCGCGCCGGCGCACAGCCAGGCGGAAACGGCCGCCGCCGAACCGCCGGACGACCCGCCCGGCACCAGGTCGACATTGTCGAGCACGCGCTCGCGGCGCACGCTGCTGCCCTCGCCGGCAAAACCGCCCTCGCCGGCATGCGTCACCGGCTTGCCGGTCATGATCATCTCGCGCGAACTGCGCCAGGGATTCCTGACCGGGCCGTAGTAGGACGTCTCGTTGGACGAGCCCATGGCGAACTCGTCCATGTTGAGCTTGCCCAGCATCACGGCGCCGTCTGCCCAGAGATTGGCCGTGACGGTGGATTCGTAGCGCGGCTCGAAGCCGTCCAGCACGTGGCTGCAGGCCTGGGTGTGGACACCTTCGGTGCCGAACAGGTCCTTGATGCCGAGCGGAATGCCCTCCAGCGCGCCGCCCTCGCCCTTCGACAGCTTCGCGTCGGATGCCGCCGCCATGGCGCGCGCCTTGTCATGGGTGACTTTCACATAGGCGTTCAAGGCGCCGTTGGCCGCATCGATCGCCGACAGATAGGCGTCCGTCAGTTCTGTTGCCGTGATCTCCTTGCCGGCGAGCTGGTCGCGGGCCTGCGAGATCGTGAGTTTCGTCAGGTCGGTCATGGAAGCATCTTCTTTTCGTAAAAGCGCGAATAGCCTGAATCGGGATAGTCGAGCACGGCGCCGCAGACGGTGAAGCCGCCGCGCTCGTAGACGCGCCAGGCCTCCTCGAAGCCTGGCGCCTCGCCGGTTTCGAGCACCAGCCGCGTCAGGCCTTTTTCGCGCGCGAGCCGTTCGATCCGCTGCAACAGCCGGGAGCCGACCCGCTGGCCGCGCACCTCCGCCAGCGTGTACATGCGTTTCACCTCGCCCAGCCCGTCGCCATGGTCCTTGAGCGAGCCCATGCCGACGGCCCTGCCCGCCTCGTCGCGGGCGACGAAGCACGTCACCGAGGGCTCGGCCATCTGCTCGACGGTGAGCTGGAACTGGAATTCGCGCGGGGTCAGCGGCATCATGTAGGCGTTGAGCTCGGCGACCAGCCGGCGCACCTCGTCCTGCAACGGCGTCTCGGCGGCGATGGTCACGGCCACGGCCTACTCCACCACCTTCGGGACCAGGAAGAAGTTTTCCGCCGAAGCCGGCGCGTTGGCGACCACGTCGGCGGCCTTGCCGCCGTCGGTCACCACATCGTCGCGCTTGCGCATCGCCATCGGGATCACCGAGGTCATCGGCTCGACGCCGGCCACGTCCACCTCGTCCAGTTGCTCGACGAAGCCGAGGATGGCGTTGAGTTCGCCGGTCATCCGCTCGGCGTCGTCCTCGGTGACGGCGATGCGGGCGAGATGCGCGACGCGCTTGACGGTGGCGAGATCGACGGACATTCACTTCTCCGGGATTGGACCGGCCCCGCGGCTCGCCCGGGGCCGTTTGCGGCTATAGCGGTCGGATGCCGAAGGCGCAACGGGCGCGGTCCGCTGCCGCCCGCCCGCCGCGCCTCCATACGAGCGCCGTCAGAGGGCGATCGCCTCGCCGACCGTCGGCGTCTTCACGGCGACGCCCGAGCCATCCATCCCGGCGACGAATTTCTCCGCGTTCTGATCGAGCATCGGGAAGGTGCCGAAATGGCAGGGGATCACGGTCTCGAACTTGAAGAAGCGGCGGCAGGCGAGCGCGGCCACCGCGCCGCCCATGGTGAAGCGGTCGCCGACCGGCACCAGGCCGATCTTCGGCTCGTGCAACTCGTCGATCAGCGCCATGTCGGAGAAGATGTCGGTGTCGCCCATGTGGTAGAGCGTCCTGTCGCCGGGGAAATGCAGGACGAGGCCGAGCGGATTGCCCAGATAGGTGTTCTGGCCGCCCTCGCCGCCGAAGGACGAGGAATGCAGGGCCTGCACGAAGGTGGTGGTGAAGCCGCCGCAATCGACCGTTCCGCCGGCATTGCCGGGGTTGATGCGGTTCGGGTCGACGCCCTGGCCGACCAGGAACATGCAGAGCTCGTAATTGCCGACCACCATGGCGCCGGTCGCCTTGTGGATCGCCACCGTGTCGCCGACATGGTCGTTGTGGCCATGGGTCAGCAGCACGTGGGTCACCCCCTCCGCGATCTCCTCCCAGCCCTGGCCCCAGGACGGATTGCCGGTCAGGAACGGGTCGATCAGGATCCGGGCGTCGCCGACCTCGATGCGGAAGGCCGAATGGCCGAGCCAGGTGATCTTCATGGATGGTTCTCCTTGCTATTGGTCGGCGGGAAGATAGAACGCGGCCTGACCTGGAAGAAAGGCCCCGTCTGGCCATGCCCGTAATTTCGATGGAAGACCTGCCGGCCGTGCTTGCCGGCGGCCATACGCTGGCGGGGCTCGACCTCGGCGACAAGACGATCGGCCTGGCCGTGTCCGACAAGGGTCTGAGCTTCGCCAATCCCCGTCCGGTGATCATGCGGCGGAAATTCACCCTCGACGCCGAGGCGCTCCTGGCTCAGGCGGCCAGGGACGGCGTCGGCGCCTTCGTGATGGGCCTGCCGATCAACATGGACGGATCCGAGGGGCCGCGCGCGCAGGCCAGCCGCGCCTTCGTGCGCAACATGCAGCGGCTCACCGCCCTGCCCTTCGCCTTCTGGGACGAACGGCTGTCGACGGTGGCGGCCGAGCGGGCGCTGATCGAGATGGACGTGTCGCGCAAGAAGCGCAGCGGGCGGATCGATTCGGCGGCGGCCGCCTTCATCCTCCAGGGCGCGCTCGACCGGCTTCAGGCGCTCGGCGACGCGACGTCCTGAACGGCCGGGCCGCGCCGTCTTTCGCGCATCCAGGCGCCGATCGACTTGCGGCGGCGGAAGGCCAGGATGCCGAAGATGAGCACGGTGTCCACGATGCAGGCCCGCGCCACCATCCCCGGCAGAATCGACGGATCGAGCCCCAGGATGTCGCCGTAAAGCCGGAACACCTCGTCGTGCAGCACGCGGCTGAAGAACAGCTGGCCGAAATGGATGTCGTGGTACGACAATCCGAACCAGGACCAGAACAGTCCCATCGGCAACGCCCAGAACAGGATGATGTAACGCATCGGAACCTCTATTCCAGGCACGAATCTCGGGGGGCCGGAACCACTGTCCCACCTCAACCCCAACGATGGGGGCATGGCTGCCCCCGATCAACGGAAACCATTCGTTAAGGTTAACGAACCCTGAGCCGCAGGCGTCACGGGGATGCAGCCGTCCGGCCATCGCGATCGACAGGCCACGGCTTCCATCCGGACGACAAAGGCACTAAGCCGGCCTCATTCCCGCCGGACCCTTGCCAGCCCATGATCGCGACGTTCGAAAGCATCCTGCCGATCTTCCTGCTCATCGCGGCCGGCCATCTGCTGCGCCGTATCCGGCTGGTCGACGACGCCGCCTGGCCCGGCCTCGAGCAGCTCGGCTACTGGTTTCTCTACCCCGCGCTGCTCTTCGTCACGATCTACAACGCGGACTTCTCGGGGCTGGAATGGAACGGGATGCTCGCCGCGCTGGCCATCGCGGTCGCGGTGACGGGGGTCCTGACCGCCCTCCTCTGGCTGCCATTGCGTCGATACGGCCTGGCGACGGCGGGTGAGTTCTCGTCGATCTTCCAGACCAGCGTGCGCTGGAACGGCTTCATGGCGCTGGCGATCGCCGACAAGATCTTCCCGCAGGAAGGCGCGGCGGTGGTGGCCCTGGTCATGGCGTTCATCATCGTGCCGATCAACATCGAATCGGTGATCGTCGTCAGCCGGTTCGCCAATCGCGACGCCAACTGGGGCCGCATTCTTCGAACGATTGCGCTCAATCCCCTCATCATCGCATCGCTGGCTGGCGTGATCTTGCGCTTTTTCCCCCTAGGCCTCTACGAACCGCTCAACGAGACTCTCGGCCTCATCGGCCGCGCGGCCCTGGGAATGGGATTGCTCACCATCGGCGCGGGGCTGCGGCTGTCGGATACGCTGCGGCCGCGCCTGCCCGTCCTCCTGCCGGTCGCGATCAAGCTGGTCGCCTTTCCGGCGCTGCTGATCAGCCTGGCCTGGAGCCTCGGCGTCACCGGTCCCCAGCTCGAGTATCTCGCCCTTTGCGCCGCCGTGCCGACGGCCATGAACGGATATCTTCTGGCGCGCCAGCTCGGCGGCGACGCCGAACTCTATGCCGCCGTCACGACGGTCCAGACCGCCGCAGCGTTCTTCACGATCCCGGCCGTTCTGGCGATCACCGGCTACGTCGTTTCCGGGTAGAGCGTATCGAGGATCAGCCTGGAATCGTGGCGCGTGTCCAGCATCCCGTAGGTGCTGCGCCACTGCCCCGCCAGCCGTGTCTCGATGAAGGCGTCGGCGATCCGCCCTGCCCCCAGCCGCTTCAGCTCCGCGGCCGCCGTCGACAAGGCCAGCTGCTCGGCAAGGATGCGGGCCGACCCCTCGTCCGACAGCGCCACCTCCAGTGCGGCGCGCAGCACCCCGACGGTTCCCTTGCCTCCCGGCCCGAGGTCGCGCTCGACGATTCCCATGACGTCGGCAAACAGCGAGGGCGCTTGCCTAAAGACCCGCAGCATGTCGAGCGCCAGCGTGTTGCCCGGCCCTTCCCAGTTGGCGCTGGCCGGGGAGTCGCGAAACAGGCGCGCCATCGGGCTTTCGTCCACGTAACCGTTGCCGCCATAGCATTCCATCGCTTCGGCGACGACGCTCGGGGCGAGCTTGCAGACCCAGTACTTGACGACGGGTGTCATCGCCCTGGCGAAGGCGGCCTCGCTCCGATCGCCGGCCGCGCGGTCGAACGACCGCGCGAGGCGCAAGGAAAGCGCGGTTGCCGCCGCCACGTCGAGCGCCAGATCGGCGAGCACGCGCTGCATGATCGGCTTGTCGATGAGCTTGTGCCCCTGGGACCGCCGATGGCGGGCATGGTGGATCGCCTCGGCGAGTGCGGCGCGCATGATGCCGGCCGACGACAGCGCGCCGTCGAGCCTCGACAGCGTCACCATGTCCATGATCGTCTTCTGTCCGGCGCCCGGCGCGCCAACCCGCTCGGCGATCGCGCCGCTGAACTCGACCTCGGCGGTCGCGGTCGACCGGTTGCCGAGCTTGTCCTTCAACCTCTGAATGCGCAGGCCGTTGGCCTGTGCCGAACTGAGGATTCGCGGCACGAGGAAACAGGACAGGCCCTCCGGCGCCTGGGCAAGCATCAGGAAGGCGTCGCACATCGGGGCCGACAGGAACCACTTGTGTCCGGTCAGGCGAAAGAAGCCGTTCTCGGCGGGCTCGGCGCGGCTGGAAATGCTTTCGACGTCGCTCCCGCCCTGCTTCTCGGTCAGGCCCATGCCGATCAGCAGGCCGGTCTTTTCCACCGGCGGCTTCTGGGCGGGATCATACTTCCGGGTGGTGACTCGCGGCGCCCATTCCCGAAAGAGCTTGGGCGAGGCCATGAGCGCGGCCAGCGCCCCACTGGTCGTCGACAGGGCAGAGAGATGCGCGCTCTCGAGTTGCGCCATCATGTAGAATCGCGTGGCGCGAATCTGGTGACGGCGGCCTGTCTCGGCCTCGTCGTTCTCCCACACCGAGGAGTGGAGGCCAGTGGCCACCGACCGGCGCAGCAAGGCGTGGTAGGCGGGATGGAACTCCACCTGATCGATGCGCCGGCCATGACGGTCGTGGGTGCGCAGTCTCGGCATTTCGGAGTTCGCCAGCCGGGCCAGTTCCTGGGCTTCCGCCGAAAAAGCGAACCGGCCGGCCGTATCCAGATCCTTGCGGACGACCGGCGAAAACTCTTCCGACAACTGAACGAGGAGAGGATCGCCCCGCCATGCATTCGAACCTGCGAGCGGGGGGGCCTGGTTCGTCACTTCATGCGTCACTTGCGATTGTCCCGTCACCCCTCATCTGGCCGCTTATAGCGCAAGCACGCGACAACAGGCGACGGATTTGCACGCCCTGCGCACAACATGCGCGGGCGCACACGTCGACGCCGGCCCTCGATGCGGGACCGGCGACGGGAAGCGGGTGCGCTTCAGTAGGCGTAAGGCGACCGGCAGATGCGTCGCGGACCGTTGTAGGGCTGGAAGGTGTTCGAACGGGAATCGTAGGACCGGTAGCGGCTATGGCACCAGGCGATGTGGGCGCTGGGCACGCTGCGGTAGCGATAGGCCGGCTGGGTGGCGATGATGCCGCCGATGACGGCGCCGGCGACGAGACCACCGACGATCGGACCTGCATGGTTGCGCCGGTGATGATATCTGGCATGCGGTCGGTGATGATGGTGCCGGTGGTACCTGCGATGCCGATATCCAGCCTGGACCACATCGTTCGGCACCTCGGCCGTCGCCGGGGTCGAAAGCCGGAGCGGCGCCGACGTCGCCGGAACGACCGCAACTGCGGTGACGGACAGGGAAAGGGCAAATGCGAGGCAGGCGGAAAGAATGCGTTTCATGTGTTCCTCCACGGTTTCGCTGCACGTCCTGAATGGTATCATCCCCGGCCGGCTTGTCCAACACGCGAGGCGACGGCCTGTCGCCGCCGTTTTTTCACGGACATTCGCCGAGAAGACGACCGATTGCCTAATCCAGTGGCGGCAATACTGCGTATCGCCAGCAATGATCGATATCCTTCGTGCCAGCCTGCGGAATTCCAGATGACAGCCTCGCGATCCGGGGACGGCGACGATCCCGTCCTCGTTCTCTTCAGGCATGACCTGCGGCTGGCCGACAATCGCGCGCTCGATGCCGCCGTGCAATCGGGCCGGGCCGTCATTCCGGTCTTCATCCTCGACGAGGAGAGCAAGGGCGTGCGGCCCATCGGCGCCGCGCGCCGCTGGTGGCTGCACCATTCGCTGACCGCGCTCAGCCGCGACATGGCCGACAGGGGGGCCAGCCTTCTCTTCCGTCGCGGACCGACCCGCGCGATCGTCGATTCGGTGGTCGCGGAAACGGGTGCCGGGCGCGTGCTCTGGAACCGGCGCTACGATCCGGCGGGCGCCGCGACAGACGCAGCGCTGAAGGACCATCTGCGCGGGCGCGGCATCGATTGCGAAAGCTTCGAGGGACAGCTCCTGCATGAACCGACACGGCTGAAGACGGGTTCCGGCGGGCCGTACCGGGTCTATTCCCCCTTCTGGCGCGCGCTCGTCGCCGAGCCGGCGCCGAGGCCGCCGCTCGAGGCACCGAAATCGATCCGCGGCCATGACGGCGCGCTGGCGAGCGACAGTCTCGCCAGCTGGGCGCTTTTGCCGACGAAACCGGACTGGACCGGTGGACTGCGCAACGAATGGACGCCCGGCGAGGCCGGGGCGACCGCCCGGCTGCGGATGTTTCTGGAGAACGCGATCGACGGCTACGGCGAAAACCGGGATCGCCCGGGGCTCGAATCGACGTCGCGGCTTTCGCCCCACCTGGCCCATGGCGAAATCACGCCGTTCCAGATCTGGCAGGCGGTGAAGGATGCCGCAGACAGCGCTCCCGGGCACGATGCGGAGAAGTTCCTCAAGGAGGTGGTCTGGCGCGAGTTTTCCTACCACCTGCTGTTCCACAATCCCGACCTTGCGGAGAAGAACTACAACAGCGACTTCGACGGTTTTGCATGGCGCCGGTCGGAGGACCTGCTGGAGGCCTGGCGCCGGGGCCGCACCGGGTATCCGATCGTCGATGCCGGCATGCGGGAGCTGTGGCAGACCGGGTGGATGCACAACCGGGTGCGGATGGTCTGCGCCTCCTTCCTCATCAAGCATCTGCTGCAGGACTGGCGCGAAGGCGAACGCTGGTTCTGGGACACGCTGGTGGATGCCGACCCGGCCAGCAATGCCGCCAGCTGGCAATGGGTGGCGGGTTCCGGCGCGGATGCCGCACCCTATTTCCGCATCTTCAACCCCATCCTGCAAGGCGAGAAGTTCGACGGCGATGGCGACTATGTCCGCCGATACGTGCCCGAGCTGTCGCGCCTGCCGAACCGTTTCCTGCACAAGCCGAACGAAGCGCCCGCGCTGGTGCTCGAGGAGGCCGGCGTGAAACTCGGCCGCGAATATCCCGTACCTGTGATCGAGCATGCCCATGCCCGCGACAGGGCCATGAGCGCCTACAATGCGATGAAAGGATCCGCATGAGCATCGTCAAACTGGACCGCACGAACGACCGCGGCCGGAAGAGAATCGCCGTGGTCGGATCCGGCGTTTCGGGCGCGTCGGCGGCTTGGGCGCTGCACGCAAGCCATGACGTGACGCTCTTCGAGGCGGAGGCGCGACCCGGCGGCCATACCGCGACGGTCGACGTCGACTATGACGGAACCAGGATTGCGGTCGACACCGGCTTCATCGTCTACAACGAGCTGAACTATCCCGAGCTCAAGGCGCTGTTTTCGCATCTCGGCGTCGCCACCCACGAGAGCAACATGGGTTTCTCGCTCTCGCTCGACGGCGGACGGCGCGAATGGAGCGGCCAGACCTACCGCTCCATCTTCGCCCAGCGGCGCAACATGTTCTCGCCTTCGTTCCTGTGGATGCTGCGCGAGATCCTGCGCTTCAACCGGCAATGCATCCAGGATCGCGAGGCCGGCCTTCTGGGCGGGGTCTCCATCGGGCAATACCTGGAGACCCGCCGCTTCTCGGCCGAATTCCGCGACGACTACCTGATTCCCATGGCGGCGGCGATCTGGTCGACGCCGCGCGTCAAGATGCTGGACTTTCCCGCCGCGACCTTCGTCTCCTTCTTCGAGAACCACCGTCTCATCCACAATGAGCGGCCGATGTGGCGCACCGTGACGGGCGGTTCACGAACCTATCTGGACAAGCTGCTGGCACCCCTCGGCGAACGGCTTCGGGTCGGGGCGCCGGTCGAGCGCGTGCTCCGCGACGAGCACGGGGTGACGGTGACGGCCCGCGGCGCCGCGCCGGAGCGCTTCGACGACGTCGTCATCGCCAGCCACTCGGACCAGGCGCTCGCGATGCTCGGCGACGCCTCGCCGATGGAGCACAGAATCCTTGGCGCCGTGGCCTACCGACCGAACCGGGTGATCCTGCACAGGGACGCGCGCCTGATGCCCAAGCGGCGCGCGGCCTGGTCGGCCTGGAACTACATCCGCTCGAGCGGGATGGACATGGAAAAGGAGGTGTGCGTCACCTACTGGATGAACGCGCTCCAGGGCATCGATCCCGCAAAGCCGCTGTTCGTGTCGCTGAACCCGGTGGTCGAGCCGGCCGAGGGAACCGTGTTCGGCGAGTGGAGCTTCTCGCACCCGCAGTTCGATTCGCGGGCGCTGTCGGCGCAGGCGCGTCTCGACGACATCCAGGGCGTGCGGCACACCTGGTTCGCCGGCGCCTGGACCGGCCATGGCTTCCACGAGGACGGCCTGCGGTCCGGCCTGAAGGTCGCCGAAGCGCTCGGCGGTGTGATACCGTGGCGCCGAGTGGAGGCAGCCGATGCGAACCTGCCGCTGGCGGCTGAATAGTTGAAGCAGATGCCAAGGACAGAACGAGCCACGACCATGGCTGGAAACGGCGCGCCGCCGCAGGCCGCGGCCGTGCTCTACCGTGGCGAGGTGATGCACCAGCGCCTGAAGCCGTTCGGGCATCGTTTCGCCTATTCGGTGTTCTCGCTGCTGGTCGACCTGGATCGCCTCGACGAGGTGGGGCGCATGACCCCGCTGCTGTCGGTGAACAGGCCGAACGTGGTGTCGTTTCGCGACTCGGACCATGGCGAAAGGCCAGGCGAAACGGCGCGGGCCTATGCCGACCGGCTTCTGGCCGAGGCGGGGCTGGAGCAGCGGGCGGCCCGCATCCTGCTTTTGTGTTACCCGCGCATTCTCGGCTACGTGTTCAATCCGATATCGGTCTACTTCGCCTATGACGCGGGGGGCGAACTCGTCGCGCTGATCTACGGCGTGCGCAACACGTTCGGCCAGCGCCATTCCTACGTCGCGCTGATCGAGCCGGGCGACGTGAGCGCTGCCGGCGTGCGGCAGACAAGGCGCAAGCTCTTCCATGTCTCGCCCTTCGTCGGCATGGACGCACGCTATCATTTCCGCATTCTCCCGCCCGGCCGGTCCGTACGGGTCCGGATCCACGAGACCGAAGGCGGGGAGCCGCTGCTCGCGGCGACGTTTGCTGGAACCTCGCGCCCACTGGATTCATTGACTCTTGGCGCCTGCCTCTTGCGGTTTCCGCTCCTCACATGGAAAATCGTGGCCGGCATCCACTGGGAGGCCTTGAAGCTCTGGCTGAAGGGCGCGCGGTTCAACACGAGTCCCCCCGCGCCCCGGACGGCGAGCTATCGTGACGGTCCGGCGATCGAGCCGGGGGAGTGAGACGCAGTCGCCGCCAAGCGGGCACAGGAGGCGGGCACCGATGAACGAACACACGACGATCACCACGCAGGAACAGAGGCCGATCCGGCTCACGGACGCCAACATCGGCGAGTTCACCAGGGGGCTTCCCGCGAAGGTCCGGCTGGTGCTCTCGGCGGCGATCCGCCTGCCGAAGGGCACGCTGACGGCCCAGTTGCCCGATGGCCGGACCATTTTCGTCGGCGGCAACGGCCCGGGACCGGACGCGCATGTGGAACTGCGCAACTGGCGACTGCCGGGCCGGGCCTTCGCCGGCGGAACCATCGGGGTGGCCGAATCCTACATGGACGGCGACTGGGACAGCCGCGACGTCACGACCTTCCTCGAGCTCTTCGTGGTCAACCAGGAGACGGGCGAGGAGGTGGCCGGCGGCGCCAACTGGCTGCTGACCACCATCCAGCGCATCCGCCACTGGCTGAACGAGAACACGCGGACGGGCTCGAAGCGCAACATCACCGCGCATTACGACCTCGGCAACGCCTTCTATCGCGAATGGCTCGACCCGAGCATGACCTATTCGTCGGCGCTCTACGACACCGGCGCCAACGACCTGGAATCGGCACAAGCGGCGAAGTATCGCGCGCTGGCGCGCGACGGCGGCATCGGACCGTCGAGCAGCGTGCTCGAGATCGGCTGCGGCTGGGGCGGGTTCGCCGAGTTCGCCGCGCGCGAGATCGGCTGCAAGGTGACCGGCCTGACGATCAGCCGCGAGCAGCATGATTTCGCGCGCGAGCGTATCCACAAGGCCGGCCTCTCCGACAAGGTCGAAATCAAGCTGCAGGATTATCGCGACGAGACCGGCCGCTACGACAACATCGCCTCGATCGAGATGTTCGAGGCGGTCGGCGAAAAATACTGGCCGGTGTTCTTCCGCAAGGTGAAGGACAGCCTGAAGCCGGGCGGTACGGCGGCGATGCAGATCATCACCATCAACGAGGCCGCATTCGACGCCTATCGCCGCAGGCCGGACTTCATCCAGCGCTACGTGTTTCCCGGCGGCATGCTGCCGACGCCGAGCCTCCTGAAGACGCTCGGTTCCGACCAGGGCCTGTCCTTCCTCAAGGAACGCGTCTTCGCGCAGGACTATGCAAGGACGCTGGCAGACTGGCGCGAGCGCTTCTGGGCCTCATGGGAAAAGCTCGTGCCGCTCGGCTTCGACGACCGCTTCCGCAAGCTGTGGGAGTTCTACCTGCACTATTGCGAAGCCGGCTTCCGGGCCGAGTACATCGACGTGCGGCAGGTGGTCTACAAGGCGTGAGGCCCGCAGGCGCCGGCCAGAGCGTGTCGCGCCCAATCCGGCTCATTCTGTTTCTCGTTTGGCGAGGTGATCCACGAGAAGGATGGCGCGGGTCGATGTGGTGC
>NZ_RWKW01000032.1 GCF_003970795.1 Aquibium carbonis | reverse complement strand
GCCGCCAGCGCCTTCTGCATCCCCTCGAAGGCCTGTTTGTCGATCAGCGGCCCCACCAGCGCGCCGCGCCGCAGCGCCGGCACCATCCGCCAGGCCTTGAAGGCTTCGTGCGCGGCGTCGATCATCGAATGGGCGTCCGCCGCCGAGGCGGTCGTCACCTGCGCGATCGCCTTGTCGCTGACCGGGCTGAACGAGGCCATGTCGCCGCCGGTTCATGCCGCGCGCGCCACGCCCAGCCTGTCGAGCAATTCCGCCCTTTCCTGTCTCACGTCACCGCTGACGCTCATCGGTTGTCTCCGTCCTTCAATCCATCGGGGTGGCGTTCTGGACACCAAAAGCTTGCCGCTATGTTGCTCATGCTGGCTTCGGTCTAGCACGGTCGGACCGGAGTTGGAGGAGGGGCCGATCGGCCGCGGGGCGAAACGGGTGGATCGGCGGCCTGCTTACGCCATGCGTCAGCGCTTGCTTCACGAAACCAACTGGTCTTCAATCGAACTAGAAAATTTGGTCAGATGAATAAACATCCACATGGCGGCGTGGTGTCATCCAAGTCGCTCAACACCGCAAGAATGGAGGCATCATGCCGATCATCCAGATCGTCGTCGCAAGCACACGGGAAGGTCGCATAGGCCGCAGCGTCGCCGACTGGGTATTTGAGGTCGGCCGCGAGCGCGGCGGCGCCGAAATTGAACTCGTCGATCTAAAGGACGTCGCGCTGCCGATGTTCGATGAACCAAATCATCCGCGTCTCGGCCAGTACATGAATGACCATACAAAACGCTGGAGTGCCAAGGTCGCTGGCGCAGACGCCTTTATTTTCGTCACGCCGGAGTACAATCATAGCTTCCCAGCTTCGCTGAAAAATGCTATAGATTACTTGCACAACGAGTGGCTGTACAAGCCGGTCGGCTTCGTTAGCTATGGCGGTGTTGCGGCCGGAACGCGCGCCGTACAGGCGTTGAAACCGGTTTTGGCGGCGCTGCAGATGATACCGGTGCTAGAAGGTGTCAGCATTCCTTTCGTTCACACCAACCTTGGCGCGGACGGGCGCTTCAATGCGCCTGATGGCCTCGCCGATGCGACGAAGCTGATGTTCGCGCGCACGGAGTTTTGGATCGCCCGGCAGGCATCCTTGTATCAAGGTAGATAGCGAGCCTCCCTACCTCAAGAAGACGTGGCCTTGGGATTACCGTTTTTCTCTCTCCCTGCGGTCTTGAACTGTTCGTCTACCAGCCTTGGGAAAATCGGGCGGATGTCCGAAATGTTGGATCAGGCTTCCCCTAGTGCACGCATTTTCTGGAAGGGAAAGCCGAAGTCTTCGGCGGCGACGGAAAGGCCGAAGCACCACCTCCGGTCGAAGTGAAGGAACTGCACGCCAAAATCGGCGAGTTGATGCTCACCAACGATGCTTCGCAGAGCCACGGGTCTCTGCTTCGATCGTCGGCGCGCTCACCAAGGCGGGATTGCTGAACGCAAGGCGATGATCGATCGACAGTACTCTTTACCCGTCAGGAAGCAGGCGGCGGCCCTCGGCAGCAGCCGTGGCAGCGTCTGCCATATACCGCGACCGGTTCTCGCCGTTGCCGAGAGGGCATCTAGATCGGCCGGCTCCACGTCGCGACGCTGATGAAACGCATGAGGATCGCGGCGATCTATCGGCGCCCGAACACCTCGGAGCCGGCGCCGGGCCAAAAGGTCTACCTGTGTCTACTGCGCAAGCTGCCGATCACGGGCCGAACCAGGTCCGGGCGACCGCCATCACGCATGTCCTACGAGAAAGTCTACCTGCGGGCCTACGGCGGCGTGCCGGGAGCCAGAGCTTGGTTGGGCGGATACATCGACCACTTCTACATCGCTCGAAGACCCAATGAGCCTTTACCGGCAGACACCGGACGAGGCCTACATCAATGCGCTGTCATCAATCCCGATGGCGGCCCAAACAAGGCAGGAATCCACTTACCGACAGCCCTGAAACTGTTCAAAAAGAACCGAGCCCCCTCTCTTCGACCGCGCCGGCGACCAAAGAAGCAGGGCGAACCGTCTCCTCAAGCAATGCCAATAGATCAAGGGTAATTGTTAGCAGGAGAAGCGTTCCTGTTAATATATCTTCCCAAGCATAAAATCGTTGCTTGCAGGAAGCAAGCAAGGATTGGCTGGGGCGCCTGGATTCGAACCAGGGAATGGCGGTACCAAAAACCGCTGCCTTACCGCTTGGCTACGCCCCAAGGCCATGAAGCACTGCCGCGCCTTATATGGGGACGCCATTGGAGACGCAACATGCCTGTTGCGGATTGAAACCTCTGCGGCCCAAACAGCCGAAACGTTACCATGATTGGCCACCCTTATCAGCTGCGAACTTCCTTTTTGCGATGGAAATGCGGTTGGGCAGGCTCTAACACGCGTCTTGTGCACCGCAACGGAGGGGCGACTATGGCGAAGTGGGTCTTTGGTTTCGGTGGTGGCAAGGCCGAAGGGCGCGCTACCGATCGCAACTTGCTCGGCGGGAAGGGTGCCAATCTCGCCGAGATGAGCGGTCTGGGCCTCCCGGTTCCCCCGGGCTTCACCATAACCACCGAGCTCTGCACTTGGTACTACGCCAACGGTCATGTCTATCCCGTCGATCTCGATGCGCAGGTCGACGCTGCGCTTGAAAAGATCGGCCAGCTGACCGGCAAGCGATTCGGCGACCCGGCTAGCCTGCTGCTTGTTTCCGTCCGTTCGGGGGGGCGGGCGTCGATGCCCGGCATGATGGACACCGTGCTCAACCTCGGCCTCAACGACGAGACCGTCGAGTCGCTGGCGGCCGAATCCGGCGACCGCCGCTTCGCCTACGACAGCTACCGCCGCTTCATCCAGATGTATTGCGACGTCGTGCTCGGCCTCGACCACGAGGTCTTCGAGGAGATCCTGGAGGACCAGAAGGCCCGCCTCGGCCTCGACCTCGACACCGAGATCGGCGCCGACGACTGGGTGCGCATCGTCGAGCTCTACAAGGCCCGCGTCTTCGAGGAACTGGAGCGCCCCTTCCCGCAGGACCCGCGCGAACAGCTGTGGGGCGCCATCGGCGCCGTCTTCCGCTCCTGGATGAACCCGCGCGCCATCACCTACCGCCGCCTGCACGACATCCCCGAAAGCTGGGGCACGGCCGTCAACGTCCAGGCCATGGTGTTCGGCAACAGGGGCGACACCTCGGCCACCGGCGTCGCCTTCACCCGCAACCCCTCGACCGGCGAAAACAGGCTCTACGGCGAGTTCCTGGTCAACGCCCAGGGCGAGGACGTGGTGGCCGGCATCCGCACGCCGCAGAACATCACCGAGGCCGCCCGCATCGCGGCGGGCTCCGACAAGCCGTCGCTGGAAAAGCTGATGCCCGAGGCCTACCGCGACTTCGTGGCGATCGCTTCCACGCTGGAACGCCACTACCGCGACATGCAGGACCTGGAATTCACCATCGAGCGCGGCAAGCTGTGGATGCTACAGACCCGCTCGGGCAAGCGCACCGCCAAGGCGGCGCTGCGGATCGCGGTGGAGATGGCGGCCGAGGGCCTGATCACGCGCGAGGAGGCGGTGGCGCGCATCGACCCCGCCTCGCTCGACCAGCTGCTGCACCCCACCATCGACCCGGCCGCCGACCGCGACGTCATCGCCATCGGCCTGCCGGCCTCGCCGGGGGCGGCCACCGGCGAGATCGTGTTCTCCTCCGACGACGCCGAGGAGGCGCGCGCCGCCGGCCGCAAGGTCATCCTGGTGCGCGTCGAGACCAGCCCCGAGGACATCCACGGCATGCACGCCGCCGAAGGCATCCTCACCTCGCGCGGTGGCATGACCAGCCACGCCGCCGTGGTGGCGCGCGGCATGGGCAAGCCTTGCGTTTCGGGCGCCGGCGCGCTGCGCGTCGACTACCGCAACCAGACCATGCTCGCCATGGGCCGCACCTTCAGGAAGGGCGACCTCGTCACCATCGACGGCGGCTCCGGCCAGGTGCTGGCCGGCCGCGTGCCGATGCTGCAACCCGAACTGTCGGGCGATTTCGCCGCCATCATGCACTGGGCCGACGGCATCCGCCGCATGACGGTGCGCGCCAATGCCGAAACCCCGGCGGATGCCCGCATGGCGCGCTCCTTCGGCGCCGAGGGCATCGGGCTGTGCCGCACCGAGCACATGTTCTTCGAGGGCGGCCGCATCACCGCCATGCGCGAGATGATCCTGGCCGACACGGAAAGCGGCCGGCGCGCCGCGCTCGACAAGCTCCTGCCCATGCAGCGCTCCGATTTCGTCGAGCTGTTCGAGATCATGGCCGGCCTGCCGGTCACCATCCGCCTGCTCGACCCGCCGCTGCACGAGTTCCTGCCCAAGACGGAGGACGAGATCGCCGAGGTGGCGGCAGCCCTCGGCGTGTCGCCCGAAAAGCTCCTCCAGCGCACCGAGGCGCTGCACGAGTTCAACCCCATGCTCGGCCATCGCGGCTGCCGGCTGGCCGTCTCCTATCCGGAGATCGCCGAGATGCAGGCGCGCGCCATCTTCGAGGCCGCCGTCGAGGCGGGCAAGAGGACCGGCCGCCCGGTGGAGCCCGAGATCATGGTGCCGCTGGTCGGCATCATGAAGGAGCTCGACTTCGTCAAGGCGCGCATCGACGCCGTGGCCAGGGCCGTGATGGCGGAGGCGGGGGTCGAGATCGCCTATCTCGTCGGCACCATGATCGAGCTGCCGCGCGCCGCCATCCGCGCCCATGTGATCGCGCAGGCGGCCGAATTCTTCTCCTTCGGCACCAACGACCTGACGCAGACCACTTTCGGCATTTCCCGCGACGACGCCGCGCCCTTCCTCGAAACCTATCGCCAGAAGGGCATCATCGACGCCGACCCCTTCGTCACGCTCGACGTCGACGGCGTCGGCGAACTGGTGCGCATGGCCGCCGAGAAGGGGCGCGCCACCCGCCCGGGCATCAAGCTCGGCATCTGCGGCGAGCATGGCGGCGACCCCGCCTCGATCCGCTTCTGCGAGGAGGTCGGGCTCGACTACGTCTCCTGCTCGCCCTTCCGCGTGCCGATTGCCCGGCTGGCGGCGGCGCAGGCGGCGGTGGGGCGGGGGAAGGGCGGGTAGCGAGTGGCGAGTGGCGAGTGGCGAATAGCGAATAGGCAGTCGGCAGTCGGCAGTCGGCAGTCGGGAGTAGGGCAGTCGGGAGTAGGGCAGTAGGGCAGTAAGTTTAGTAATGTACGTAAGGGCACTAAGGCAGTAAGCCAGCAAGCCAGTCGGCGGCCCGCCGCCGCGCCCCTTTCCTCGCCCCTTCGGGGCAGAGGTGGCCCGGGCAAGGCCCGGGACGGTGAGGGGGCCTTGCTGCGTTTCCGCCCCGGCGCCCCCTCCACCACTTCGTGGTCCCCCTCCCCCGCTTCGCAGGGGAGGATCAGGTCGCGGGCGGCCGCAGCGGGAGTATCCTCCCCTGCGAAGCGGGGGAGGGGGACCATGCGAAGCATGGTGGAGGGGGCGCACAGCGACCATATGCGATTGCCCTGCGGGAGGGTGAGGGCGCTTTGCGGCGCCCCGGACACTCGCCCGCCCGGCCGCGTGTCCGATCAGAATGCCTTCGGCAGCCCCGCCTGGCGCAGGATGGCATTGGCCGTGTGACGGCTCGGGATGCCGACGGGAACGGCAAAGCTCCGTCCGGTGGAAGGGCTGCGCCAGATTTCGTGGCTCCCTTTGCCCTGGCGGATCAAAACGCAACCAGCCGCCAAGAGCATGTCCCGAAGGCACGGTCGAATTGCGGCGCCATTGTCAGGCGGCCGCAGTCTCGGCTTCGCGCAGGGCCGTGATCTGGAGAAACACCGACGCGGGATCGACGCCGGGATGGTTGTCAGGCAAGAGGTCCAGCGTCATCGCCGTGATCCGCGACAGCAACTCGTCGAGCGTCGGGGCGTCCGCCGCCGCCGGAATCTCGTCGCAATGCCCGCTCCACACCCGGGCTTCGTCGTCCCAGATGGCGGAAATGGTGAAGATGACCGGTTTCGACATGCTCGCTCCATGGCACGGCGCGATCCTATCATGCCGACGTGGAGAATGGCGAATGGCGAGTGGCGAGTGGCGAATAGCGAATAGGGAGTAGGGTCGGCAGTAGGCCGTCGGCAGTCGGCAGTCGGCAGTCGGGAGTAGGGCAGTAGGGCGGTAAGGCAGTAATCCATAATGCCAGTAAGCCAGCAAGCCAGTCGGCTGCCCGCCGCCGCGCTCCTTTCCTCGCCTCCCTTCGGGGTAGAGGTGGCCCGGGCAAAGCCCGGACGGTGAGGGGGCTTTGCTGCGTTTCCGCCCCTGCGCCCCCTCCACCACTACGTGGTCCCCCTCCCCCGCTTCGCAGGGGAGGATCAGGTCACGGGCGGCCGCAGCGCGAATATCCTCCCCTGCGAAGCGGGGGAGGGGGACCATGCGAAGCATGGTGGAGGGGGCGGACAGCGACCATATGCGATTGCCCTGCGGGAGGGTGAGGGCGCTTTGCGCGATCTCCGTCCCCGCGAACCCTGCAGACCCGTTATCCGAAAACCCGCCTGTTCGGATAATCCTTGCCGGGCGGGGGAAACGGCACGCGACCCTTCCAAGTCGGGCTCAACGGGCAAAGCTTGTCTGGTCGGCTTCCGACCCCATTTCGGTCGTTCAGCTTGTCTTGCCCCCGGCCCAAAACCAGCCGTTCAAAAGGCATTGGTTCTGGCTTGAACTGAGCCGTCTTAGACCTCATCGCGATTTTGGTCGACCTCGGTGGCGGAAGCACCGCCTTCCTACGTAGGAGGGCGACACTGCGACCCGAAGGTTCGGATCCGACCCGGCGCCGATCTCGTTTCCTAGCTCGACAGCCGCGCCTTGCTGATACGTCACGATGACGCCCTCGCGCGGCCATTCGTAGAGGATCGAGCCGTCGAGTTGCTGCGCGAGTGTCCGCTCTACGAGTTTGCTGCCGAAGCCCGTTCGGGCCGAATGGGGAGGCGCTTCGACGTCCGGCCCCCCGCGCTCCCTATGGCGGCGAGGCTACGCGCTATCCTAATTAACGTGCCGTTTTTGGTAACTGACAATGCACTGACGAAGTTTGTGGGTGCAACGCATCGACTCTTTCTTGCGGAAGTGTACTATTCGCTCTGGGGTAGATCAAGGGGATGGTCTTATGTCTAGATTCACGATGGCGTTTCTTATGGCGTCAGCATCGATATTCGTTTCCTCGGCCAATGCTCAACAAACTCAATCGAGCGTCGTTGTTCCGGTTTCACTCAATCTCGCCGCCGCCCAGGCTCGCCTTAACGCGGAGGTGCCCGATGTTCTTTACAGCGTAGATCAGGGCCAGAATTGCGGGCGCGTTAAACTTCCATGGCCGCTGCGGGGCAGTGTAGGCATTGATTGCCACGTCACCGGACAGGCGCTCAAGAACGGACCCATTACCGTTGGTGGCGTCGGGAGACAGATACTGGTTTCGGCTCCAGTCAGGGCGTGGGTGACGGCGCGGGGACGCGGTGAAGTCGGACGGCACATTCGAGAAACTGCGGAAGCCGCCGTCACTCTCAGCATCGCGGCCACACCTACGATCGACGCAGAGTGGAACGTGGGGCTAGCGATCGACCACTCGCTCCATTGGGACCAACGCCCGACAGTCAGGCTGCTAGGCCTTATCGAAATCACGTTCGCCAGTCTTGTCGAGCCAAAAATCCATGAACTGATCGAAGCTCAAAAGGCGAAGCTTCCCGCTTTGATCGCAGACCTCAAGGTCAAGGAAAAAATGGAGAAGGCCTGGGCCGAGCTGCAGAAGCCGATGAAACTGTCCGACGCGCCGCCTGCCTGGCTGGCCTTCAAACCGAGCGGCATCGGGTTCTCCGGCATCAGCACCGAGGACAATATCCTGAAGGTCCGCGCTGTTCTCAGCGGCGAGACAAGTGTCAGCCTGGGCGCGGCGCCGGAATCCGCCCCGGTGCCGTTGCCGCAGCTGTCGCCGGACGTCCCGACTGACGGGAACTTCAATCTCAACATTCCGATCCGGTTGCCGCTCGCCGAACTCGAGGCCGTTGCCAACCAGGAGGTCGACAAGCTGGGAGAGATCAAGGCCGGCGACCTGCATGTGCTGACGCTGAGCGACGTGAAACTGCGCGCAGTAGATGGCGCTCTTGCCATAGAAGCTTACGCCCTGCTCGACAACAAGGGCGGCTGGCTCGACTGGCTCGACGTCTTCCACTGGTTCGACGTCAAGGGCACCGTCCATCTCAAGGCCCGTCCGATTGTCGATGACGAGAAGCGGCTCCTCAAGCTGGCCGATCTGGACTTCGACACGTCGACATCAAGCCTTCCAGTGGATGCGCTGGTGGAAACGCTGCGTCTCCCTCTGATCCGGCAGCTGCTGGAGAAACTCGTTTCCTACGATTACGGCGCCGACGCAGACAAGGCGACCGCCGAAGCCAACAAGCACTTGACGCGAGACCTTGGAGAGGGTTTCCGCCTCGACGGGACGTTGCAGAAAGTCGGCGTCGTCCAGCCAGTCATTGATCCGCAGGCGATCGCACTTCCCTTGGCCTTGCAAGGCACGCTGCAAGTCGCGTTTGGCCTCAACTGACTGCGGCCCTGATGCGCTCCGGGCTGAAAGTGTTTCTGCTGGCGGCGTTGGCGGTTCATCCGGGCACGGCTGCTGCAACGACCTACTATTTCAGTGTTGCTTGTCCCACCGGCCGATCTGTCGAGGCTTGGGTGGTGGGGGATATCGATCCAGGGCGAGAATATCTGCGCGTGGCGACCGGGATTAACAATGAGGGTTGCAGCATATCGGACGCGTCAGACTTCGACAAACAAACCTATCCCATAAAGGAACTGAGGGGATGGGAAGCGGCCTACAAGGCCGTGCCCTTAGTCGGGCCGCTTCTATGGGATTGGTTTTGGAATTGAGACGACCCATTCGATCAGAACCACCTGGCGATCGTTAACAGCAGGCGAAACAGCGCGAACAGAAAATCCGGCGCGAACAGTAGCAGGATCGCGCCGGCAGTCATCACCAGAAATATAGCGGCCGGGACCTTCAGCCAGGTGCGCCGCAAACCCGCCGTCAGATTGCACAATGGACTGAGAAATGTAGTCTTAATGAACAGTGTCATTCTGTGGGAGGGGAAAATGATAAAAACATTTATTGGCTTTGTCACCATTCTGGCTGTGATTTCTGTCTCAGTTTTCGCGTTCTAGTTCGCCTGCTACCGCGAGGTCATGCTGGGCCTTGCAAAGTTCAGCAGTCAACTGAATGGCCGCTTTCCCAATTCCGCACCCAGAAGCGGTCGGGCAGAAATCCACCCCAATTCCGCCTTGTACATCCCCGCCCGCCGTGCCGACGATGCGGAATCTGGTCTTGCGACCGGGCGGGTCGCGGGCTGGTGTTTGGGTCGGCGGCGGCGGCGGGATGATGATTTTTTCGCTGGGTGGCGCAACCAACGGCGTTCTGCTGCGTTCTTGTGCGGGAAAGTTCCATCACGTCGGTTTCGCCAGGCGGTTTCTCGAGGCCGTCCGGTTTCGTTTTTTCGTGACGGCGTATCGACGGACATCCGGGTTTCATTCAATGGTCTTGCTCGTTCGTGGGGGGCGCGCCATCGGTGGAGCGAGGGCGCCAAACGGGGATTGGAAGACCGATGCCGGATGATCCGACGACGACGTCGCCAGCGGGGCTGGAGGCCGGGGACTGCCTCGACCGGCGCCTGGCGGCGATCGTGGAATTTTGCGACGACGCCATCATCAGCCTGTCGCTGAAGGGGATCGTGACCAGCTGGAACCAGGGCGCCACCGCGCTTTTCGGCCACGCCGCCAGCGACATGATCGGCCAGTCGATCGTGCGGATCATTCCGCCCGACCGGCACGCGGAGGAAGAGGACATCCTCGCCCGGATCAGCCGGGGCGAGACGGTTCGCCACTTCGAGACGCGCCGCCTGCGCAAGGACGGCGCCGTGCTCGACATCTCGCTCACCGTCTCGCCGATCAAGGACGACGACGGCGCCGTGATCGGCGCCTCGAAGGTGGCGCGCGACGTGACCGGGCGAAAGCGGGCCGAGGAATCCCGCCGCAACCTGATCGAATGCTCGCGGCTGGTGGGGCGGCCGTTCTTCGACGCCATGGTGGGCGCGCTGGCCCAGGCCTTCGACGTGCGGTGGGTGCTTTTGTGCGACATCGACGCGGCCAGCCCGACCCGCGCCCGCACGCTGGCGGCCTGGAGCGACGGGCAGCGCCAGGACAATTTCGAATATGACCTGAGAGGCACGCCGTGCGCCAACGTGGTCGGCGACCAGATGTGCTTCTATCCGTCAAACGTCGCGGCGCTGTTTCCCGAGGACGTGCTGCTGACGGAGATGGGCGCGGACAGCTATCTCGGCGTGCCGCTGCGCGGCGCCGACGGCCGCACGCTGGGCCTCCTGGCGCTGCTCGACGACAAGCCTTTCGACGAGGCGTTCCAGCTGCAGGAGACCCTGGAGCTGTTTGCCGGGCGCGCCGCCGCCGAGCTGGAGCGCCTGGCCGCCTCGTCGACCAACGAGAGGCTGGGGCGCATCGTCGAGGATGCGGCGAGCGAGACCTTCGTGTTCGACGCCGCGACGCTGAAGTTCATCCTCGTCAACCGCGGCGCGCGCGAGAATCTCGGCTACAGCATGGAGGAGCTGCGCGAGCTCACCCCGGTCGACATCAAGCCCACGGTGACGGCCGCCGAATTCATGGAGATCACGCGGCCGCTGACGACCGGCGAGAAGGCGGTGCAACACTTCGAGACCGTGCATCGGCGCAAGGACGGCACCGACTACAACGTCGCCGTCACGCTGCAGCTGCTGGAGGACGAGGCGCGGCCGGTGTTCTACGCGGCCATCGAGGACACGACCGACCGCGACGCCGCCATCCGCGAACTGAAGGAGGTGTCGCGGCGGCTCGACACCGTCCTCAACAACACCACCATGGCGGTCTTCCTGATGGATGGCCGGCAGGAATGCGTCTACATGAACCCCGCCGCCGAGCGGCTGACGGGGTACCGGTTCGAGGAGACGATCGGCCGGCCCCTGCACGACGTGATCCACCACAGCCACCCCGACGGCACCCACTTCCCCATCGAGGACTGCGTGATCGACCGCGCCTTTCCCGACGACAACCAGGTGCAGGGCGAAGGGACGTTCGTCCACAAGGACGGCTCGTTCTATCCGGTCGGCTACACGGCGAGCCCGATCCGGGACGAGCGGGGCCGTCCCATCGGCACCGTGGTGGAGGTGCGCAACATCCGCGACGAGATCGAGGCGCGCGAGGCGATGGCCAACTTCAACACGGCCCTCCAGAGGCGCGTCGAGGACGCGATCGCCGAGCGCAAGGCCGTCGAGGCGCAGCTGTTCCAGGCGCAGAAGATGGAGGCGATCGGCAAGCTGACCGGCGGGATCGCCCACGACTTCAACAACCTGCTGCAGGTCATCGGCGGCAATCTGCAACTGCTCATGCGCGACGTCGCGGGCAACATCCGCGCCGAGCAGCGGGTCCAGAACGCCATCGCCGGCGTCTCGCGCGGCGGCAGGCTGGCCTCCCAGCTCCTCGCCTTCGGGCGCAAGCAGCCTCTGGCGCCGAAGGTGATGAACCTCGGGCGCCTGGTCCATGGCATGGACGATCTCCTGCGCCGCGCGCTCGGCGAAGGCGTCGAGCTCGAGACGGTGATTTCGGCCGGCCTGTGGAACACGTCCATCGACCAGACGCAGGTCGAGAACGCGATCCTGAACCTGGCCATCAACGCGCGCGATGCCATGGAGGGCTACGGCAAGCTGACGATCGAGGCCGGGAACGCCCTGCTGGACGACACCTATGTGCGCCAGCATCCCGACCTGAAGCCCGGCCAGTACGTGATGCTGGCCGTGACCGACACGGGCTGCGGCATACCGAAGGACCTGATCGACAAGGTTTTCGAGCCGTTCTTCACCACCAAGGGCCCGGGCAAGGGGACGGGTCTGGGGCTGAGCATGGTCTATGGCCTGATCAAGCAGTCCGGGGGCCACATCAAGGTCTACAGCGAGCTCGGCGAAGGCACGACGATCAGGGTGTACCTGCCGCGCACGCGCCAGGCGGAGGTGATCGAGACCAGCGTCGAAACCGGTCCCATCAAGGGCGGCACGGAAACGGTTCTGGTCGTCGAGGACGACGACGACGTACGCTCCACCGTCGTGGAGCTTCTGACCGAGCTGGGCTATCACGTCCTGCGCGCCACCGACGCCACGGGGGCGATGGCAATCGTGGAAAGCGGCATGGCGATCGATCTCCTGTTCACGGACGTGGTCATGCCGGGACCGCTCCAGAGCCGGGAGATGGCCCGCCGCGCGCAGGCCCGGCTTCCACGCCTGGCCGTGCTGTTCACGTCCGGCTACACGGAAAACTCGATCGTCCACGAAGGGCGTCTTGATCCCGGGGTCGAACTGCTGAGCAAGCCCTATACGCGCGAAGTCCTGGCCCAGCGCGTGCGCCAGTGCCTGGACAAGCGGACCGAAGTCGACGCGGCGCGCGAGGCCGGGAACGACGAGACGGCGGACGAGCGTGCTCTCGCGGTGCTCCTGGTCGAGGACGAAGTGCTCGTTCGCATGGCTGGCGCGGACATGGTGGCCGATCTCGGGCACACGGTCCACGAAGCCGGCTCCGCCGAGGAAGCGCTGGCGATCATCGAGCAGGCGCGGATCGACGTGCTCATCACCGACATCGGCCTGCCCGGCATCTCCGGGATGTCGCTGGTGGCCCAGGTGCGGGAGAGATGGCCGACGATCCGGGTCGTGGTCGCATCCGGCTACACGCGTCCGCCCGAAGCGGCGGCGGAACTGGGCGAGAGCGTGCTGTGGCTGGGGAAGCCGTTCGACATCGACAGCCTGGAACAGGCGCTGAAGCGCTGGAGCAGTGACCCGTCGGACTGAAGCCGTTCCGTTTTCCCCGGAGCGCGTCACGCTCCAGGGCCGGTCATGCAACGGCGGTCGTCCGAAGCGGACCGGACGCGAGGCGCCTTCGCGACGCCCGAGCCGCAAGGCCCCGGAGTCATCCCGGGCCTTGCCAATAATCTTTCGTAATCGTTCGCCTGCAACGGTTCGAGTTCATCAGTTCTCAACCGGTCGTTGACTAGAACAGTCATCCCACGTTTCACGCGGATGACTTGATGCGCCTTGATCTCGATAGCATTCGACGGATCGGCATCGGCCGAGACCGGACGTTACTCCCCGGCTCGGCAGGCGCTTGCCTGGACAGGCTGGGACGACAGCTCGTGCGACACTACCAGACCTGGAGCGACGCGACGCGCCGCCAGGCGATGGCGGATGCCTACCGGCCGATCGTCCGGGGCTTCCTGCTGCCCGGCTGCGCCTACTACCTGTTCGTGACCTGGGGCCACTGGCGCGACGAGACCGGCTCCAACCTCCTGATACTCGGCGGCATCAGCCTTTCGACGGCGGTGGCCTATGCGCTGTTTCGCGCCGTGCTGCTGCCGGAGGGGCGCACCTCGCTCGCCCGGCTGGAGGCGGTGGGGCTGGTCGCCAACCTGCTGCTCTATGCCAACGTGCTCGCCTACATGCTGCTGCATCGAGAGGACGAAAGGCTGGTCTACTTCGTGCTGATCGCCGTGGTGTTTTCCACCTCGGGCGTGACGCTGCGCGGCACGATCGCCTGCGTGATGCTGTCGATCGGCACGCTGCTGTGGTTTGCCCGCGATGCCTCGCCCGTGCTGGCCGAGCAGTACGCCTTCATCGGCGTCGCCACATCCTTCGCCTCGGTGGGCATGGCCACGCTGCTGCGCAAGGCGATCCTGCGCCAGATCGACGCCCGGCTTCTGGCCGACCAGATGGCGCAGCGCGACAGCCAGACCGGCATCGCCAACCGCCGGGCCATCTTCGGCCGGATGGATGAGCTGGTGCGGGCGCGCACGCCGTTCTGGATCGGCATCCTGGATCTCGACGGTTTCAAGGCCATCAACGACATCTACGGCCATGCGGTCGGCGACAGCGTGCTGTGCGAGGTGGTGGCGCGGCTGGAAGGGCGCTCGTCGGACCGGGTCCGCTTCGGCCGGATCGGCGGCGACGAATTCGCCATCCTGGTCACCGGCGAGGAGACGGCCGAGACCGTGGAGAACCTCGGCGGCGAACTGCTGGCCGCGATCGGCCGGACCTGCGCCATCGACCACCTGAACCTCGGCATCGGCGGCACCATCGGTTTCGCGCATTACCCCAGCATGGGCGCGACGACGCGGCAGATCTTCGAAAAGGCCGACTACGCGCTCTATCGCGGCAAGGAGCAGGCGCGCGGCCATGCCGTCATCTTCACCCTCAACGAAGACCGGCAGATGCGCGATTCGCTGCTGCTGGAACGCGAACTGCGCGAGGCCGATCTGGACGCCGAACTGCACCTGCTGTTCCAGCCGCAGATGAACGTGATGGACGGTCGCGTGCGCAGCTTCGAGGCGCTGGCGCGCTGGCAGAGCCCATTGCTCGGCGGGGTGGCGCCGGATCGCTTCATCCGCGCTGCCGAGCGCGCCGGGCTGATCCAGAGCGTGACGCGCATCCTGTTTCGCAAGGGGCTCGACGCGCTGGAAAGCTGGCCGCGCGACGTCGACGTCTCCTTCAACCTGTCGGCGCAGGACATCGCCGACCGCGCCTTCATCTTTTCGCTGGTGGCGCAGGTGCTGCGCCGCGGCATCGACCCGGCCCGCATCGAATTCGAGATCACCGAAACGGCGGTGATGAAGGACATCGGCGTGTCGCGGCTTTTGCTGGAGGACCTGTCCGCCCTGGGCTTCCGCATCGCGCTCGACGATTTCGGCTCCGGCTATTCGAGCTTCGAGTACATCGACGAGCTTCCCCTCGACAAGATCAAGATCGACAAGGGCTTCGTGCGCAAGGTGGCCACCAGTGCCGCCTCGCGCGAGATCGTCGCGGCCGTGATCACGCTGTGCCGCAACCTCGATCTCGAATGCGTGCTGGAAGGCGTCGAGACCGAGGCCGAGATGGCGATCCTGGCGCCGCTGTCGCCGCGCATCATCCAGGGCTACCTCTATGGCCGGCCGATGCCGAGCGACGCGGTGGTGGCGCTTCTGGCCGGGCAGAGCGGCTCGCCGGAGGCGGCCCGCGTCTGAACGTCGGGCGGTCGGAGAGGCGTTGACGCTTCCCCGGAATGCTCCTATCTCTCGAACCGATGGGGATGGGGTTCCCCCGAAACCGCCTTCGGGCTGATGACTCCTGCCGACCAGTGCCATGCGATCCGCGCCCGAGGCGCGGCCCGACCATGGCCGTTGCAGGAGTTGCGCGTGACCTTCGATCGAACCGCCCCCGGCGACCAACCGCGCGAGCGCCCATGACCCCCACCCTGTTGCAGATGCTCGCCGTCACGGTGGGCGGGGCGATCGGCGGCGTGGCCCGCTTCTGGCTGTCCGGCATCGTCGCGCGCCGCTTCGGCGAGACCTTTCCGTGGGGGACGCTCGTGGTGAACGTGTCGGGGGCCGCCGCCATCGGCGTGCTGGCCGGCCTGCTGCTCGCCCCCGAAACCCATGCCGTCGGCGACTGGCCGACATGGGCCGGGCTCGTCATCGGCATTCTCGGCAGCTACACGACGGTCTCGTCCTTCTCGCTCCAGACCCTGGCCCTCGTGCGCGCCAACCAGCCGGGCCAGGCGCTGGGCAACGTCGTCGCCTCGCTGGCGCTCTGCCTGGCCGCCGCGACGCTCGGCTATGCCGGCGCGCTTTCGCTGTGGGGCGGCTGACCATGTCCAGGACCGCGAGACTTTACGGGGCCGTGGCGCTCGGCAGCGCGCTGGGGGCGCTGGCGCGATATCTCTGCTCTCTCGGGCTGCTGGCCGTGTTCGGCGCGGGGTTTCCCGTCGGCACCCTGGCCGTCAACGTCGCCGGCTCCTTCCTGATCGGTCTCTTCGCCACGCTGACCGAGCCGGGCGGGCGCCTGCTGGCCAGCCCGCCGGCGCGCCAGTTCGTGCTCGCGGGCTTCTGCGGCGGCTTCACCACCTTCTCGGTCTTCAGTCTCGAGACCTTGTTCCTGCTCGAAAGCCGGGCCTTCCACCTCGCCGCGCTCAATCTCGGCGTTTCCGTCATACTCTGGCTGGCCGCCGTCTGGCTCGGCTGGCGCATCGGCGCGCGGCTGAACCGCCTGAAAGGAAGTTGACACCATGACCGACCTCACCGAAGCGACCCTGCTCAGGCTGTTCATCGGCGAAAGCGACGAACATGACGGACGCCCGCTGCACGAGGCGATCGTGCTCAAGGCCCGCGCCTTCGGGCTGGCCGGCGCGACCGTGCTGCGCGGCGCCGCCGGCTATGGCCGGTCGAGCCGGCTGCACACGACGAAGATCCTGCGGCTGTCCGACGACATGCCGCTGGTGATCGAACTGATCGACGTCGGCGACCGCATCGAGGCCTTCCTGGCCGAAACCAACGCCATGCTGGGAAGCTGCCTGGTGACGCTGGAGACGGTGAAGGTGGCCCGCTACGGCCATGATGGCGGGCTGACGTGACCGGAGTTCCCGCGGGGCGGGACGGGCGCAAGCTCGCGACGCGCCCGGGAGCCGGGGCTCAGCGGCCTTGCGACCAGGCGATGGCGTCGGCGCCGGCGGGCAGGACCATCGGGCAGTCGGGGTCGGTCGCCGCGCGGAAGACCGCCTGGGCGACATCCTGCGCCGTCGTCACCGCGCCGCTGGCGGCGTGGTGCTGCATGCCTTCCATCGTCTGCCGGACGAAGCCGGCATAGGCGTCGGGAAAGCCGCCATTCGCCGCGATCTCAGCCCGCGCGGTGTCGCCGAAACGGGTCGTGGGCGCGGCGCCCGGCAGGACCACGCGGGCGCGGATGCCGAATTCGGCGAGCTCCAGGGCCGCGGATTCGGTGAGGGCGTTCACGGCCGCCTTGCTGGCCCGGTAGATCGACAGGAGCGGCATCGGCTTCAGCGTGGTGCTGGAACCGATGTTGACGATCGCGCCCGACCGCCGGGCGCGCATGCCGGGGAGGACCGCCTGCATCATGGCGACGGTGGCGAACAGGTTGGTCTCGAAGACCCGGCGCATCGTGGCCATCGGGGTGCCTTCCACGGCGTTGAGCCAGCCCACGCCGGCATTGTTGACCAGCACGTCGATCGCGCCCGCCGCGGCGGTGGCGGCCGCGATGCTGTCGGCGTCGGTCACGTCGAGCGGCAGCACGCGCAGCCGGTCCGACGCGGGCAGCGTGCTGGCCGAGGGATCGCGCATGGTCGCGACGACGCTCCATCCGCGTTCGAGGAAGTGGGCGGCGGTTTCACGGCCGAAGCCGGTCGAGCAGCCGGTGATGAGGACGGTGGTCATGGGATGCGTCTCCTGAGGGGTCGATGCCAGACAGATAGCCGCCCGCTTTCGGACGTGCTACGTTTCAAAGTCCTTGATTGATTGGAGACAGTCCGGAAATGCATGATCCCCTCACGCAGGTGATCGCCCTGCTTCGGCCGAGCGCCTCGCGGTCCAAGCTGGTGACCGCCGCCGGGCGGTGGGCCGTGCGCCCGCCGGGGACCGAGCCGTTCTACGGCGCCATCCTCCAGGGGACGTGCGAACTGTCGATGGCCGGGCGCGAGGCCGTCAGGCTCGGCGCGGGTGATTTCGTGCTGATCCCGGCCTCCCACGACTTCACGGTGACGAGCCTGGCGCCGCCGCCCGGCGGGCGCCTGGACGAGCCGGTCGAACGGCGGCCGGGGGAGTTTCACCTCGGCGAGCCGGGCGCCCCCAACGTGCGCATGCTGATCGGGTACTGCGCGTTTCGATCCGGCGATGCGCGGCTTCTGGTCTCGCTGCTGCCCGGGCTGGTGGTGGTGCGCGGCGAGCGGCGGCTGACGGTGCTGGTCGAGCTGCTGAGCGAGGAGGCGCGCGCCGGCCGGCCGGGCCGCGACGCGGTGCTGGCTCATCTGCTGGAAGTGCTGCTGATCGAGGCGTTTCGCGCCACCACGGGGCCGGCCGCCCCGCCCGGGCTGATCCGCGGGCTTGCCGACGAGCGGCTGGCCGCGGCGCTGCGCCGGATCCACGCCGAGCCGTCCCGCCCCTGGACCATCGGCGAACTGGCCCGGGAAGCGGCCCTGTCGCGCTCCACCTTCTTCGACCGGTTCCGCCGCGAGGTGGGGGTGGCGCCGATGGAATATCTGCTCGGCTGGCGCATGACGATCGCCAAGGATCTGCTGCGCGGCGAGGGCGTCAGCATGGGCGAGGTGGCGCAGCGGGTCGGCTACAGTTCGTCGAGCACCTTCAGCGTCGCCTTCACGCGGCAGGTCGGCACCGCACCGACGGCCTATGCGCGCGCGCAGGCGCGCAGCCCGGGCACCGCGCAGGCCGCCTGAACGGGACGCATCGCAGATGTGTCCACGCCCCCCGCGGGCGGCCTTATCCTGCCTCCGGTCTGTCGAAACGAAGGAGAGCGACATGGTGCAGTTGATCGGAGCAGAGCGGTGGGCGGCGATGCGGTCGTTGATGGAGGGGGGGCTGCCGACGCATCAGCGCGTCGCCGATTGCGGCGGGGTCTACGTGAAGACGCTGTCGCGCCGCGCCGGCCAGGAGGGCTGGAAGACGCTCGACTTCCGCCACAAGCGCGTCATCGCCGCGCATGGGCAGATGATCGCGCTCGCCGCCTCGCTGCGCGCCGGCGAGGAGATCGACCGGGTGGACGTGCCCGATCCGGAGGCGCCGGCCGGCCCCGACCTCGACGCCGAGCTCGACCGCCTGGACGCCCTGCCGCCGGCCCAGCGCATCGCCCGCATCGGCGCCATGCTGACGCGGCGCACCAGCGCGCTTCTGCTGCGCGCCGAGGCCGGCCTGCCGATCGAGGGCCGCCAGGTCACCGCGCTCGGCGGGCTGGTGCAGCTGTCGGAGCGCATCGCGACGCTGGCGCGCGAGGAGGTGCGGCAGGAGGAGGCGAGGAGCGAGGAGGAGCTGCGCGAGGCGCTCGACCTCATCGACCGGCGCATCCTGCATCTGGCGATCCGCGAGACGCGCCGGCTGCTGCTGACGCGCTTCGGGGTGTCGGCCAGGGAGATCGACGAGGTGCTGCCGGCGCTGGAGCCGTTCTAGGGCCGGGCACGGCGGCGCTGCGGCGCGACGCGCGGGCGGTCAGGTGGTCTCGATGGTCACCCGGTCGGGGTAGAAGGCCCCGTGGTCGCGGATCGCCGCCGTCTCGTCGTAGGGCGTCTCGTAGGCCCACATCACGTCCTCGCCGGCATCGCCCGGCAGGCCGACCAGCCAGTAGGTGGCGTCGCCCTTGAACGGGCAGTGGGTCATCGTGGCGCTGCGGGCCAGAGGCGCGAAGTCGATGTCGGCGAAGGGGATGTAGAGCACCGGCGGGTAGCCGGCCTCGACGAGCTCCAGGGCGGCGTCGGTGGCGGCCAGGACGCGGTCGCCGCTGCGCACCACCACCCGGCCCGCATGCGGGGTGACGGTGATCGCGTGATCGGGCTTGCGGCGAAAGCCGGGGGCGGGGTTGGGCGCGGGCGCCAGGGGATCGGGTGTCGTCATGCCCTGAAGGTAAGCCGAAACCGCGCCGCGACAACCCCCGACCGCGTTCCGCCGGAAACGATCGTGTCCCGCCGGCAGGTGTCCGCCTCGGTCGGACACCCGGCCGGCCCGTCCCGGTCCGGGCATCCGTCGGGCGCCGGCTCAGGCGGCGCGAAGGCCTTCCTTCGACACCAGCGCCTCGCCGTCGGCGAGACCCTTCTCCAGCCGGTCGAACAGCTCGTTCAACTCGGCCTCGGTGATGATCATCGGCGGGCACAGCGCGATCGTGTCGCCGATGGCGCGCAGGATCAGCCCGTGGCCCTCGAGGATCTTCGCCACCTGCGCGCCGACGCCCTTCTTGCCGTCGAAGGGGCGCTTCGTGGCCTTGTCGGCGACGAGCTCGACGCCGCCGACCAGCCCGCAATACCGCACCTCGCCGACCAGCGGGTGCTGCTTCAGGGCGTCGAGCCGGGCGGCGAAGACGGGCGCCAGCGACCGCACGTGACCCAGGATGTCGCGCTTCTGGTAGATCTCGATCGCCTTGACGCCGAGCGCGCAGCCGAGCGGATGGCCGCCATAGGTGAAGCCGTGGCCGAAGGTGCCGATCTGGCGCGAATGGTCGACATAGGCCTGGTAGATGTCCTCCGGCACCATGACGGCGCCGAGCGGCGCATAGGCCGCCGTCATCTGCTTGGCCGCCGAGATGGTGGTCGGCGTCATGCCCAGCGACTGGCAGCCCCACCATTCGCCGGTACGGCAGAAGCCGTTGATGACCTCGTCGTCGATCATGATGATGTCGTGCCGGTCGAGCACCTCCTTGACGGCCGGATAGTAGCCGGCCGGGGGAACGATGACGCCGCCGGCGCCCATCACCGGCTCGGCGATCATCGCCGCGATCGTGTCCGGCCGCTCGCGCTCGATGAGGTCGGAGAGCGACTGCACGATGCGGGCGGTGAACTCGGCCTCGCTCTCGCCGTCATGGCCGAAGCGGTAGTGATGCGGGCAGTCGGTGTGCAGCACGCGGTCGACCGGCAGGTCCCAGCCCATGTGGTTGTAGGGCAGGCCGGTGAGCGAGGCCGACATGATGGTCACGCCGTGATAGGCCTTCTGGCGCGAGATGATCTTCTTCTTGTTCGGCCGGCCCATGGCGTTGTTCATGTACCAGGCGAGCTTCACCTGGGTGTCGTTGGCCTCCGAGCCCGACGAGGTGAAGAACACCTTGGAGATCGGTACCGGCGCGATCTCCTTCAGCTTCTCGGCCAGCTCGACGGCCGGCTCCATGCCCTTGGCGCCGAACAGGTGGTAGTACGGCAGGGCGCGCATCTGCTCGGCGGCGGCCTCGACCAGTTCTTCCTCGCCGAAGCCGAGGCCGGCGCACCAGAGCCCCGACATGCCCTCGATGTATTCCTTGCCGCGCGTGTCGTAGACGAAGACGCCCTTGCCGCGCTCGATCATCAGCGGCCCCGTCTCGCGCAGCCGGTGGATCGGCGTGTAGGGATGCAGCAGCGCCTCGACGTCGCGGGCCTGGATGTTCGACAGCGGCGGGTGGGTGTTCATGACGGGCGGCTCCGCAGGTCTGGCGCCGGCCATCGGCGGCGCTCGGGTGGGGTTGCCGTGACGCTAGCCGTTCGCCGGGGAGAGGGGAACCCGGCCGGCCCGCTGGCCCAAGCAATTTAAGCCAGCGGGCAGATGCGGCGCGCTGCTGCGTGCCGCCGAACCACGGGCGCCTTCCGTGTGAAGTGCGTCACGGTGCCGACGTTCGCGCTCTGGTAGAGCTGTCGGTGGGGCGTTTCGATCGGGAGGAATGATCTCATGGCGGTATTCAACCCTGCCAGGAACCGGAGCGGGACGGCGACGCTCTACATGACGGCGACGCCCGGGCTGAAGGGCGAGCCCTCGGACGTGGTCTATGACGGCGATGGCCTGAGCGGCGTCTTCGCCGGCAGCCAGGGGATGCGCTTCCTCGGCTGCGACACGGCCGAAGTGGCCTATCGCGTCCCGACGGGACCGACGGGCTTCAAGTCGAGCCAGAAGATCGGCGGGCCGCTTTGGCAGGCCTATCTCGACGATCCGCTGGCCGCCGGCCAGTGGCCGGCCTTCACGCAGCCGCTGCACCCGCTGGTCGAAGCGCGCTTCGCCGCCGCCACCGGTGCGGGATCGGCGGCCAACCACGCCCGCCATGCCGACGACGCGCGGGCGGCGCTGATCGCCATGATCCTCGACGACCGGGAGCGGATCGGCATCGCGCCGGCAGATTTCCGGGTGCATGTGGCGGTGACGCACGAGGTCTTCGACGGGTACGGCAGGCTTCTGGCCTTCGTCAACACGTCGGTGAAGGAGCGCGAATTGCGGCCGCCGCTGACCTACAACGAACGCATGATCGCGAACGGCATGGCGGCGCCGTTCTTCATCTGGCCCAACACCGATCCCTTCATCGGCCGGCCGGCCGTGACCGACGCGGCGCTGCCGCCGGCCCGCCTGCGCAAGGCCGCCGCGACCGGCAAGCTCGGCCTGTCGCGGCAGT
>NZ_RWKW01000031.1 GCF_003970795.1 Aquibium carbonis | reverse complement strand
AAAAACGGAAAGTGTTACCCATGTGTCCGGTACGTTCCGTCACCTATGTCTCGGGTCGCTCATGTGTACGACCCGGAGACATGGGTGACAGTTTGTACCTAAGACATGGGTGACGACATCGTGCCGTCGCATCACCTGACGCCGGTCGATTTGACGATGGGATCCATGCGGCAATACAGGCCGCACGAAGCCTGGCCGGAAGGCAAGGTTCATCCCTTGGCCGCGAGGGGATGAGTTCTCTCGTCGATCCGGGCAACCGGTCTCGCACCCGGCAGGGACGATCCGACGAGGCGCTCGACCCGGCGCCGTCGGCCGGAGATCACAGGCAGTTGCCGGCGCCGGAACCGGCGTCACTGGCCCCTCCGCCAAACCTGTAGGCCAGCAACGCCCTGACCGAATGTTGGCTGGTGGTGGCGCCGAAGGCTCCCCCATAATTCAGCTGAAAGTTGCCGCCGGATTGCGCGCAATAGAGCTTCAGGCCGGCCTCCACCTCGAACCGAGCCTGATCGAAGGGTTCGATGATCCTGATCGGATCGAGGCCGTCTGGTGCGGCGATGAACTGCGTTAGCGCGGACCAGGATTTTTGCGGCGAGAGTGCCACACCTCCCCGCACATAACCGCTCAAGGCCGCCCCGGACGCAAGCGCGACGGTGCGATTGACCTCCAGGCGCGGCGTGAACACGAAGGCTGATTGCCACTGGCCCGGATAGGTGAGGTTGGCCAAGCCTACACCGGTTTCATTCCGCTCGCGGGAATACATGAAGTAGCCATCGAAATCGAGGTACGACACCACCTCGAAATTGCTGAACGTCTGGAAGTGGCGAAACCGCGCCCGCGGCGTGAACGAGAGCAGCTTCGGATTGCTCTTGGCGATCCCGTCGATGCCCTCGAACTCGACCGTCTTCTCGGAGAACAGCGGGTACTCCTCGTCGTCGTCCCCATAAGCGATGCCATCGAAACTGGTGTAGGTCTGCTCGTAACCACCGACTTCGACGTGTCGCCGCGCACGCCAAGCGCCATAGGAGCCCGCCGCCACGAAGGTCATGCCGAACGGACCGTCGCGATAATCGGCCGACACGCTGGCGGAATGAATGTTGCCCTTGAGGTCGGACAGCGGTTCGCCGTCGCGCAACTGGGTCGAAGACGTCTCGGAGGTGCCGACCACGAAGCCGGCCGCCCAGCGGTCATCCAGAGCCCCTTGGGCGCCGAAGGCCAGCGAGCGCCAGTCATCCTCGTTGATCGGGCTGTCCTGCACGACACCGCGCCTGTACTCGCCGCCGCTGAAGTCGCCCCAGACGCAGTCGCGGCGCTTGCCGGTTGGATCGATCCGGTCGGCCGGACACGCCCCCGCGAGGTCGAGGAATTCGGCGGCGCGCTGCTGCGTCATCGTGAACAGGTGCGGCGCCTGGTGCGGCGTCAGCGTCACGACCGCGTCGCCCAGCGCTTCGTGATCGGGCTGCAGCCGCAGCAGGTTGACGAGATAGTTGAACGGATCGTCGACGTCGATCGCCTGCTCGATGGCATCGATGCCCTCGCCCATGCGCCAGACATTGGGATCGGTCGTGCCGGAGGCCGGATCCTGCAGGAGATCGAGGAAGGGCGGCTTCTCGGCGAGAAGGACGAGATCGTCACCAATGACCGGGTTGGCCTGGACGTCGACGCTGAAAATGAAACCGACGGCAGGCGGCGTCAGCGTCGGCGTGAAGCCCAGGTCGGTCACCCCGCCGTCGGCGTGCACGATGACGTAGCCGGCGTCGGAGAAAGCCTTGTTGATGGACAGGAGTAACAGCGGCCCGCCGCCGTCGACGGTGGCGGTTTCGTCCACGGTGATCAGGTCGGTGACCTTCGTGTCGTCGACGTTCTGCTGATTGAGATCGATATCGATGTAGTAGAAGCCGGAATCGGCAAGCGCGAGGTGGCTGCCAATCGCCGTCGTCCGGACGCGCCCGCGGTCGCCGGGCGCGAGAAAGCCCTGGTTGGTCAGGTAGCCGCCGGTCCCCAGGTTCACGAAGGCGTCGGAAATGAACAGCGCGCCCGCTTCGTTGGTCAGATTGTTGAGGCCGCCGCCGAGATCGACATTGCCGATGATGTTGCTCGTCCGGGTGACGCCGCCCGTCAGGGCGTAGTCGTCGACGAAACCGGGGCCGCGCGCGCGGTTGAAGACGTCCTCGTTGCCGCTGCCGCCGAGAATGGCCAGGCCTCCGAGCATCGGCAGCACGTCCGGCGTGGCGAGGCTGCCCTGGGCGTACAGGGTGCCGTTGGTCGACAAGGTGTTGTCCAAGCCGTCGGCGAACTGCACCGCCGCGCCGGAGCCGTCGGCGGCCCAGACGAGGCCGATGCCGTTGCCCTGCGGTCCGTTCCAATCGATGACGATGTCGACGGCGCCATTGGCGGTGCCGCCCGCGCTCTGACCGTAGATGCCGACGCTGTCCTCGCCCGCCACGACCACGTTGCCCGTCTGGATGATCGACACGGCCCCCGCGGTGCCCGGCTTTCCGACGCTGCCGGCAAAGGCCCCAAGGCCCGGATCGGCGAGGTCGGCGCCGAACATGCCCGAACCGACGATGCCGCCGCCGCCAGCGATGGACTGCACGACGATACCGTGTGCACCATACCCGTCGGTCCGCACGCTGCCGTAGCTGTACAGCGTCGCGTCGCCGCCATTGCCGCCTTCTGTAGCCTCGCCGGCTGCGATCGCGACGGGCGTCAGCGAGAAGCCGTCCTGGCCGAGCAACAGGCCGCCGGCGTAGACGCCGGTCAGTCCGCCGCCGCCGCCGATCGACTGCACGACGATGCCCATGGCCCCGGCTCCACCGGTTTCCACGCCGTGGGCCGTCACGGTCTGGTGGCCGCCGTTGCCACCGGCGCCGCCCGCCCCGCTTCCGATGACGATGTCGACGCCATCGCCCAGGACGAGACCATTCAGGAAGACGACGTTGGCGATGCCGCCGCCGCCGCCGATGCTCTGGGAGACGATGCCGTGGCTGAGAGCGCCCGAAGTCGTCACCTTCTCCTGCGCGGTCAGCGTCGACGCCGGCCCGCCGTCGCCGACGAACGCGGCATCGGTGCGCTGCGATCCCCCGAGGCGGATGTCGAGCAGCTTTCCGTCGTTGACGATCGATTCAACGGAGATGGTGCCGATGCCGCCGCCGCCGCCGATCGTCTGGGCGACGATGCCGATCGCGTTGTGGTTCTCGGTGGTGACGGTGCCTTCAGCGGTCAGCTCGAATCCGCCGCCGCTGCCGGTTCCGTCGAAGCCCGCACCTTCCGAATAGCCGCCCACGCTCAGGATGAAGCTGTCTTCCCCGTTGGGGTTGAGCTCGAGCTCCTCGGCCGTCATCGCGTTGACGCCGCCGCCGCCGCCGATCGACTGGGCGATGTGTCCGATCGACCCGAGGCCGGTCGTGGTCGTCGGGTTTCCGTAGGTGACGACGACCGCCTGGCCGTCTTCCGACAAGGCGCCGTTCGAGCCGAGATCGACGACGACATCGCTGCCGAAGAAGCTCAGCGCGCCCATCACGGTGCCCATGGCGCCGCCGCCGCCGCCGATCGCCTGGGCCAGCAGGCCATAGGCGAGATTGCCGCTGGTCACCGTCGTCTCGCCGTTGATGGTGACCGTGACGATGCCCTGCGTCCCGCCGGTGGGCAGGCATTCGGCGAACTGCCAGCTGAGGCAGGTCTCGGTGATGCTCTTCGAGCCCAGGCTCAAGGTCACGCCGTCGGATTCGCCGGCACCGGTCCCGATGCCGATCGCCAGGCCGCCCCAGCCGCCGCTGCCGCCAACGCTCTGCGCGAAGACTGCGGAGGCATTGGCTCCGGTCGTGGTGATGCTGCCGTTGCTGGTGACCGTGACGTCGCCGCCGTTGCCGCCCGCGCCGCCGTCGCCGCCAACGGCGCTCTCCATCTTGCCATTGATCGCGAGCCCCCCCGCGATGCCGCCGGAGCCGCCGCCGCCGCCGACCGACTGGGCAAAGATGCCGAAGGCGTTGTCACCATGGACGATGATCGCGCCGTCGTTGTTGACGGTCACCACGCCACCATTGCCGCCCGCGCCGCCGCCACCGCCGCCGACCTTGCTCGATCCGTCGTCGCCGCTCATGGTCACGCCAGCGGCGATGGCGAAGCCGCCATTGCCGCCGCCGCCGCCCACCGACTGGGCGATGATGCCGTGCGAGAAGGCCCCCTGGGTCTCGATATATCCGAAATTGTCGACCCGCACGTTGCCGCCGTCGCCGCCGCCGCTGCCATCGCCCCCCACGCTGTTGGCAACGGCCTTGCTGTCTCCGAGCGACGCGGCGATGGAGAACCCGCCCGATCCGCCGCCGCCGCCCACCGACTGGGCGAACACGCCGGCCGCATTGGCACCCTGCGTGGTGATGGTGCCGAAGTTGGTGACATGGACGTCACCGCCAGCGCCGCCCGCGCCGCCACCGCCGCCGCCGACCTTGTTCTCGGCGGCGCCGTCGATGGCGAGGCTCAACCCGCCGGAGAAACCGCCGGAACCGCCGCCGCCGCCCACCGACTGGGCGAAGACCCCCGCCGCTCCGTCGCCGAAGGTCTGGATGAGCGGGAACAGGAGGTCGTCTTCCGTTCCCACCGTCACCGTCACCGCGCCGCCGTCACCACCGCCGCTGCCATCGCCGCCCACGCTGTCGACCTTGGAATCGCCTTCCAGGGAGCCGCCAAACCCGATGGAGAAGCCGCCATTGCCGCCGCCGCCGCCCACCGACTGAGCCAGCACCCCATGCGACAAGGCGCCGAACGTGGTGATGTGATTGTTGATCGCGACGGTCACCTCGCCGCCGCCACCCGCGGCGCCGGCCTTGCCGCCGACGCTCTTGGTGTCGGCATCCGACTTCACCGAACCACCGACGCCGATCGAGAATGCGCCATTGCCGCCGCCGCCGCCCACCGACTGGGCAAAGACGCCGATGGAATTGTCGGCGCGCGTGACGATCACGCCGTTGGAGGTGACGTCGACCGAACCGCCGTCACCGCCGCCTGCCCCGTCTCCGCCGGTCGTGCTGGCCGATGCGTCTCCCTCGAAGCTGATCGCGATCGCTCCGCTGAAACCACCGGTGCCGCCGCCGCCGCCGATCGACTGGGCAAGGATGCCGTGAGAGCCGACGCCCATGGCGACCGGGCGCCCGCCGAACATCACGAAGTCGCCGCCCGTGGTGATGGCGGCGTCGTTGACGACGATCACGTCGCCCGCATTCTGGGCCGTGCCGCCGCCGCCGCCCACCGCATTTGCGTAGGAATCGCTCTGGAGCGAGAAGCTCGCGCCGATGCTGAACCCGCCGCTGCCGCCGCCACCCGCGACCGACTGCGCAAGGATGCCATGCGACTGCTCGCTGGTGGTCACGATGGAGCCGAAGACGTCGGTCACCGTCACCGTTCCGCTGCCGCCGCCTGCGCCGCCTTCGCCGCCGAGAGACATGACGGCGGCCGTCGACTTGATCGAGCCGGCAGCGCCGATGCTGAAGCCGCCGGTGCCACCGCCGCCACCGATCGACTGGGCGAGGATGCCGACCGCGTTGTTGCCGGTCGTGCGAATGTCGCCGGAGTGATGCACCGTGACGTCGTTGCCTTCCGATCCTTCGCCGCCCGACCCGCCGAAGGAGGCAGCCCCGGCCGCCCCCTGCACGCTGAAGGCCAGGGAGCCGGAGAAGCCGCCGGTGCCGCCGCCGCCGCCGATCGACTGCGCGAGGATGCCGTTCGAGCCGTCGCCGCTGGTGGTGATGTTGCCGGTGTTATCGACCGTCACCACGCCGCCCATGGCACCCTCGCCGCCGTCACCGCCAAAGGCCAGGCTGGCCGCAGGGCCCTGGATCGCGACACCCAACGCGACGCTGAATCCGCCATTGCCGCCGCCGCCGCCGATCGACTGCGCCAGGATGCCGTGCGACATGTCGCCGTCGGTGCGGATGCCCGCCGCGTCGGTGATGTTGCTGACGACGTTGACGGTGCCGCCGGTGTTGCCTTCCCCGCCGGTACCGCCAAAGCCGAGGGACAGGCTTCCCACCAGGGCAGCGGAGCCTGAGATCGCAAAGCCGCCCGATCCACCGCCGCCGCCGATGCTGCTGGCCAGGATTCCGTGGGACTGGGTGCAGTCGGCGCAGCCGGTCTGGATGCGCGCGAAATTGTTGACGTCGACCGTACCGCCGGCGCCGCCCTTGCCGCCGGTGCCGCCCATGCCGAGCGCCACCGACCCACCCGTCGACGCCGACACGGCGACCGTGAACCCGCCGCTGCCGCCACCGCCGCCGATCGATTCGGCCACGATGCCCGACGAGAACGAGCCGCGGGTGAAGATCTCGCCATTGGCCCCGACGAACACGACGCCGCCGTCGCCGCCATCGCCACCGCTACCGCCGAAGGTGAGGGTGACGTTTCCGTATGGCGCACCAGCGGCGCCGATGGCAAAGCCACCCGTGCCGCCGCCGCCGCCGACCGACTGTGCCAGGATGCCGGCCGAGCGGTCCCCCATCGTTTCGATGCGTGCGGCGGCCGAGCCGGCATTGTTGCCCTCGTTCACGGCGACATCGCCGCCGGCACCGCCTTTTCCGCCGCCGCCGCCCACCGCAACGGTCACGAACACGCCGACGCCCAGCGAATTTCCGCCCGCGCCGCCGCCGCCGCCGACGCTCTGCGCGAAGATCGCCGCCGAATCATCGCCTTCGGTGGTGATCGCGCCGGAATTGTCGACCGAGACCTTCTTGCCGCGGCCGCCCTCCGCACCGGACCCGCCAATCGAAACGAGCCCTCCGGAGAAGCCGCCATCGCCGCCGCCGCCGCCCACCGATTGCGCGAAGATGCCGCGCGCGAACGTGCCCGACGTGATCAGCTCGCCGCTGTTGGTGATATCGACCGTTTCGCCATCGCCGCCGCCACCCCCGGAGCCGCCGATCGAGACGAGCCCGCCCGATACGCCGGCACTGCCGCCGCCGCCGCCGATGCTTTGCCCATAGATGGCGTCCGCGCGGTCGCCATGCGTGGTGATCGCTTGCGAGTTGATCACCGTCACCACGCCGCCCGAACTCGTCGAACTGCCGCTGCCGCCGATCGAGACAAGCCCACCCGAATTGCCGCCATCGCCGCCGCCGCCGCCGATCGACTGGGCGAAAATGCCCTTGGCGTTGACGCCCCGGGTCTCGAGATGGCCAGGTCCGTTGTTGGTGACGGTCACGGCTCCACCCGCGCCGCCGGTCGTGCCGCCGGCACCGAGCGCCACGAGGCCGCCTCCCGAACCGCCACTGCCGCCGCCGCCGCCCACGCTTTGCGCGAAAATCGCGTGCGAGCCGATCAGGTGGGTGTCGATCGTTCCGCTGTTGGTGACGTGCACCGCACCGCCCGGTCCGGCGCTGCCCGCGTCCTCCCCGAAGGCGACAAGGCCGCCGCCGCCGCCGCTGTCGCCCCCGAACCCACCGACGCTCTGCGCAAAGATGCCGTATGAATAGGTTCCAAGCGTTTCGATGGCGCCGGAACTGGTCACGAAGATCTCGCCGCCCGCAGCCGTAGTTCCGCCGGGTCCCCAGTCAGCGACGATGCCGAATCCGTCACCGCCTGCGCCGCCCTTTCCGCCGGTGCTCTGGCCGAAGATGCCGTGAGCGGAGGTGCCGTTGGTCGTGATGTTGCTGGAAGTGTCGATAAAGACCGTCCCGCCGCCCGCCGCGTCCCCACCGTTGCCGCCCTTCGCATAGACCGACGCGCCGGTTCCATCTCCGCCCTGCCCACCATTGCCGCCGATGCTCTCGCCAAGAATGCCGTGGGCACGGTCACCGGTGGTGGAGATGACGCCGGAACTCGTGATCGTCACGGTGCCGCCGGCCCCGCCATCGCCGCCGTCGCCACCGATTCCGGGTGTGGCGATGAGTCCGATCCCGTCGCCGCCGCTTCCGCCGCTGCCACCCCGGCTGACGGCGTGGATCCCTGGAGCATTGGTGCCGATGATGGAGAAGGCGCCACCGACATGATTGACGGTCACATCGGCACCGATTTGGCCATTGTCGCCATCGCCGCCGAAAAGGCCGCTCCCGCCGTTTCCGCCATTGTCGGGGCCTGCCGACAAGGACACGCCTGCCGTGCCCGAGCCGGGGGCGATGTTTGTCGTGAGACCGTTCACGTTCAGCGTGGTGACTGCCGGCGCAGAGAACTGCGCACCGCCCGCGGGCGGGTCGACGCAGTTCATCGTCGCCCCGCTCGGGACGCACGCGGCGCGCGCGTCGTGCGCCGTGCCGGCCAGAATGAGGAGCGCAGACGCTGGCAGGAGGCCGCTCCACAACGCCATCCGCCTCGACATCCGCAGATCGACCGGGCTTGCGATCGCCAGGCGAAGGCATTCTGCCGTGCCCGGCGGGAGGGAATGATCTCTGGCTTGCGTTTCCAGGATTCGCGACGCGCTGGGCACAATCGGCCTCCGTTGCTGCGTCGCCTCTCAGAGCCGGGCAGGCGCAACTGGCTGAATCTGTAACACACCAACGCTAGCATCAATAAAATGGCGGTCAACTACAAGTATTAACCCAACCGTTTTCTTTCGTCCACTTCTTGGACAAGTGTGCCCCACCGGACACATGTCATATTTTTGCCCAGACATATGTGATTTTCTTGCGCTGCCGAGCGGGGAGCGAGCCAAGGGCCGATCGCACCCGCCGTCCACCTGATCCCTTGACATGCGGCCGTGAGAGCACTCGGTGGGCGGGTACAGGCTGCGGGGCCCCTGAACTTCATCGCCGGCCGGCTGGCGCCGTTCGGCACCTGGACCGTCACGGGCGCCAGTTCCCGATCCTTCGCCAGGGCGCGCCGAGCGCCTCAGCCCGCGCGGGCTTCCAGCCAGCGCCAGAGATATGGCCCGAAGGGGCTTTCCACATGCAGCCGCGCACACCGGTCGGCCGTGCGGTAGAGGATCGCCTGAACGCCCGCGAACAGGATCGCGGCCGACGGGCTCGACGCGCCGAGATCGGCGGCCGTGCCTTCGCGGATCACGTGCTCCACCGCGGGGCCTTCCAGGTCGACGACGAACCAGGCATCGCTCGCCGGGCTTGCGGCCCAGGTGCCGTTCCAGCCGGACGGCAGGTCGAGCGGTCTGGAGCCGACGAGAAGCACGCGGTCGCGGGCGATGCGCGCGGCAATCGGGTCCGTCGGCGCGATGCTCCACAGCCCCGCTTCCGCCGCGGTGGGCGCGTGGGCGGAGAGCGCGGCGCGAAAATCGCCGCTGACCAGCACCTGCGACAGGCCGAGCACCGGCCGGCCGGACCAGCCCGGGCGTTCGATGACGGCACCGCTCCAGTCGGGGAAGACCGGCCATTTGGCGGCGGAATCGTGGACGGCGTCGCTAGCCATGGATGCGCGTTCCCTCCGGGTCGAAGGCGCAGACGGGCGCGATCGTCGCCCGCCGGGTCGCGCCGAGATGGACGAACTCGATCGTCTCGCCCATGCGCGAGAGCCCGCGCTCGACCAGCGCCAGCGCCACCGGCCGGCCCAGCACGGGGCTCTGGTAGCTCGACGTGACGAAACCGATCGATCGGCGCGCGCCGCCACGTGTCTCGACCGCATGCGCGCCGGTGGGCAGCGGCGGTTCGCCATCGGCCACCGTCAGGCCGACGCCTTGCTGCCGGTCATCGCGCAGCGCGTTCTCGGTGAACAGCGACCGCTTGCCAACGAACTCGCCCGCCCGCCTGTCGCGCGGGCCGGTGATGCCGAGATCCTGCGGCATGGTCGTGCCGTCGGTGTCCTTGCCGGCGATGATGTAGCCCTTCTCCGCGCGCAGCAGAAGCAGCGCCTCCGAGCCGAGCAGGACGGCATCGAGCGCTCTGCCGGCCTCCATCATCGCGAGGTGGAGCGCCAAGGCCTTTCCCGTCGGCACCGACACCTCATAGGAGCGGTCGCCGGTGAACGAGACGCGGGATACGCGGGCCGGGCCGCCGGAGAAGCCGCCGTCGGCGAAACCCATGTGCGGCAACGCTTCGTCGGAAAGATCGACACCGAGCGCGAGCATGGCGACAAGGTCGCGCGAGCGGGGACCCGTCGCCGTCAGCGTCGCCCATTCGGGCGTCGAGTTGTGAACCATGACCTGGCGCCGGTCGAAGCGGTCCTGCCGCCATTCCTCCAGCCGCAGAACCACGCCGCCGACATGGCCCGACGAACAGGAGACGACATAGTGATCGTCGGCGACCTTCGACACCACGCCGTCGTCGTAGATCACCCCGCTCTCGGTCAGCATGAAGCCGTAACGGATACGGCCCGGCTTCAGCGTCGCCAGCGTCTGGTAGGAATTGTAGTCGACCACGGCGCCGGCCTGCGGTCCGATGACCTCGATCTTGCCGAGCGGCGAGCCGTCCAGGATGCCGACCGTCTCGCGGGCCTGCCGCGCCTCGCGCGCGATCTCGTCGGCGGGCTTGCCCTTTCCGTACCAGCCCGGCCGCAGCCAGCCGCCATATTCGCGGAACACGGCGCCCGCCGCGCGATGCTGGTTCTCCAGCGCCAGCCGCTTGACGGGGTTGAAGAATTCACCGCGCCGGCGCCCGGCAACCACGGTGAACGGCACAGGCACGAAGGGCGGTCGATAGGTCGTCGTGCCCGTCTCCTCGATCGTGCGGCCGGTGATGGCGGCCATCGCCGCCAGCCCGTTCATGTTCGACGTCTTGCCCTGGTCGGTCGCCATGCCGAGCGTGGTGTACCGCTTCAGGTGCTCGACCGAGCGGAAGTTCTCGCGCGCCGCCAGGGCCACGTCCTTGACGGTGACGTCGTTCTGGAGGTCGATCCACTGCCGCGCCTTGCCGCGTGGCGCGGGCCAGACAGCGGCGATGGCGTAGCTGTCGTCCGGGGACGATGCTCGCGGCGCTTCGCTCGCGCCGCGTGCCGTCGCATGTCCTTCGGCCAGCGCGCGCGACAGCGAAAACGCGCCGTTGGCCGCGCCCGCCACCGCCATGCCGGCGACCGGATCGCCGGGGACGAAGCCTGCGATCGTCTCGTCGAGGCGCAGCCTGCCCTTTGCTTGACAGAACAGGTGTACGGTCGGTGTGAAGCCGCCGGAGGTCAACAGGCAGTCCGCCTTGATGGAGCGGCCGGAGACCGTGACGGACGATACGCCTTGGGCGCCCGAAACGCGGTCGATCGTCGCCTCGTGGATCACCTCGACGCCGGCGTGCGGCGCAACCGCCCCGCGCGGCCGCGTGTCGGCGATCATCACCCATGCGCCGGCCTCGTGCAACGCGGCGGCGACCCCATAGGCCTTGTCGTTGTTGGTGGCCACCACGATGCGCTGACTGACCAGCACGCCAAAGCGTTTCAGGTAGACGAGGGCCGCTTCCGCCGACATCACGCCCGGCTGGTCATTGTCGGGGAAGACCAGCGGCCGTTCGATGGCGCCGGCCGCCACCACGATGCGCCTGGCCCGCACCTGCCACAGCGCGTCGGGCAGGCCGGTGCGGCGCTGCCAAAGCAGGACAAGCCCGTGGTCGTAGACACCGAAGGCGGTGGTGCGGGACAGCACCGTGTGCCCGGCGGCGCGCAGCTGCGCGACGATGGCCTCCGCCCAGTCGACGCCAGGCATCCCGTCGATGTCCGCGTGCCGATGTCGCAACGAGCCGCCCGGCGCGTCCTGGTCGTCGACCATCACCACGCTCTCGCCGTTCCGGGCCAATGCCCGCGCCGCCGCCAATCCCGCCGGGCCGGCGCCGACCACGAGCACATCGCAGCGCGCGTTGATCGCCGGGCTTTCGGCCGCAGGCTCATGCGAGCGATCGAGCCGGCCAAGCCCGGCCATCGCGCGAATGCGCGGCTCGAACAGGTGCCAGTCGGGCCACAGGAACGTCTTGTAATAGAAGCCGGCCGGGATGAAGGACGCGAAACGGTCGAGAATGCCGGCGCGATCGGTCGCGGCCGTGGGCGATGCATTGACCGATCGCACGGACATGCCGTCGACGAGCGGTTCGGTCGTGGCGCGGACGTTGGGCGTGGTCTTTCCCGACAGCGTGACGTCGACGATGGCGTTCGGCTCTTCGGCGCCTGCGCCGACGATGCCGCGCGGCCGGTGATACTTGAACGAACGCCCGACGACGCGCACGCCGGCCGCCAGCAGCGCCGAGGCGATCGTGTCGCCTTCGGCGCCGGACAGAGCCTGGCCGTCGAAGGTGAACGCGATGGAGCGGCCTGCGCCGTGGGAGGAGATGCGCCGGGCAGTCATGCCTCGCCCCCCATCGCCCGCGAGCCGATCACCGCATGGGTGACCGTGTCGCGCTCCATCAGGAAGAACTCGCCGCAGGTCGAATGCAGCCACACCTCGCGCGTCACCCCTTTCGGGTTGTCCTTGAGATAGAGATAGGCCGCCCAGCGGTCAGCGGACACGTCGCCCGCCGGCTCGGGTAGAGCCTTTCCGGCCTCGGTGGCGAACTGGAACTCGGTCTCGTCACGCGGGCCGCAGAAGGGGCACGGAAAGAGCTGCATCGTCAGGGCCTCAATGCGCGATGCCGGAGCCGGCCGCCTCGTCCACAAGCCGTCCGGTAGCGAAACGGTCGAGGTCGAAGGGCCGGCTGATCGCATGGTGAGCGCCTGTTGCCATCAGGTGCGCGAGCAGCCAGCCGCCGGCGGGAATGGACTTGAAGCCGCCGGTGCCCCAGCCGCAGTTGAGATAGAGCCCCGGCAGCGGCGAAGGGCCGATGAGCGGCGAGGAATCGGGCACCACGTCGACGTTTCCCGCCCATTGCCGCAGCATCCTGAGCTGGCCAAAGGACGGGAACATCTCCAGCATGCCAGACAGCACGGTGCGCTGCATCGGCGGGTTGCCGCGCTGCGCGTAGGAGGGCACGCGGTCGAGCCCGCCGCCGACCACGATCTCGCCCTTGTCCGACTGGAACAGGTAGGTGCCGGTGCCCATGTAGAGAACCACCGTGTCGAGGCAGGGCTTGACCGGCTCCGACACCATCGCCTGCAGCGAGTAGGACTGGATCGGCAAGCGGAAGCCGGCCTTCGCCGCCAGCACGCTGGAGTGCCCGGCGACCGCGAGACCGACGGTGCCGGCCCGGATCGTGCCGCGCGTGGTCTCGACGCCCGCGCAGCGGCCGTTCTCGACCAGGAAATCCGTCACTTCGCAATCCTGGATGATGTCGACGCCGAGCCCGTCGGCGGCGCGCGCATAGCCCCAGGCAACGGCATCGTGGCGCGCAACGCCCGCCCGCCCCTGCCAGACCGCCCCGAATACCGGATAGCGCGCGCGGGGATCGCGGTTGAGCAAGGGCGCCTTGTCGAGAGCTTGCGCGGGCGTCAGCAGTTCCGCATCGGTCCCGTTGATCTGCATCGCGTTCACGGTGCGCGCGGCGATCTCCATCTCGCCCTCGGAATGCGCGACGGTCAGCACGCCGCGCTGCGAGAACATGATGTTGTAGTTCAGCTCGCGGCCCAGCCCCTCGTAGAGCGTCAGCGCGAAATCATAGAGCGCGACGCTCTCGGGATAGAAATAGTTGGAGCGGATGGTGGTGGTGTTGCGACCGGTGTTGCCGCCGCCGAGCCAGGCTTTCTCGATCACCGCGACGTTGCGGATGCCGTGGTTCTTCGCGAGATAGTAGGCGGTGGCGAGCCCATGCCCGCCGCCGCCGATGATGACCGCATCATAGGTCGGCTTCGGCTCGGGCGTGCGCCAGGCGGGTTGCCAGCCGGTTTGGCCACGCAGACCTTCCTTGGCCAGCGTCCAGGCTGAGTAGCGGCGCGTCAATCGACGTCTCCATCCAGGGTCAGGACTGTTGTCTACACGCCCGGGCGTTGCCCACAAAGCGGGGCTTGCGACACGAACATTAGTGGCAGCGTCGGCCGGATGGCGTCGCCCGGCGCTTTTCTGTAGACCGGAATCGAGGAATGTGCCGATTGGCGGGCGAGGCCAGCCGGTCGCGACAGGGAGAGGGAAGCCATGGACGCCACCCAGACGAACGCGCGAACGCTGCGCCTTGCCGAGGACGACAACATCCTCGTTGCCGCGGGCAAGATCGAACCCGGCGCGGAGATCGCACAAGGACTCACGCTGCGCGAGCGAATCCCCTTCGGCCACAAGATCGCGGCACGCGCGATCGCGACCGGCGAGCCGATCGTGAAGTTCGGCCAGATCATCGGTTTCGCATCCAAACCGATCGCGCCCGGTGACTGGGTGCACGAGCACAATGTCGAAATGCACGACTTCGCCCGCGACTATCGCTTCGCCGAGGCCGCGCGGCCGGTCAACGTCCTGCCTGTCGAGGAGCAAGAGACCTTCCAGGGTTTCCGCCGCGCCAATGGCAGAGCCGGCACGCGCAACTATGTCGGCATCCTGACCTCGGTGAACTGCTCGGCCTCCGTCGCCCGCTTCATGGCGGAGGCGGCCATGCGCTCGGGGATGCTGGACGCGTTCGGCAATGTCGATGGTGTCGTCTCCTTCACCCACGGCACCGGCTGCGGCATGGCGGCCTCGGGCGAGGGCTTCGAACTCCTGAAACGCACGCAGTGGGGCTATGCCGCCAATCCCAACCTTGGCGGCGTGCTGCTCGTCGGTCTCGGCTGCGAAGTCTTCCAGATCGGCCGCATGAAGCAGCTCTACGGCATCGAAGAGAGCGAGACCTTCCGCACCATGACCATCCAGGACTCGGGCGGAACGAAGAAGACCATCGAGCAGGGCCTGGAGCGGATTCGCGAGATGCTGGTCGCCGCCAACAAGGTCGAGCGCGAGACGATCCCGGCATCGGAACTGACGCTGGCGCTGCAATGCGGCGGGTCGGACGGCTATTCCGGCATCACGGCCAACCCGGCGCTGGGCGTTGCCGCCGACATTCTCGTTCGCAACGGCGGTACGGCAATCCTCTCCGAGACGCCGGAGATCTACGGCGCAGAGCATCTTCTCACCCGTCGGGCCAAGAACCGCGACGTCGGCGAAAAGCTGATCGAGCGCATCAAGTGGTGGGAGGAGTACACGGCCCGAAACGGCGGCGAGATGAACAACAATCCATCGCCCGGCAACAAGGCCGGCGGGCTGACCACGATTCTCGAGAAGTCGCTTGGCGCAGCCGCCAAGGGCGGGTCGACGACGCTCAATGCCGTCTATGAATATGCCGAGCCCGTGACGGAAAAAGGCTTCGTGTTCATGGACACGCCCGGCTACGATCCTGTTTCGGTGACCGGGCAGGTCGCTGGCGGTGCCAACGTCGTCTGTTTCACGACCGGCCGCGGCTCGGCCTATGGCTGCAAGCCCGCGCCCTCCATCAAGCTCGCCACCAACACGCCGATGTACGAGCGCATGCGCGAGGACATGGACATCAACTGCGGCGACATCCTCGATGGGGTGTCCGTGCAGGAGAAGGGCGAGGAAATCTTTCGCGAGATTCTGGCGGTCGCGTCAGGCAAGCGGTCGAAATCCGAAGACCTCGGCTACGGCGATTCGGAGTTCGTCCCCTGGCAGATCGGCGCGGTGATGTAGGCGCGCGACGTCTCAGCCGCGCTGCCTCGCATCCTCGATGATCATGCCGGCGCCCTTCTCGGCGATCATGATCGTGGGGGAATTGGTGTTGCCCGAGGTGATGGTCGGCATGGCCGACGCATCGATGACGCGCAGGCCGTCGACGCCGCGCACGCGCAGGCGCTCGTCGAGGACGGCCATGCGGTCGCCGTCGATACCCATGCGCGCGGTGCCGACCGGGTGGAAGATCGTCGTTCCGAGGTCGCCCGCCGACACCAGCATCTCCTCGTCGGACTGGATGTGGGCGCCAGGCTTGTATTCCTCCGGCCGGAAAGGTTCGAGCGCCTTCTGTGCGACGATCCTGCGCGCCCATTTGAGCGAATCCACCGCCACCTGCCGGTCTTCCTCCGTGGAGAGGTAGTTCGGCTGGATCGCCGGCGCGTCCGTGGCTTTCGGCCCCGACACGTGGATCGAACCGCGCGAGGAGGGACGCAGATTGCAGACGCTGGCGGTGAAGGCCGGGAAGGGGTGCAGCCCGTCGCCCCACTTGTCGAGCGACAGCGGCTGGAAGTGGAACTCGAGATTGGCCGTCTCGTATTGCGGCGAGGATTTCACGAAGGCCCCCACCTGCGACGGCGCCATCGTGAGCGGCCCGCGCCTTCGCAGCGCGTAGTCGACGCCCATCATCGCCCGCCGAAACAGGTTCGCATACATGTCGTTCAGCGTCGTGATGCCGGTCACCTTGTAGATCGGCCGGATCTGCAGATGGTCCTGCAGGTTCTCGCCGACACCGGGCGAATGCACCAGCGTCTCGATGCCATGCGCGCCCAGCCTCATTCCGTCGCCGATGCCGGAGCGCTCCAGGATGGCGGGCGAGGCCACGGCACCCGCCGACAGCACGATCTCGCCCCGCGCGCTCGCCCGCCTCAGCTGGCCGTCCTTGTGATAGACGACCGTTTTGGCGCGTCCGTCGACGATCTCGACGCGGTCGACCAGTGCGCCGGTCTCCACCGTCAGGTTCGGACGCGAGAGCGCCGGCCGCAGAAAGCCGCGCGCGGCCGACCAGCGCCGCCCCATCTTCTGGTTGACCTGAAAATAAGACGAGCCCGTGTTGTCGCCGGCATTGAAGTCGTCGATCTTCTCGATGCCGGCCTGTTCGGCAGCGTCACGGATGCGATCGAGCACGTCCCAGCGCAGGCGGGGATATTCCACCCGCCATTCGCCGCCCCTGGCATGCAGTTCGTTCGGCGGCCTCTCGTGATCCTCGTGCTTCATGAAGACGGGCAGCACGTCGTCCCAGCCCCAGCCTGTCAGGCCCATCTGGCGCCAGCCGTCATAGTCGCGCGCCTGGCCGCGCATGTAGATCATGGCGTTGATGGCCGAGGAGCCGCCGAGCACCTTGCCGCGCGGATAGGCGAGTGTGCGGCCGTTGAGACCGGGCTCCGGCTGGGTGGTGAACAGCCAGTCGGCGCGGGGATTGCCGATCGCGAAGAGATACCCGACCGGAATGTGGAACCAGACCCAGTTGTCCCGTCCTCCGCCCTCCAGCAGAAGCACCCGGTTCTTCGGATTGGCCGACAGCCGGTTCGCCAGCACGCAGCCCGCCGAACCCGCGCCTGCGATGATGTAGTCGAACGCGGCGATGCCGTTGTCTTCGGTCAATTGCCCCTCCCGCGAATTGCCTGGGCCTCGTTGCCGACGCCGCGTCTCTTTTAGCCAAGGTCTGCACCCGTTGCCCACCCTATTCCGCGCAGAGCAGGCTTGCACCGGTCGCCACGGACGGTTGGCCCTTGCGGGTGCGGGACCGGCGCTCTAGCGTCCAGGGCGAATCCGGGGGAATTGCGTGCTGAAGAACCATGGGAAAGGCGTCGTGCTCGATCGTCGGCTCGACAACGACACAGAGCCGGTCACCTGGCTTGGCCTTTGCGAACTGCGCATCATGAACGACAGGCGCTGGCCGTGGCTGATCCTCGTTCCGCAGCGGCCGGACATGCAGGAACTGCACGACCTGACGCCGCTCGACCAGGCGATGCTCACCTTCGAGATGAACCTCGTCGGCGAGGCGCTGAAGAAGGCGACCGGCTGCACCAAGATCAACACCGGCGCGCTTGGCAACATCGTGCGCCAGCTCCACGTCCACGTCGTCGCGCGCAGCGAAGGCGATCCGAACTGGCCCGGCCCGGTCTGGGGCCATGGCACGCGCGAGCCGTGGCCGCGCGAGGATCTCTACCGCTTCGCCGAGCAGATTCGCGCATCGCTCTGACCTGCATGTCCAGAAGGCACCCCGCATGAGCTTCACCCTGTTCGACGCGCCCGAACGCGAGCCGAGCCATTTCGTCGGCTTTGCCGGAAACCGCATCGATCGGCTTTCGGAAAACCGGCGGGACGACTGCGTGGAGACGGCACTGGCCGACCCGACGTGCCGCCTCATGCTCTTGCGCGGCGGCCGGATGCATCTGCGCCTGAATGGCAAAGGCTTCGAAGGCTACATGAACCGCGCCGAAGCGGAGGCGCTGTCGGCGAAGCTCGAACATGCGGTCCTGCTCGGCTGGGACGAGGCCGGTCCGGTGCTCGCCGCGCCGGCCGCCCTCGATCCGGAGGCGCTGCCGGACGAGATGAAGGCGATCGACTACCGCTCGATCTATGCGCAGGGCCTGCTCGGCGACGACACGCTCGGCGCACTGGCCCAGGCCGCGGCCCTGCTCGCCTGGCACCAGACGCACCGGTTCTGCGGCCGCTGCGGCGGCGCCACCCAGATGCGCGCCGGCGGCTACAAGCGCAAATGCGAGGCCTGCGGCGCCGAGCATTTTCCCCGCACCGATCCGGTCGCCATCATGCTCGCCGTCACGCCGGACCATTGCCTGATGGGCCGAAGCCCGCATTTTGCGCCGGGCATGTATTCCTGCCTGGCGGGCTTCATCGAGCCGGGAGAGACCATCGAGGCGGCGGTGCGGCGCGAGACCTTCGAGGAATCCGGCATTCGCGTCGGGCGGGTGGTCTACCACGCCAGCCAGCCCTGGCCGTTCCCCTATTCCCTGATGATCGGCTGCTTCGGCGAGGCGGTGTCGCACGACATCGACGCCGACCGCACGGAACTGGAAGACTGCCGCTGGTTCACCCGCGAAGAGACGCGGGCGATCCTGTCACGCTCTCATCCGGACGGCATCACCGCGCCGCCGCCGATGGCGATCGCGCACCATCTGATCAAGGCATGGGCCGAAGCCGGCGCCTGACCGGCCGGCGCGCCCGCCTGTTTGCTATTCGTCGTCCTCGGACTGGGTCATGCGGAACGGATGCGCCTCGTAGACGCCGAGGATGCGCACCTCGCGCGAGAAGAACTGCAGCTCTTCCAGCGCCAGCTTGACGTTGCGGTCGTCGGGATGGCCTTCGATGTCGGCGTAGAACAGCGACGAAAAGAACTTGCCCCCGAGCTGGTAGCTCTCGAGCTTGGTCATGTTGACGCCATTGGTGGCGAAGCCGCCCATCGCCTTGTAGAGCGCGGCGGGCACGTTGCGCACCCGGAAGATGAAGGTCGTCATCATGCGCTGCGCGGCGCCCGTCCGCTCGGTCCAGCGCTTCGTCTTCGACAGCACGACGAAGCGTGTGACGTTGTTTTCGGCATCCTCGACATCCTCCGCCACGATGTCGAGCCCGTAGAGCTGCGAGGCCAGCCGCGGCGCCAGCGCGGCATTGGCCCGCTCGCCTTCCTGGGCCACGAGCCGCGCCGCACCGGCCGTGTCCCCGGCCACGACCGGCTTCCATTTGTGCTTGCGGATCACCTTGCGGCATTGGCCGAGCGCGTGGATGTGGCTGTAGACTGCCTTGATCTCCTCGATCCCGACGCCCGGCAGGACCATCAGCTGGAAATGGATCGGCAGGAAGTACTCGCCGACGATGTGCAGCTTGGAGTCCGGCAGCAGGTGGTGGATGTCGGCGACGCGGCCGGCGATGGTGTTTTCGATCGGGATCATCGCCAGGTCGGCCTTGCCCGTCTCCACGGCGGCGAAGGCGTCCTCGAACGTGGCGCAGGGCAGCGGCTCCATGTTTGGAAACATGTTGCGGCAGGCGGTGTCGGAATTGGCGCCCGGCTCGCCCTGGAAGGAGATCTTGTTCGTCTTGGCGGTGTTCGGCATGCTCATTGTCCTTGCGCGAGCAGGCGGCGCGCCCGCTCGAGTTCATCCGGCGTGTCGACGCCGAGCGGCACCGTATCCACGATCCTGGCGTCGATCCGCATCCCGGCTTCCAGCGCCCGCAGCTGCTCCAGCTTCTCGCGCCGTTCCAGAGGCGAGGGCGGCAGCGCCACGAAGCGTTCGAGCGCCTCGCGGCGATAGGCGTAGAGCCCGACATGATGGTAGAGCGGCCCGTCGCCCCAGGGGGCCGTCGCCCGCGTGAAGTACAGCGCGCGCAGCCGGCCGTCGCCCAGCGGCGAGCCGACGATCTTCACCACGTTGGGGTTCGTCTTTTCTTCCTCGCGGACGATCTCGACACCGAGCGTGGCGATCTGCACCTCCGGGGCGGCGAGCGGCTCGAGAGCCGCGCCGATGATGGCGGGGTCGATGGTCGGGAGGTCGCCCTGGACGTTCACCACGAACTCGACCTTGCCGGCCGGGTCAAGCGCGGTCAGCGCCTCGTGGATGCGGTCGGAGCCGGATTGATGGTCGGGACTGGTCATCACGGCTTCGAATCCATGCGCGCGAACGGCCCGCAACACCTCGTCGCTGTCGGTTGCCACCGCCGTGCGCCCAAGGCCGCTCGCGGCGGCGCGCTCCGCCACGTGCACGATCATCGGCCGGCCGTGGATGTCGGCCAGCGGCTTGCCGGGAAGGCGCGTCGCGGCCAGCCGCGCGGGGATGAGAATGAGGACGGACATGCTCGGTCTGGACGGGGGATAAGTGTCAAAAGGTCTCACGTGGAGCGGCCCTTATAGGAGTTGCATCGCAGGAGCAAAAGACCTAGTTTCCGCGCGAATTTGACCGGCTCCGCCCGGTCGGAAATATGGCGCGTGGCCGGCGCCTGCCACCGCCCTCGGGAGCTTCTGGTCTATGGATTCCTTCGAACTCAACAAACTGCTGGGCGGCCTTCTCGGCGCTGTCTTCGTCATGTTCTCCGTCTCGCTCGCCTCGGACGCGATCTTCGCGAGCCCGGCGCCGGAGACCCCCGGCTACGCCATCGCGGTGGCCGAGCCGGAAGAAGGCGCATCCGGCCCGGCAGAGCCCGAGGTCGAGTCCATCGCCGTGCGCCTCGCATCGGTCGATGTCGCCAAGGGCGAATCCCTCTATGGACGGTGCGTGGCCTGCCACACCGCCGAGAACGGCGGCGCCAACAAGGTCGGCCCCAACCTCTGGGACATCGTCAACCGCCCGGTCGCCACCCATGAAGGCTTCGCCTATTCCGGCGCCATGCGCGAGTTCTCCGAAGGTGGCACGGTGGTCTGGGACTATGATCACCTGGATCATTTCATCGCATCCCCCCGCGGCCTGATCCGCGGCACCGCGATGGGCTTCGCCGGCCTGAGGAACCCGCAGGATCGCGCCGACATCATCGCCTACCTGCACACGCTGTCCGACAATCCGGCACCCCTGCCGGAGGTCGAGGCCGATGCTGCCGAAGCGCCGGAAGAGCCCGCTGCCGAGGAGGCCGCGCCCGAGGCGCCGGCTGCCGAGGCGCCGGCGACCGAAGAGCCGGCCGTGGAAGAGCCTGCCGCCGAAGAGCCGGCGACCGAGAACACGGCTCCCGCCGCCGAGGAAGCCGCACCGGCTCCGACGGAGACCGCACCTGCCGCTCCGACAACGGAAACGCCTGCCACCGAGACTCCCGCTACGGAGACTCCGGCGACCGAACCGGCGACGCCGGTCGAGCCCGCCACCGAAACGCCGGTGCTCGAGCAGCCCGCCGACGGAACGGCACCCGCAGCGCAGTGACCTGACGAAAACGTAATCCCATCACCATGAAAAAGCCGGGTTCCGCCCGGCTTTTTTTGTTAACGTCGACCCGTATCGCGCGGACGAGACGCTCGTTCATGTTCAGGAAATGACCTTTCGACGAAGGAAACCCACCAACGTGAGAAACGGAATGCAGCTGACGAAACCCTTCGCCGCCGCCCTCCTGTCCATCGTTCTGGCGGGCATGCCCACCACCATCCAGGCTCAGTCGACCGAAGGCGAATGGCGCACCACGGCTTCGCTGATCGGCGAATCGAAATATGCCGGGAGCTTCGAACGCTACGAGCATGTGAACCCCGACGCCCCGAAAGGCGGAACCCTGAACACGGTCACGTCCGGGACGTTCGATTCGTTCAATCCCTTCGTCGTGCGTGGAACGCCTGCCGCCGGCTTCTCGCAGGTGGGCGGGGTGCTGTGGGACACGCTGATGGAGCAGTCGATCGACGAACCCGGCACCAGCCATCCTCTGGTCGCCGAAGCCTTCCGCTATCCCGAAGACTATTCATCGGCCACCTATCGGCTGAACCCGGCGGCGCGCTGGCACGACGGTGAACAGATCACGGCGGACGACGTGGTCTGGACCTTCGACAAGCTGAAGGAGATCAGCCCCTTCTTCAATCGCTACTTCGCCAACGTGACCGGCGCCGAAGCCGTCGGCGAGCGCGACGTGCTGTTCACCTTCGACCAGACCGGAAACCGCGAGCTTCCGCTCATTCTCGGCGATATGCCGGTTCTGCCGCGGCACTGGTGGGAGGGCACGGACGATCGGGGCGGCACCCGCGACATTACCCGGCCGACGCTTGAACCGCCGCTCGGCTCCGGCGCCTACCGCATCGCGAGCTTCCGGCCCGGCGCCGAGATCATCTGGACCCGTGTGGAAGATCATTGGGCAAGAGACCTGCCCGTCAATGTCGGCCGCAAGAACTTCGATCGCCGCCGCTATGTCTACATCCAGGACGAGAATGCCGGATGGCAGGCCTTCATCAAGGGCGGGCTGGACGACATGCGGTTCGAGAACAGTTCGCGGCGCTGGCACACCGAGTATAATTTCCCGGCCCTGCAGGCAGGCGACGTGGTCAAGGCCGAGTTCCCGACCGAGCATGGGGAGGCCATGCAGGCCTTCGTGCTCAATCTGCGGCGGCCGCAGTTCCAGGATCGCCGCGTGCGGGAGGCGCTGACATGGGCGCTCGACTTCGAAAGCATGAACCGCAACCTGTTCTACAATTCCAACACCCGGACGACGTCCTATTTCGAAGGCGGCGAACTCGCATCCTCGGGCCTGCCGCAAGGGCGCGAACTGGAGATCCTGGAGGAGTTCCGCGACAGGCTTCCGCCGGAGGTCTTCGACAAGGAGTTCAAGCTGCCGGTCTACGACACGCCGCAGTCCGAGCGCCAGAACCTCCGCGAGGCGGTGCGTCTGTTTGCCGAGGCCGGCTGGACGGTCAAGGGCGGGAGGCTCGTGAACGAACGCGGCGAGCAGTTCCGGATCGAGTTCCTCGGACGCGGCCCGACCGACGAGATCATCGCCGGTTCCTTCATCGCCAACCTGCGCAAGCTCGGCATCGACGCATCGCTCCGCATCATCGATCCGGCGCAATACGTGAACCGCTATCGCGCGTTCGATTTCGATTCGCTCACGGGCCAGTTCGCCCAATCGCTCTCGCCCGGCAACGAGCAGCGCGAATTCTGGGGATCGGAGGCCGCCGACCAGCCGGGATCGCGCAATCTCGTCGGCATCAAGGATCCCGTGGTCGACGCGCTGGTCGACAAGGTCATCTTCGCGAAGGATCGCGATGAACTGGTGGCGGCGACCCACGCGCTGGATCGGGTCCTTCTGTGGAACTTCTACGTCGTGCCGCAATGGCACCGGCCGGAGGTCTGGCTCGCCTACTGGAACAAGTTCGGCATGCCGGACACGCAGCCCGCCTATGCCGGCGTGGACATCGATTCCTGGTGGGTCGACACCGAGAAGGAAGCAGCCCTCGCCGCCAAGTACCGAAGCCAGAACTGAGCGCGGAGCATGACCATGATGGGCGGATCGTCTCGTCGCGACTTCCTCAAGGCGTCGGGTGCTGGCGCGCTGGCGCCGTTCCTCTCGGCACTGGCCGGCGTGCCGCTGCTGGCGCGCGATGCCTTTGCCCAGATCGAAACCGGCACGACGCTGCACGGCATCTCGCCGTTCGGTGAACTGAAATACGGTCCGGATTTCGAGCATTTCGACTATGTCGACCCGGCGGCGCCCAAGGGCGGACGCATCGTCACGCAACTGTCCCAGTGGTCGCTCAACCAGGCACCCGACACGTTCGACACGCTCAATGCCTATGTGCTGCGCGGAAACGGCGCCGCCGGCATGGGGCTGACATTCGCCACCCTTCTGGCCGGCTCGGCCGACGAAATGGGCGCCTACTATGCCTATGCGGCCGAATCGATCACGCTCGGCGAGGACCGCTCGACCTGGCGTTTCACGCTGCGCCCCCAGGCGGCCTTCCACGACGGCACCCCCATCACGGCCGACGACGTGGTCTTCTCGCTGGAGAAGCTGCGAGACGAAGGGCACGAGAACCTGGCGAGCACGCTGCGGCAGATCGAGGCGATCGAGGCGCCGGACGCCCGCACCGTTTCCGTGCGGCTGCATCCGCTGGCCGGCATTTCGACCGTGTTCACCGTCGCGGCGGGCTGCCCCATCATGTCGCGTGCCTGGTGGGAGGGGCGTACCTTCGACGCCACGCTCTCGGAAGGACCGCTGGGCTCGGGCCCCTACCGGGTGGGTCGCTACAATTTCGGCACCTTCATCGAGTTCGACAGGGTCGAGGACGACTGGGCGGCCGACCTGCCGGTCATGCGCGGACGCTTCAATTTCGATCGCATCCGCTTCGATTACTTTCGCGACCGAAACGCCTCCTTCGAGGCGTTCAAGGCGGGTGTCATCCTCTTTCGTGAGGAGTTCACCTCGCGCAACTGGGCGAGCGACTACACTTTTCCGGCCATCGCCGACGGCCGGGTCAAGACCGCCGAAGTGCCCGACGAGACGCCGTCGGCCGGCCAGGCCTGGTTCTTCAACACGCGCCGGGAGAAATTCGCCGATCCGAAGGTCCGCGAGGCCATCGCGCTTCTGTTCGACTTCGAATGGACGAACAAGAACATCATGTTCAACTCCTACGAGCGTTCGATGTCCTTCTACGAAATGACCGAGCACAAGGCCGTCGGACGCCCCGACGACGCCGAGCTGGCGTTGCTGGAGCCGTTCCGGGCCGAACTGCCGGATTCCGTCTTCGCCGAGCCGTTCGTTCCACCGGTCAGCGACGCCTCGGGCCGCATTCGCGAGCGCCAGCGCGACGCGATCGCGCTGCTGGAGGCGGCCGGATGCACGCGGCAGGGCGGGCGCATCGTTCTCCCGTCGGGCGAGCGGCTGACGATCGAGTTCCTCAACAACAGCCAGACCTTCGAACCGCACCACAATGCCTTCATCCGCAATCTCCGGCAGGTTGGCATCGACGCGACCTACCGGCTGGTGGACGCGTCTCAATATTCCTTGCGCACGCGGCAGTTCGATTTCGACATGATCGTCTCTCGCCATTCCATGTCGCCCTATCCAAGCCGCGGCATCCGGCAGTCCTTCGGGTCCGAGAGCGCCAACGCGCCCGGCTCGATGAACATGGCGGGCGTGGCCCACCCGGCCGTCGACGCCATGCTCGACAAGGCCATCGGGGCAGAGAGCTGGGAGGCGTTCAGGACCGCCAACCGGGCGCTGGACCGGATCCTGCGCGCGCAGCACTACTACATCTTCCAATGGTACAAGCCGACGCGCTGGCTGGCCTACTGGGATCATTATGACAGGCCCGAGGTTGCGCAACGGTTCGGTCTCGGCGTACTCGACACCTGGTGGACGCGGCCCGATCGCATCCAGGCAACCGGCATGTCCGGCTGACGCAAGCTTCGCATGACACAGATGAGCCATTCTCGACCCCGCCGCGAATCGAAATCCGGATCCACCTGATGGGCGCCTACATCCTTCGACGCCTTCTGCTGATGATCCCGACGCTTTTCGGCATCATGGCGATATCCTTCACCGTCATTCAGTTCGCACCGGGTGGACCGGTCGAGCAGGTGATCGCCCGCATTTCCGGCCAGGCGGGCGACGCGACCGACCGCATTTCGGGCGGCGGCGGCGATTCGGTCGGCCAGAACTTCGACGCCAGCGGCGAGATGTCCTCCCGGTATCGCGGCGCCCAGGGGCTGGACCCGGAATTCATCAAGCAGCTGGAGATACAGTTCGGCTTCGACAAGCCGCCGCTCGAGCGCTTCTTCGGCATGCTGTGGGACTATGCCCGCTTCGATTTCGGCGAGAGCTTCTTCCGCGACATCTCGGTTCTCGACCTGATCCTCGAAAAGATGCCCGTGTCGATCTCGCTGGGGCTCTGGCTGACGCTGATCTCCTATGCGATCTCGATCCCGCTCGGCATCCGCAAGGCCGTGAAGGACGGCTCGACCTTCGACGTCTGGACGAGCGGGGTGATCATCGTCGCCTATGCGATCCCGAGCTTCCTGTTCGCCATCCTTTTGCTGGTGCTCTTCGCCGGCGGGTCGTTCTGGGACTTCTTCCCGCTCCGCGGCCTGACATCCGACAACTGGGACCAGCTGTCGCTCTGGGGCAAGATCGTCGACTATTTCTGGCACCTGACACTGCCGCTGACGGCCATGGTCCTGTCGGCCTTCGCCACCACCACGCTGCTGACCAAGAACTCCTTCCTGGAGGAAATCCGCAAGCAATACGTGATCACCGCGCGGGCGAAGGGCCTGTCCGAGCGCCAGGTGCTCTACCGGCACGTCTTCCGCAACGCCATGCTGATCATCATCGCCGGCTTCCCCGGAGCGTTCATCTCGGCATTCTTCACCGGCTCGCTCCTGATCGAGAACATCTTCTCGCTCGACGGTCTCGGGCTGCTCGGCTTCCGCTCGGTGCTCGACCGCGATTATCCCGTCGTCTTCGCCAATCTCTACATCTTCTCGCTGATCGGCCTCTTCGTCGCGCTGATCTCCGACCTCACCTACACCTGGATCGATCCGCGGATCGATTTCGAGCGCAGGGAGGTCTGAGGTGTCGGACGTCATCCTGAAGGGCGAGGTCGAGCGCATCCGTTCGCGCCGCATCCGGCCATTCCTGTCGCCGCTCAACCAGCGGCGCTGGCAGAATTTCAAGGCCAACCGTCGCGGCTACTGGTCGCTGTGGATCTTCATCGTGCTCTTCGTGCTGTCGATGCTGGCCAACGTCATCGCCAACGACAAGCCGATCCTCGTTTCCTATCAGGGCGAACTGCTGTTCCCGGTCGTCGTCGACTATCCCGAGGAGAAGTTCGGCGGCTTCCTCGCGGTGACCGACTATCGTGACCCGGTGATCTACGAGGAAATCGAGGCCAATGGCTGGATCCTCTGGCCGCCGGTCCGCTATTCCTACCGCACGGTCAACAACGAGATTCCCGAAGCCGCCCCCGCCAAACCGTCCTGGATGTACGACCGGGAGACGCGCTGCCAGCGCTACCCGCTGGGCGCCGAGGATCCGGCCTGCACGATCGGCAACTGGAACTGGCTCGGAACCGACGACCAGACCCGCGACGTGCTCGCCCGCGTCATCTACGGCTTCCGCATCTCTGTGCTGTTCGGCCTGGCCCTGACGCTCTGCTCGGCCGTCATCGGCGTCTCGGCCGGCGCCATCCAGGGCTATTTCGGCGGCTGGACCGACCTGATCTTCCAGCGCTTCATCGAGATCTGGTCGTCGATCCCCGTGCTCTACCTGCTCCTGATCATCGCGGCCGTGTTGCCGCCGGGCTTCTTCATCCTGCTCGGCATCATGCTGCTGTTTTCTTGGGTCGGCTTCGTCGGCATCGTGCGCGCGGAGTTCCTGCGGGCGCGCAACTTCGAATATGTCAACGCCGCGCGGGCGCTCGGCGTGCCCAACCGCACCATCATGTTCCGGCACCTCTTGCCGAACGCGATGGTGGCGACGCTGACCTTTCTGCCCTTCATCCTGAACGGCTCGATCACGACTCTCACCTCTCTGGATTTCCTCGGCTTCGGCCTGCCGCCCGGCTCGGCCTCGCTTGGCGAACTCCTCAAGCAGGGGCAGAACAATCTCAACGCCCCCTGGCTCGCGATGTCGGGATTCTTCGTGATCTCGCTGATGCTGTCGCTGCTGATCTTCATCGGCGAGGCGACCCGCGACGCCTTCGACCCGAGGAAGACGTTCCGGTGATGATGGAAAGTTGGTTTGATCGAAAGCACCGTGACCACTACGATGTCCGCGTCAAGATGGCTGCCCAGACATGAACAAGGTCGTGCGTGAAAACTATCCTGCGTCGAAACTGCCTGCCGAGTTGCGGGAGGGGATTGCCATTGGCGCGTCAGTGCGCGTTACGATCGAAGAGGAAGAGCGGATACCGCTCGGTCGCGAGGCGTTGTTGAAGAGCCTACGGGCAGCCCGCGAAAACGCACCCGGTGTCACCATGGATGAAGCCGTTGCCCGCATTCGCGAGTTGCGCGACGAGTGGGAGCGTTGATGGAGATCAAGCGTCTCTATCTCGACGCCAACATCCTGATTCTGCTCGGTGAGGGAAAGGATGAGCGGGCGTCTCTCCTTACAGAGTTGGCCGTCGGACAGGAGACGTCTTCCACGCCTTTTCTGTGCACGAGCGAATTGACCCTGGCCGAACTTTTAGTGAAACCCTACCGCGAGCAGGATGACCGTCTCATCCAGCAGTACGAAAGTTGGATGACCCCCGGCGGGTTCATGGAGATCGGCCCAGTTCACAGTTCTGCGTTGCGATACGCAGCCGTTCTTCGCTCCCAGTACGGGTCCATCAAGCTCCCCGACGCGATTCACCTGTCGACGGCAATAGGCTTCGGCTGCAGTCATTTCCTCAGTGGCGATACGCGTATTCCCGATCGGATCGAGCTCTTTCATACGCGTTGGGGGCTCACTCGAGGGCCTTCCATCTTGGATGTGCTTCGGCCAGACCCGGACGTACTTCGCACTATCACCCGGAGCGAGCCCCAAATTGACTAGATTCCCCCTCCTGTCCGTCCGGGATCTGTCCGTCGCGTTCACGCAAGGGGGGCGCGAGCAGATCGCCGTCGACCACATTTCCTTCGACATTGCTCCCGGCGAGACGATCGCGCTCGTCGGCGAATCCGGTTCGGGCAAATCGGTGTCGGCATTGTCGGTCCTGAAGCTGCTGCCCTATCCGTCTGCCAGCCATCCGTCGGGGTCGATCCTGTTCAATGGCCAGGACCTGCTGGCGAAGGACGACGCGGACCTGCGCAAGGTCCGCGGTCGCGACATCACCATGATCTTCCAGGAGCCGATGACCTCGCTCAACCCGCTTCACACCATCGAGCGGCAGATCGGCGAGGTCCTGAAGCTGCATCAGGGCATGAGCGACCGTCAGGCCCGCGACCGCGCGATCGCGCTTCTCCTGGAAGTCGGCATCCGCGAGCCCGAGAAGCGGCTCGATGCCTATCCGCACCAGCTTTCCGGCGGTCAGCGCCAGCGCGTCATGATTGCCATGGCGCTCGCCAACGAGCCGAAGCTGCTGATTGCCGACGAACCGACCACGGCGCTCGACGTGACCGTGCAGGCGCAGATCCTCGAACTTCTCGATGGGCTCAAGGCCAGGAACGGCATGTCCATGCTGTTCATCACCCATGACCTCGGCATCGTGCGCCGGATCGCCGATCGCGTCTGCGTCATGAGCAAGGGCCGGATCGTCGAAGCCGGCCCGACCGAGCGCATCTTCGCAGACCCGCAGCACGAATACACCCGGCATCTGCTGGCGGCCGAACCGAAGGGCCAGCCGCCGAAAAGCGATCCCTCCGCACGCGCGGTCATGACGGGCGAGGACATGAAGGTCTGGTTCCCGATCAAGAAGGGATTCCTGCGCCGCACGGTCGACCATGTGAAGGCGGTCGATGGTATCGACGTGACCGTTCGCGCCGGACAGACGGTGGGCGTGGTCGGCGAATCCGGCTCTGGCAAGACGACGCTGGGCCTGGCGCTTTGCCGGATGATCTCGTCACGCGGCAAGATCGGCTTCGGCGACCGCCAGATCGACACCCTCTCCTTCAACGACATGCGTCCGCTGCGCAGCGAAGTGCAGATCGTCTTCCAGGATCCGTTCGGTTCTCTCAGCCCGCGCATGTCGGTCTCCGAGATCATCGAGGAAGGCCTTCGCATCCACCAGCCGAAGCTCTCGGCCGACGACCGCGACGATCTCGTGGTCGGGGTCCTGAACGAGGTCGGCCTCGATCCGCAGACGCGCTTCCGATATCCGCACGAATTCTCCGGTGGACAGCGCCAGCGCATCGCGATTGCCCGCGCCATGGTGCTGAAGCCGAAATTCGTCATGCTCGACGAGCCGACGTCGGCGCTCGACATGAGCGTGCAGGCGCAGGTCGTCGATCTCCTGCGCGATCTCCAGAAGAAGCACGATCTCGCCTACCTGTTCATCAGCCACGATTTGCGGGTGGTCCGGGCGCTGGCCAACGAGGTGATCGTCATGCGCAATGGCAAGGTGGTCGAGGCCGGCTCGTCTGACGAGATTTTCGACCGGCCGAAGACCGATTATACGAAGGCGCTGATCGCGGCGGCCTTCGACATCGCCACCGCGCCGCAGGGCGTGGTCAGCGAGTAGCGCGCAGGATCGAGATCGACGGGGACATGATGACCGAAGCAGCCAAGGGACGGATTCTCCTTTCCGTGACCGGTTTCAATCCGCAACGCTGGCACGAGCTGCTGTCGGTTCGTCGCGAGGTGGTGCTCGAGCCGCAGACCCCGAGCGATCCGTCGATCCACTACGCCGTGGTGTGGAAGCAGAAGCCGCACGCGCTCTCGAACCTTCCGAACCTGAGGGCGGTGTTTTCGATCGGCGCCGGCGTCGACCACCTCTTCTCCGATCCCGGCCTGCCCGACGTGCCGATCGTGCGCGTCGTGGCCGAAAATCTGGCCCAGCACATGACGGAATACGTCTGCTGGCGCGTTCTCGACCATCATCGCCAGGGCTTGCTCCATCGACAGCAGCAGAAGCGTCGGATCTGGCGTGAGCCTGCGCAACCGGCGGCGGACGCCGTGTCGGTCGGCATCATGGGACTGGGCAACCTCGGCCGCGCGGCGGCGCGCGCGCTGCTCATGCTCGGCTTCAGGGTGAATGGCTGGAGCCGCACGGGAACGACGATGGAGGGCGTTGCCTGCTTCGGCGGCAAGGAAGGTCTCGAACCGTTCCTGCGCGCGACCGACATGCTCGTGGTGCTGCTGCCCTTGACGCCGGCAACGACCGGCGTGGTCAATTTCGAACTGTTGTCGAAGCTTCGTCGCGACAACGCGCTCGGCGGGGCGGTGCTGATCAATGCCGGCCGCGGCCGTCTTCAAAAGGACGCCGACATCGCTCGCGCGCTGGACGAGGGCGTCCTCAAGGAAGCCAGCCTCGACGTTTTCGAGACCGAGCCGCTGCCGAAGACGAGCCCGCTCTGGACACACGAAAAGGTCTTCGTGACGCCCCACGCTGCCGCGACGTCGGATCCGACTCACCTGGCCGGGCCGATGCTCGACCAGATGGACGCCTGCGATCGCGGCGAGACCCTGGAAAATCTGGTGGACCGCTCCGCCGGGTACTGACGGGACGTCCTGCTTCCCCGAAATCGACGACGGGCGGACGCCTCGTAGTGGCGCGAGAGCGGGGCCGGGTGGGCGGGCTCGCCGATCAGTTCGCCCCGCCTACCGGAGCGGCTACGATAAGCCGTTCTCACCAGCCGAACTGGAAGATCGCACCGGTGCCGCCATTGCCGGTCTGGACGACATGGCCGTTGGTGTTTCTGCCGAACTGGAAAAGGCCGTGGCTGTTGCCATTGCCGTTCTGCTGCAGGGTGCCATTGTGACCGTTGCCCTTCTGGTGGACGACACCGAGATTCCCGGAACCGTTCTGCGCCAGCCCGGCGCTGTTGTTGACGCCCTTCTGCGTGATTCCGCCGTTCTTGATGCCGTTGTAGAGGGCGTAGATGCCCAGCCCGGCGCGCATGGCCTGCTCCTGCTTGGCATTGGCGGGCGCGAGCGAGATGGACACCGATCCGCTGGCGGAAGCGGGCCCTGCCATGCCCGCGGTGCCGATGGAAAGGACGACGAGGCTGGCGATCAGGGCGTTTGCGGTCTTCATGGTCTTCTCCCAGGTTCTGCGGTTCGGTGGCCTGGCCGGCGGTACTCATCCGGCGATGAGGAGAGATTGGAACAGGGCCGCTGAACCGAACCGGAACCGCTTGTTCAGAAGGCGTTCAGCGGCTGCCGGGATCCGCCGGTCCGCGAACGTGAAAGGGCCCCGGACGCGCCGGAGCCCTTTTCTGAACGGATGACCGGATTGGCGTGATTCAACGCCCGCCGATGCGCTCGCTGCAGCGCCACGTCTTGCCGGCGGCCTTCACGACGAGGGTCGCGTCATACGACGTGCCCCCACCACCGAGCATGACCTGGCCGATTTCGGCCGGCTGACTCGGATCGACGGAGAATTCGCCGCCCTGGGCGATGTCCGTTGTGCCCGACCGGCCGGCGCCCCGCACGCGGAAAGTGTATTCACCATCCAGCGCCTTGGCGGCGTAGTAGAGGCCGATGAGCGTGACTGCTGCGCCGTGCTTTTCCGCCACGATCTCGCAGCGGTTGGGATCGGGCGAAGGGCCGGCCGTGGCGACCGCTGCTCCCGCTCCGATCACGAGGATCGCGGCGGCGGCGACGAAACGCTTGCTGACGTGGGGCATGGCTTGCTCCTCTGAATTTGGGGGCGGGGCCGGGAAGCGTTGCGGTGTCCCGGCCCGGGGCTGTGCGGACTTGTCCGTCAGTTGCAGGTCTGGACGAAAGCAGCGACGTTGCCGCGGCCGGCCTGCGTGACGTTGGCGTCGCAGCCGTGGCCGACCTGGACGCCGGCGGCGACGTTGCGGTTGCCGTCCTGGGTCAGGATGGCCGTGTGGTTGGATCCGAACTGACCCACGCCGGCGGCGTTGCCGCGGCCGTTCTGCCAGGTATCGGCGAAGTTGTTGACGCCCTCCTGGCCGATGGCGGACTGGTTGCGGCGGCCCGTCTGGTTGGCGACGGCCTGGTTCCACTTGCCCGTCTGGTAGGTGCCGATCTTGTTGAACTTGCCGGTCTGCGCGCCGCCGGCGGTGTGGCCGAGGCCCCACTGCTGGATCTTGACCTGGTTGGCCATGGCGGGGGCGGAGACGATGCCGAGCGAAGCGGCGACGAGGGCGGTGGCGACGATCTTGCGGAACATGGGGGGTCTTCCTCTCTTGGATCCGGCGGCTCGGGGGCGCCGCGTGCTGACGGTTCCGGTTGTAGGGACGCCGTCCGGAACCGGGGCTGAACCGGGCATTCAGCCGGCGTTCAGCCGCACGAATTCATCCCGCCCGACGAATCCCGGCTTCAAATCCAGACCCTGCTTCGTGCTATAGGACGACCGGATCGACCGGCACCGGTCGATGGCAGCGACGCAGGAGGGACCATGGCCAACCACATGTTCGACGCGATCCGCGCGGCGGCGGGCGCGGGCGACCAGCCCTTCATCGAGACGCTCGACGGCCGGCGCTGGAGCTACCGCGACATGCTCGACCTTTCGGGCCGGCTGGCGCGACGGCTGGTCGAGCGCGGGGTGGAGCCGGGTGACCGGGTGGCCGTCCAGGTGGAGAAGAGCGCCGAGGCGCTGATGCTCTATCTCGCCTGCCTGCGGGCCGGCGCGGTCTATCTGCCGCTCAACACCGCCTACACGCTGGCCGAACTCGACTATTTCGTGGGCGACGCCGAGCCGCGGCTGCTCGTCGTCGCGCCGCAGCGCGCCGAAGCGGCACGGGACGTGGCGGCTCGCCACGGCGCTCGGATCGAGACGCTGGACGAGACCGGCGGCGGCAGCCTGATGGACGGGCTGGACGCGCTGGCGCCGGACTTCGACGACGTGGCGCGCGGGCCGGACGATCTCGCCGCCATCCTCTACACGTCGGGCACCACCGGGCGCTCGAAGGGCGCCATGCTGACGCATGACAACCTCCTGTCCAACGCGCTGACGCTGGTGAACGTCTGGCGCTTCACCGCCGCCGACCGGCTGATCCACGCGCTGCCGATCTTCCACACGCACGGGCTGTTCGTGGCGTCGAACGTGGTGCTCCTGTCGGGCGGGTCGATGGTGTTCCTGTCGAAGTTCGACCCCGACGCGATCCTGCGGCTGATGCCCGCCTGCACGACGATGATGGGCGTGCCGACCTTCTACACGCGGCTCCTGCAGCATCCCGGGCTGACACGCGAGGCGGCGGCCGGCATGCGGCTGTTCACGTCGGGCTCGGCGCCGCTGCTGGCCGACACCCACCGACAGTTCGTCGAGCGGACGGGGCACGCGATCCTCGAACGCTACGGCATGACCGAGACCAACATGAACACGTCGAACCCCTATGACGGCGACCGGATCGCCGGCACCGTGGGGCAGGCCTTGCCGGGCGTGGACGTGCGGATCGTCGACCCCGAGAGCGGCGCGACGCTGGCGACCGGCGAGACCGGCATGATCGAGGTGCGCGGACCGAACGTGTTTTCCGGCTACTGGCGCATGCCCGAGAAGACGGCATCGGAGTTCAGGCCGGACGGCTTCTTCATCACCGGCGACCTCGGCCTGTTGGACGATCGCGGCTACGTCCAGATCGTCGGGCGTGGCAAGGACTTGGTCATCTCCGGCGGCTTCAACATCTATCCCAAGGAGGTAGAGACCGAGATCGACCAGTTGCCGGGCGTCGTCGAAAGCGCCGTCATCGGCATCGCCCATCCCGACTTCGGCGAGGGCGTGACGGCGGTGGTGGTGCGCGAGAAGGGCTCGACGATCGACGAGGCGGGCATCATGGCGGGGCTGGGCGAACGGCTGGCCCGATTCAAGCAGCCGAAGCGCGTGATCTTCGTCGACGAACTGCCGCGCAACACCATGGGCAAGGTGCAGAAGAACGTTCTGCGCGACAGCTACAAGGGCCTGTATGGCTGAGCGCCCGCCTCCACGAACCACGAAAAACGGACATCGACATGCTCGCACCGCCCACGACCTATCGCTGCATCGAATGCGGCCGGTCCTCGACCGATCCCCTTTTCCGCTTCCATTACGGGCGCGTGGAGAACGGCCCGGCCTATTACTGCGACCGCGGCGCCCTGTGCACACCGGAATGCTCGCTCGCGCACACGAAGAGGCGAATTGCGGAAGGAACGCGGCCGGACAAGCCCACGATGGAGTCTTGAAGGCGCCCTCGGCTCAGCCAGCCTTCTCGCGCCCGATTTCGCGCCAGCCGATGTCGCGGCGGCAAAAGCCGTCCGGCCAGTCGATCCGGTCGATGGCGGCATAGACGCTGGCCTGGGCCTGCGCGACCGTCCTGCCGGTGGCGGTGACGTTGAGGACGCGGCCGCCATTGGCGACCAGACGCCCCTCGGCCTCGGCGGTGCCAGCGTGGAAGATCTCGACGCCGCCGGTCGCCGCCTCGTCGAGCCCGGAAATCACGCCGCCTTTTTGCGGCGCGCCCGGATAGCCCTTCGCGGCCATCACCACCGTCAGTGCCGCCTCGTCGCGCCAGCGCACCGAAACGTGGCCGAGCTGGCCGTCGGCCGCTGCCTTGAGCAGCACGAGAAGGTCGTCCTTCAGGCGCATCATCAGCACCTGGCATTCCGGGTCGCCGAAGCGGACATTGTATTCGATCAGCTGCGGGCCGTCCTTCGTCAGCATCAGCCCGGCGAAGAGCACGCCGGAGAACGGTGCGCCGGCCTCGGCCATGCCGCGCATGGTGGGCTCGATGATCTCGCGCATGGTGCGCTCGACGAGCCCGGGCGTCATCACGGCGGCCGGCGAATAGGCGCCCATGCCGCCGGTGTTCGGTCCCGTGTCGCCGTCGCCGACGCGCTTGTGGTCCTGCGCGGTACCGAAGGGCAGCGCCACCGTCCCATCGCAGAGGCAGAAGAAGCTGACCTCCTCGCCTTCGAGGAAGGCTTCGACGACGACCTCGGCCCCGGCGCCGCCAAAAGCGCCTTCGAAGCAGGCATCGACGGCGTCGAGCGCCTCGTCGAGCGTCATGGCGACGGTCACGCCCTTGCCGGCGGCCAGACCGTCGGCCTTGACCACCACGGGTGCGCCGACCTGGCGCAGGTAGGCCTTGGCCTTCGGCGCATTGTTGAAGCGGCCATAGGCAGCGGTCGGAATGCTCATTCGGGCGCAGAGATCCTTGGTGAAGCCCTTCGACCCTTCGAGCTGCGCGGCGAGGGCCGAGGGGCCGAAGACGGCGATGCCTGCGGCACGAAGCGTGTCGGCGAGGCCGGCGACGAGCGGCGCCTCCGGCCCGACGACGACGAGATCGACGGTGTTTTCGGCGCAAAAAGCGACGATCGAGGAATGATCATCGATGTCGAGGGAGATGCAGGTCGCCTCCCGGGCGATGCCCGGGTTGCCGGGTGCGGCCCACAGCTTCGTCAGCAGGGGCGATGCGGCGAGTTTCCACGCCAGCGCGTGTTCGCGGCCGCCCGAGCCGATCAACAGAACCCGCATGCCTTATCCTTCCGTCGCCGCGTATCCAGCGGCTCGCCTAGGACGTGAAGCCCGTCCGGTCAAGCAGTCCAGCCGGAACGGGTGCGACGCGCGCTATCGCGGGGCGCGCTTGGCCAGGATGCGCTGCAGCGTGCGGCGGTGCATGTTCAGCCGGCGCGCCGTTTCGGAGACGTTGCGCTCGCACATCTCGTAGACGCGCTGGATATGCTCCCAGCGGACCCGGTCGGCCGACATCGGGTTCTCCGGCGGGTCGATGCGGTCGGCCCGCGTGCGGGTCAGGGCGGCATAGATGTCGTCGGCATCGGCCGGCTTGGCCAGATAGTCGATCGCCCCGAGCTTCACGGCGGTTACCGCGGTGGCGATGTTGCCGTAGCCGGTGAGGATGATGGCGCGGCAGTCGGCCCGCTTCTCGTGAATGGCGGACACCACGTCCAGGCCATTGCCGTCGCCGAGCCGCATGTCCACCACCGCGTAGGCCGGTGCGGCGGACTTCGCCTTTGCCAGAGCCTCCTCGACGCTCTCGGCGGTGTCGACCGCGAAGCCGCGCGTCTCCATCGCTCGGGCCAGGCGGGTGAGAAAAGGCTTGTCGTCATCGACGATCAGGAGCGTGCGATCGTCTCCGAGGGCGTCGTGCGGGTCTGGATCCATGTTTTTTCTTCTTTCGGGCGCTTTGTGGCCCTTATGTATTCAAAAAACCGGCCATGTCCATTCGACCTGCGTCAACCGGCCGCTTCCAGCACGGCGTTCTGGCGCAAAAACACATCGCGCGGCCAGGTGACCACCACTTCGGCGCCCTGCCCCGGCGCGCCGGCGTTGCGGAAGGAAACCACGGCGCCGGATCGTTCGAGCAGCGTCTTGGCGATGAACAGGCCGAGCCCGAGCCCGCCGCCGCTCGACTGGCCCGAGCCGCGCGTCGTCATGTAGGGCTCGCCGATGCGATCGATGATCTCGGGCGGATAGCCGGGCCCGTCGTCTGTCACGCCGATGGTGACGCGATCGGTGTCCCAGGTCCAGCGTATCGAGACCTTCTCGCGGGCGAAGTCGACGGCGTTCTCGACCAGATTGCCAAGGCCGTAGATGACGCCGGGATTGCGCTGCCCGACCGGCTCCGGTCCGGCCGCCTGCCCGGGCTCGAGGCTGATCGCGATGCCGAAATCGCGGTGGGGCGCGATCACGTCCTCGATCAGAGAGGTCAGCGGCAGGCGTGCGAAATGTTCCTCGCTCTGCGAGGAGAGACTCGTCAGCCGCTTGAGGATTTCCTTGCAGCGCTCGCTCTGGGAGCGCAGCAGCACCAGATCGTCCTTGAGCTTCGGATCGTCTCCGATCGCACGCTGCATTTCCTTGGCAACCAGCGCGATGGTGGCGAGCGGGGTGCCCAGTTCGTGCGCGGCGGCGGCGGCCAGACCATCGAGCGCGGACAGGTGCTGTTCGCGCTGCAGCACGAGTTCGGTCGCCGTCAGGGCGGCGGCGAGTTGACGCGCCTCCTCCGCAACCCGCCAGACATAGACGGCGGTAAACGCCATCGTGGAGACCACCGCCATCCAGATGCCGGCGACATAGAGGAAGGGCACCGCCAGCCCGGCCTCGTCGAACCAGGGCAAGGGGAAATGATAGATGGCGAGGATGGTGACGGCCACGGTGACCAGGAGCCCGAGCACCGCTGTGAACTGAAGGGGCAGCGCCGTGGCCGAAATGACCACCGGGACGGCCATCAGGATGGCGAAGGGATTGGTGAGCCCGCCGGTGAGGAAAAGCAGGCCCGCCATCTGCATGGCATCGACGACCAGGATCGCCAGGGCGGCCGGCGGCTCGAGACGATGGGTTGCGGGAAACCGGAAGGCCAGGAACAGGTTGATCCAGGCCGAGCAGGCGATGAGCGCGAAGCACAAGCCGACCGGCGTTGCGAAATCGAACCAGTAGTCGACGATGATGATGGCCGCGCTCTGGCCGACGATGGCGAGCCACCGCAGGCGGATCAGCGTGTTGAGCCGGAGCTGGCGGCTTTCCTGATAGTCGAGCGTACGAAAATCGGTCTGCATGGCCAAGGCTTAAACCCTTTCAGTGCGGCTTTGAAGCAGCCCGTCCGGTTCAGGTTCCCCGCGGCTTGGCGCGCGCGGTCGCCTGCGCCTCCAGCGGGTTCTCGGGCCAGACGTGTCTCGGATATCGCCCGCGCATGTCGGAGCGGACGTCGGTCCAGGAGCCGCGCCAGAAGCCGGGCAGGTCGCGCGTCGTCTGGATCGGCCGATGGGCGGGCGACAGCAACTCCAGCGTCAGCGCAACGGCGCCGCCGGCGATCGACGGATGGGTGGCGAGGCCGAAGAGCTCCTGGACGCGGATCGCCAGCACCGGCTGCTCGCCCTCGTAATCGATGGGGACGTGACTGCCGGACGGCGCGTTGAAATGGGTCGGCGCCAGCTCGTCGATCCGCCGATGCAGATCGTAGGGCACCAGCGACCGTAACCCATCGACAAGCGCCTGTTCGGGCAGGGACGCGAGCGAGGCGTCGCCGCGCAGGAACGGCGCAAGCCAGTCGTCGAGCCTGGCCGCCAGGGCGGCGTCGGAGACGTCGGGCCAGGGGTCGCCGAGGCCGGTGCGCAACCAGGCAAGGCGGTTGCGCAGGGTGGTCGAGGCCTTGCCCCAGGGCAGGATGGCGACGCCATGCTGGCGCAGGGCCTCGAGGATGGCGCGATCGGCCGCCTCGCCGCGCGGCGCTGGCAGCGCGCGTTCCGAGAGGGTGATGGCGCCGAGCCGGGTCGTCTCGCGCACCCGCACGGATCGCCGCTCGGCATCGAACCGGACCTCTGTCGTGGTTTCGATGCGATGCGCCAGCTTTGCTCGGATCTCGTCCTCCGAAACGGGCGCCGCTGAGATGATGCGCGGGTTCTGCGCCTTGCCCTGCAGGTCGGCAACGACGAGGAAGGCGTGCCGGGCAAGCGGATCGGCCTCCTCCACCATGGCGCCGCGGCCATTGGCCAGGACGAAGCGACCCGGCGCGCCACGCGCCCTGGCGACCCGGTCGGGCCAGGCATCGACGAGAAGCGAACCGGCCGTTTCAGGCTCGATATCGATGCGCTCGCGGTCGGCCTTCGCCACGGAAACGGCGGTTGCGGCAAGCCGCCGTGCCAGTCCGCGCGCGGCATCGGCACGAACCCCGCGCTCGGAGCGGAAGCGGGACAGGCGGGCTTCGAGATCGGCGCTGGTGCCGCCGAGGCCACGCTCGGTCATCAGGACGGCGAGTTCGGCGGCGGCGAGTTCATTGCCGGTGAAGGCTGCCTTCGCGACCATGTGGGCAAAGCGCACGGGGAGCGCGAGGCGCCGCATGGCCTCGCCGTCCGGGGTCAGTCGCCCGTCGGCGCCGATCGCGCCGAGATCGGAAAGCAGCGCGCGTGCCTCCGCCAATGCGGGGACCGGAGGCGGATCGAGGAAGGACAGCATCGTCGGATCGGCGACGCCGAAGGCTGCGCAGTCGAGCAGCAGGCCGGAGAGGTCGGCCTCGAGGATCTCCGGCGGCGAGAAGGCCGGCAGCGCCGCCGTCTGCTCGGCGCGCCAGAGGCGGATCGCGATGCCCGGCTCGGTGCGCCCGGCGCGGCCGGCGCGCTGGTCGGCGGAGGCACGGGAGACGCGCACGGTTTCCAGCCGGGTCAAGCCGGTCGCCGGCTCGTAGCGCGGCTGGCGCGACAGGCCGGAGTCCACCACCACCCGCACGCCGTCGATGGTGATCGAGGTCTCGGCGATCGACGTGGCGAGCACGACCTTGCGACGGCCGGGCGCGGGCGGGCGGATCGCGGCATCCTGCGCCTTTCCGTCCATCGCGCCGAAGAGGGGGATGATGTCGACATTGGCGGCGACGGCGCCTGTCAGCCGCTCGGCGGTTCGCTCGATCTCACGCTGGCCGGGCAGGAAGGCGAGCACGCTGCCCGTCTCCGACGCGAGCGCCGAGCGGATCGCGCGCGCCATCGCGTCCTCGATGGCGGTCTCGGCCGTTCGGTCCTCGTGGCGGATCTCGATCGGGAAGCTGCGGCCGGCGCTTTCGATCACCGGCGCATCACGAAGAAGGCGCGCCACCCGTGCGCCGTCGAGCGTGGCGGACATTACGAGGAGGCGAAGGTCAGGCCGCAGCGCGCCTTGCACGTCGAGCGCCAGGGCGAGGCCGAAATCGCCGTCGAGCGAACGTTCGTGAAACTCGTCGAAAAGGATGGCGGTGATGCCGGTCAGTTCGGGATCGTCGAGGATCATGCGGGCGAGCACGCCCTCGGTGACGACGAGGATGCGGGTCTTGGCCGAGGTCCGGTTCTCCATGCGCATGGCATAGCCGACGGTGCCGCCGACCTCCTCCCCGAGCAGCGACGCCATGCGCCGGGCCGCGGCGCGGGCAGCGAGGCGGCGCGGCTCGAGCAGCAGGATCGTGCCGCCGCCGCGCCAGGCTTCGTCCATCAGCGCGATCGGGACCAGCGTGGTCTTGCCCGCGCCGGGCGGCGCGACGAGCACGGCCGACCTGCCCTTCGCGAGCGCATCCAGCAGCGCGGGCAACGCCTCCGTCACCGGAAGCGGCGGCAAAGCGGGCCTCGTCATGCGCCGATCCGCACGATGGTTCCGCCGGCGGCCGCCGCATCGGCCTCGTCATGGGTGACGAGGATGACCGGCAGGCCGCTGGCGCGGGCCTTGGCGAAGACCAGCTCGCGCATCTGGTGGCGCAGGTCGGCGTCGAGCTTGGAAAAGGGTTCGTCGAGCAAGAGCGCGCGCGGCGCCGAGACCAGCACGCGGGCGAGCGCGACGCGCGCCTTCTGGCCGCCCGACAGCGTGTCGGGGTCGCGCGCACCCAGGCCGGCGAGGTCGACGCCGGCCAGTGCGGACTCCGCGAGGCTTTCCCGCGCGGCGCGGCCCTGGACCGCCTGCGGGATCGCGAACAGGAGGTTGCCGGCGACGCTCATGTGCGGAAACAGCAGCGGATCCTGGAACAGGATGCCGACATGCCGCTCCTGCGGCGGCAGGGCGGTCAGGTCGAGTTCGCCGGCCAGCACGCGGCCCGACGCGGTGAACGCCTTGTCGAGAAAGCCGCCGACATAGGCGAGCAGCGTCGACTTGCCGGAGCCGGACGGCCCCATGATCGTCAGCACCTCGCCCGGCGCGACCGTGTGGCTGATCGCGATCAGCGCGCGCGGCCCGAGCGCGATCGTCACGCCGTCCAGTCTCAGCCCCTGATGGTCCATGGCCTGCCCGTCACACCCGCATGGCGCGGAAGCGCCGGAATAACAGCGCCGGGACGAGGGTTGCAACGGCAAAGCCGGCGAGCGGCAAAAGCATCTGCAGGAAGGCGTAGACGCCGATGACGCGGCGGTTGCCGCCAGAGGCCAGCGCGACGGCCTCGGTGGTGATCGTCGTCAGGCGCCCGGCGCCGATCAGCACCGTCGGCAGGTAGAGCCCGACCGAGACGGCGAAGCCGACCGCGCAGGCCGTCAGCACCGGCCGCGCCAGCATCGGCAGGCGCACGCGCCAGAGCGTCTCCGCCCGCGACCTGCCGAGGCCGGCGGCAATCGCCTCGTAGCGGCGGTCGAAGGCGCGCCAGGGATCGGACAGCGACAGGAAGACGTAGGGCAGGACGAACACCAGGTGGACGAAGACCAGCGCCCACAGGCTGGCGCCGACCCCGCCGAGCAGGAACAGGAGATGCAGCCCGAACAGGAAGGCCGCCTGCGGCACGATCAGCGGCAGGTAGATCAGCGCCGCGGCGCGGCGGCCGCGCCTGCCGGTCTCGTCCTCGCGCATGAGGCAGAGCAGCGCCAGCACCAGCGCCAGAACCGTCGAGATCAGCCCGGCGGCGAGCGTCGTGGCGAGCGGCTCCACCACGCGCGGCGCGGTGGCGATCCAGGTCTTGAGCGAAACGGAGCGCGGCAGCGCGTCGGGAAATTGCCAGAGACCGGCCACCGACCAGATGGCGAGCGCCCCGAGGCCGGCAAAAACCGAAAGCGCGGAGGCGAGCATCAGCGCGAAAGACAGCCAGCGCAAGGCGGCATCGCGGCTGAAGCGGCGGCCCTCTTCGCAGAAGACGCGCAGCATGCCTGCGCCGATCCGTTCGACGACGAGCCAGGCGAGGATCGCGGCAGCGCTGACGCCGAGCTGGAGCAGAGCGCCCGCCGAGGCGAGGAAGCGCATGGAGAGTTCCGGATCGTTCATCCAGCCGACCAGCCGCACGGCCAGCGTCGGCGGCGTCGACGGACCGAGGATGACGGCCACGTCGACCACCGAGGAGGCGAAGGCGATGACGGCGAAGACCGGCAGGCGGATCTGCCGGTAGATCAGCGGCCACAGGCAATAGAGGAAGCCGGCGATACGGCCGTAGCCGAGCGAGGCGGCGAGCTGCCGCGTGCGGGCGAGCGGCACCTGCGGCAGGGCGGCGAGCGTCACCAGCAACAAAAAGGGAATCTCCTTCGCCACCAGTCCGGCGATGAGTGAAAACCCCATCGGATCGTTGACGATGAGCAGGTCAGGGGGGCGCTCCCAGCCGGTGAGCTCTGGCGAAAGGAAGCGCGCGACGAGCCCGCTCGGGGCGATCAGGAAGGCGAAGCCGAAGGCCGCCGCCGCATGCGGCACCGACAGGAGCGGCGAGATCAGGTGCTGGACGCGGGAAAAGGCCGAGGTTCCGGCCCAGGCGGCGACGAACAGCATGACGACGCCGAGCGACAGAGCCGCCGAAGCGAGACCGGCCTGCAGGCTGAGCAGCGCCGAACCGGCGATGCCGGGCACGGCGGCGAGCTGGCGCAACGGATCGAGTGAAAAGGCCTCGCCGCCCAGCGCCGGCAGATAGCCGAAAGCCGGCAGCATCGTACCGGCAAGCCCCGCCAGGATGGGTCCCGACAACAGCAGGATGGCGGCCGGCGGCCCCAGGCGGGTGAGCATGGTTCGCGCTAGGGCCGATCCGGCCGCATCAGTTGGCCACGCCGTAGCGACGCTTCCACTCGCCTTCGAGACGATCCATCCACGAGGGGTGCGGCTCGTCGAGCGCGGGTCCCAGTTCGTCCGGTTTCAGGGTGGCGACGCCGAGTTCGAGCGCCTCGAAGCGGGCGCGGTCGTCGGGTTCCAGCCTGTCCATGGCCAGCACGGTCGGGTCGCCCCACACCTTCGGATCCTGCTTGCGCGCCTGCGCCTCCGGCGAGATCAGGAAATTGGCGACGACCAGCGCACCGGCCGCGGAAGCGGCATTGTAGGGAATCGCGACGAAATGGGTGTTGGACAGCGTGCCGCCCGGGAAGGTGAAGGAGCGCACCGTGTCGGGCAGTTCGCCGTTGGCGATGGCGCTGGAGGCTTCCGAGGGATTGAAGGCGAAGATGATGTCGAGCTCGCCGTCGGCGAGCAGCTGCTTCATGGCCGGATAGTTTGCCGGGTAGGCGCGGCCGGAGCGCCACATCAGCGGGTGCAACGCGTCGAGATAGGAATAGAGCGGCGCGACGATGGCCTCGAAGCTGGCGTCGTCCACGGGTTCGAGCAGGACCGAGCGGTCCTCGACCAGTTCCGACAGCACCTGCTTCAGGAAGGACGAGCCGATGAAGTCCGGCGGCTGCGGATAAGAGAAGCGGCCGGGGTGGGCCTTGGCCCAGTCGAGAAGCGACCGCGCGTCGGTCGGCATGGCCTTGGCGTCCGTGCGCGCCTGATCATGGAAGAAGACCAGCTTGGCCATGCCCCAAGGGCTTTCCAGACCCTCGACCGGAATGGTGAAATCGGTGCGGATGGTCGGTTTGTTGTCGACGTCGACATAGGTCCAGTTCGGCAGATCCTCGGCCCAGCCCGGCGACAGCAGCAGCCCCTGGCGCTTCATCGACGCGAAATTCTCGCCATTGATCCAGATGAGGTCGACCGATCCGCCGCTGTCCTTGCCCGCCGCCTTTTCGGCCACCACCTTGGCGACCGCGTTGGCGGTGTCGTCGAGCTTGACGTGGACGAGGCTGACGCCATGACGCGCCTTGAGCTCCGCGCCCGCCCACTCGATGTAGGCGTTGATGTTTTCCGAGCCGCCCCACGCGTTCCAGTAGACGGTCTCGCCCTTCGCGGCGGCCAGCACGGCGTCCCAGTCCTTCGGGTCCGGATCGGCTACGGCGCCAAGTGTCGTCGCGGCCAGCGCGAACATGGACAGGGCGAGTGTCTTCATCGGAAGTCTCCAGGGCGGCAGGCGTATCGGCCCTGGATTGAGCATGGGCGACGGAGGGCGGTCAACCGAACGCGGCGACACAATCGCCTCACTTAGGCGTGAGACTTTCGTGACGCGGCGAAACATGCGAGGCATCGCATCTTGCGGCCTCGAGAGACGTCGCTGCTAGGACGGAACGAGGATCAGCGAATGGCGAAAGCAGGCGATACATTCTTTCGGCCGCTCGGGCGGCGGGTCGCCATCGTTGTCGTCTGCGCCGGCTGGGCCGTCGTCGAATGGGCCTATGGCGACCAGACCTGGACCCTGATCGCGGCGGCGGTGACGGCCTATGGCGCCTGGAGCCTGCTCTACGCCTACAAGGTGCCGCCGGACGGGGACGACCCGAACGGCTGAGCAGCTATTCGGCCACCGCCAGTTCGACGCGATCGGCGGCGAAGCGCGTCTCGGAAAACTGGATCGGCCGGCCCTCGACGTCGACGTTCACCGCCAGCGCAACGAGGACGATTGCGCCAGGCGCCAGCTTCAGCGCGGCCAGGTCGCCGACGTCGGCGTGCCGGGCCGAAACGGTGGTCGACTGACGGAAATAATCCTCCACGCCATGGCGGCGATAGGCGAGCGTGACCGAGCCGGTCTCGGCGATGGCCTCGCCCATGCCGGCAAAGCGCGCCGCGTCGAACCAGCTCGTTGCGCACGAAACCGGACGGCCGTCGGCCTCGCTCATCGTTTCGACGCGCAAGACGGGCGCGCCGGGCTGGAGCCCGAGCGCCTCGGCCACGCGGGTATCCGCATCCTCGCGGGTCTCGCCAAGCAGATGCCCCCGGCGATCCTGCGCCTGGTCGCGCAATCCTTCTGAAAAGCGCGTGCGCCGGGCAATCGGATAGGACAGCCGCTTGCGACGCTCGACGAAGGTGCCGCGGCCCTGCTCGGCCCGCAGCACGCCCTCCTGCACGAGCGCGGCAATGGCGCCGCGCACGGTGTGGCGGTTGACGCCGAAACGTTCGGCCAGCGCCGTTTCCGGCGGCAGCCGCCCGCCTTCGCCGAACTCGCCCGCTGCGATGCCCTGGCGGATTCGGTCGGCGATCTGCCGCCACAGGGCGACACCCGTCCTTCGGTCCATGGTCGTCGCGGCCTTCACGGCCATGGGACGTCTCCTGTCATCTGTCCGTCATGGACAGGGAATAGGAAAACGTATAGTTTGTATAGTTGTCTATATCAATAGACGAATTGAAAGAACAAGCGGAGACCCGCAGCATGGCCAGCGCCCCGAGGGATCGCTCGCGCGATCAGGAAGAAAACGCCCGACGCAAGGCTGCGATGGCGGCCCTTTCCGCCGCGCCGGCCGAAGACCTCCGGGCCCTCTGGCGAGAGGCCGGGATATGTGTGGAGGCCAGGACCTTGCGCGGCCCCGAAACCGGCCTGGTGACGCTGCGCGGGCGCATGGGCGGCGGCGGTGCACCGTTCAACTTCGGCGAAGCGACGGTGACGCGCGCTACGGTTCGACTCGCGACCGGCGAGATCGGGCATGCCTATGCCCTCGGTCGCGACCGCGAGAAGGCGACCTTGTCGGCAACGATCGACGCGCTGTGGCAGCGCGCCGACATGCGCGCGACCGTCGAGGAACGGATCATCCTGCCTCTGGCCGCCAGGGCGGCGCAGGCCGAGGCGCAGCAGCGCGCCGAAACCGCGGCGACCCGGGTCGACTTCTTCACCATGGTGCGCGGAGAGGATTGAGATGAACGGCTTCCTGACCACGACGCCCATCGAGGGCGGCTTCCAGAATCCGCCCCTGGCCGCGCAGGCCGTGTTTCGTGCGTTGATGGACGCCATGGCGCGCCCCGGGACCGTGCACCCCGTCGCGGCCTTGGCCCTGCCACCGGCACCGCTGACGTCGACCGCCGCTTCCGTGGCTCTCACCTTGTGCGACCACGACACGCCGCTCTGGCTGGACGCCCGGCTCGACGTATCGACCGACGTCCGCGGCTGGCTCGGCTTTCACTGCGGTGCGCCGCTGACGACCATTCCGGCCGACGCGCATTTCGTTCTTGCAAGCAGCCCCGGCGAACTGATGGCGCTGGAGAACTTCGCTCAGGGATCGCAGGAATATCCCGACCGGTCGACGACGCTGATCCTGCAGGTCGACACGCTCACCAAGGGGCGCGAACTCCATCTCGAAGGGCCTGGGATCGAGACGTCTGCGGCGCTTTCGCCGTTTCCGCTGCCGCGCCATTTCGCTGCCCAGTGGAAGCAGAACCGGGCCCGGTTCCCGCGGGGCGTCGACCTGATCCTGGCCGCGCCCGACGCGATCTCCTGTCTGCCGCGCACCACGCGCATCTTCGAAACGGAGGCTTGAGCCATGTATGTTGCCGTAAAGGGCGGCGAGGTCGCCATCGACAACGCGCATCGCCTGCTCGCCGACCGCCGCCGTGGCGACCGCGACGTTCCGGCGCTGAGGCTCGACCAGATCGTCGAACAGCTGGCGCTCGCCGTCGACCGCGTCATGGCGGAAGGTTCGCTTTACGACCGTGAACTGGCGGCCCTCGCGATACGCCAGGCCCGCGGGGACATGATCGAGGCGATTTTCCTAACCCGCGCCTACCGCACCACCTTGCCGCGCTTCGGCTATTCGCGCCCGGTGGAGACCGGCGCGATGCTAGTGGAGCGGCGCGTATCGGCAACCTACAAGGACCTGCCGGGCGGACAGCTGCTTGGCCCGACCTTCGACTACACCCACCGGCTCCTCGATCCGGAACTGGCCGGCGACGCACCGGTCGAGGCACCGGCCGTCCGACCGGAGGCGCCCGAGCCGATGCCGCGCGTGACCGAGATCCTGGCGCAGGAAGGTCTGATCGAGCCCGACGGCGCTGCGGGGGCCGGCACGGAGCCCGGCGATATCACGCGCCAGCCGGCCGAGTACCCGATGGATCGCGATGTACGGCTGCAGGCGCTGTCGCGCGGCGACGAAGGTTTCCTGCTGGCGCTCGCCTATTCGACGCAGCGCGGCTTCGGCCGCACGCATCCCTTCGTCGGCGAGATCCGCATCGGCGAAGTCGACGTCGAGCTCGACGTGCCCGAACTGCCTTTCGCCGTCCCCCTGGGCCGGATCCGCGTGACCGAGTGCCAGATGGTCAACCAGTTCAAGGGATCGATGAAGGCGCCGCCGCAGTTCACCCGGGGTTACGGGCTGGTGATGGGCCAGTCCGAGCGCAAGGCGATGGCGATGTCGCTATGCGACCGGGCCTTGAGGGCCGCCGAGTTCGGCGAGGACATCGTCGCGCCGGCGCAGGACCAGGAATTCGTCATCGCCCATTCCGACAACGTGCAGGCAACGGGCTTCGTGGAGCACCTGAAGCTGCCGCACTATGTCGACTTCCAGGCCGAGCTTGGATTGGTGCGCCAGATGCGCACGGAATTCGACGAGCGGCGGGGGGCCTCCGCCGAGCGCAAGGAAGCGGCCGAATGACGTCAGTCGTCGCCCCTCACGGTCGCCTCGCGGCGTTCCGACCAGCCGTCGCCGTCATGCTTTCCGAAGGGGCTGATGCAGGAATGGTCCCAGTTGCGCGCACTCGAACGGCCGAGCGCAAACAGCACCCCGACGGCCGAAACGCAGCCGATCGCCAGAATTGCCGACTTCAGCGGAAGCACGTGAGTCAGGATGTCCATATCGTTTCCCCGTCCACCCATTTGATAGCAAACAATACTGGCGAAACGTTGAAACCAGCCGAAGCGGATCGATAAAATGAGCGATATCGCCACATACAACTTCGCCTATCTGGACGAGCAGACGAAGCGCATGATCCGGCGCGCGATTCTCAAGGGTATCGCGATCCCGGGCTATCAGGTGCCCTTCGCCAGTCGCGAAATGCCGATGCCCTATGGCTGGGGCACGGGCGGCGTGCAGGTAACGGCCTCGATCATCGGTCCCGACGACGTGCTCAAGGTCATCGACCAGGGCGCCGACGACACCACCAACGCAGTGTCGATCCGCGCCTTCTTCCGCAAGGTGGCGGACGTGGAAACCACCACGGACACGGCCCGGGCGACGATCATCCAGACCCGCCACCGCATCCCCGAGCATCCGCTCAGCGAGGGCCAGACGCTCGTCTACCAGGTGCCGATTCCCGAGCCGCTGCGCTTCCTGGAACCGCGCGAGACCGAGACGCGCAAGATGCACGCGCTGGAGGAGTACGGGCTGATGCACGTGAAGCTCTACGAGGACATCGCCCGCAACGGCCACATCGCCACGACCTATGCCTATCCGGTGAAGGTGGAAGGGCGCTACGTGATGGACCCGTCGCCGACGCCGAAGTTCGACAATCCGAAGATGCACATGTCGGCGGCCTTGCAGCTTTTCGGGGCCGGCCGCGAGCAGCGGATCTACGCCATCCCGCCTCACACCAGCGTCGTGAGCCTCGACTTCGAGGACCATCCGTTCGAGGTGCAGAGGTTCGAAAAGCCCTGCGCGCTGTGCGGCGCCGAGCAGGTCTATCTCGACGAGGTGATCCTCGACGATCGCGGCGGGCGGATGTTCGTCTGCTCCGACACCGACTTCTGCGAGAAGCGGCGCGAGGCGGGACATGTCGGCGAACTCGGCATGGCGGTGGACGGCCTGGAGGCGGTGCGATGAGCGTTACGGTTTCTTCACCGGCGGACGACACGCCCCTGCTGCGCGTCTCCTCCGTCTCCAAGTCCTACGGCGCGCGCACCGGCTGCGAGGACGTTTCCTTCGAGCTGTGGCCCGGCGAAGTACTGGCGGTGGTTGGCGAATCCGGCTCCGGCAAGACGACGCTGCTCAACTGCATCTCGTCGCGGCTGATGCCGACGTCGGGCACGGTGTCCTACCGCATGCGCGACCATACGTGGCGCGAACTCTACCGCATGAGCGAGGCCGAGCGGCGATTCCTGATGCGCACGGACTGGGGCTTCGTGCACCAGAACCCGGCCGACGGCCTGCGGATGACCGTCTCGGCCGGCGCGAACGTCGGCGAACGGCTGATGGCGGTGGGCGACCGTCACTACGGCAACATCCGCTCGACCGCGATCGACTGGCTCGGTCGGGTCGAAATCGGCGCCGACCGCATCGACGACGAGCCCCGCGCCTTTTCGGGCGGCATGCGCCAGCGTTTGCAGATCGCCCGCAACCTCGTCACGTCGCCCAGGCTGGTGTTCATGGACGAGCCGACCGGCGGGCTGGACGTCTCGGTGCAGGCGCGGCTGCTCGACCTCCTGCGCGGGCTGGTGGCCGATCTCGGGCTGGCGGCGATCGTGGTCACGCACGACTTGGCCGTCGCGCGGCTTCTATCGCACCGCATGATGGTGATGAAGGACGGCCGCGTGATCGAGACCGGCCTGACCGACCGCGTGCTCGACGATCCGCGCGAAGCCTATACGCAATTGCTCGTTTCCTCGATCCTGCAGGTGTGATGATGGCCACTCCCCTCGTCGTATCCGAAGTCGCCAAGGGCTTCACAATGCATCTGCGCGGTGGGCTGAAGCTGCCGGTCGTCGACGACGTTTCCTTCTCGCTGAGAGCCGGCGAATGTGCCGTGCTCGGCGGCCCGTCGGGCGCCGGCAAGAGCTCCATCCTGAAGATGCTCTACGGCAACTACAGCGTCGACACCGGCCAGATCATCGTGCAGCATCGCGGCATGCTCGTCGACATCGCCCGCGCAGCGCCGCGCGTAGTGCTGTCGGTGCGGCGCGAAACGATCGGCTATGTCAGCCAGTTCCTGCGCACGGTGCCGCGCGTGTCGGCCCTCGACGTCGTGGCCGAACCGCTGACCACGGCGGGTGCGGACCGCGAGGCGGCACGCGACAGCGCAGCCGCCCTTCTTGCCCGGCTGAACCTGCCGAAGACCTTGTGGTCCCTGCCACCCGCGACCTTCTCGGGCGGCGAACAGCAGCGCGTCAACATCGCGCGCGGCTTCATCACCAGTCACCCGATCCTGCTGCTCGACGAGCCGACGGCGTCGCTCGATGCGGTGAATCGCCAGGTCGTCATCGATCTGATCGCCGAGAAGAAGCAGGCCGGCGTCGCCCTGCTCGGCATCTTTCACGATCAGGACGTACGCGAGGCGGTGGCCGACGCGGTCATCGACGTCACCCGCTTCGCACCGAAGAAGGTGGCGGCATGACCAGGCTGTCTCCCGAGCCGCTCATCCACCCGACAGCGGAGGTCTCTAACTCGACGCTGGGGCGGTATACCGAGATCGCCGAGCGCTGCCAGATCACCGACACCACCTTCGGCGATTACTCCTACATCATGCGGGACGGCTCGGCGTGGTGCGCGCAGATCGGCAAATTCGCCAACATCGCCGCCGCCTGCCGCATCAACGCCACCAACCATCCGACCTGGCGACCGACACTGCACCATTTCACCTACCGCTCGGCTGATTATTGGCCCGCCGCAGAGAATGACGACGCCTTCTTCGGCTGGCGACGGGACCACAAGGTGACGATCGGCCACGATACCTGGCTCGGACATGGCGCGACGATTCTGCCCGGCGTCACCGTGGGAGACGGGGCGGTGATCGGCGCCGGCGCGGTCGTGTCCAGGGATGTCGCGCCCTATACCATCGTCGGAGGCGTGCCGGCGCGGCCGATCCGCCAGCGCTTCGACAAGTGCACGGCCGAACGTTACCAGGCGCTCGGCTGGTGGGACTGGAGTCACGACCGCCTGGGAGCCGCGCTCGACGATTTCAGGACGCTATCGGCGGAGGCGTTTCTGGAGAAACACGAAGGGTAGATGCCGCCCCGGAAAGACACGGCCATGGACTGAAAAGTCGAACGATCACCAGATTATCCGACGAACCTTCGGAGCAACTGTGAACCGTAACACAACTGTCATATCCCTGACATTCACCCTTCACTGAACTCCGATACCCGGTTCTCCCGACGCGAGACAAAAGCGCGACAGGGAGTTCCATGCTCGAGATCCAGAAGGTGACACGCCGCTTCGGCGCCAACGTCGCCGTGAAGAACGTCCAGGTCCGCATTCCCGAAGGCCAGATGGTGGGGATCATTGGCCGGTCCGGCGCCGGAAAGTCCACGCTGCTGCGTATGATCAACCGGTTGATCGATCCGTCCGAAGGCAAGATCATCTTCGGCGGCACCGAAGTCTCTGCACTGAACGGCTCGGCACTGCGCTCCTGGCAACGCGACTGCGCCATGATCTTCCAGCAGTTCAACCTCGTGCCACGCCTCGATGTTGTTTCGAATGTGCTTCATGGGACGCTGAACCGTCGCTCGACCATGAGCACCGTGCTCAACCTCTTTCCTCGCGACGATATCCACCAGGCGATCGACATCCTGGAGCGGCTGGGGATCGCCGATCATGCGCAGAAGCGCGTGGAGGCGCTGTCGGGCGGCCAGCAGCAGCGCGTGGCGATCGCGCGCGCGCTGATGCAGGACCCCAAGATCATCCTCGCCGACGAACCCATCGCCTCGCTCGACCCGATGAACGCGCAGGTGGTGATGGACGCGCTGCGCAAGATCCACGACGAGGACGGCCGCATGATCGTGTGCAACCTGCATACGCTCGACACCGCGCGCCGCTATTGCGACCGGGTCATCGGGATGCGCGGCGGCGAGATCGTGTTCGACGGCCTGCCCGAGGACCTGACCACGTCGGCCGCGCGCGAGATTTACGGCGCCGACGAGAGCTTCTCCGAGGAAGCCACGTCCACGTCCATCGAAAGCCTGTCGCGCCCGACCCCCTCGCTCGAGCCCGCCTACGCGCTTTGAGTTTGCCCCATCCGACGACCGACGGTCGCGGACCATCGTCCAAAGGAGAGACTTCATGAAGAAACTGCTCGCAGCGCTGCTCGCGACTGCCGCCCTGGCCGCCCCGGCCCTGGCCCAGGACAAGATCAGCGAATTCCGCATCGGCATCCTCGGCGGCGAGAACGCCCAGGACCGCATGACCTCGAACGAGTGCGTTCGCGCCTATACCGAGGAACTGCTCGGCGTACCGACCAAGATCTTCACCCCGGCCGATTATGACGGCGTGATTCAGGGCCTTCTCGGCGGCACGATCGACATGGCCTGGCTCGGCGCATCGGCCTACGCCAAGACCTACCTGACGGACCCGGAAGCGGTCGACGTCGTGCTGGTCAAGACCAACCTCGACGGTTCCTTCGCCTATCATTCGATCGGCTTTGCCCGCACGGACAGCGGCATCACCTCGCTGGCCGACATGAAGGGCAAGAAGTTCGGTTTCGGCGACCCGAACTCGACCTCGGGCTATCTGATTCCCGCCGTCGAGATCCCGCAGGAAACCGGCGCGACCATGGAAAACGGCGCCTACTTCGGCGAGGTCGTCTTCACCGGCGGCCATGAGCAGACCATCGTCGCGGTCGTCAATGGCGACGTGGATGCCGGCGTGACCTGGGCCGATGGCCAGGGTGACTGGGAAGACGGATACAATTCGGGCGCGCTGCGCAAGGCCGTCGACTCCGGCATCGTCGACATGAACGACATCGTCGAGATCTGGAAGTCGAAGCCGATCCCGGAGGGCCCGATCGTGCTGCGCAAGGCGCTGCCTGCGGACGTGAAGACCCAAATGGTCGACTTCCTGAAGGGCCTGCACGCCAAGGACAAGGACTGCGCCTACAAGATGGCCGCTGGCGAGACAGCAGGCTTCATGCCGATCGCGCACGACGCTTACCAGACCATGATCGACCTGCGCAAAGCACAGACCAACTGATCAGGCTGACATCGACGGACGGGCTCTCGCGAGCCCGTCCGTTCGCATTTTCAAGGGGACGGGCATGGCGAATCTGACGATCGGCGCACCGGTCGACAACATCAAGGCCGGCTATATGGCCATGGTGCAGCGCAAGCGCATTTACTCCGGCATCGTCCTCATCGTCTTCGTCGCCATGCTCGCGGCCGGGTTCGATCTCGCCGACAGCCGCAACGCAGGCGGCTTCTGGTCCGGCCTCAGCCGCATCTTCGATTTCCCGGCCGAACTGATCAAGGAGGCGTTCGAGAAGTCGGCGGCGCTTCCCGGCAATCTGGCCATGTATTTCCCTGCGTTGGTCGAAACCATCAACATCGCCGCCGTCTCGACGCTCATCGGTGCGATTTTCGCCATCCTGCTGTCTCTTCTTTCCACGCGCGGGCTGGCGCGCTGGCCCCGCCTGATCGGCGTCTTCCGCCGCGCGATGGACGTCATGCGCGCCCTGCCCGAGGTGGTGATCGCGCTGGTGCTGATCTTCATTCTCGGCGGTGGACCGGTGCCGGCCATGATCGCCATCACCTTCCACACGGCGGGCGCGCTGGGCAAACTGTTTTCCGAAGTCAACGAAAACGCCGACCTGAAGCCGGTCGAGGGCCTGACGTCTGTCGGCGCCTCCTGGCTGCAGCGCATGTGGCTCGGCGTGATGCCGCAGGTCGCGCCCAACTATCTATCCTATGCGCTGCTGCGGTTCGAGATCAATGTGCGTGCCTCGGCCATCCTGGGCTTCGTCGGCGCGGGCGGCATCGGATCGGAACTGCGCATCGCCATCTCCTGGGGGACCGGCCGCTACGACGCGGCGGCTGCAATCTTTATCCTGCTCTTCCTGACAATCGTGGTGATCGACCAGACATCGAGCCACTTCCGCAACAAGCTCGTGAGGGGGTTCTGATGGCTGTCGCCGACATCGGCTATGATCCAGCACGGACCCGCGCGACGGCCGTGGGCCTCTTCCGCCGCAAGCGGCTTGTCGCCTTCGGCGTGCCCGCCATCATCCTCGCCTACTTCGTCTACGTGTTCTTCGCCTTCGACATTCCGGGCCTCGCCGAGCGGGCGCGGATGGACAACGCCAGAATCCTGCTCGCCGACACCTACAGCCACAAGGTCCACGTGTCGCAGGACAACCGCTCGGGCGAGACGAGCGTGGCTATCGAGGGCGAGAACAAGGGCAAGTATGCCGACGACGCGTGGCCCGACTGGGTTCAGCGGGACGGCCAGTCGGTGGTGGTCGAACTCGGCGGCGGCGAGATCGTCCGCTTCGACCCGGGCGCGGTGCGTTACGACGTTCCGGGCTACGGGCTCGTGTCGATCCGCCGGACCGACGACGGCATCGTGCTCGACACGCCGCAAGGCCCGCTGCCCGACTGGATCAATGCCTCGAACACACGCGTCTCGATCAACCGGGCCGCAGGACGCGTCTCTGTCACCCGCAACCGCACCGAGGCGTTGCGATACTTCGCCGGGTGGGAACTGTTCTTCTTCACGCTCGACAGCCCGTTCGCCGGCAAGTCCTGGGGCGAACTCGCCAGCCTCGCAGTCAGCGGCGACCAGGTCCGGCCCGGCCAGTCCAACATCGGCGCCATGGCATCCGATTTCTGGAACAACGAGATGTGGCGACACAAGGATGTCGTCTGGGCGATCTTCGAAACCGTGCTGATGGCGTTTCTCGGCACGATGGGCGCCATGCTGGTCGCCTTTCCCCTCGCCTTCGCGGCGGCCATCAACTTTTCGCCGAGCTTTCTGGTGCGTTTCGGCATCCGCCGGCTGTTCGACTTCCTGCGCGGCGTGGACGGGCTGATCTGGACGATCATCCTGTCGCGCGCCTTCGGCCCGGGCCCGTTGACGGGATCGCTGGCGATCCTGCTCACCGACACCGGCTCCTTCGGCAAGCTGTTTTCGGAAGCGCTGGAAAACGTCGACAACAAGCAGATCGACGGCCTGCGCTCGACAGGCGCCAATGCGATCCAGCGCAACCGCTTCGGCGTCATCCCGCAGGTTGCGCCGGTGATCCTGAGCCAGGTGCTCTATTACCTGGAATCCAATACCCGCAGCGCGACGATCATCGGCGCCATCGTTGGCGGCGGCATCGGCCTGCTGTTGACCCAGGCGATCCAGACGCAGAAGGATTGGGAGGAGGTCAGCTACTACATCATCCTGACGCTGCTGATGGTCAGCACCATGGACATCGTTTCGGGCTGGCTGCGACAGAAGCTGATTGGCCGCACGACGAACCCGGCCGCCCTCTGAGGGCGGCGACGACAGCGGGCACGGAAGGGATACGTCCCGACGGCAACCGTTTGGTTTCGGCGCCATGACGGGGGGCGGCGCATCTGCTATACGCAAGCGGGTCCCGCTTCGTCATTCTGTCACGAAAATCACCTATGCCATCGCCTCCGGCGAGGATGTTCCCATGCGATACGCCATTTATTTCACGCCCCCGAAGGGTGACCCGATGACGTCCGCCGCGGCACGGTGGCTCGGCCGCGACGTTTTCACGGGGTTGGCGGTCGAGCGGCCAGACATGGCCGACCTGTCGCGCGAGGAACTGGCCTACTTCACCGCCTCCGCCCGCCGATACGGCTTTCACGCCACCTTGAAGGCGCCTTTCGAACTGGCAGGAATCGAGACGGAGAACAGCCTGCTCACGGCTTTCGATACCTTCGCCGAAGCCGTCGAGCCGGTGGTGCTGCCACAGGTTCGGCTGTCGCAGATCGACCGCTTCTTCGCTCTCACGCCAGCACAGCGCAGCGAGCCCCTCGACCGGCTGGCAAGCGACATCGTGGTTGCGTTCGACCGCTTTCGCGCCCCGATGTCGGAGTCTGATCTCGCGCGGCGCAACCCCGGCAAACTGAAGCCCGCCGAGCTCAAATATCTGCAGCAATGGGGCTATCCATACGTGTTCGAGGCTTTCCGCTTTCACATGACCCTGTCCGGCCAGGTGCCGGCAGCGGACGCGGACCGGCTGCGCGGCGCGATCGAGAGCCACTTCGGATCGCTGCTCGACGAGCCTCTGGTCGTCGGCTCGATCGCGCTGTTCGTCGAGCCCGAGCCCGGCGCACCCTTCACCGTCCTTGCGCACCGCGCGCTCGGGCGGATGCCGCAACGAAAGATCGCATGACATGTCGACCGACCTCATCTTCACCAACGCCCGCATCGTGCTCGCCGACGAGATCGTCGAGGGCTCGGTCGCCATCCGCGACGGGCTGATCTCCGACGTCTCACCGGGTGCCACGCGCCATGGCGAGGATCTCGGCGGCGACTACCTGATCCCCGGGCTGGTGGAACTGCACACCGACCATCTGGAAGGCCACTATGCCCCTCGGCCGAAAGTGCGCTGGAACCCGCTCGCCGCCGTGCTGGCCCATGACGCGCAGGTGGCGACGTCGGGTATCACCACCGTCTTCGACGCCCTGCGCGTCGGCATGGACGAAGATCCGGAGATCACGGCGCAGGACATGCGCAAGCTCGCAGACGCGATCGAGGACGGCGTCGCCAAGGACCGGCTGCGCGCCGACCACTTCATTCACCTTCGCTGCGAGGTCTCGGCCGATGATTGCCTGGACGGCTTCGCCCATTTCGATGGCGATGCCCGCGTCAGGCTCGCCTCGCTGATGGACCACGCGCCGGGACAACGGCAGTTCGTCAATCTGGAGACCTATTCCCACTATTATCAGCGTAAGCTGAAACTGACGGATGAGGAATTCATCCGCTTCTGCGAAACGCGCATCGCCCAGTCGGATCGCAACTCGCGCCGCAATCGCATGGCGATCTCGCAAGCCTGCCAGGAGCGCGGCATCGTGCTCGCCAGCCATGACGACGCAACGACAGCGCATGTCGACGAGGCGATCGAGCAAGGGATCAAGGTGGCCGAGTTCCCGACCACGCTGGCGGCGGCGTCCGCCTCCAAGCGTGCCGGCATGGGCGTTCTGATGGGCGCGCCGAACGTCGTGCGCGGCGGATCGCATTCGGGCAACGTCTCGGCGCGCGAACTGGCCGAACATGGCTGCCTCGACATCCTGTCATCGGACTACATCCCCTACAGCCTCATCCAGTCGGCTTTCTTCCTGGGCGACGTGGTGGATTCAGTCTCGCTGCCGCAGGCCGTGGCGATGGTTTCGAAGAACCCGGCGGCGGCGACCGGGCTGACCGATCGCGGCGAGATCGCCGTGGGCAAACGGGCCGATCTCGTGCGCGTGCGCGTGGACGAGCACATTCCGGTGGTCCGCTCCGTTTGGCGCGAAGGCCGCCGCGTGGCCTGATGGAAACGCAGCTGGAGGTGAAGCCGAGAAGCCGCGACCAGCGGGAACGCCAGGGCGCGTTCGTGGCGATCGTCGGCCCGAGCGGGGTCGGCAAGGACACGCTGATCGCCTATGCCAAGGCGCGGCTGGGCGCCGACGAGCGCGCGCCGGTGCATTTCGTGCGCCGGGTGATCACGCGCGCGGCCGACGGTTCGACGGAGGATCATGATTCGCTGTCGCCCGAGGCTTTCGAACATGCGCGGGCGGGCGGGGCCTTTTCCCTGTCATGGGACGCGCACGGTCTGCACTATGGATTGCCGGCGAGCGTCGATCGACAGATCGCAGCCGGTCACACCGTCGTCGCCAACCTGTCGCGGGCGGCTCTTCCGGCGCTCAAGGTGCGCTATCGCCATGTCCTCGTGGTGGCCATCACCGCAAGCCCCGAAACGCTGGCAAAGCGGCTGATGGCGCGCGGCCGCGAAAGCGCGGACGAGGTGTCGGCAAGGCTTGCCCGCGCGGCCGCCGGTGCGGACGGTGTCAGCGGCGCGGTCACGTCGATCGTCAATGACGGACCGATCGAACAGGCCGGCGAAGCTCTGGTCGCGGCAATCCGCTCTGCCGGCGAGATGGCCGCGGCGCCGGTCGATCTGTAAGGCGTGTCGCGCACCCGGGTCGCGTCAGCCGATCCTGAGGATATGGTTGTCCCAGACATGGTCGGGCAGCGTCGCCTCGCCGCCCGAAACCGGCACGATGCGCCCCTCGCCCGTCGTGGCGAGGAAGCCGTCGCGGTCGGCCGCAAGGCCACAGACCTCGGTGAGCGAACGAACCGCCAGAACAGTGCCGGTCGTGGCGTCGATCACCGCCATGCGGTTCCCCTGCGGCGAGGAGACGGCCACCGTGCCGGCGGCCGGGTTCGCTGCGACGGACCCAATGTAGTTGCGCAAGCCCGACAGAATGTCCGGCGGCATGTCGAGAAGAGCCATCGCCTCGCCGGGCCGCACGGTTCCGACGAGAGGAGGGCGGTCGAGGGCAGGCCCTTCGTACTGGCAGCCGAACCAGACACGCCCACGGGCGTCGAGATCCATGTGGCGGATCGACAGCTTGTGCAGGTCGGGCGACAGTTCGTGGCGCTCGACGAGGGCGCCGGTCTCACGGTCGAGGAAGGCGAGCGACGGCTTCATGGTGGCGAGATTGAGCTTGGCACGGCCGTAATCCGGATGAGTTTCGATACCGCCATTGGCGACCGCGATCGTGCGGCCGTCGGACATCAAAAGAAGCTCGTGCGGGTCCATGCCATGGGTCGGAAACTCGCCGATGCGGGCAAATCCGTCGGTCGCATCGTAGACGCCGATCCGGCCCGCGGCGGCGTCGACATCATTTTCGGTGGCATATAGCAGCCGACCGTCTGGCGAAAACACGCCGTGGCCGAAGAAATGGCGGCCTGGGGCGGCGGCGATGGCCAGCGGCTCGCCGCGGCCGGCATGGTCGAAGACGAGAGCGAAGGTGCCCGGACGCCGGGCGAAGGCCGCGGAGCGGCCAAAGGTGCGATCGAAGGCGATGTCGTGGCCTCGGTCGGGCAAAGGCAGCGCGTGGAGCAGACGGCCCGTCTCGGAAAGCAGCGCAATTCCATAGCGGCCCTGGCGGTCGGCATAGGCCGTGGCGAACACCGCGTCTGTCGCGAGCATGGCCCTGGCGGCTCCGGGTGCCAGCCCGGCGAGGAAGACGCTGCCTGCCGCCTTCAGGAAAGCGCGGCGGTCGACCAGAGGCGCGCGCGGACGGTGGCGCATGTCAGTCGCCGTCGAGCGAGGAAAAGCCGGCGGTCAGGCCGAACTCGCCGCTGAGCTGGCGGCCGATGACGTCCGACAGGCTCGCGGTGACGAGACGGACGTATTCGAGCGTGGCCCGGCTTTCGGGATCGGCGAGGAGGTCCTCCACCGGTTCGACCTCGATCCCGGCCAGCGCTCGCTGCGCATTGGCGAGCTCGAACAGGGCCGAGCGGACAACCCAGCGGCGATCCTCGGGGAGATGGGCTTCCATGTCGGCGGCCTCGAGCAGACCCTCGATCGAGGCGAGATTGCCGCGCAGCGTCGCGACCGTCTGACCAGACCGCCAGAGCAGCGCCTGCCTGGGCCTGTCGCCGGACGCGGCGGCGCCGAGGAAGCCGTTGATGCGGACGTCACGGACGAGTTCCAGGCCATGGATCATGATGTCCAGCAGTTCGCCCAGCGCCTCGCCGCCGTCGCGGTAGAGCGGATTGTCGGGGCCGGGCGCCGCCCAGAGGCCGGCCGCGCCCTCGCCCGCAGACCAGGCGGTTTCAAGCGCTTCGGCAATCGTCTCGACGTTGGCGGCAATCGCCGCAGCGTAGGCGCAACGGTAGCCGGCCAGGCGGGTCATGTCGTCGGCGCCGGTGCCGAAGAGGGCGAATTCCAGCGCGCCGAGCCCCTGCACGGCGACACTCTTGGAGGCGAGGGCCGCGACGTCGAGCGCGGCGGCGTTTTCCTCCGCCAGGAGCGACTGCACCTGCTTGAGGCCGGTCGAGCGCCGGTCGGGCCAGTAGAGTACGCGTTCAAGGCGGTTTCCGTCCGTGACCGGGCCGAAGCGAACCAGTTCGACCCGCGACCAGGCATCGACGGTTTCGGCGAAGGCGGCGCGCGCACCCGCGAGCCGCTGCGGCGACGGCTCCGCGCATAGCGCGTCGACGGCATCACCCAATTCGCGTGACGTCAACGCAAACGTCCCATAGGCGGGCGCGACGTAGCGCTCGATCACGCCTTGCACCATGGCGGTTGCGCCCGGGGGTTCGGCGGACATGGCCGAAGCGCAGGAAACCGGCACGAGGCAGGCGACGAAGAGCAGGCGTCGAAGGAACATCACAGCGATTCCAGGAACCTGAGGAGCGCGTCGCGGTCGGACTTCGGCAGCGCCTTGAAGCCGTCGGTCACGGCTTCGGCCTCGCCGCCGTGCCACAGGATGGCCTCAGTCAGGCTGCGGGCGCGGCCGTCATGCAGGAAGAAGGTGTGACCGCTGACCGTCTGCGTCAGGCCGATGCCCCAAAGCGGCTGGGTGCGCCATTCACCGCCGCGCGCATCGCCCACCGGCTGCCAGTCGGCCATGGCAGGACCGAGATCGTGCAGCAGGAAATCCGAATAGGGCCAGATCAGCTGGAAGGCGAGCGCCTTGTTGGGCGCGTCCTTGCGGGTGACGAATTTCGGTGTGTGGCAGCCGGCACAACCAAGGACGTGGAACATCTCCTTGCCGCGGAGGACCTCGGGGTCGTCCACGTCGCGGCGCGCCGGCACGGCCAGATGCTGCGAATAGAAGGTCACGAGATCGAGCACCGGGTCCGGCGCTTCCGTGTCCCCGAGCCTCGACTGAACGCCGTGCGGCGCGGCGCGGCAATCGGCCTGGGCTTCGGTGCAATCGCCCCAGGGATCCGGATGATCCGGGGTCGAAATGCCGATGTCGCCGGAAAAGGCACTCGCGACCTGCGCGCGGATGGTCGGGTTCTGCGCCTTCCAGCCGAATCGGCCGAGCGCCAGAGCACCGGTCGCCCGATCGCGGACGATGTTGGCGCGGCCGGATATTCCGTCGCCATCGGCATCGTCGGGATCGGCCAGCGCCAGGATGTCGGCAGGGTGGATCTGCTCGACGAGCCCGAGACCGATCATCGCCGGGGTGACGCGCGGCGAGAGCGTGGTCGTGACGTCCATCGGGCCATAGGCAAGGTCCGTGACGGAGTAGGTCGGCCGGCGCATCGGAACTTCGGTGCCGTCGTCCAGCGCGACGGTGAAGTCCTCGTAGTCGATGACCACGCGGCCCTCGGCCTTCAGCCCCGGCACGGCCAGATCCTGAAGCTGACCGCCATAGACCGGGTCTGGCAGGTTGAGGATCGACTTCGACTTGATGAGTTGCTGTTCCTGCGGCGTGCGCGGCGCGCGCGACAGGCGCAGGAACATGGAGGTGGCGTCTGCCGCACCTTCGGGCGGATGGCCGCGACCGTCCTTGAGATGGCAACTCTGGCAGGCGCGCGCATTGAACAGCGGCCCGAGACCATCGGATGCCTGTGTCGACGACGGAGAAGAGACCCAGAGTTTTCGGAACAGCGCGTTTCCGAGCTTGAAGGTCTCCTCCTCCGCAAAGCCCAGATTGGCGGAGAAGTGGGAAAAGGCATCCTGGTTGACCAGCTTGCGCGACGTGGCCGCGCCGCCTTGCATGTTCTCGGATTTCTCCGGTCTGGAAAAATCGGTGGTCGGCGCCGTGACCGCCGCGACGCGGTCGCGATCGGAGGGCGACAGATCTTCACGCGTGGTCGGGATCGTTCCGGGATCGGACGCGAAAGCGGCGGCGCCCGCGCCGAGCACCGCCGTCACCAACAGCATGGAGCGCATGCGGCACGCGAGGATGCGCGATGGCCGCATGACCATGGCGCCTCAGTCGTCGCCGTCCGCCGAAGCGGCGTTCAGCAGACCGTACTTTTCCTCGCCGAGCGACTTCATGAGGTCGAGTTGGGTCTCGAGGAAATCGATGTGCCCTTCCTCGTCCTTCAGCAGTTCCTCGAAGAGCTGCATGGTGACGTAGTCGCCAAGCTGATGGCAGATCTCACGCGACTTCTTGTAGGAGGTGCGGGCGTCGTACTCGCCGGCGAGATCGGCCTCGAGCACTTCCTTGACATTCTCGCCGATCCGCAGTGCACCGATCGACTGGAGGTTCGGGTGGCCCTCCAGGAAGATGATGCGCTCGATGATCTTGTCGGCGTGATGCATTTCCTCGATGGACTCCTCACGCTCCTTCTTGGCCAGCTTCGCGTAGCCCCAGTCGTCGAGGAGACGGTAGTGGAGCCAGTACTGGTTGACCGCGCCGAGCTCCAGAAACAGAGCCTCGTTAAGCCGCTCGATGACTTGTGGTTCGCCTTTCATGGCGCCTGCTCCCATATTGACCGCGCAGACTGCGCACGCGGTCCAGGTGTGAAACGATTTCCACGGCGTTCGCCTCCGAGCGCGCGTGGTACTCTTCGGTGACCCGAATGATCGTTTCCACCACATTTGGGAAACAGCCGCAACAGCGACCACGCTTCGAAAGGGCGTGGTAAACCTTCGCAGGCACGATGAGCTGCCAGGGATCGGCATCCAGCAGTCCGATGATCGTCTGCTCGATTTCGCTCTGCTTGATCATGTTGCACTGGCAGACAAGCATTTCACACTTCGTCCCGGCTGGTGGCCGTCAGGCCATTGGCTTGAGATGGGGTTGGACGTCGCTCACTGGAAGACCGCGTCCGGATTGTCGAGGCTGTCGGATCCCTCGAAGGCAATGGCGTCGAGCTTCAGCGTCGTGACCACGCGTTCGATCGAGCGGGTCTGGTCCACGAGGCTGTCGATCCCTGCCTGCACCAGCGCATTCCCCTCGGCATTGCCCTCGCCGATCATCTGGTCGTAGGCCTCGCCCGCCTCGGCGCGCGCAGCGATCGCCTCCATTGCGGCGACGGTGGTGTCGAGCTTGGCGGAAAGCTCCGCATCGAGAGCGGGGTCGGCCTGTCTGACGAGATCGGCCATCGACGGGCCTTCCACCACCGCCCCATCAATGCGGGTATAGCTGCCGCGGTAAACGTTGCGGATGCCGACCACGTCGTAGAGGTGCGATATGTGGGTGTTGTCGGAAAAGCAGTCGTGCTCTTCCTCCGGATCGTGCAGCAGCAGGCCTAGCTTCATGCGCTCGCCTGCGAGTTCGCCATAGGACAGCGAGCCGAGGCCGGTGAGGATGGCCGACAGGCCGGCGCGCGGATCGCCATCGAGGAGATGCGCGCGGGCGGCACCATCCGGCTGCCAGGTCGCTACCATTTCTTCCAGGTCCGACACGAGCAGGTCGGTCGCCGCATCGAGGTACTGCGCGCGGCGCTCGCAATTGCCGCCGGAGCAATTGGCCGCGTCGTAGTCGGAGAACGGCCGATCGCCGGCGCCCGGGCCGGTGCCATTGAGATCCTGTCCCCAGAGCAGAAACTCGATCGCGTGGTAGCCGGTGGCAACGTTCGCCTCGATGCCGCCGGCCTCCTGCAGCGTTTCCGACAGGAAAGCGGGCGTGATCTCGCTCGCGTCGACGGGGCGGCCGTTGATTTCGAGCGTCGGATTGGCGATGACGTTTGCCGTATAGAGCGCGTTGTCGTCCGATTCCGAACCGTAGCTGGCGTCGACGTAGTCGATCAGCCCTTCGTCGAGTGGCCAGGCGTTCACCCGGCCCTCCCACTCGTCGACGATGGGATTGCCGAAGCGATAGGCCTCGGTCTGCTGATAGGGAATGCGCGCAGCGCGCCAGGCCGCCCGCGCCGTGGCGAGCGTCGCCTCGGAAGGCGCCGCCAGAAACGCGTCCACGGCCGTGTCTAGGGCCTTCGCGGTCGTTAGCGAATCCTCGTACTTGGCAAGGGCGATGTCGGAATACGTCGCGAGGACCGCCACCGGGTCCGTGTCGGCCCGCGCGGTCGTCGCCGCGAGGGACACACCCAGCAGAAGCAGCGCGGCGGCAGTCCGAACGGTCGTTCTCGGCACGGCTTGATCCTTCAGGCAGTCGGTTTGCGGAGACAATCCGCACACGCGCATCCGCGCCCCGTGCGGCCCGCAAGCCCCGATCCGATGCATAAAGACTCCACTTGCGAGCCCTGTCAATCCGGAGTGCGGCAAAAGCCCTTTCAAATCAATGTTTTAGAACAATTCTAAAGTGGACTTGATATTGAAGGTCATGTTTTATCGGGGATTCACGTCCACCGCGACATCCTGACGCCCCGTAGCGGGGCCTTACGCGACGACCTGTCAACCGACGATGAGAAGCGCCAGTGTCTCGGCGATCAGCGCGGGTCGCGCTTCGCCCTCGATCTCGATCGTGGCAACGCATTTCATCAGATACTGTCCGGGCGCCTTCTCATCCAGCGAGGTGAGATGGCTGCGCATGCGCACCCGGCTTCCCGATTTCACCGGCGCGAGAAAGCGAACCTTGTCGAGCCCGTAATTCAACGTCGTGCCGACATTGTCGGGGACGGCGCCGATCTCGTAGCTCATGACCGCGACCAGCGACAGCGTCAGGTAGCCATGCGCCACCGTCGAACCGAAGGGGCTCTCCCGCTGCGCACGCGCGGTGTCGACGTGGATCCACTGGTGGTCGCCCGTGGTCGCGGCAAACTGGTCGATCATTGCCTGATCCACGGTGACCCAGGAGGAGACGCCTAGCTCCGTGCCGACCTGGCCTGCGAGTTTTTCCAGAGGGTGGGATCGTTCGGCCATCTTGTTGCCTTTCTTCCGGTGCGAGGCATGCTGCACTGCAACAAGCGCCCGTGTGACGGTAGGCGCAGGCCGGAAGCGAGCGCCGAATTCTCCATGGACCATCGTTTACCTACCGTTAACCATCCCGTGCAGACGGGCCGGAAAGTGCGGAAATTCACGGAGCATTCATCTTCTTCTGATACTGTTTCGTTCCAATCGGAAGGGACAGTCCGACGGACGGGAATTGGTATCATGGCGTTCTGGAGCAGCTTCATGGGTTGCGCTGCAGCAATCCGCGACTTCATCGCACCGCGCTACAGGCCGGAGCGGCACTACATGCGCGGCCCGGGGCCGGCATGCGCGCGCCAAAGCGGCGTCAGACCGACCGGCGCACGCATCACCTTCCAGTAAGCGCGGTTCGCCTCAGCCGAGGCCGTCGAACAGCGCCGTCGAGAGATATCGCTCGGCGAAGGACGGGATGATGACCACCATCGTCTTGCCGGCGTTTTCGCTGCGCGACCCGACGATCGCCGCCGCCTGGAGGGCGGCTCCCGACGAAATGCCGACCGGCACGCCCTCGAGCTTCGCCAGCAGGCGGGCGTTGGCGAAGGCATCCTCGTTGGAGACCCGCACCACCTCGTCATAGACGGACGTGTCGAGGATCTTCGGCGCGAAACCGGCGCCGATGCCCTGGATCTTGTGCGGGCCGGGTTCGCCTCCCGACAGGACCGGAGAGGCTTCCGGCTCGACCGCGACAACCTGCAAGCCCGGCTTGCGCTGCTTGAGAACCTGCCCGACGCCGGTGATGGTGCCGCCCGTACCGATGCCAGAAACGAAGATGTCGACATCGCCGGCGGTGTCGTTCCAGATCTCCTCGGCCGTCGTCCGGCGGTGAATGTCCGGATTGGCGGGGTTCTCGAACTGCTGCGGGATCACGGCCCCCGGGATGGTGGCCACGAGTTCCTCTGCCTTGGCGATCGCGCCCTTCATACCCTTGGGGCCTTCTGTCAGCACCAGCTCGGCGCCGAGCAGGGCCAGCATCTTGCGACGCTCGATCGACATCGTCTCGGGCATGGTGAGAATGAGGCGATAGCCTTTGGCGGAGGCGGCGAAGGCGAGCGCGATGCCGGTGTTGCCCGATGTCGGCTCGACCAGCGTCGTTTCGCCAGGGCGGATCCGCCCATCGGCTTCCATCGCCTCGATCATGGCGACACCGATGCGGTCCTTGACGCTGGCGATCGGATTGAAGAATTCGAGCTTGGCCAGCAGATGCGCGACGACACCCTTTTCGCTGGCGAACTTGTCGAGCCTGACGATCGGCGTGTCGCCGATCGTTTCGGTGATGGACCTGTAGACGCGGCCGCGGCCGGGCTTCTTCTCGCTCATCAGTCTTCTCCCTTCGGGTCCGCCGCAGGCGGGTTGTCGGTTGCTGGCAGACGGATATAGTTGCCCGGCTCTTCCGGTGCGATGCGTCAGACGACGAGAAAGCCCCGGCCCAGTTCGTCGTCGGCCTCGACGGTGAAGCTTGCCCTGCCGCAATAATGCGCCTGGCCGGAGACCCGCGCGACGATGGCCTCATGTTGGCCGGTTCGCGTTTCGCGCGCAACCATGCCGGTGAAGCGCGAGCCGACGATCGATTCGAACAGGCGGGCCTCGCCGACCGCGACCCCGCCCAGCGCATGCATCGCGGCAAGCCGCGCCGTGACGCCGGACCCCGTCGGCGACCGGTCCACCTGCGCGTCGGCGAACACGCAGACATTCTTCGTGGCGATGCCGTTCGACCCATCGCCGCCGTCGGTCAGGATCGAGCCGTAGAGGTAGGCGAGGTCCGGACTGTCGGGATGCGCGAGCGGGCCGGCCTGCTTCACCGCCTTCGTCAGCGCAGTAGCGGCATCGGCGAAGGCACGGGCGGGGCTGTCTCCGAAGGCGAGGCCGAACTGTCCTGCGTCGGCGAGCGCGTAGAACGCGCCGCCGTAGGCAATGTCGTAACGGATCTGCCCGAAGCCCGGCAGGTCGACCGTGCGCTCGGGCGCAAACAGGAAGGACGGCACGCTTTCGAAGGACACCGCGCCTCCCTTGCCGCCGTTCACCGCCACCTCTGCGACGACCATGCCGCAAGGGCACTCGATGTTGACGACCGTGACCGGCTCGACCGGCGCGACGAAGCCCTGGTCGACCGCATAGCGCCCGAGCGCGATGACGGCATGGCCGCACATGGTGGAATAGCCCTCGTTGTGCATGAAGAGCACCGCCATGTCGGCGCCCGGCAGATCGGGCTCGACCAGCAGCGCACCGTACATGTCCGCATGGCCGCGCGGCTCGAACATCAGGATCTTCCGCAGATGATCGAGATTGGCGCGTACGAAGGCGCGCTTTTCGAGAATCGTGCCCTTCGGCAAGGGCGGATAGCCGGACACGACGATCCTGACCGGCTCGCCGCCCGTGTGCATGTCGATCACCTCGAGCGTGTCCATGGCCCCTCCCGCGCTGCGACGAATGGAGCGGGCTGGACGGGCGGTGTCAACAGGGGTCGGTCAGCCGGTCGCCGCCGATGGAGACGGCGACCGGCGGTCGAGGCTACTCGGCCGCCTGGCGCTTTTCGCGCCCCTGCTCGACCATCTCGACGATCGTCGCCACGAAGGCGTCGAGATCGCCGGGGTTGCGCGACGTGGCGATCATCCCGTCGAGGACCACGGCACGGTCCTCCCACACGGCGCCGGCATTGATCATGTCGGTCCTGATGGAGGAATAGGACGTTGCGCGGCGGCCTTTCAGGAGCCCGGCCTCGATGAGCAGCCAAGGCGCGTGGCAGATCGCGGCGATCGGCTTGCCGGCACCGTCAAAGGCCCTGATGAAGTCGATCGCAGCCTTTTCGACGCGCAGCACGTCGGGGTTGATCTGGCCGCCCGGAAGGACGAGGGCGTCATAGTCGGCCACGTTCGCTTCGGCCAGCGTGCGGTCGACCGGAACGGCGGCGCCCCAGTCCTTCTCGTCCCAGCCCTTGATCTCGCCGGCCTCGAGCGAAACGATGTCGACGGTGGCCCCCTTCGCGCGCAGGTCGTTGAGGGGCACTTCCAGTTCGGACTGCTCGAAGCCGTGGGTGGCGAGGATGGCGATGCGAGACGTTGCGATGGCGGGCATGATGGACTCCGTGTTGGGGGATGAGCCAGTGCAACGCCTTCCGCCGGAATTGGTTCGCCTGCCCCGACACCGGTGCGGCGGTCCGTCCATTCAGGCGCGGTTCAGCCGGGTTGCGGCAAGAGTATCGTCATCAGCGAAATCGATCGAGGGGATCCACCATGAAACTTCCGCAGCTCGCCGCCGTCTTTCTGAGCCTGGGCGTCGGCATTGCCGGCGTGATGGCGGTGGAGGCTTCCGCCGAGCGCGCGCGGGTGATCGCCGGGCCTTCCAGCGCAAAGGCGCTGGCGCACCTGATCTCGGCCGACGACCAGCGCACAAGGAGCGTGGACAGCGCCATCGTGGGAGGCTGGCGCATTCTCGGCGTCGCCGACGCGCACAGCGGCGGCTACACGCCGTTCACGGCCGCGCTTGCGGCTGCCGCGCGGGTCGACATCGCCGCCGACGGACAGGCGCGGGCGACGGCCGGATGCAACGCGATCGCCGCCGGCATCACGCAGACCGGCGACGCCTGGCATGCAGGGCCGGCGGCGATGACCCGCATGGCCTGCCCCGACCCGGCAGTGATGGCGGCCGAGCAGTCGATTGCCCGGGCGCTTTCGGAAGCCGTGATGATCGAACTGGACGGACGTCGCGCGACGCTGGGCGACGCGGCCGGCGCGACGATGATGGTGCTGGAGCGGGAGTGAGGCCGGCGCGGGCCCCTCACCCCGCCGAAAACATCGTCTGAAGCTTCGCGAAGGAATAGCCTTTGCGCGCATAGTCGAAGGTGCCCTGGTCGAGCATCTCGCGGGCGGCGGCTTCCACGGCGCCGAAGGCGGCGGTCGAGAGCTTGGAGCCGAGCGAGATGCGGCTGACGCCGGCCTCCGCGAGGCCGGCAACGGTGAAGCCCGGAATCGCCAGCACGTTGACGGGTTTCGTGACGGCCGCGCAGACCGCCTCGACCTGGTCCATCGTCGACAGGCCGGGAGCGAAGAGCACGTCGGCGCCCGCCTTTTCAAAAGCCTGCAGGCGACGGATCGTGTCGTCGAGGTCCGGGCGGTCGTGGATGAAGTTTTCCGCCCGCGCGGTGAGAACGAAGTCGCGCTTCAGCGCGCGCGCGGCATCCGCCGCCGCCGCGATACGCTCCACCGCCAACCCGAAATCATAGATCGGATCGGCCTCGTCGCCGGAGAAATCCTCGATGGAGCAGCCGGCGAGCCCAGCCGCCTCGGCGGCGAACACCGTTTCGGCGGCCGAATCGGGCGTGTCGCCTTTGCCCTTTTCCAGGTCGGCGGAAACCGGCAGGCCGACCGCCGCGACCATCTCCCTGCAATGGGCCATCATCTGCTCGAACGGTACGCCGCCATCCGGCAGGCCGCGCGAGAAGGCATGGCCGGCGCTGGTGGTGGCCAACGCCTCGAAGCCGAGTGCTTCGAGAAACTTCGCCGTTCCGACATCCCATGGGTTGGGAATGAGGAAGGCGCCCGGCCGCGTGTGCAACGCGCGGAAGACCGCGCCCCTGTCGTCTCGCATGATCTGCCTCCGTCGAAAGCCTGACGACGGCAGATTATGCGCGATCGAGGGCGTCCGCAAAGGGGCCGGTTTGGTCCAGCCCGATCATTCCCGCCAGCTCCCGCATGTCGTCGAACAGTTCGCCGCCGGCGGCCGCCAGTCCGTCGCGGTCGCCATGCGGGTCGCCGCAATAGGACAGCACGCGCATGCCGGCCGCGATGCCGGCGCTCGTTCCAGGCACGCTGTCCTCGATCACCACGCAGTCGGCGGGCGAAAAGCCCATGGTCGAGGCGGCGTGGAGGAAGAGGTCCGGGAAAGGCTTGCCGCGCTCGACCATCGAGGCGCTGAACAGCACGTCCTCGAAGAAGGGCAGCAGCCCGGTCGCGCCGAGCGTCAGATGCATCTTTGTGACGCGCGCGGATGAGGCGACGCAGTAGGGCAGTCCCGAGGCCCGGATCGCCTCGATCTGCCCGCGAACATGCGGGACAGCCTGCACATGGTCGGCGAAAAGCGCGGCCAAGCCATCGTTCCAGCGATCGACGAAGTCGGCGCCAAGCGAAACACCCGCCGCCTCGACCTCGGCCTTCACGGCGCTCATGGAGCGGCCGACGAACTGGCGACGGCAGTGTTCGTAGGTCGTGTCGTAGCCCGCCGCGCAGAGCCATTCGGCAAGGCGGCGGTTGGAGAGCGTCTCCGTGTCGACCAGAATCCCGTCGCAATCGAAGATGACGAGGGCGGGCCGCATGGTCAGGCGGTTCCGGTGGAGCCGAAGCCGCCTCTGCCGCGCGACGTCTCGCCAGCCAGGCTGCGCTCCTCGACGATGGCGCGCGCCACGGCGGCGATGACGAGCTGGGCGACGCGCATGCCTCGCGTGATGGCGAAGTCCTCGTCGCCGAGATTGACGAGCAGCACCTGCACCTCGCCACGATAGTCCGAATCGATGGTGCCGGGCGTGTTGAGACAGGTGATGCCGTGCTTCAGGGCGAGGCCGGAGCGCGGTCGGACCTGACCTTCGTAGCCTTCGGGCAATTCGAGGACGAGGCCGGTGGGCACCAGGACGCGCCTGCCAGGCAAGAGGATCAGCTTGCGGTCCTCGGGGATCGCGGCTCGAAGGTCGAGCCCGGCCGAGCCGGCGGTCTCGTAGGCTGGCAGGTCGAGGTCCTGCGCATGCGGCAGGCGAACGATGGGAAGGATGATGGACATGCGCTCCTTTGGCGGGTGGCGGGACCTCCGTCAAGACGCGGTGATCACCCTTGCTGACGTTCTCGCCTGGCCCGCCATTCAGTCTTCCTTAGCCGGCCTGTCGGAGACTATGATTCGCCGAATCGCGTGACGGCGGAGCAAGAAGAGGACGCAGACGCATCATGTGCCGCTGGGCCGCCTATCTGGGTGACGAGGTCTATCTCGAAGAGATCGTGACCGCGCCCTGCCACTCGCTGATTGCCCAAAGCCACAGCGCGCAGGAAGCCAAGACATCCACCAATGGCGATGGGTTCGGCCTGGCCTGGTATGGCGAGCGCCGGGAACCCGGTCTCTACCGCGACATTCTGCCGGCCTGGTCGGACCCGAACCTGAAGAGCCTGTGCCGGCAGATCCGCTCGGGCCTGTTCCTGGCCCATGTGCGCGCGGCGACCGACGGCGCCACCAGCCGCGCCAACTGCCATCCCTTCGTGCAGGGGCCATGGTCGTTCATGCACAATGGCCAGATTGGCGAGTTCGACCGGCTGCGGCGGCACCTCGAAAGCGGCCTCTCCGACGCCGGCTACGAAGCGCTGCAAGGAACGACCGATTCGGAGCTGTTTTTCCTGCTGATGGTGGAGGCCGGGCTCGACGGCGACCCGCTTGGCGCGACACGCCGCGCAGTGGCGGCCGTCAAGGACGCGGCGGCGAAGGCGGGCATCGACCCGATGATCCGCCTCACGGCGGCCTTCTCCGACGGCGAGCGGCTGCATGCGGTGCGATATGCGACCGACGACCAGGCGCCGACGCTCTACACTGCGCCGTTTGGAGGCGGTATCGGACGCTGCCTGGTCTCGGAACCTTTCGACCGGGCCTGCGCCGACTGGCAGGCGATCCCGCCGGGCAGCTTCATCACGGCGACCCGCTCCAGCATGATCGTGCAACGCTTCGACGCGGCCCCCGCGACGCCGGATCTGCTTCCGCAACGGCTTCGTTCGGTGTAATAACCTTGCGAAAGCTGGCCACCCCGCCACCGACGCATGCTGGAACCGGAGCCATGACCATGCCGACACCGGACGCTCGCACCAGTGGTCGCCTGCCCGGCGCATGCGACGTGCGAAAACACCTCGGCCTGGCGGCGCTCGCGTCTGGCTTGGCCATGGCCGTCTCCGCCCTGTCGGGCGTTGCGGCGCTGGCCGCGGATTGCCGCAGCCAGGCTGCGCCGGGAGTCGACTGGCAGGACTGCACCAAGAGCAATATCGTCATTCGCGGCGCCAACCTGGCAAACGCCAACCTGACCGGCACCGACCTGACGATGACCGATCTCCGCTCGACGACACTGACCGGGGCGAAGCTGCAAAAAGCAACGCTGGTGCGATCGTCGCTGGCGGGGGCGAACGCGGCCGGCGCCGATTTCTCCCGCGTCGAGGCCTACCGGACGAGTTTTTCGGGCATCATCGCACCGGGAAGTGCATTCTCCAGCGCCGAGTTGCAGCGAGCCGACTTCACGGGTGCCGAGCTGACGAACGCCATCTTCGAAAAGGCCGAACTCGGACGAGCGAACTTCAACGGCGCATCGATCGGTGGGGCGAAGTTCGACTATGCCAACCTGTCACGCGCGCAGTTCACCGGGGCGGTCCTCAACGCGCCGATCGACTTCACCGGCGCCTTCATGTTCCTGACACGGATCGAGGGCGTCGATCTTTCCGCAGCAACCGGCCTTGCTCAGGCGCAGATCGATCTTGCCTGCGGCGACGCGAACACCCGGCTTCCCGGCGATCTTGCTGCTTCGCCATCATGGCCCTGCACCTTCGACTGAACGGACATGGAACCGACGGCCCTGGCCGCGGGCGCAGAAAATACTGCAAGACGACTGCTAGCCGAGGCGGCGAGCCGGGCGGAGCGCCAGGTGGCGATCGTCCGGGTCGGGCTTGGCTGCCTGATGTTTCTGTTCGTCGGAACGGTCTGGCTGGTGGCGCCGATCGACGACCGCGGCCTCGTGGAACAGTTGATCGCCGCGACTGTCACGGCGATATTGGTGACACTCGTCGGGCTGGCGGCGCTGGCGGCTCTCAGGCGCGCGCGCCCAACCGGGCGGATCGCCTTTCTCAGCTCCACGGCCGACGTTCTGATCGTGCTCGCCAATATCGGTCACACGATCGTGGGCGGCCATGCGCCGGGTGCATTCTTTTCGATCTTTCCCGCGGTGTGGCTGATCCCGGTGACGATGGCGGCCGCCGCGCTCCGCTACAGTCCCGGTCTCCAGGTCTATGTTTCAGGGCTCTTCGTCGTCGGGTTGACCCTGCTGGCCATGGTCGGCGGCTTCGTGCCGATCGAGACCCGACGGGCTATCCTTCCGGACTATTCGTTCGGGTTCGGCGTACCGCCCAACGTCGTGCGCATCATCATGATCGCCAGCGCCGCTTTCGTGTTGGTGCTGGTGGCGCGGCGTGGGCGGCGGCTGCTCGAGCAAGCCGTTCATGAGACCACCTCACGGCTCAGCCTGACGCGTTTCGTACCGCGAGAGCTGGCGCCGCTGCTGGCGCAGCCCGGCATGGCGAACCTCATCGCCGGCAGGCGCCAGACCGTAGCCATCGTTTTCGTCGACATGCGGGGCTCAACGGCGCGCGCCGAACATACGGATCCGGAGCGATTCGCCGTGTTCATGAGTTCCTTCAGGCGGCGGGTGATGAACGCTGCCCGGGCGCATGGCGGCATGGTGGACAAATTCATCGGCGATGGCGCGCTGATCGTCTTCGGCGTGCCCGAACCCGCGCCGGACGACGCGGCGCGCGCGTTTGCCTGCGCCGACATGCTGGTCGACCTCATGGCGCGCTGGAACGACAAACACGACGTCCAGCCGCCTGTGGCCGTCGGTATCGGCGTTCAGGTAGGCGAGGTTTTCTGCGGCCTCGTCGGCGATCTCGAGCGGCTGGAGTTCACGGTGCTCGGCGATCCGGTCAACGTCGCCGCCCGGCTGGAAAAGGCGACGAAGGAACACGGGACGCCGATCCTCGCCACCGCCGAAGCGGTGGCCGCGGCAGGCGTCGACTGGCGCGAAGTGGGCGTCGAGCGCCTGCCCGGACGAACGGAACCGGTGCGCCTCATGGCGCCAAGGCGGAACGGTTCGGACTGAACCGCCAGGCGTCCTCAGTCCATGTGCTTCCTGATGAAACCGCCGGTGGCTGTGATCAGTTCGTCGACCTGTTCGACGCCGGCGAAGGCATTGAAGACGTGATCCATGTCGCGCACGAAGAGTTCCTCGGTGCCCGTGTGATAGTCGAGCAGGATCTGTCCCGAGATCGGCTGCGGATAGACGACGTCGTCCTTGGTGCCGACGGCGACGAAGAGGGGACCGGCATAGCGGGTGATCTCGGCCACGGGATCGATGGCGTAGAGGCTTTCGAAGAACCCGGATTTCAGTTCGATCTCCGCGCCCCAGGGCAGCGTCACCTTGACCGGCTCGCCCCCGGAGGCGAGGCCTTGCTTGAAGGTCTCGGCGCCGAACATCAGCGCGATCGCCGATGCCATGTTGGTGCCCGGCGCCCAGAGCGCGACGGCATCCAGGCTATGGGTGGCGCGCGCGGCGACCGCGGCCCCCACCGCGCCGCCCATGCTCCAGCCGACGAGTGCCAACCGGCTCGAATCGACGCGGCCGCTGCGAGCGAGCCAGTCGAGCGCGGCAAGACCGTCGGCGACATGGGCCTTGAGGGTCGAATCGGCGAAGTCGCCGTCGCTGTCGCCGTTGAAGCGGTAGTCGATGCGCAGGCTGGCGATGCCCTCGTCCGCCCACATACGGGCAGCGCGGGCATAGATGCCTTCGTTGGCGGCCGGAATTTCCAGCTCGTCGCGGCTGCCGGTGAAGCCGTGCAACAGAAGGATGGCCGGCGGGTTTTCGACACCGTCCGGCAGGTTCAGCGTGCCGACGACGGTCATGCCCTCGACCGAAAACGTCACGCGTTCCTCGGCGGCCATGGCCGATGCGGGTGCCGAGAGGAGGGCGGCGGTCAGGGCGAGACGGGTGATCATGGGCGGGTTCTCCGAAGGATCGACAGGGGGCCGGAACGTTGGCGACAGCCGAGTGTGTGCCGTTCGGGCCAAGGCGTAAAGATGCAAATCGTGCTCCGTCCCGGATCCGGGGTCAGTGGTCGCGGCCGGCTTGCACGGCGCGGGTCGAATCAATATTCACCCATATGGTTGACTTATCAGCCGAACCAGAATATTCAACCTTATGGGTGAATGAATGAACGACGACGAACGCCTCTCACGGATCCTCAAGGCCGCCGGAGACACCACGCGGCGCAAGATCCTGACGCTTCTCGTTCAGGAAGGCGCCCTGCGGGTGACGTCCCTCGCGAGCCATTTCGAGATGTCGCTGAACTCCGTCTCCAAGCACATCAAGGTGCTGGAAGAGGCGGGGTTGGTGACACGCCGAACCCTTGGCCGCGAGCACTTCATGGCCGCCGAACTCGAGCCGCTGAAGCGGACCGAAGCCTGGTTCGCGGAGCTGAAATCCATCTGGGACCTGCGTCTTTCGGCGCTGGAAACCATGATCCTGTCGGAGGACGACCAATGAACGAGCTTGAACTGACGGTGAAGCGGACGATCAACGCGCCGCGTGAGAAGGTCTTCGATGCCTGGCTGACGCCGGCCAAGCTGGCGCTTTTCATGCGTACGGCCAAAGACGGGATCGTGGCGCCAAGGGTGGAGACCGATGCCGTGAAGGGCGGAACGTTCCTGATCGTGATGGCCACGGTCGACCGGGAGGTTCCCCACTCCGGCCGCTATCTCGACATCGACCCGCCTTCGCGCATCGCCTTCACCTGGGGATCGCCGCATTCGCCTGACGACAGCGTGGTGACGATCGATCTGACCGAGCCGTCGCCGGGCACGACCGAGATCACGCTGCACCAGGTGAAGTTCCACAGCGAGGCGGCGCGCCGCGGCCACGAGGAAGGCTGGTCGGCCATTCTCGACCTCATCGGGCACAGCCTCGACTGATCCTCGAAATCGCCCGGGGGCGGGCCGTGACCAGTCCCCGGGCGAAAAATTCCCGTTCGACACCCCCGTGATGCACCGCTATAAGCCCGCGCATCAACGGACATCGTCATCCATGGCAGACAGCATCGAACAGGCGGTCGCGCGCCGCCGCACCTTCGCGATCATTGCGCACCCGGACGCCGGCAAGACCACGCTGACCGAAAAGCTGCTGCTCTTCGGCGGCGCGATCCAGCTTGCCGGCGAGGTGAAGGCCAAGAAGGACAAGATCCAGACCCGCTCGGACTGGATGAAGATCGAGCGCGAGCGTGGCATCTCGGTCGTCACCTCGGTGATGACCTTCGAGTATGGCGACAACGTCTTCAACCTGCTCGACACACCGGGTCACGAGGATTTCGCCGACGACACCTATCGCACACTTTCGGCCGTGGACTCGGCGGTCATGGTCATCGACGCGGCCAAGGGCATCGAACCACGGACGCTGAAGCTGTTCGAGGTCTGCCGCCTGCGCGACATCCCGATCGTCACCTTCGTCAACAAGATGGACCGCGAGGCACGCAACACCTTCGAGATCCTCGACGAGATCGAGGAGAAGCTGGCGCTCGACACCGCGCCGATCACCTGGCCGATCGGCCAGGGCAAGACCTTCTCCGGCACCTACCATCTGGCCCAGAACGCCATCCGCCACGGCGATGCGGAGACGGAGCGGACGAAGGTGAACGGGCCGGACTCCAACCGCGTCGCCGGGCTCCTGCCGGAAAACGAGCGCGAGACTTTCATCGAGGAGATGGAACTGGCGCGCGAGGCGTGCCGGCCGTTCGACCTCGATGCCTTCCGCGAGGGTCATCTGACGCCGGTGTTCTTCGGCTCGGCGCTACGCAATTTCGGTGTGCGCGACCTCATCGAGGCCTTGGGCGACTGGGCTCCGCCGCCGCGCGCGCAGGAAGCGGACAGCCGCACGGTCGAGGCGACCGAGCCGGCCATGAGCGCCTTCGTCTTCAAGATCCAGGCCAACATGGACCCCAACCACCGCGACCGCATCGCCTTCGTGCGCGTCTGCTCGGGCGAACTGAAGCGCGGCATGAAGGCCAAGCTGGTGCGCACGGGCAAGCCGATGTCCTTGTCCGCGCCGCAGTTCTTCTTCGCGCGGTCGCGCATCACCGCCGACGAGGCCTATGCGGGCGATGTGGTGGGCATCCCCAATCATGGCACGCTGCGGATCGGCGACACGCTCACGGAAGGCGAGGAGTTCCTGTTTCGCGGCGTGCCGAACTTCGCGCCCGAGATCCTGCGCCGCGTGCGGCTCGGCGACCCGATGAAGGCCAAGAAGCTGAAGGACGCGCTGCAGCAGATGGCCGAGGAGGGGGTGGTGCAGCTGTTTTCGCCAGAGGACGGCTCGCCGGCCATCGTCGGCGTCGTCGGCGCGCTGCAGATCGACGTGCTCAGGGAGCGCCTGAACATCGAGTACGGCCTGCCGGTGGAGTTCGAAATGGCGCGTTTCTCGGTCTGCCGCTGGATCTCGGCGGACACCAAGGCCGAACTGGAGCGTTTCGTGGAAAGCCATCGCGGCGACATCGCCCGCGATCTCGACAACGATCCGGTCTTCCTCGCCCCGCACGAGTTCGGTCTCAACTACGAGGCCGACCGCTGGAAACAGATCCGCTTCGCCGCGATCAAGGACTACCAGGTGCGCGACGCGGCGTGAGGCCGCGGCCGGTTCAGCCGGCGACCACCAGCGCCAGCCCCGGCACCCGCTTGATCAGGCTGCGGTCCTTGACCAGGATGTATTCGAGATTGTGGCGGGCGGTGCGGGCATGCTCGCGCGCCAGCGCCTCGGCCCGGCACCCTTCGCGCGCCGCGATCGCCGAGACGATGGCCCGATGCTGTTCCTGCGCGCCAGTCAGCGAGCGGCGGAAGGCGTCGATGTCGGCGCGATTGGGCAGGAAGGCCGAGGGCGAGGCAAAGGGCAGGCGCGATGCGCGTTCCACCTCGCGACGCACCGTCTCGCTGCCGCAGAGCGCGGCGAGTTCGCGGTGGAAACGGGCATTGAGCATTTCGTAAGTGTCGAAATCCACCTCGCCCGGACCGACTCCGAAACAGGCGTCGAGCAGCCGGACGCAATCGGTGATGCTGGCGAGCGCGTCCGGTTCGACGCCGCGTTCGGCCGCAAGCCGCGCCGCGGTGCCTTCCATGACGCCGCGTAGCTCGATCGCGTCGATCACGTCGGACATGGCAAACGAGCGAACGATGAAGCCGCCGCCACGCACCCGATCGAGCAGCCCCTCCTCCGCAAGCCTCGACATTGCCTCGCGAACCGGGGTGCGCGAAATCTTCAGATCCTCCGCCAGAGGCACCTCGAACAGGCGCATGCCGCCCGGCAGGTCGCCGGAAATGATTTTCTTGCGCAGCTCGATCAGCGCCCGCGTGGCGTGGGTGTTGGCCGTCTGGTCCATGATGTCCCCTCGTGCAGTCGAGTGATGTATACACCACGCGACGACTGGACGCCATTTCGAGTGGGCCTTTGACCGGCATCAATGTGAAACCGACCCGTCCATGTTCCCATTGTGCAAACAGGAGGAACACCCATGAGCTACCGCAGCGTCCTGGTTCAGATCGACATCGATGGAGCCCTCGAACCGCGTCTCCGCTTCGCAAGAGAGATCGCGCGCCGTTTCGACGCCGCGCTGATCGGCCTTTGCGCCGCCCAGCCCCACACGCCGGTTGCGCCGATGCACGGAGCCATCATTTCCGGCGAGATGATCCGGCGCGAAACCGATGAGATCCAGGCGAGCCTGGACGAGATCGCGCGCGGCTTTTCGGATCTGGCCGGCGAAGGAGCGACCTTCATCGGCCAGGTCGGCGACCCGACGCGCTGCCTGACCGAACTCGCCCGACAGGCAGACCTGATCGTTACCGGTCCACGCGACGAACATCTCGGGCGGGACTACAATCGGGCTGTCGACCTCGGCTCGCTCATTCTGTCCGCCGGCCGGCCGATCCTCATGGCGACGCGAAGCCACGCGGCGTTGAAGGGAGACCGCGTGCTGGTGGCCTGGAAGGACACGCGCGAAGCAAGGCGCGCCGTCGTGGATGCTCTGCCCTTCCTTAAGACGGCGCACGAGGTGCTTGTCGCGACCGTGGAGGAAGACGACCGGGCGCATGCACGCGAAAGCCTTGCCGACGTGGTGGCCTTTCTTGCCCGGCATGGCGTGACCGCGCGTTCGCAGTGCCTGGTTCCCGCCGACGAAGAGTTTGGGGACACGCTCTCGACCGCCGCTTTCGAAATGGGCGCCGACCTCGTGGTGTCCGGCGGCTATGGCCACAGCCGGTTGCGCGAATGGGCCTTCGGGGGCGTCACCCGGCGCCTGATCGAGGCGAGTTCGACCAACCGCCTGTTCTCGAACTGAGGCGGAAGAATCACTCGCGCGCCGCTCCGTTTCAGATCAAGGCACAGACGGTCTTGGTCTCGAGATAGTTTTCCAGGCCCTGCGCGCCGTTCTCGTAGCCCCAGCCGGATTCCTTGTGTCCGCCCTTGGGCAGTTCCGGCGAGAAGTAGGAATGGCAGTTGATCCAGACCGTGCCGGCGCGGATGGCGGAGGCCGTGCGGTGGGCGGCGGAGAGATCGCGCGTCCAGACACTGGCGGCCAGCCCGTAGGGCGTATCGTTGGCGAGGCTCAACGCTTCCTCGACGGTGTCGAAGGGTGTGACCGCGACGACCGGTCCGAAAATCTCCTCGCGCATCATGCGCATTCCAGGGGACGCGCCGGTGATGACCGTCGGCGTGAAGAAGGCACCATCCCGGACGCCGCCCGCCACGATCTCGGCGCCTTCCGCCGAGCCTTCCTCGACATAGGCAGCAACGCGAGTGGCCTGGCCCGTGCTGACCAGTGGCCCCAGGTCGGTGTCGGCATGCAGGCCGTGGCCGAGGCGCAGCGCGGCAGCCTCCTTCGCCAACCCCTCGACCAGCCGGTCGAAGACCGACCGATGCGCATAGACGCGGGAACCCGCTACGCAGACCTGGCCGGCATTGGCGAAGATGCCGCGCGCGATGCCCGGTACCGCGAGTTCCATCTCGGCGTCGGACAGCAGGATGGCGGGCGACTTGCCACCCAGTTCAAGCGTCAGCTTCTTCAGATTGCCGCGCGCGGCGCCGACGATCAGCTTGCCGACCTCGGTCGAGCCGGTGAAGGCGACCTTGTCGACGCCGGTATGAGCCGTCAGCGCGGCACCGACGGTTTCTCCCAGGCCGGTGACGATGTTGACGACACCGGCCGGCAGTCCGGCCTCAATCAGGAGTTCGCCCAGGCGAAGCGCCGTGAGGGACGTTTCCTCGGCGGGCTTGAGCACGACGGTGCAGCCGGCCGCCAGTGCGGGTGCAAGCTTCATCGCCGCCATCAACAGCGGCGAGTTCCATGGCGTGATGGCCGCAACGACCCCGATCGGCTCTCGGCTGGTGTAGGCGAAGATGCGACGGCCGGGCGGCTGGTGAGAGATCGACGTGGGGATCGTCGTACCGAGAATTTTCGTTGCATAGCCGGCAAAATACCTGAACTGCTCGGCGGATGCCGGTATCTCGCCGAAGCGCGCGGTCTTCAATGGCTTGCCCTGGTCGAGAACCTCGAGTTCGGCGAGTTCGTCGGCATGGCGGTCGATCAGATCGCCGATCCGCCACAGCAGCTTGCCACGGGCGGAAGGCGTCATGCCGTGCCATGCGTCGTTCTCGAATGCAGCGCGCGCGGCGGCGACGGCGTCGTTCACATCCACCACGTTTCCTCTCGCCAGCCGCGCCAACAGGGCGCCGCTGGCCGGATCATGGGTCTCGAAGACGGCGCCATCCGACGCATCGCGCCAAACGCCGCCGATCAGGAGCTGCCTGTCCTTACGAGCGAGGAAGGCGCGTGCGGCGGCGCCGGGCTCGGCGGGCTGGACATGGATGTTCATGCTGGTTCTCCGGCCGTTGCGGCCCGTGCGACGCGAAGCGCCTCGGCGGCGGCGCGAGCGCCGCGCAGGATGGAATGATAGCCGGTGCAGCGACAGATGTTGCCTTCGAGGGCTGCCCTCATGGCGGCATCGTCCGCGTCGGGCCTCTCGCGCAGCAGGGCGATGAGCGCCGTCACGAAGCCCGGCGCACAGTAGCCGCACTGGAAGGCGTTTTCCGACGCGAGTGCAGCACGCAGGATGGCGACATCCGCGTTCTCGTCCAGACCTTCCGGCGAGACGACGTCGCGACCTTCGAGTTGCCACAGCATCAGGAGGCAGGCATTGGCCGGCTGGCCGTCGAGAAGCACCGTACAGGCGCCGCAACGGCCGACGGAGCAGGCCTTCTTGGCGCCGACCAGCGACAGGTCTTCCCGCATGAAGTCGATCAGGCGCCGGTCGGCCGGCGCCATCAGGCTGCGCGGCTCACCGTTCAGCCGGAAGTTTACGGCGATGTCGTCAAGCCCGCTCATGGCGCCTCTCCCAACCGGTCCAGCATCCACTCGGGATCGAAGGGGGCGACCGCCGGCCAATGGCCCGTGGCGTCGGCAACCGCGTTGGCGATGGCTGGGGACACCGCGGCCAGGCCGAGTTCGCCCGTGCCGCGCGGGCCATGGGGATCGCCCGGATCGAGGTCTTCGAGCGCGAAACTCGCCATGGCTTCCGGCACGTCGGCGATGCCGGGCATGAGATAGGTGTCGAGATTGGATGTCAGGTGGCGGCCATCCTGCATCGGAGCGTCCTCGGTGAGGGTGAAGCCCAGCGCCTGGATGCCGCCACCTTCGATCTGGCCGAGATAGGCGGCGAGGTCGAGCATCGGACCCGCAGCCGTATGCTGGTTCAGATCTAGGACGCGAACCTGCCCGGTGATCCGGCTGACGGCGACGCGGGCGACGACGGCGCCGAAAGCGAAGATCAGCCGCGCATTGCCGGTGAAGACGTCGGACTTCGGGAACTCGAAGCTGGTGGCTGCGAAGGGTAGTTCGTCCGGCGGAAGGGCCCGGGCCAGATCGGCAAAGGAGATCAGCACATCACCGCTGTTGGAGCCGCGCTCGGCGATGCCGCCGGCCACGACCAGCAGCGATGCCGGATCACGACCGAGGCTTTCGCCGGCCGCTGCACAAAGTGCCTCCGCCAGCGGCCCGGCTGTCAACTCGGCCACCCGCCAGGCGACATAGGTGCCGCGGCTCGCCGTGGTGGAGCCGGAATCGGGCGCCGCACCCGTGTCGCCGGTCACAGGCCGCACGTCTTCGCGCGCGCAGCCCAGTGCCTGCGCAACCGCGCCCCGGATGGATGTCAGCAGGCCCTGGCCCATCTCGTCCAGCCCGTAAAGCGCCTCGATCGCGCCATCGGGCGCGAGCCTGAGCGCACCGCCGGCCAGGTCCGCCGGCAGGGTTCCGAGACCGTTGCCCTGATAGGCGAGCGCAAAGCCGGTGCCGAGGCATTCGGACCCATCGGCGGAGAGCCCGCGCGGCTCGCCCCAGAGCGGATCGGCCATGGCGGCGGCCAGCATTTCGTCGAGCCGCTCGGAGCCGGAAACGGTCTGGCCGAGATAGCCCTTCATCCCGGGGCGGCGCATGTTGCGGGCACGGATGGCGAAGGCATCGAGACCGCAGGCGGCAGCGAGCCGATCCATCTGGCATTCGACGGCAAAGGTCATCTGGTTGGCGCCGAAGCCGCGAAAGGCGCCGCAGACGCCGTTGTTAGTATAGGCGAGCCGCCCGCGGGTGCGGACGTTGTCCACCAGATAGGGACCGCAGGCATGTTCGAGCGCGGTTTCGAGCACGCCGGGTCCAAGGGAAGCGTAGGCCCCGGCATCGGCCAGCACCTCGACCTCCTGCGCCACCAGTCGTCCGTCCGCGTCGCAGCCCGTGCGCATGCGGATCGTCATCGGATTACGCTTCTGCCCGACGACGACGCTCTCGGCGCGGTCGAGGTGAATGCGCACCGGCTTGCCGGTTTTCAGCGCAAGCAGCGCCAGCGCCGGCTGGACCGAAAGCTCGTCCTTGCCGCCAAAGGCGCCACCGGTGGGCGAGGTGACGACGCGGATCGTCTCCTCCGGCCGCGCCAGGATGCGGGCGAGCTGCATGCGGTCGCGGCCGCCATGCTGGCCGCCAACGGCGACGAAGAGCGTGCCGTCCTGCTCGACCTTCGCGTAGCCACCCTCGGTTTCCATGAAGCCATGCATCTGGCGCGGCGTGACGTAGACGTCCTCGACGACGTGGGCCGCCGCGCGAAAACCCGCATCGACATCGCCCCGCGTCAGGCCGAGATCGGTGCGCAGGTTGCCGGTCGCGTGCACCAGAGGCGCGCCTGGCGCCAGCGCGGCCGCCGGTTCGTCGACCAGCGGCAGCGGCTCGTAGACGACCTCGATCAGGTCGAGCGCGCGAGCGGCCGTCTCGGCGTCGATCGCGGCCACCGCCGCGACCGGATCGCCGACATGCCGCACCTTGTCGAAGCACAGTGCCGGCTGGTCCTGCATGACGATGCCGAAGGCGTTGAGGCCAGGGATGTCGTTGTGGGTCACAACCGCCGCGACGCCTGGCAGGGCTTCGGCGGCGGCGGTATCGATCGACACGATGCGAGCATGCGGCACGCCGGCGCGCTTGATGCGCGCGACGAGCATGCCGGGCTCTCGGCGATCGGTGAGATATTCGAGGCGGCCGGCGATTTTCGGAGGGCCATCGGGGCGGACGTGCCAGCGATCGCCGGCCATGTCGCGAGCGAGACGGATTTCGCCAGCCGGCGGACGCACATCAGTAAGCGAATGCTGACGCATCACTGCCTGCACGCCACCTGCGAGTTCGCCGCCAAGCCCATGCACGAAAGCATTGGCGGCCGAGATCTTCCTGTAGCGCGCCGAGCGGAAGACATCGGCCGGCGCATCGATGGTGCCGACGAGCAGGCGATGCAGTGCTGCCCAGTCGATCGCGTCGGCGCGAGCGCCAGCCATCATCGCCTCGGTTTCGGGAAGCCGCGTGGGGACGACGACACCGCTGCCGACGGCGAGCCGCGCCGCGACGACGCGACCGTCATGGAAGGACAGCAGTCCGGCAACGGATATGACGCCCGGCGTGAAGGCGGCGCGCAGGCCGATCTTGCGCCAGGTCCAGCGGGCGCCTGGCTGCGTTATCGGCACCAGCAGCGCTTCCAGAAGTGCCTGTTCGCGGGGCGCGCGGCCGAGGAAGGATGCGAGCGGCATCGTCGAACGCCCTGCCTCGGAGACCACCCGCGCCTGCGCATCGAGCGCGAGCAGGGCCGGGATGAGGCAGCCCGTACCGCCGGAAACGTTGCCGCCGATGGTGGCGAGCGTCCGCACCGCGGGCCCGGCCGTCGTGCGAACCGCGGCTGCGAGCAGCGGCAGGCTTTCGCGGACCCCAGCGTGACGCAGGAGGTCGGCCAGCGGCGTCAGCGCGCCGATCCGCAGCATTGCACCATCCTTAGACACGCCCCGCATGCCCGGCAGCCCGCCGAGATCGATCAGGCGCGTCGGCATCGGTTCTCCCCGCGCCCATTCGAGCTGAAGCGCCGTGCCACCGGCGACGTAGCGAGCATCCGGTTCGGCCGCCATCACCAGCGCCTCTTGCGCGGTGCGCGGACGCCGCAGACCGGTGCAGACGGCCGCCGTCATGCGGCGCCTGCCGTGGTGCCGAAGCGGATGCCCTTCTCCTTCAGCCAGCGCCGATAGGCGACCGAGGAAGAGTCCGCGCGGGTCGGAATTTCGGCACGCGGCTCGAGCGGCAGGAGCAATGGGCGCTGGTTCTCCACGATGATCCGGTCCTGCAGGAAGATCACCTGCTCGAAGCGCAGCAGCGCCGTGTGGGTGGAGACGGAATCGACGAGATACATGACCGGCTGGGCGCGGCAGAGGTCTTCCTCGAGCGGCTGGATGAAGAGCGCGATCGCATCGAGACGATCCGGCGCGGTGGGGCAGACGCGGTAGAGCATCACCACGAAAGGGCTGGGCACGCGGTAGGTCAAGTGCACGAAATCGCCTCTGTCCTCGGTGGCCGCGATGCGCGGCTGGAAGAAGGTGCAGTTCGTTGCCCAGACCTCGTCGACGTCGCGGCGGATCTCGCTGAGATAATGCGGCACCTCGGTGTGCGGCTCGGAGCCGAGAATGTCGGTGTGGACGAAGGGGAAATGCGCCATGTCGAGAAAATTCTCGACGACGCGCAGGCCCGACGCCCGCATGGTGACCCAGCCGCAGGGCACGTAGCGGCGATCTGTTTCGGCCGCTTCGGCGATCTCGACGATGTCGCGGTTCGGATGGCCGAGCGTGGTGAAGACGCAGCCATAGCGCTCTTTCGCCGGGAGAGCCGGACCGCACCCCCCATCGTCCAGCACCTCGCGGACCACCGGCGCGCCGTCGGCATCACGAAACAGCTCGATCTCCTGCCCGAGCAGACGCGTCCGCATCGGCGCTTCGGTCAGGTCGGCGGCCGTCTCGACGGCATACCAGTCGTCGAGCGCCGCCCTGTCGGTCGTCTTCATGGTCGGTCTCCCGTCCTCAACTCTCCGCCGTCCATTGCTTGGTGCCGGTCTCGTGCTCCGCCAGATAGGCCGCCCGCCGGGCGAAGAGGCCGGGCGCGACAGCATGGATCTCGGCAATGATGTCGGTCAGATTCGCGGTCTTGAGCAGTCCGCCTTCGACGAGGATCCTGCCGTCGACCATGGTCATCGAGACATCGCCGCCACGCACGGCGTGGACGAGGTTGTGCTGCAGGTTGAAGTACGGCCCCTCGGGGAAGAACGGCGTCATGCGCGGCGTGTCGTTGCGCACCGCGATCATGTCGGCGCGCTTGCCGACCTCGATCGAACCGATCTCGTGGTCAAGGCCGATGGCCTTCGCGCCGAGGATGGTGGCCATGCGCAGCACCTGCCAGCTATCCATCGCCGCGGCGTCGAGATGCTTCAGCTTGCCGAGCAAGGAGGCGACCTTCATCTCCTCGAACATGTCGAAATTGTTGTTCTCTTTCTCGCCGTCCGTGCCGATGCCGACCGGCACGCCGGCTGCCAGCATCTCGGCGATCGGCGCGATGCCGCTGGCGAGCTTCATGTTGGAGACAGGGTTGTGGGCGACCGAGACGGGGCGTTTCGCGATCAGGTCGACCTCGGCCTGGTCGAGCCAGACCGCATGGGCGATCATGGCGCGGGGGGTTTCGAAAAAGCCGAGATCGTCGAGCACGAACATCGGCCGCTTGCCGTAGCGTTTCTGGAACTCCGCCAGTTCGATCTCGGCCTCGCTGCAATGGGTGTGAAAGCCGGTGCCATGGCGTTTGGCCATCTCGACGGCGCGGCGCTGCGCCGGTTCGTCGGCGTAGAAGAGATGCTCCAGCCCGACCCAGACGTTGACGCGCCCGCCAGCCTTGCGATGCCAGCTTTCGATCAGCGCCTCATTCATGTCGAGCGTGTCGAAATAATCGTAGTCCGGGTGCTCGCCGACATAGGGCACGGCGACCAGCCGGTTGCCGATGGCCTCCGCGGCCCTGGCGCTGCCGTCCATGTAGCGCCACATGTCGACGACGGTCGTGGTGCCGCCGAGCACGGATTCGGCATAGCAGAGCCAGGACGCGGTCTCGGCCTCGTGCGGCTGAAGCACCCGGTGCATGGGATTGATGTGGAGCGTCAGCCAGTCCCACACCGGCAGGTGCTCGGCCGTGCCGCGCAGGAAGCCGGAATGGGCATGGGCGTTGACGAGGCCAGGCATCAGCACCGTGTTCGGCAGAGCCTTCACGGCAATATGCGGATGGGCTGCCTTCAGCGCATCGAGCGGTCCCACCGCGCCGATGCGGCCGTCCTCGACGAGCACAGCGCCGCCGCAGATGACCGAATTGGCGTCGTCCATGGTGAGAACCGCGTCAGCCGTGAAGATGAGTGCCTGCGTCATGGTCGTCGGTCCTCGGACAGACCGGCGGAGCGCCGGCCGTTGAACTGAAATGCAAGGCTCATGCCATCCCCAGCAGGAAATCCGCCGCCCGTTCGCCGATCATGGTCGTCGGCGCGTGGGTGTTGCAGGTGGGGATGATCGGGATGACCGAGGCGTCCGCCACGATCAGGCCATCGAGGCCGCGCAGCGCCAGCCTGCTGTCGACGACAGCCAGGTCGTCCGCGCCCATGCGGCAGGTGCCGCAGGTGTGGAAGAAGGTCGAGCAGGCCTCGCGCAGGAAAACCTCGGCCTCGGCTCGGGACAGCCGTCGGTCAGGCGCCGCGAAGCCATCGAAGAGATGCGCGTTGGCCGGTGCGGCGGCCATCTCCATAACCTGCTCGAAGGCGAGCAGCATCGCCTCGCGATCCTCTGGCTCGGCCAGAAAATTCGGCTGGATGTCCAGCGCCCCGCCGGGCCGACCTTCGAGCAGGCGCAGATGGCCGACGCTTTTCGAGCGCATAAGCCCGAAGCCGAACGAGAAGAGGTCGCCCGACAGGTCGTAGCGGGCCCGCAGCGGTAGCTCGGCGCTGTTGCCCTGAACGGGAAAGGCATGAACGTCGGCCTGGATCAGGTCGGGGCTGGATTTCCAGTTGACCATCGAGCCGCCGCCATTGCCGGTGACGGGTCCGAGCGGCTGCCTCGACCGGAACACGCAGGCCTGGGCGAGCGGGTGGTCCTGGAGATTGCGGCCGACACCATGCAGGGCATGCACGACGGGCAGGCCGAGGCGTGTCAGTTCGGCGGGATCGCCGATACCCGACAACATCAGCAGCCGTGGCGTGTCGATGGCGCCAGCCGCCAGCACGACGCGTTCGCGCGCCCTGGTTTCGACGGGTTGGCCGTCGACAAGATGGCGAACCGCAGCGCATCGGCCGTTCTCGACCACCAGCGAGAGGGCCAGCGATTCCGTGACGACCGTCAGGTTCGGACGATCGAGAACCGGCCAGAGATATCCCCTTGCAGAACTCCAGCGTTTCCCACCGGACATGTTGAAATTGGAGCGCGTCGCCCCTTCGTTGCCGGGGCCATTGGGGTCGTCGATCACCGGGAGCCGGATGGCCTCCGCGCCGTCGATCAGCGCCTGCGCGACAGGGTGTATCTCGGTCGCACGTTCGATCCGGAGCGGCCCGCCTTCGCCGCGAAGGTCCGTTTCGCCATCCTCCCAGTCCTCGCACCGCCTGAAATAGGGCAGGCAGTCGGCAAATCTCCAGCCGACGGCGCCGGCGTCCGCCCAGGCGTCGTAGTCCATCGGGTGGCCGCGATACCACATCATCGCGTTGATCGCCGTCGATCCGCCCAGAACCTTGCCGCGCGGGATGCCGATCACGCGGCCGTCGACATGCGGCGCGGCCGCATAGTCGTAGCCCCAGTCCCAACGGCTGCGCATCAGCGGCACCCACTGCGCGGGATCCTCGAGCTCGGGAACGCCGATGCCCGCCGGCCCCGCTTCGATGAGCAGCACCTCGACGCCCGCATCGACCAGCCGCCGCGTCACCGCCGCGCCGCCGGAGCCGGAGCCGACGACAATCACGTCGTAGCCTCGTTCGAGCGGCCTGCGTGGGAGGATGGGAAAGGCGATCATGTCATTCCGCGCCGCTCAGTTGTGTTCGCTCGGGCCCATGATGATGATGCCCTCGGTCGTTTCGACGTGCCGCACGAAGATGTACTTGTCCTCGCGCCCGTCCGAGTGCTTGCGCTTGATGCCGGGCTGGAGGATGCCGTCGACCTTGGCGACGATGATGTAGGGCGCGTCGGCCTTCAGGCCCGCCTCGCAATGGGCGTCGAATTCCTCGACGGTGCGCGCTGTGTAGGCGTGCTCGACGCCCGCGCCGCGTGCGATGGCGGCGAGGTCGACGCGGCCGAAAGCGGTGTGGGTCGGCGGGCCACCGATCGACTGGTAGCGCTCGTTGTCCCAGACGACGACGAAGAGGTTCTTCGGCTGCTCGTTGCCGAGCGTGGCGAGAATGCCGAGGTTGAACAGCAGGCCGCCGTCCGTGTCGAGCGAGACGATGCGCCGGTGCGGCAGGCCGGCCGCCAGCCCGAAGGCCTGCGGCGTGACGCAGCCGAGCTGCTGCTGGAACAGGCTCGCCGCGCGCATATGCGGGGCTGCGTTGTACCACTCGTCGACCGAACCCCCGAGCGACAGGATCACCAGCTCGTCCTTCAGGCGCGCGCCCAGCGCCGTCATGCAGTCATAGCGCTTCATCGCACCACCTCCCCGCCGAGCGCGATCGCCGAATGATAATAGGAGGCGTAGGACCAGGCATAGGCATCGACGATCGCGCGCTCGATGGCCTCTTCCTCGCGAACGATGCGGTAGGGAATGCGCAACGCATCGAGCACCGGCTCCATGGTGATGCCGTGGGGAATGGCCCACCAGTTGTTCTCGCCGAGCTCGCCGCGATAGCTCATCAGCATGACGACCGGGATTCCGGCGCCTAGCCCCATGCGCGCGAGCGGCTCGACCGATGCCCGCAGGCCGGAGTTCTCCATCACCAGCGCGGCGCGCTGGCCCGACAGGAAGACACCGCCGCAGATGGCGGCGCCCTCACCCTCGTTGGTGACGCGGATGGTGCGGATGTCCGGATCGGCGTCGAGCGCCGGATAGAGTTCCTTGAACAGGGAATCGGGCAGGTAGCAGACGATCGAAACGCCCGCCTTCTTCAGCCCCCTGATCACCGCGTCGACGGCGCTTTGCTTCATTTCGTGCACTCCGTGAAGCCCGACAGTCGCAAAGCCGGCGTGTTGTGAACAGGCGATATTTTTCGAATGAGACGGTGCGCCATACGCAACAAGTTTCAGTTCTGGCACCGCTTCCCCCACGCTGGAACTTGACGCCCGGGCGTCATCCTGGTTAAGGGTTCCCGGTCGAAAAGATTGAGGCCGGTACGGTTATTCCGGCCCCCGCGACCAGCGGGATTTAGTCGCGCACCCGCGCGAACCCACGGCGCCAACCCGTTTATCGGGGCGGTGCGCGATGGGTATCCGTCACCGCCGTCCCCTGCAGGAGACGAACGTGACGAACAGCAAGAAAACAGTCATCCTCGCCCAGGTCTTCATTTCCTTGATGATGGCCTTCCTCATGTCGGGCATCATGAGCATGATCGCGCTCGGGCCCACGCATCTGTGGCTGCGGGTGTGGCCGCAACAGTTCCTGCTCGCCTGGCCAATCGCCTTCTGCCTGTCTCTCGTGGTCAGCCGGCTCGCCTTCGCGCTGTCGGTGCGTCTGACGCGCGGCTGAGCCGGCCGGCATGGCTCACCGGTCGGCCAGATCCTCGACCGCACGCGCCAGCACCGCGGCGAAGGCAGACGCAGCCTCCGACATCTCGCGCTCGCCGCGGGTGAGAAGCATCAGCCGGCGCGGCGGCACCTTGGGATCGCGCAACGGCACGAAGACGAGGCTGCCGTCGGCCAGTTCGCGCTCGACGCCGAGCCGCGTTTGAAGCGCGGTGCCCAGATTGCGCCGGGCCAGATCGCCCATCAGCGCGATCGAGTTGGTGCGGGTGCGGCGGGTGAGATCGATGATCGACCGGTTGATGGCCTCGTTGACGGACAGGCCGAGCGCCAGGCTCGCATCCGACAGGATGACCTGTTCGCCAGAGAGGTCGAACAGCTTCAGTTCCGTGCGGCCCGCGAAGCGGCTTTGCGGATGCGCCACGACGCCGACCGGCAGCGACGCCGTGGCGAGGCGACGCACGGTGCGCGGCACGCGGATGTCGAAGGCGATGCCGACATCGCATTCGCCGTCGGCGACGGCGTCGCAGGCTTGCTGCGAACTCGCCACCCGCACGTCAACCGTGATCAGCGGGTGCTTTGTCCAGAAGGCGTCGAGTGCGTCGGGGATGAGGCCGCGCGCTGCGCTTTCGACCACGGCGACCGAGAGGGCGCCGCGGTTGAGGCCGCGCAGATCGTTGATTTCCGACCAGGCGCGGGACAGTTCCGACGTGCTCTGGCGGGCGTGGTAGAGCAGCAGTTCTCCCGCGCTGGTGAGCTTCAGGCGCTGGCGCACGCGCTCGAAGAGCGGCGTGCCGATCTCGTCCTCCAGCCCCTTGATGACGCGGCTGATCGAGGACGGCGCGACGTTGAGCACCTGGGCGGTCTGGCGCACCGACCCGAGCCTCGCCACGAGCTGGAAATAGTGCAGGCGGGGCGAGACGAGACCGGAGCGGAAGAGATCCATCAGGCCGGTTCCACCAGGGGCACGATCTCCATCTGCGGCACGAGCACCAGTCCCTTGTCGGTGATGCGGATCTCGGGGATGACCGAGAGCGGGATCAGGTTGAAGCCCATGTAGGGAATGGTGCAGCCGGCGGCGTCCCACTGCGTCTTCATCAGCTTGACCTCCTCGGCCACCTCCGTCACGCGCTTTTCGGACAGGAGGCCGGCGATCGGAAGCTCCACCATCGCGGTCACCTTGCCATCGACCACCACGCAAACGCCGCCCTGCGTCTTCTCCAGCGCGCGCAACGCCACCTGCATGTCGGCCTCGCTGACGCCGGCCAGGATGATGTTGTGGCTGTCGTGGCCGACCGAGGAGGCGACCGCGCCGCGCGTCAGGCCGAAATTGGACAACAGGCCATGCGCGACGTTGCCGGCCGACTTGCCGTGGCGTTCGACCACGGTGACGAAACACAGGCCATGACGCTCGAAATGCGCCTGCCAGTCGTTGGCGGGTTCGAGCGCGATCTTCTCGTGGCCGAGCGTGATGCCGGGCAGTTCGGTGCGGATGGCGTTGACGGTGACCGCGCCCGTCGGCAGATCGGGCACCAGCTTGATCGCTGAGGGCAGCTTGACCGTGTGGTAGGCGGCCTCCGGATAGCGATAGCGCGCGGAGAGAGCCGCATCGAGGGCGGGCGTGATCTTGCGGTTCTCCACCACCAGTTCCCCGCCGTACCAGGTGTTGACCGGCTGCATGCCGTCATCGAGCAGCACGAGGTCGGCGCGGCGCCCGCCGCCCATGCCACCCACCTCGCCTTCGACGCCGAAGCGGGTGGCGCCATGCAGCGAGCCCATGCTCCAGGCCTGCTCGGGGCTCATGCCGGCCTTGATCGCCTCGCGAACCACCCAATCCTGTCCGAACAGCAGAAGATCGTCGGCATCGCGGTCGTCGGTGCAGACGGCGATGCGCTTGTGGGACGCGCCAAGCTCGGTAACGGTGCGGATTGCCTGCGGCAGCGAGTGCCAGGGCGTCGTGGGCGGGCCACCGCGCAAGAAGAGCCAGATGCCGGCTTCCAGCATGTCGTCGGCGATCTCGCGGTCGATCGCCTCGTGCGTATCGGTGACGCCCGACGCTGCATAGGCGGACACGAATTCGCGTCCATAGACATGACCCGAGACAGGGCGGCCGCGCTGGAGCGCCGCGGCGAGGATGGCGTGGCTGCGTTCGTCGCCCATGGCCACCTGCACGAAGTCCATCTTTTCGCCGAGCGCCAGCGCCTCCGGCCATTTGTCGAACAGGGCGCCGATCTTGTCGGCGGTCAGATCGCCGCCAGCCGTCTCCAGCGCTGCGGAGGTTGCGGGCACGGTGGACGGTACGGTGAGGAAGATCGACAGCGGCGCCTGGCGCGCGTCTTCCAGCATGGCCTCGACACCGGCCACGTCCATGACGTTGCCGATCTCGTGGCTGTCGCAGAAGATGGTGGTCGTGCCGTTGAGCAGTGCGGCCTCGGCATAGGCGCAGGCCGTGACCATCGAGGATTCGATGTGGATGTGCGGATCGACGAGGCCGGGCGCGATGATGCCGCCCTTTGCGTCATGGCGCTTCGCGCCGCCCTTGTACGTGCCCGCCGGCTTGACGGCGGCGAGGCGGCCGCCGACGATCCAGATCTCGCGATCGGGCAGGATGCGCTCCGAATAGGTCGATAGCACGCGCGCGCCGGTGATGACGAGATCGGGATCGGCGCGGCCGGAGGCCACGGCGGCCAGATGACGCGTCAGCGTGTAAAGCGGTGCGACGGAGAAGCGGGTGAGCGGGGCCATGGCATTTGCCTCGTAAGCGTTGCGCGGCAGGAGCTGCGGGTTTCAATGGTAGTCCGGAATCCCGGGCATGGTGAGGAAGCCCGGGATTGCGCGGAAGCGCCGCGCCCATTTCCGAAGCGCGGGGAACTCGTCATGATCGACGCCGAAATCGCGGCTGAGAGCGAAGGCGGGAAACAGCGCGACGTCCGCAATCGTATGTCTTTCGTCGGCAAACCATTCGCGGGCCCGGAAGCCGTTCGCAACCATCACGTCTTCCATCGCCATGATCGCGCGGCGGGCGGCAGCGCGCAAGGCAGTCTCGTCTCCCGGTGGTCCAAATAGCGCATTCGCGCGGGCGCGGCCCGCCGCGGAGAGATCGCCACTGGCGAAGAACAGCCACTGCATCACGGCTGCGAAAGCCTCGCCCTCCACCGGGAGCCACGTGCCCGCAGGGTCGTGGGTCCGGGCGAGATGCGCAAGAACCGCCTCCGCACCGAACAGCGTTTGTTCGCCGTCTTTCAGGATCGGGAGCGTTCCCATGGGGTTCAGGGCGAGGAAGGGCGGCGTCTCCTGCTCCCGACCTGGGAAGGCGTTGACCGCGATGGTCTCGTGCTCGAGCTTCAGCATGGAGAGCGCCAGGCGCACCTTGTAGCAATTCTCGTCGAGATCGTAGTTGTAGAGCACCAGCGCCATCAGACGGCCTCCGCATGTGTCGCTTCGGACTTCGCCGGCACCGTCGCCAACCGGTGACGCAAGGCGCGGGTCCAGGCAAAGACATGCGACTGGCCGGCGCCGGCGTAGGTCGAGGCGGAACCGGCGATCACGACATGCAGTGCCGAGCGCACATCGTTCAGCCGTTGCATGCCGAGCAACAGAACATCGCCTCCTGCGGTGAGCCGCCAAAGCGCACCGTCGATCTGCGACAGTTGTGGTTCCGGATCACCCGGAATGAAAGGCTGAGGCGGCAGGGCGCGGACGGCGTCGAGAAATGCCAGCGGACCGATATCGGCGTATAGGGTCGTCACCGCCATGGCTTCGCCGGGATCGGCCGGCGGCGCGGCGCGGTTGGGCGCGGCATCGGTGGTCGTCCAGATCATACCGCACGTTTCCACGGTGGCGAAGACCGGGACGGTGATCGTCGCCGGCACGTCCAGGTCCGGATGGGCCGGGATGTAGCGGCAGCGGCCGGCCGTGTCGTATTGCCAGCCATGATAGAGGCAGGCGATGTGGTCGCCACGCACGAAGCCGAAGGACAGCTTCATGCCGCGGTGAGGGCAGCGATCCTCCCACACATGCGCGACACCGGAGTTGTCGCGCCAGACCACATACTCCCGGCCATCGAGGTGCGTTCCAGCCGACGTGCCGGGATCGATGGAGCCCGAAAGGGCGACGGGGTGCCATCCAGGTGCCAAACTCATCGGTCGCTTCTCTCCATCTCCATCGCGGCGAGCGCCACGCTCCTGCAATCCAGAACCAGGCAGTCGAGCGGCCCCAGGCTGCAGGCCATCTCGAAGGCGTCGATGAGGTCAGGCTGACCCGTCACCTCGATCAGGAACAGGCGATCGCCGGCCTTCCTCACCACCACGTCGACGTCCAGCCGCGCCGCGCGCCGCTCGACGAATTCGGCAAAGCTCGACACGACGAAGCGTCCCTCGAAGCAGAGGCGGGCGGTTCGGGTCATCGGCATGTCGACGCCGCTTTCATGATCACCATCAGCCTTCTTTTCGGCCTTTATGTCTATTTTTTATGCATTCATGCTTTCTGACTAATTAGACATCATTTTGGGGCTTGTGCAAGCCCTGCCAGACTGCATATTGTTGCGCTGAAGCATCAATCGTGATCGACAAAGGGGCAAAATGTCGAACAACTCAGACTTGCTGAACGATGCGGCGGCGCGCCGGTGGCGCCTGCCTCCGGCGGCGCGTCGCGGATAGCTCCCGTGTCGATCGAGGGCTTCGTCCGATCATTGCCGAAGGTGGAGTTGCATCTGCACCTCGAGGGCGCGGTGTCGGCATCGACCTTCGCGGACCTGGCCGCCAGGAATGGCGTGGCGCTGCCGGACGACAAACAGCCCACCGACCTCTACAACTACGGAAACCTGCCCGACTTCCTGCGCATCTACGACCTCGTCTGCGCTTCGATCCGCGACAGCGGGGATTTTTCCCGCGTGACCTTCGAGGCGCTGGAACGCTGTGCGCTGGCGGGCGCCCGATACGTCGAGCTGTTTTTCAGCCCGCACGCCCATCTGGCGCACGGCGTCGCCTATTCGACCATGCTCGAGGGCATTCTCGACGGCGTCCGCCGCGCAAAGGACGCCCACGGGCTCGCCGCACGGCTGATCCCGGCGCACAGCCGCGAACTGGGGCCGGAGCAGGGCGAGCGGTTTCTCGACATGGTGCTGACAGAGCGCGTGCCGGAGGTGATCGGCATAGGGCTCGACTACAACGAGGCGCCTTATCCGCCAGCTCCCTTCGCCGCGCTCTGGGACCGCGCCCGGTCGGCCGGACTGAACGTGACCGCCCATGCCGGCGAGTCCGGCCCGGCCGCGTTCGTCCGGGACTCCATCGACCTGCTCGGAGTCTCCCGCATCGACCACGGCTATCACGTGGTCGACGACGCAGACCTCGTCCAACGCTGTCGCGAGAGCCGGATCCCCTTCACCTGCTGCCCGAGCACCACGCTTGCGACGACGGTCTGGCGCGACCTCGCGTCGCCGGACCATGCGATCCGCCGTATGATCGAGGCCGGACTGAACGTGACGATCCACTCCGACGACCCGCCGATGTTCGGCACCACGCTCGATCGTGAATACGCGCTGATCGCCCGCAATTTCGGCCTTTCCCCGGAAAGCCTCGGCGGGATCGCACTCCAGGGGCTCCACGCCTCCTGGCTCGACCCCGAAACGAAACGGCGCTGGCTGCCCGAGTGGACAGCCGAGATCGACCGGCTCGTCGCCGACTACGCCTCCCAAGCCTGAACCCGCCGCAACCGTAAAGGACGCACCATGATCAATATCTCAGACCTGACCCGCCGAGGCTTCCTCAACATCGGCGCCGCCGCCGGTGCATCGCTTCTCCTGCCCAAGACCGGGCTGATTTCGTCCGCCCGCGCCGCGGCGCCGCTGCCGGCCGTGGCCGAGGAAGACGCCGTGATCGCCTGGGGCTACGTCGGACCCACCTCGGACGAGGGCTGGACCTATGCCCACGACCTCGGCCGCCAGGCCGTCGCCGCGGCCTTTCCGAAGGCCAAGACCCTGTTCGTCGAAAACGTGCCCTATTCGGCGGACGCCAGCCGCATCTTCCGCCAGTTCGCCGCCGAAGGCGCCAACATGATCATCGCCAACTCCAACTACGGCGACTTCATCTACGACGTCGCCAAGCGCACGCCGGACGTGGCCTTCTACGAATGCGACGGCCGCAACCCGCTCGACAATCTCGGCACCTACTACGTCGCGCACTGGTATCCGTCCTACATCGCGGGCGTGGCGGCTGGCCTCATGTCGGCGTCCGGCAAGCTCGGCTACGTCGCCTCCTTCCCGGTGCCGTCGGTCTATTCCGGCACCAACGCCTTCCTGATGGGCGCGCGTTCGGTGAAGCCGGAAGCGACGCTGCAGGCGATCGTCATCAACTCCTGGTTCGACCCGCAGGCGGCGGCCCAGGCCGGCACGGCGCTGATCGACAACGGCGCCGACGTTCTGTTCGGCATCATGGACGAGGCCGCCTATCTCCAGGTGGCGGAACAGCGCGGCGCCAAGGCGGTGATGTGGAACACCGACATCCGCCGCTATGGCCCGCAGGCCTACATCTCGTCGATCGTGGTGGACTTCAACGCCTGGTATGTCGAGCAGGTGCGCCGCCGCATCGCCGGCGAGTGGACGCCGACCGAGGACATTCTGCCGATCGGCAGCGGCGTCGACCGCGACGCCTGGGGCGAGACGGTGCCCGCCGAAACGGCGGCGCAGGCCGACGCGATCCGCGACAAGATCATGGGCGGCTGGAGCCCGTTCGAGGGCGAGATCAAGGATGCCAACGGCAACGTCAAGGTCGCGGCCGGCCACCGCATGACCGAGGTCGAACTGTACAACTGGGACTGGTCGATCGAAGGCGTCACCGGCCTCTGATCGAACGACGACCATGATCGCGCCCGAGCCGCCCGTACCCGTGCCGACCCGTTTCGTGCCTCCGCCCGGAACCGCGCCGATCGTGCAGCTCAGGGGCATCGCCAAATACTTTCCCGGCGTCATCGCCAACGAGGACGTGGACCTCGACGTGATGCCGGGAGAGATCCACGCCCTCCTGGGCGAGAATGGCGCCGGCAAGTCTACCCTGATGAACATCCTCACCGGCATCTACCAGCCGGATGCGGGCGAGATCGTCATCGACGGCTATCCGCAAAGCTTCGCCTCGCCCGTGGAAGCGATCGCGGCGGGCATCGGCATGGTGCATCAGCACTTCAAGCTGGTGAAGGCCTTCACGGTGGCCGAGAACATCCATCTCGGCTGGAGCGACACGCCGAGGGCGGTGAGCGCCGCCGTGCTCGAAAGGCGGACCGCCGAGTTGGCGCAAGCGCTCAATCTGACGGTCGACCCCGCCGCCCGCATCGGCGAACTGTCGACGGGCGAGCAGCAACGGGTGGAAATCCTGCGCGTGCTGACGCGCAAGGCGCGCGTGCTGATCCTCGACGAGCCGACGGCGGTGCTGACGCCCGCGGAAGCGCACGAGCTCTTCCGGGCGCTGAAGGACTTCGTCGCGCGCGGCAACGCCGTCATCTTCATCAGCCACAAGCTGGACGAGGTGCTGGAAATCTCCGACCGCGTGACCGTTCTGCGCGGCGGCCGCAAGGTGGCGACCGAACAGACCGCCGGTTGCACCGAGACATCGCTGGCGCGGCTGATGGTCGGGCGCGAGATCGTTCTCTCCGACATGCGCGGGCGGAGCGCTGGGGCCGCGCCCATCGGCGCACCGGTGATGACGCTCGAAGACATCCGCGCCGACGACGGGCAGGGGCATGTCGTCCTCGACGGACTGTCGCTGGTGCTGCGGGCCGGCGAAATCCTCGGCATCGCGGGCGTTGCCGGCAATGGTCAGAAGGAGCTGACACAGGTCATCACCGGAATGCGCCAAGCCGCGTCCGGGCGCATCCTGGTCGATGGCGCGGATTTCAGCCGCGCCGGGGCGGCCGAATTCGCCGATTTCGGCGTCGGCCACATTCCCGAAGACAGGCTCCACAGCGGGCTCGCGCCGTCGCTGTCGATCACCGACAACGCCGTCCTGCGCGAGTACGACCGGCCGCCGCTGTCGGGCGGCTTCGGCTTCAACGGCCGCGCCGCAACCGCACTGGCGAAGGACATCGCCGAGGCAGCATCGGTGACCGTGCCGGACTTCGGCATGCCGGTGCGCAACCTTTCGGGCGGCAACCAGCAGCGGCTCGTTGCCCGCCGCGAAATGCGCATCGCGTCGCGCGTGCTCGTCGCCGCCTATCCGAGCCGCGGCCTCGACGTCGGCGCCATCAACATGATGATGCGATATCTGGTCGAGCTGCGCGACAAGGGCGTGGCCGTCCTCTTCATCTCGGAGGAACTGGAGGAACTCCTCAACCTCTCCGACCGCATCGCGGTCATGTTCCACGGTCGGGTCATGGGCGTCGTCGACACCGCCGAGGCCGACATCGACACGATCGGCCTGATGATGGGCGGCAAGCGTTTGACGGACGACGCCAAAGGCCGGGGGCACTGACGATGGCCTACCGCATCCAACGTATTCCCTCCGCGCCGCCATCCGTCGCCCTTGCCGCGCGCGGCCTCGCCATCGTTCTCGCCTTGGTCACGGCCGGCATCGTGCTTGCCGCGCTCGGCTTCAATCCGCTGGCGCTCGGCTGGCAGGTGCTGCGCACCACCTTCGGCTCCAGTTACGGGCTGGAGGATGTCGGGCTGCTGGTCATCCCGCTGATCTTCACCGGCCTGGCGGTCGCCGTCGGCCAGAAGATCGGCGCCCAGAACATCGGGGCCGAAGGCCAGTTCTATGCCGGCGCCTTCGCCGCAACGGGCGTGGCGCTCTTCGTGCCGGGACCGATGGCGGTGATCCTGCCGCTGATGTTCGTGGCAGGCGCCATCGGCGGGGCGATCTGGATCCTCATTCCGACGCTGGCGCGCGCCTATGCCGACGTCAACGAGCTGATCACGACCCTGCTGCTCAACTTCGTCGCCACGCTGCTGGTCTATTGGGTGGCGACCGGGCCTTGGCTCGACCCGAGCGGCCGGGCGCTCGCCACCACCGCCCGCCTGCCGCACGAGGTGCCCGAGTTCTGGGGCATCGTCCATTGGGGCCTTCCCGTGGCGGTGGTCGTGGTGCTTCTCGTCGGGGCGCTGTTCGCCTTCACCCGCTGGGGCTACGAGGTGCGCATCGCCGGCTCCAACCCGCAGGCCGCGCGCTATGCCGGCATGCCGTTCCGTCGCCACCTGATCATGGTGATGCTCCTGTCGGGCGCGATCGCGGGCCTTGCCGGCATGTTCGAGGTGGCCGGAACCGTGCATCGCCTGCAAGGCGGCATTTCCAACAATTTCGGCTATCTCGGCATCATGGTGGCGGTGCTGGCGCGCGCGTCGCCGATCGGCGTGCTGCCGGCGGCGGCCCTGATGGCCATCATCCTCAATTCCGGCATCGTGCTGCAGACGCAGGGCATCACGGTGTCGACCGTGCTCGCGATCACCGGCCTGATCCTGTTCTACACCGCCATCGGCGACGAGCTCGCCCGCTACCGAATCGTGAGGGCCTGATCCTGATGGACATCATCGCCGGCATCATCCAGACCTCGATCCTGGCGGGAGGCGTGCTTGCGCTGGCTGCACTCGGCGAAGTGCTCGCCGAACGCGTCGGCGTGGTCAATCTCGGCGTGGAAGGTCTGATGGCGCTCGGCGCCGTCACCGGCATCGCCACCGTCATCACCACGCCCAGCCCGATGCTCGGCTTCGCGCTCGCTCTGGTCGTCGGCTTCTTCTTCGGCATGGTGTTCGCCGCCACCACCGTCTATCTGCGCGCCAACCAGGTGCTGTGCGGCCTGGCCCTGACGCTGATGGGCACGGGCATGGCGGCGACCATCGGGCGGGCCTATTCCGGCACCCCGGCGCCGGCAACCTTCCCGCCGATCGCGATCCCCTATCTCAGCGATATTCCGCTGCTCGGGCGCGCCCTGTTCACGCAGAACATCCTCGTCTACCTGATCTACATCATCCTGCCGATCGCGCTGCACTGGCTGATGTTCCGCACCCGGCACGGGCTGGACATGCGGGCGGTGGGCGAAAACCCGGCGGCAGCCGACGCGGCCGGCATTCCCGTGCAGGCGATGCGCTTCTGGTACGTTTCGGCGGGCGCCGCGCTCGCGGCCGGCGCGGGCGCCTACCTCACGCTCGCCTTCGTGCCCTCCTGGTCGGAGGGGGTGGTGGCCGGGCGCGGCTGGATCGCCGTCGCGCTGGTGATCTTCGCCGGCTACCGGCCAATCAACGCGGTGGCGGCCGCGCTGCTCTTCGGCCTGATCACCTCGCTCGGCTTCGTCGGCCAGGCGCGCAACTGGCCGATCCCCTCGCCGGTCCTGTCGATGCTGCCCTATCTCGGCACCATCGCCATGATCATCGTTCCGGTGCTCGCCTGGCAGAGGATGCGCCGCCTGATGGCTGCACCCGCTGCGCTCGGCGAGCCCTACTATCGCGACGTCCGCTAGGAGACCGAGATGGCCCGGCTCCTGATCAGGAACGTCGACCTGCTCGCCACCTTCGACGATGCGCGCCGCGAGATCGCCGACGGCGCGATGCTCGTCGACGGCAACGCCATCGTCGCCGTCGGCACCACGGCCGAGCTTGCCGGGATCGAGGCCGACGAGGTGCTGGACCTGTCCGGCCATGTCGTCATGCCCGGCATGGTCAACACGCATCACCACATGTACCAGAACCTGACTCGCGTCATGGTGCAGGACGACGAGCTGCTCGTCTGGCTGAAGACGCTTTATCCGATCTGGGCGCGGCTGGACGACGATGCGATCCGCGTCTCGGCCAAGGTCGCTATGGCGGAGCTGATCCACTCGGGATGCACGACCAGTTCCGACCATCTCTACATCCTGCCCAACAACTGCACGCTGGACTCCACCATCGAGGCGGCGGAGGAGATGGGGCTGCGCTTTCATGCGGCGCGGGGCGCCATGTCGCGCGGCGAAAGCCTCGGTGGATTGCCGCCGGACAGCTGCGTGGAGAACGAGGACGCGATCCTTGCGGACGCCGAGAGGCTGATCGGCCGCCACCACGACGCCTCGCGCCATTCGATGAGCCGCATCATCCTGGCGCCCTGCTCGCCCTTCTCGGTGACGCCCGACCTGATGCGCAACGCCGCGGCGCTGGCGCGCAGCCATCCTGGCGTGCGGCTGCACTCGCATCTGGCCGAGGACCTGTTCGAGGAGACCTACTGCCATGACATTTACGGCATGCGACCGGTCGAGTTCGCGGAATCCGTCGGGTGGCTTGGCGACGACGTCTGGTTCGCCCATTCGATCTTCATGACCAGCGCGGAGATCGACCGCTTCGCAGCAACCGGCACCGGGGTGGCGCACTGCCCCTCGGCCAACATGCGCTGCGGCCAGGGCATCGCCAAGATCCGCGAGATGCTCGACAAGGGCGTGAACGTCGGGCTCGGCGTCGACGGCTCGGCGTCCAACGACACGTCGAACATGTTCATGGAAGCACGTCTGGCGCTGATGCTGCAGCGCGTGGCGCCGCACCAGTATCTTTCGGAGACGCCGGGCGGACGCGGCGGCTTCGGCGGCACGCCATCGGCGCTGTCCGCGCGCGAGGCGCTGACGATGGCCACGCGCGGCGGCGCAGCGCTGCTCGGGCGCGACGACATCGGCTATCTGGCGCCGGGCATGAGCGCCGACTTCATCGCGATCAAGCGCAGCCAGCTCGGCCTGTCGGGCACGCAGCGCGATCCGCTGGCGGCGCTCGTGCTGTGCGGGCCGTTCAAGGTGGACCACTCCTTCATCAATGGTCGGCAGATCATATCCGGCGGCGCGTTCGTCGGCTTCGACGTCGAGGCGGCCCTTGCCGAACACGCCGCGACGATGGATCGTATCTACGACGCCTGAGCACCGGAGCGACGCCATGCCCTTGAAGCCCGCAGAGAAAGCCGCCCTCGACCAGTGGTACTGCATCGACGCGGTCACAGACATTCCGTCCGGGATGAGCGTCAATCGGCTGCTCGGCTACGACGTCAGCGTTCTGCGAACGACCGATGATACCTTCATGGTACGACGCGCCGACACCGGCGAGACGCTGGGCACACGGCTGCGCTACGGCTATCTCTGGATCACGCTAGGCCAGCCGGCGCGCGACGTCCTGCCGATCCCGGAAGCCGAGGAAGACGACCGCCGACTGGTGGTCTGCGGCGCGATTTCGGTCAAGTCGTCCGCGCCGCGTGTGGTCGAGAACTTCCTCGACATGGCGCATTTTCCCTTCGTCCACACCGACATCCTCGGCGCCGAGCCACACACCGAGGTGCGGCACTACACGACCGAAATCCGCCGCGACATCGACGAGGTGTGGGCAACGAACTGCGAGTTCTTCCAGCCTCAGGCGGCGCTGTCGGCCAAGGAAGGGATCATGACGCAGTATCAGTACCGGGTCGCCGACCCCTTCGCGGTGCTGCTCTACAAGACCTGCCCGAACGCGGCCAACCGCTGGGACGTCATCTGCCTCTTCGTCCAGCCGGTCGACCCGGAATTCTGCCGCGCCCACCCAGTGATGTTCCTGATCGACGACGTATCGACGGTCACGGAGCTCGTCGCCTTCCAGCAGGTGATCTTCCTGCAGGACCGCATCATCCTGGAGAACCAGCGGCCGCTGCTTCTGCCGCTCGAGCCCCGATCCGAAATCCCGACCCGCGCGGACGCTTCCTCGGTCGCCTATCGTCGATGGCTGAAGGAAAAGGGCATCGTCTACGGCACGACGGCGCAAGCTGCGTAGGCTTCAAACCGCGCGCTCCAGTTCCGAAGCGCCATCTGCAAGAACCCATCGATGACCGACAACGTCCGACGCCTCGACCTTCGTGGACAAACCCTCGTCGCCTCGGGCTTTCATGCGCCGGTGCGCGGAACGATCGACTGGCTCGAGGACGCGCTGATCGCCATCGACGAGGACGGCCTGATCGTTTCGGTGACGCGACCTGGAGAGGCCGAATACGAGATGGCGAAACGCGAGGCCGGTCGCGCGGGGAGGCTCGCGACGCTGCCGGCCGGTACCATCCTCCTGCCGGGCTTCGTCGACCTCCACATCCATGCGCCGCAATATGCCCAGCTCGGGCGTGGGCTGGACGTGCCGCTGGAAGTCTGGCTGCACAGATACACATTTCCGCTCGAGGCCCGGTATGCCGACACGGCCTTCGCCGGTCGGGTCTACCGGCGGTTGGTCGATGATCTGCTGGCCAACGGCACCACCACGGCGCTCTACTTCGCGACCGCGCATGTCGAGGCAAGCAACCTCCTTGCCGACATCTGCCTGGAGCGCGGCCAGCGCGCGCTGGTCGGCAAGGTGGCGATGGACGATCCCGCCGGTTGTCCCGACTATTACCGCGACGCCTCGCCGGAAGCATCGGTGGAAAGCACGCGGGCGGTCATCGGTCACATCCGCGCCATGCCGGGCAATGCGAAGGGACGCGTCCTGCCGGTGGTCACGCCGCGATTCATTCCGGCCTGCACGGACGCGGCCCTCCAGGGGCTCGGCGACCTCGCCCGCGACTGCGGCTGCCGTGTGCAGACGCATTGCTCGGAAAGCGACTGGGCGCACGGTCATGTGCTGGCCCGCCACGGGATGACGGATGCGGCGAGCCTCGACCGGTTCGGCCTGCTAACCGCGGGCGGCGTTCTGGCTCATTCGAACTTCTTGACGGCAGACGATATGGACCTGCTCGTCGCCCGCAAGGCGGCGGTGGCGCACTGCCCGGTGTCGAACGCCTATTTCGCCGGTTCCGTCTTCCCGCTCAAGGCTGCGCTGGAGAAGGGCGTGCGCGTCGGCCTTGGCACCGACATTTCCGGCGGGCCGATCGCGACCATGCTCGACGCCATGCGCGGCGCGGTCATGGCCTCGCGCATGCTGGAGTCGGGCGTCGATCCGGACCTGCCGCCGGAGCAACGCAGCAGCCGTGCAGGCGCGCGGATCGATTTTCGCGACGCCTTCCACCTCGCAACCGCCGGTGGAGGCGACGCGCTGGAGCTGCCCGTGGGACGCTTCGAACCGGGCTGTCATTTCGACGCCCTTGCAATCGATTGCGAGGCACCGCAAGGGGGCATTCGCCTTTGGGGCACTGAAGCGGGCGACGACCTGCTTCAGACGATCCTGTACACGGCGTCTCGTCCCAATCTCGCCCGCATCTGGGTGGGCGGCGCGCAGGTGGGGTGAAACGCCGCTGCTCGCATCCCCGCATCACACAAGGCGCTTCGATCGCGCGTCTTGCCGGACCTGACGAAGCCCCGCGAACAGGCCAGCCGAACCGTCACCACGGCAGCCTCTCGCCGGAACGGTCGAAGAAGCCGCCGCTTTCGCCAGGCGACAGGCCTTCGAGACAGGCGAGGATCGCCGTGGCGGCGGTATCCGGGCCGGCGATCGCAAGGCCCGACCTCGCGAAGGGCGACGAGAGCCCCGTGTCGACCGTCCCGGGATGGATCGCGACGCACAGCGCCTCGGGCTTGCGACGGGCGAGCTCGATGGCAGCCGTCCGGACGAACTGGTTCAGTGCAGCCTTGGACGCCCGGTAGGCGTACCAGCCGCCAAGGCGATTGTCGCCGATGCTGCCCACCTTGGCAGACAGGACGGCAAAGACACTGCGCCCCTCGCGTGGCAGCATTGGCAAGACATGCTTCATTACCAGCGCCGGGCCGGTCGCGTTGACGGCAAAGGATTTCGCAAGCGCTGCGGGGTCGATTTCGCGGAGCGCCTTTTCCGGCCGCATCGCCTCGGAATGCAGCACACCGGTGGCGACGATGCACAGGCGAATGTCGCCGAGCGATGCCGCAAGACGGGCCGCCGCTTCGATCGAGCGCTCGTCCTCGAGGTCGAGCGACGGCTGGCTGCGGCGCGACAAGCCAAGCACGCGGTCGAAACCGCCGGACGCCTGGATGGCGCGCGTGAGTGCGCTCCCGATGCCGCCATCGGCGCCCACGACCATGGCGACGCCGCCGCGTGGAAAGCCTGCGCCGCCGGTCACGGCGAGATTACCCGCAGCCCGCGCAAGGGGCGGTCCGGGCCAAACACGTCCAGGCGTCTCGACATGCGTCACCTCTCTTCTCGCTGCCAGCATCGAGCGGACGGTCAATCACATAGACCGACAAGCTCGCGGGTCCAGCAACGTCCACACGATGGTGATCCGCTCGCCGACCTTCGACGTAGGACGACCGTCTTTCATCGGAGGCAGACATGATTGCTCAGACCATTGCGGCCGGCATGACACTGGCCTTGCTTGCGACCGCCGGCGCGGCGGCATCCGAACCGGTTTCGGGACCGAAGCTCGTCGAACTCGTCAGCGGCAAGCGCGTCTATCTCGCCGTGCCTTTCGGCGGAGAGTTTCCGCTGCATTACAAGCCGGGCGGGCTCGTCACCGGCGACGGAACGCGGGTTGGCCTCGGACGCTTCTTCGCACCGAAGGAGACCGGGCGCTGGTGGGTGGACGGCGAACGGCTGTGCCAGAAATGGCCAACCTGGTACAAGGGGCAGACGTCGTGCTTCACGATCACACCGACCGGCCCCGGCCGCATCAGCTGGACGCGCGACGACGGCTCCTCCGGCCGCGCGCGAATCGAGGGCTGACGCGACGCTTGTGCGCCGGGTCTATGGGGTTCGCGGCGTGCGGCGCACCAGCGACTGTGCCGTGTAGACGAGGATCGCGGTACCGGCCGCGCCAAGGGCCGCCACGCCGAGAAGCACGACGACGTCGATCGGCCCCCCGATGTCGCGCAGGTGGGAATCCGTGACCTGCTGCACGAACAGAACGGCCGCCAGCGCGCCAAAGGGCATGGACAGCTGCGCAAGGAGAAACTTGCGCATCGACATCGATCGGTCTCGGATGAGGACGTAGAGATAGAGGATCGTGACGATGGCGGCGACCGCCACCATCGTCCAGAACAGGCCGCCGCCGAAGATCTCCTCGAACACGGCGAACATGGTTTCGAGCGTCAGTTCCTTCATGGATCTCTACTCAGGCCTTGCCGCGCAGCATGGCGTTGTAGGTGGCCTTCAGCGCCACTTCCTTCATCAGCCAGCTGATCCACAATTCCTCCAGCGGCGCGATCACGCCGGGGAAGGACGGAACCAGATTGTTGTTGTAGTCGAACTCGACGAGCATCGCCCGGCCGACCCGGGTGATGAGCGGGCACGACGTGTAGCCGTCATAGACCTCCGTGCCGTCGCGGCCCTCGATCGCTGCAATCAGATGGTCCTCGACCACCGGAACCTGCCACTTCACCGACGCCGCCGTCTTGCCCTTCGGCACGCCCGCCACGTCGCCGATGGCGAAGACGTCGGGAAAGCGCAGATGGCGCAGCGTCTTCTGGTCGACCTCGACCCAGCCCTGATCGGTCCATTTGTCGGCCCAGGAGAGACCGGACTGGCGGATGACGTCCGGCGCGCGCTGCGGCGGGATCACGTGAATGTAGTCGTAGCCCATCTCGACCATGGAGGTGGTGCCGTCCTTCTCCGCCCTGGAGAACGTCGCGCGCTTGCGGTCGGCGTCGATCGCCTTGAGCGTGTGGTTCAGGTGCGTTGCGATGCCGCGCTGGCCAAACAGCATGCGCACCTTCTCGCTGACGATGGGCACGCCGAACAGTGCACCCTGCGGCGCGGCATAGTGCATCTCGTACTTGCCCTTGCCGACGCCGCGGCTGGCGATGTCCTCGATCAGGAAGGCATGCTTGAGCGGCGCCCCGGCGCATTTCATCTCGGTTTCCGGACGGGTGAACAGGCCGACACCGCCTTCGGCCGTGAATTTGGAGGCCGCCTGCCAGGTGAGCGCCGCGTAGGCGGGACCCGCATAGAGCGCGCCGATACCATTCTTGCCGACCTGGTTGAGCGAAAAGCCTTCGATGGCCGCGTGGTCGAGCACGAGGCCCGGCGCGACGATCAGGAAATCATAGGCGAGCGTCGTCCCGCCCGCCGTGGTGACGGTCTTTGCGATGGGATCGATCGCGGCCGCGGCTTCGGCGACAAGCTTGACTTCGCGAGGCAACCAGTCGGTGGTTTTCGAGACGGTGTAGGACGGCGGCTTCAGGCCCGTCGCCACCAGCGACAGGCCGGGCTGGTAGAGATGGTCCGCGCGGCCGTCGACAAGGGTGATCTCGGCTCCGTCCAGGCGCTGCACGAGGCGATTGGCCATGGCCGTGCCGGCCGCGCCTGCACCAATCACGACGATCTTCGCCCTGGTCGAAACCTTTGCGGCCCGCGCCTGCGAGGTCACGGAGGCGGCTGCCACCCCCGCTGCAGCCAGTCCAAGGAACGCCCGGCGCGTCGCCTGCACGTCAAGATCGTCTAGCAAGTCGGTTCCTCCCACGCTCAGCACGACGCATGCGACCGAAAAATCGCTTGCGCCGCGATGACGGTTATAATTGCTCATATGAGGATGTATAGGAGTGTTTCACGAAGCGCATTGATCTGGGTCAAGATCGCGCAAGCGGCGCATCACGACGCAGCGTGTGTCCACCGCATGGAGGGGTCGACGCCCGTCTCATGACCGAGCAAGGTCGTCAGGTGCGAACCCGGGCAGGCCGCGGTCCTGTCACCCGTGCGTCCGGGACAAGCGTTCCGCGGTCACGCCCGGCAGGCGAGGCACGGCGGCCTCAGCCGATCATCCAGAGGCTGATCTGCGGGAACATGATGAGCAGGATCAGGGCAAGGATTTGCAGCAGGACGAAGGGAATGATGCCGCGATAGATCGTTCCGATCGATATGTCCTTGGCCACCCCGCGCAGATAGAACAAGGCGTATCCGAACGGCGGCGTCAGGAACGACGTCTGCATGTTGACGGCGAGCGCGATGGCGAACCAGGTCAGCGTCTGGCTCTGCGACATGCCGAAGTCGAGGCTCGCCACGACCGGGGCCACCAGCGGCACGACGACCAGCGCGATCTCCACCCAGTCCAGGAAGAAACCGAGCAGAAAGACCAGCGCCATGATGGCGAAGAGCACGAAATAGGGGCCGGTGCCCAGCGCGTCGAAGGCATGGATGACCATCTGATCACCGCCGAGTCGGCGGAAGATGACCGAGAAGATGGTCGCGCCGATCATCACGAAGATGATCATCGCCGTGGTCTTGGTCGTGTCCCGAAGCGCGGCGCCCAGCGTCCCGAAATTCAGCTTGCCCGACAGGAGCGCCAGCAGCATCGCGCCGGCCGCGCCGATGGCCGCCGCTTCCGTGGGCGTGGCGATGCCTGTGATGATGGTGCCGAGCACGGAGGCGATCAGCAGGACGGGGGCCAGCAGGTCGCGGGCGAGGCCGATCAAGACCGCGGCGCGGCTTTCGGCCTGCACGTGTTCGGCCGGCGGCATGCGATGCGGCTGGAAGAACGCGACGGCGATCAGATAGAGAAAATAGAGCCCCGCAAGGAGCAGGCCCGGCCCGATGGCGCCGACGAAGAGGTCGCCGACGGAGATGCGCAACTGGTCGCCGAGAATGATCAGCATGATCGATGGCGGGATCAGGATCCCGAGCGTGCCGGAGGCGGCGATGAGGCCCGTCGAAATCTTCGGATCGTAGCGGGCCTGCGTCATCGCCGGCAGAGCCATCATGCCCATCAGGACGACCGAGGCGCCGATGATGCCCGTCGAGGCGGCCATGACGACGCCGATGATGGCGACCGCGAAGGCGTAACCGCCCGGCAACCGGCCGAACAGCGCGGCGAGCGAACGCAGCAGGCGTTCGGCCACGCCGGATCGCTCCAGCATCAGGCCCATGAAGACGAACAGCGGGATGGCGATCAGCAGCCAGTTGGTCAGGATGCCGGAATAGATGCGCGACACGCCGGTGGAGAGAAAGATCATCGGCACGCCGGCCACGACGGCGAAGACGATACCGATGCCGGAAAGGACGAAGCCGACCGGGTAGCCGGAGAAGATGCCGAGCATCAGGGCGACCAGCATCGCCATCGGCCAGAAATACTCGATCATCGGTCGTCGCCAGTTTGCGTCCCGGACGTCGGGAGCAGGATGGAATGGATCGTCGAGAGCGCACGCACGAGGGCGGCGAGGCCCAGCAGTGCGAAGCCGACCGGAATGATCGCCTTGATGAGCCAGCGATCCATCAGGCCGCCATAGCTCGATCCCTCACCCGCATTGTAGGCCGTCAGCGTGAAGCTCCAGCCATACCAGACGATGATCGCGCAGAAGGGCAGCAGGAACACGAGGTCGCCGAACACGGAGAGGCCGAGCCGGACGCGGCGCGGAAGCGCGGACGAGAAGACGTCGACGCTGACATGCTGGTTGTCGCGGAATGCATAGACGCCGCCGAAGATCGCGATGATGGCGAAGATGTACCATTGCAGGTCCGCCATCGAGTTGACGGTCAGGGCGTTGCCCAGCACCGGCAGCGGCGTGTCCCATCGCAGAAAGGCGTTCCAGCCCATCTTTGCCGCGAGAACGGTCATCAGGACCGAGACGATCAGGGGCAGGATCAGCCAGCCGACGAGTTCGCCCGGAACCACGAGCACGCGGAGCACTGCATTGGCGAACCGCTTCAAAGCGACCTCCCAGTTTGGCGCCCGGACGGGTCGCGGGCAACGCCACCTTACCAGCGCGATGCGGGCCCGGCGACCTGCCGGGCCCGCTTGCTTCCTCAGCGCGGAAGAGCCTGCAGTTCAGCCCAGCGCGCGGTGCGATCGATATAGGCGGTCAGCGATTCGTAGGCCTCCTTGAAGATCGGATCGTTCGCCGCTTCTTCCTGCATCACCTCGGCAGCCGCCGTGCGCATGGCCGCCAGCACCTCGTCGGGGAAGCGCTTCACCGTCGCGCCGGCCGCCTCGATCTCCTCGATGGCCGAAACCTGTGCGTTCAGCTGGTCGGCCATGTTTTCGGTGATGTTGGCCTTGCAGGCCTCGACCATGATCCTCTGCTGGTCTTCGGAGAAGCCGTTCCAGACGTCCATGTTGACGATGATGGAGTCCCAGCTCGACGGCTGGTGCCAGCCGGGGAAGTAGTAGTTCTTGACGATCTTCTGGAAGCCGAAGCCCTTGTCGAGCTGCGGCGCGGAGAATTCGGCCGCGTCGATGCGTCCGGTCTCCAGCGATACGTAGATCTCGCCGGCCGGCACGAGCTGCGTGTTCGCGCCGAGCTTGGCCAGGGCCTTTCCGCCCAGGCCGGCGATGCGCATGTTGAGGCCCTTCAGGTCCTCGGCGGTGTTGATCTCCTTGTTGAACCAGCCGCCGGCCTCCGGCACCACCAGGTGGCAGGGGATGATCTTCACGCCGTGCGGGTCGTAGGCCTTCTGGATGATCTCGAGGCCGCCGCCGTTGAACATCCATCCCAGGGCGATCTCCGGCGTCGGGCCGAACGGCATGGAGCCGATCAGGTTGGCGACCGGGATGGTTCCGGCCCAGTAGCCGATCCAGTCGAAGCCCATCGGGATGGCACCGGTGGAAACCGCGCCGAACACCTCGAACGGCGGGACGAAATCGCCGGCGCCGTGCACCTTGATGTCGATCTCGCCGGCCGTCATCAGCCGCACCTTGTCGGCCCAATTGACGGGGCTCGGGCCGATCGACGGAACGTTGAGACCGAACACGCTCTGAAGATCGAAGCTCTGGGCCATGGCCGACCCGGTGAATGCAACGGAAGCCGCCAGAGCGGCGGCAACGACATGACGTTTCATCTCTTCCTCCCTTTTGCCGCTCTCGCGCGGCGTACTTTGCCTGCCGGGAACGAGCAGCGTGCCCGCCGACGTCCTCCCGGAGCAATCGCAATCTTGCAAATTCCACGTCTTGGCTCAACAAGAAAATTCGCTATAGTCAAACGCATTTGCAGATAACGAACGTCGGGAGGACGGATTGCAGGGCATAGAGGGACAGGTCGCGGTCGTCACCGGCGCCGCGCAGGGCAACGGTCTCGCGATCGCGCGCGGCCTGGCGAAAGCCGGTGCCCGCGTCGCCATGTGCGACATCAACGGCGCCTCGGTCGAGGCGGCGGCAGCGGAAATCCGTGCCGAGGGCGGCGAATCGCGAGCGTTCGTAGTCGATGTCGCGGATCGCGTTTCGATCGACCGGTTCGCTTCCGCCACGAGCGAAGCCTTCGGCCCCGTGGCGATCCTGGTCAACAATGCCGGCATCATCCGGCGCACGCCGGTCGACGATCCCCGTTTCGACGCCGATTGGGCCGACGTCTTCCGCATCAACGTCGACGGGGTGAAGAACATGGTTCGCGCGTTCCTGCCCCAGTTGCGGGAGACGCGCGGCAGGATCGTCAACCTGGGTTCGATCATGTCGGTTTCGGCCGGCCCCGGCCTGGGAGCCTATGCGGCAAGCAAGGGCGCGGTGCTGCAGCTGACCCGTGCGCTCGCCCACGACCTGGCGCCCGACGGCATCCGCGTCAATGCCATCGCACCCGGCGTCATCGCCACGCCGATGACCAAGGTCACGCGCGAGACCCCCGACGCGATCGGGCGGTTTCTGGCGCACACGCCGATGCGACGGGTGGGCGAGCCGGAGGAGCTCGTCGGACCGGTTCTCTTCCTGGCGTCCGATCTCTCGACCTACGTGACCGGCGTGCTGCTGCCGGTCGATGGCGGCTACCTCGCCGCCTGACCGCACGACCGAACAGATGGACCTGACGAAAATGGCGATGAAGAAACACGAATGCGACGTGCTGGTGGTCGGATCGGGTGCTGGCGGGCTTGCCACCGCCGTGTCGGCCGCGCACCGGCGGCTGAACGTGCTCGTGGTGGAAAAGGAACCCGTCTTCGGCGGCACGACCGCCCGTTCGGGCGGCTGGATGTGGATTCCGTGCAACGCGCCCGCAAAGCGGGCGGGTATCGACGATTCCATCGACAAGGCGCGCGCCTACATGCGCCACGAGACCGGCGAGCATTTTGACGAGCGGCGTGTGGAAGCCTTTCTCGAGGCCGGGCCGAAGGCGGTCGAGTTCTACGAGCAGAACACAACGCTTCAGTTCGATCTAGGCCCCACCTTCGCCGATTATCATCCGACCGCGCCAGGCGGCATGGATGCCGGACGCTCGCTTGTCGCGCGCCCCTTCGACGGGCGCGAGCTCGGCCCCGAGATCAAGCGCCTTCGTCCGCCCCTGGCCGAGATCACCTTCCTTGGCATGATGATCGGGTCCGGCAAGGAGCTCCTGCATTTCTTCAACGTCATGCGCTCGCCGGTGTCGGCCTTCTATGTGGGCAAGCTGTTCCTGAAGTTCCTGCGCGACATGGCCTTCCATGGCCGGCCGATGCGGCTGATGAACGGCAACGCGCTGGTGGCGCGACTGGCGAAGTCCTGCTTCGACAAGGGCGTGCCGGTCTGGACTCGTTCGCCGGTCAGGCAACTCGTGAAGGACGACCGCGGCAAGGTCACTGGCGCCATCGTCGACACGGCGGAAGGGCCCGTCGAGATCGTCGCCCGCAAGGGCGTCGTGCTGGCTGCTGGCGGCTTTCCGCAGGATCCGGTGCGCCGCAAGGCACTGTTCCCGCATGCGCCGAGCGGCTACGAGCATGCCTCGCCGGCCCCTCCCGGAAACACCGGGGACGGCCTGAGGCTGGGTGAGTCCGTCGGCGCCACCGTCGACGATACGCTTCCGAATGCCGCCGCCTGGGTGCCGATCTCGCGGCCCGTGAAACCGGACGGAACGCTGGGCACCTTCCCCCATTTCGTCGACCGCTCCAAGCCTGGCGTCATCGCGGTGACGCGATCCGGCCGCCGCTTCGTCAACGAGGCGGATTCCTATCATGATTTCTGCCAGGCGATGGTCGCGCGCTGCCGCGAGGAGGAGAGCGAGATCTGCGCCTTCTTCATCGCCGACCACCACGTTCTGCGCAAATATGGCCTCGGCTACGTCAAGCCGGCGCCGGTGCCGTTTCGCCAGCATGTCAAGTCCGGCTATCTCCACGAAGGCGCGACGATCGAGGAACTGGCCGGGCGCATCGGCGTCGATCCCGCCACGCTCCGGCGGACGATCGAGGCCTTCAACACCCATGCCGTACGTGGCGAGGACCCCGAATTCGGCAAGGGTTCCACCTCCTACAACCGCTCGCTCGGCGATCCCGAACACAAGCCAAACCCTTGCGTCGCACCGATCCGGAAGGGCCCCTTCTATGCCATCAAGCTGGTCGTCGGCGACCTCGGCACCTTCGCCGGCCTGCGCTGCAACGAGAATGCACAGGTGCTCGACGAGGACGGCCGGCCGATCGGCGGGCTCTACTCGGTCGGGAACGACGCGGCGAGCATCATGGGCGGCAATTATCCGGGCGGAGGAATCACGCTCGGCCCCGCCGTGACCTTCGGCTACATCGCGGCGCGGCACATGTCGGGCGCCAACGATTGACGGCGCCGGCGGAGCGGCGGGGCCAGGGAGCGGGCATCGCGCTCGGCTTCGCGGCAACCATCTTCTGGGCCTTCTACAATGTCGGCACGGCGATCGGCCGTGCCGACGGTTTCTCCAGCGCCGATCTCGCCATGCTTCGCTTCGGCATCGCGGCCGTCCTGCTGGCGCCGCTGCTCCTGCTGCGGCACGGTTGGCGCGAGGCGTTGCCGTTGAAGCGGATCCTCGCCCTGACGGTGCTCATCGGGCCGCCCTTCGCCTTCCTCATCAACACCGGATACGGCATCGCCCCCCTGGCACATGCCGTGGTGATTTCGCCTGGCGTCACCATGCTGACGGCAAATGCGCTGTCGGCCTTCGTCGACGGCAGGGCGGTGCCCCGGCAGCGCCGCATCGGCATCGTGCTGCTCGTCGCCGGGTTGATCGCCATCGCGGCCGACCAGCCGGCCACCCCTCCGTCCGGAACGCCGGCCTGGGTGGGTGATCTCTGCTTCGTGGCCTCGGGATCGCTGTGGGGCCTGTTCACCTGGCTCGTGGGGCGCTGGAGGCTGCCGGCCATCGAGACGACGGCGGTGGTTTCACTCAGCGCCGCGCTCTGCCTGCTGCCGGTCTATCTCGCCGTGTTCGGCGTTCCCGACCATCCGCCCAAGGCCTGGGCGGTGCAAGCGCTGTACCAGGGCGTGCTGGGCGGCGCTCTGGCGATCATCGCCTTTGCCGGCTGCGTTCGTCGCCTCGGGGCGGGAACGGCGGCGCTGTTTCCCGCCCTGCTGCCGCCGGCCGCCGTCATGCTTGCCATCCCGCTCGCCAGCCAGGCGCCGGGTTCGCTTCAGTGGCTTGGGGTGGTGCTGGCGTCCGGCGGCCTGCTGGTGTCGCTCGACATCATGCGCCGACGGTGACGTCCTCACGGTAGCCGAGTTCGTTCGACAGCTTGCGGGTGAAGCTCAGCAACCCGCCGACGGCCGGCCCGTCATCGGCAAGGTCGATCATGCCGGTCGGGCCGATCGCCGTGAGGGCAAGCTGCATCTGCCCGGTGTGGTCGAACACCGGCGCCGCCACGGCGCTGACGCCGGGAATCGGCAGATCGCGCGTCACGGCATGGCCCTTCGCCGCCACATCGCGCACCTCTTGCCAGTAGCGTTCCTCGTCGAACTCGAAGGGACCGCGCTCCAGAAGGGTCCGGTCGGAGCGCTCCTGGCGGATCATCGGCTGGGTCACGGCGCGCGGCAGCCAGGCGGCGAAGACCTTGCCGGTGGCGGTGGCCGTCATCAGGAAGATGTTGCCGACCTGGACGTTGGCATGGATGCGGGCCGACGATTCCTGGATGTAGACGATGGTTGGTCCATGCAGTCCCCACACGGTGACGGCGATCATCAGCTGCAGCTCGTCGGCCAGCGCGCCGACGCGCCGCACCGTTTCGCGATAGGCGTTCTGGTTGCGCAGCCGGGTCAAGCCGAGATGCAGGGCGAAGGATCCCAGCTGGTAGTGGCCGGCCTCGGTCTGCTCGACCATGCCCATCTTGCGAAAGGAGACCAGGTAGGGATGAAGCTGCGCCGCCGCCATTCCCGTCTGCTCGGCGAGATCGCGCAGCTTCAGCGGTCCCTTCGCCATGGCCAGGGCGCCGAGGACGACGCCGCCGGTGTCGATCGACTGGACGCCGCGCGATCCGTTCTTCTTTTCCATCACCGCCATGGATGCTGATCCGTTTGGATCGAGGTAGCCCACACGGCCGCGAATCTCAATGCGGCGATCGCGCCTGGCCAGGTCCGGAGGCCCTTCATCCCGCCGGTCGGCTGGCGCCGTCGCGGCCGCGTCGGTGCGACGTTCGACGGCTATCGAAAAAAGCTTGCAACGGAAGTCGTGATCTGATCAGTTGACTGGACAAGATTGCGCGGACAGACATGATCAAGCCCAGCCCCCGCCTCGGACCGCTCTACCTGCAGATCGCCGACGGGCTGAAGGCCCAGATCGGCGGCATGGGTCCCGGCGCGCGGATCCCGAGCGAGCCGGAACTGGCGAAACGCTGGGGCGTCAGTCGCTTCACCGTCGCGAAGGCCGTCGAGCAGCTGGTCGAGGAAGGGCTCGTGACGCGCCGCCAGGGCAGCGGATCGTTCGTGGCCGAAGCGCCGCTGCGCCGCGCGCCGGGCTACCTGCTTTCCTTCACCGAGGCCGTCGAGGCGGCCGGCCACATCGCCTCGCATCAGCTGCTCGCCTTCGAGGCGGCGGACTGGGAGGATGGCCTGCCCTATGCGCCGGACACGCCCGTCATGCTGCTCGACCGCCTGCGCCTGGTCGACGGGAAGGGCGTCGCGCGCCACCGCTCGATCCTGTCGACGGAGATCGTCGCGGAAACCCGGCTGACGCGAGCCCTCGCGTCGGAGCCCGGCTTTTCGCTCTACCGCCATTTCGAAGCGCATGGCCTGTTCGTCGCGACCGCGAGCGAGAGGCTCGTGGCCTGTCCCGCCTCCGAGCGGGATCGTGCGCTTCTGGGTCTCGAGGGCGACGCGGTCGTCGTCGCCGTGACCCGACACTCGTTCGCCGCCGACGGCACGCCGCTCGATGCCGTCAGCGCGATCTATGATGCCCGCCGCTATTCATACGAGGCAGTGCTCGTGCGGCAGCATCATGTGGGGAACATGAAAAAAGACAAGGAGAACCAGCATGATCAAGTCATTGGCGATCACCGCGGCCACATCGGCCCTCGTCTCGGCCCTTGGGACAACTAGCGCGCTCGCGCAAGACAAGCCGGTCGCACTCATCATTTCGCAGAGCGGCCTGGGCGACCAGTCCTACAACGACCTGGCCTACGAAGGCTTCAAGCGCGGCCTGGAAGCGACCGGCCTCGAAGGCCGGCCGGTCGAATCGCGCGACGTCGTCGCGCAGGCCGCGGAAATCCTGCGCCGCGCGTCGGACGCCGATTTCGGCCTGGTGATCGATCTGGAGTATTCGCATGGCGAGCCGATGCTCGAAGTGGCGAAGGACTATCCCGACACCAATTACGTCATCCTGAACCAGGTGCGTGAGGCGCCGAACGTTGCCTCCGTCCTGTTCCAGGAACAGGAAGGCTCATACCTCGCCGGCATGCTCGCGGCACTGGTCACGACAGACACCTCGATCAAGGGCATCACGCCCGAGCCGATCATCGGCGTCATCGGCGGCACCAAGTCGGCCGGCATCGACAAGTTCATCGCCGGCTACGTGGAAGGCGCGAAGGCCGCCAATCCGGACGTCGTGGTCAAGGTCGCCTACTCCAACAACTTCGCCGACCCGGCGATCGGCCTCCAGATGACCAAGGCCATGTTCGAGGAAGGCGTCGACATCGTCTACCAGGTTGCCGGCGGGACCGGCATGGGCGTGATCCAGGCCGCCAAGGAAGCCGGGCGCTATGCGATCGGCGTCGACACCGACCAGGACGGCCTCGCGCCGGGCAACGTGCTCACCAGCATGATCAAGCGCACCGACGTCGCGGTCGAGACCCTCATCAAGGACTATGCCGCCGGCAATTTCCCCCGGGGCGAAACGACGACCTTCGGCCTCGCCGAGGATGGCGTCGGGCTGTCGGAGATGCTGCATACGAAGGACCTCATCCCGGCCGAGTATCTGGAAAAGGTCGAAGCCGCGAAACAGGACATCCTGTCCGGCAAGATCAAGGTCTGGAACGTGGTCGAGCAGGGCTATCCCGACTACCTGAAGTAAGCGCTGGGTCAGGTTTTCGATGCAAGCGGCGGAAGAAAAGCCGGACCCGTCGATCCGTCTCGGGGCGCGCGGCGTCACGAGACGGTTCGGCCCGGTGCTGGCCAATGACGCGATCGACTTCCGCGCGCGGCGTGGAACCGTTCATGCCATCGTCGGGGGCAACGGCGCCGGCAAGTCGACGCTGATGCGGATCCTGCAGGGCGTGGACCGGCCGGACTCCGGCGTCATTCTCCTCGATGGCGCACCGGCGAGTTTCGCCGGTCCGGCAGAGGCCTTCGCCCGCGGCGTCGGCATGGTGCACCAGGAGTTCATGCTGGCGCCGGGCCTGACCCTCATCGAGAACCTGATCCTCGCCAGCGAACCCGCCGACGGGTTCGGCCGCATCGACCGCGCCGCGGCCCTGGCCAAGGCACGCGAACTGGAAGCGCTGGCGGGGGTCTCGCTCGACTGGGACACTCCGGTGGAGGATGCACCGGTGCATGTGCGCCAGATCGTCGAGATCCTGCGCCTGCTCTACCGCGGCGCCGACGTGCTGATCCTCGACGAGCCGACGGCGGTGCTGGCGCCGGCACAGGTGCGTGAACTGATCGCGCTGCTGCGCAAGCTGCGCGACGAGGGCCGCACCATCCTCTTCATCAGCCACAAGCTGGACGAGGTGCTGGCGGTGGCCGACGAGATCACGGTCATCCGCAACGGCCGGGTCGTGGACAGCCTGCCGCGCTCCTCCGCCAGCCGAGAGGGTCTGGCCGAGATGATGATCGGTGAAGTGCTGGCGCGACCGGAGCCGCGCGCCGCCACGGCCGGCACGCCGGTGCTCGAGGTCGCCGGGCTCTCCGCTCGCGACCTGCGCGGCCATGCGGCGCTGTCGGGCTTCGACCTCACCGTCAGGGCTGGCGAAATCGTCGGCATCGCTGGCGTGGCCGGCAACGGCCAGGACGAGATCGCCGCTTCCGTGACCGGGCTGTGCCGGATCGATGCCGGCACCATCCGGCTCGCTGGCGCCGACATCGCCGGCCAGACGCTGGCGCAGCGCCGCTCGGCCGGCCTCGCCTATCTCAGCCCTGACCGGGCTGCCGAAGGGCTCTGCCTCGCCGCGCCGATCGCCGAAAACGCCATAGCCGGCCATCATCGGCGGCCGGACCTTTGCTCGCGCGGCGTTCTCCGCCGCAAGGCCATCGCGCGCCATGTCGGCGATCTCCTCGATCGTTATTCGGTGAAGCGCGCCTCCGACCGCCAGCCGGCGGGCAGCCTGTCGGGCGGCAATCAGCAGCGCGTGGTCGTCGCGCGCGAACTCGACGGCGATCCGAAGCTGCTCGTCGCCTGCCAGCCCACGCGCGGCGTCGACATCCGCGGAATCGACTTCATCCATCGCTGCCTGCTCGAATACCGCGACAAGGGCGGAGCCGTGCTTCTCGTTTCCGAGGAGCTGGAGGAACTCGTCGCGCTGTCGGATCGGATCGTCGTCGTCTACGGCGGCCGGATCACCGGCGAGGTCATGCGCGGTTCGGCCGGCCTGGAGGAGATCGGCCGGCTCATGCTGGGAGGCAGGCAGGGATGAGCGCACAGGTCCTCGGCAGCACGTCCTTCGAACGCCCTCGTTGGCTGCGGATCCTGGAACCGCTCGGTCCGCTGGCTGCGGCCTTTGCCTTGGCCGCGCTGGTGCTTTTTGCGGCCGGTCACAACCCGATCGACGTCTACACGCTCCTCGCCGTGGAAGCGTTCGGCAGTTCGCGCCGCATCGCCGCGACGCTGTCGGCCGCTACGCCGCTGATCCTGACAGGACTCGCCACCGCCGTGGCCTTCCGCGCGGGCGCCTTCAATGTCGGCGTCGAGGGCTGCATCTTCGTCGGCGGCCTGGCGGCCGCCACTGTCGGATTCACATTCGTCGGCTTGCCCGCCGCGCTCCTGCTACCGCTGGCGCTGGTCGCCGCCGTGCTTGTCGGCTCGCTGTGGATGCTGGTACCGGGCCTGCTGAAGGCGCGCCTCGACGTCGACGAGGTGGTGACGACCCTGATGTTGAACTTCATCGCCATCAGCCTGACGGCCTGGCTCGTCAATGGACCGCTGCTGGCGCCCGGCTCGGCCAACTCGGCCACGCCGATGATCGCCGACGCGGCCCGGCTGCCCAAGCTCATGCCGCCCTCGACGCTGAACGCGGGATTCCTCATCGCCATCGCGCTGCTCGGGCTCTACGCGCTGTGGGGCAATCGGACCGCGCTCGGCTTCGAGACGCGGCTGGCCGGCATGAACGCGCGCTTCGCGGCGGCATCCGGCATCAACGTGCCGATGCTGGTCATCAAGATGATGCTGTTGTCGGGGGCCATCGGCGGCCTGGCGGGCGGCATCCATGCGCTTGGCAATGTCGGCCGCTTCGTCGCCGGCTTTTCGCCCGGCTATGGCTTCACCGGCATCGCGGTCGCTCTGCTGGGACGCGGATCGGCGCTCGGCATCTTTCTGGCGGCGCTGCTGTTCGGCGCGCTCGCCAATGCCGGCGCCACCATCCAGTTCTTCAGCGACGTGCCGATCGAGATCGTCGACATCCTGCAGGGCACGGTCATGGTCTTCGCCGTGGCGCAGCTCGGCTGGATCTTCGTGCGCCGGAGGGCATCGGCATGATGATCGACAACGTCATCCATGCCGCGGTGGTGATGACCACGCCGGTGCTGCTGGCCGCACTCGGCGGACTGATCAACCGGGTCGGCGGCCTCGTCAACATCGGCCTCGATTCCATGATGCTGGCCGGGGCGCTGTTTGGGCTGATCGTGGCCTCCATGACCGGCAGCTGGCCGGTCGCGCTCCTGGCTGCAGCCGCAGCGGGCGGCGTCGTCGGCCTGGCCATGTCGCTGGCAGTGACACGGCTGCAGGCCAACGAGATCATCGTCGGGCTCGGCTTCCTGGTTGCCGTGGCGGGGCTCGTCCGCTTCTTTCTCAGCTCGGCCTATGGCAGTTCGGGAACGCTGAGCCTGCCCGACGTTGCCCGCCTGCCGCGCATCGACATCCCGTTCGTCGCCGACGTTCCCATCCTGGGCGCGATCCTGTCGGGCCACGACCCGCTGACCTGGGCGGCGTGGGCGATGGTGCCGATCACCGTCTGGTTCCTGGCCCGCACCCGGCTCGGCCTGCGGTTGCGGGCCGTCGGCGCAGCGCCACAGGCCGCACGGGCGCTCGGGCTGAACCCGCTGGCTTTGCGTGACCTTTCGACGGTCTATGCCGGCGTCATGTCGGGGCTTGCCGGCGCCTATCTGTCGATCGGCGTCGTCGGCATCTTCAACGAGGGAATCACCGCCGGTCGCGGCTTCATCGCGCTCGCGGCGTTCTATTTCGGTCGCAACCGACCCTGGGCAACCGCCACCTGCGCCCTGCTGTTCGGCTTCTTCGACGCCTTCCAGATTCGCATGCAAGGCCGCGGCATACCCGCCGAACTGGTCCAGACACTGCCCTACGTCATGGTGATCGTCGTCCTGACGGCGGTCGCCGTGGCCGGGCGTCGCGCAAGGGCGAGGAGACCCTGACGATGCAGAACCCGCGCACCGCCCTCATCCTGGTCGACGTGATCAACTCGTTCTTCGAACCCGGACAGCCCAACCATTACCCCGGGGTGGAGGATGTCCTCGAACCGATGCGCGCCTTGCGGGAGGCAGCGAGACGGTCAGGCGCGATCGTCGTCCATGCCGCCGAGCGGCACCGCCCGGACTTCGACGATTTCGAATGGCGCAAGCTGCCGGTGCATCACATCGACGGCGCCAACGATGCAGCCTTCTTCGCCGACTTCGCGCCGCAGGGCCGAAACGAGACCGTCGTCTGGAAGCGTCGCTTCAGCGCCTTCTTTGCCACCGATCTCGCGCTTTTCCTGACCGAACAGGGCGTCTCCCGCCTCGTGATCGCCGGCGTTAAGACCAATGTCTGCATCCGCGCCACCGCGCAGGACGCCTTCGCCAACGGCTTCGAGCCGGTGGTGCCGCGCGAGGCGACGAACTCGAACCGCCCGCACCTGGCCGAAGCATCGCTCGAGGACATTCATCGCTACATGGGCCGGGTGGTTCCCCTGGCCGAAGCCGTGGACATGCTGTCATGAGCGGCGGCATCGCCATCATCGGCTATGCGAGCCTCGATCACGCGGCCATGCTGGACAGCGTACCCCGTCCGGGCCGAACTTCGACCATCCTCGCCCGACCGGCCAATGCCTGGCCGCGGCTGGGAGGCAGTCCGGCCTACGTGGCGGGCGCGCTGGCGGCGGCGGGCGTGACCGATGCCCGGCCGGTGAGCTGGATCGGCGCCGACGAGGCGGGCGACGCCTATCTCGCCCAGCTTCGCGACAAGGGCGTTCTGGTGGACGCCATGGCCCGCGTGCCGGACGCACGAACGCCAATGGCGGTGCTGGCCTATGATCCGGACGGCGGCTGCTGCTGCCTCTACGATCCCGGCATGCCGAAGCATCTCGCGCTGACCCCGCAGCAGCGCGCCGTGATCGCCGATGCTGACTGGCTCTGCGTCACGATCGGACCCACACGCGCCACGCTGGACGCTCTCGAAGCGCTGAGCCCGACGGCTCGCCTTGCCTGGGTGGTAAAGGATGATCCGCGGGCCTTGACGCCCGACCTCGCAGCAAAGCTCGCCGGGCGCGCGGACCTGATCTGCCACAGCCGGGCCGAGCGCGGCTTCGTCGAGGCGGCATTCAGGGCCGCCCCCGCGTCGCGCCCGGAGCGTATCGTCATCGAAACGCTGGGCGGCGAAGGCGCGACCGTCTCGCGGGGCGGCACATCGCTTTCGGTCGTGACCATTCCCTTCGAGACGCCCGACCCGACCGGGGCCGGCGACACCTTCGCAGGCGGCGTCATCGCCGCTCTCGCGGCCGGCGAAACCGATCTGCAAGCGGTGGTCGAGGCCGGGCATCATGCCGCCGCCGCCCTGTTGCGCAGCCGCCTTGTTTCAACTGACGAAAGTGCCTGACCCATGACCCAAGAAGAACGCTCCGACCGCGCCTGGTACATCGGCGTGTCGCGCCAGGAGGTCGGCGACGCCGCGATCCTGATCGGCGATCCGGCGCGGATCGACCGGATTGCCGAGCATCTCGACGACCCGGTGTTCCCGCCTGTCAGCCGTGGCCTGCGCACCGTGACCGGCGTGCGCGCCGGACACCGCATCACCGCCGCCGCCTTCGGGATGGGCGCGCCCATCGCCAGCATCGTGCTGCACGAACTCTACGCGCTAGGCATCCGCACCTTCCTGCGCATCGGCACCGCGATGGCGATCCCCCCGGCCAGGATCGGCGATTTCGTGCTGGCAGACGGCGCCCTGCGTGCCGACGGCACCTCGAACAGCTATGCTCCGCTGGGCTACCCCGCCATCGCCGACTTCGACCTGAATGCCGCGCTGCGCCAGCGTCTCGCGGCCGGAAGCCGGACCTGGCACGCCGGCATCTTCGGCACCTGGGACGGCTTCTACACCGAGATGTTCGGCCTGTCGGGCGCCCGCCGCGAGATGATCGGCAGCCTGAAGCAGGACATCGAGCGCATGGGGCTCATCGGCACCGACATGGAGACGTCGGCGCTGCTCGTCGCCGCCCGCATTCTCGGCGCCAGGGCCTCGACGCTCTGCGTCGCCACCGTCGATGCGCACACGCAGGAGAAGATCTCCGAGGACGCGATGGCCAGGGCCGAGGTGGAGCTTTTCGAGACCGCGCTCGACGCCATCACCGCGCTGCCGGCCTGACCGCAGGCCGCCCTGACGACGACTGACACAGGAAGGACATCCGCCATGAGCACGCTTCTAGACCGCTATTTCGGGTCGCTCGCCGAACGGCTGGAGACGGTACGGACCACGCAGGCCGCCGCCATCGAGGAAGCCGCCGGCCTGTGCGCGGCCAGCATCGGCGCCGGCAAGCTCGCCTTCACTTTCGGCACCGGCCACGGCGCGCTGCCGGCCCTGGAAAGCTTCCCGCGCACCGGCACGATCGTCGGCTTCCGCCCGATCGTCGAGAGCACCATGATCTCCTTCCACCATGTCTGGGGCGACATGGGCGCGCGGCAATACCGGTTCATCCATGCCCAGGAGGGCTACGGCAAGGCGATCCTGCGCTCGCACCAGATCGACCCCCAGGACACGATGATCCTGTTCTCGCATTCCGGCATCAATGCCGTGATCATGGACATCGCCATGGAGTGCAAGGAGCGCGGGATCAAGCTCGTGGGCGTCACCTCCATCCCGCACTCCTCCTCGACGCCCTCCCGCCATTCCTGCGGCAAGCGGCTCTACGAGGTGGCAGACGTGGTCATCGACACCGGCATCCCGAAGGCGGACGCCGCCCTCTACATCGACGGGCTGAATTCGCCCGTCGGCGCATCCTCGACCAGTGTCACCATCGCCATCGCCCACGCCATCGTGGCGCTGACGGCCGAAAAGCTCGTCGCCGAGGGCATCACACCGCATGTCATGGTCAGCCCCAACACGACGAGCAAGGAGGCGGCCAACCGGCAGAACGACGAGAATTACGAGGAACTCTGGCGCCGGCTGAAGGCGCGGTGACCGCCATGGACAGGAAACTCTTCATCGACGGCGCCTGGAGCGAGGGCGCGGAGGGCACCCGCGCCGACATCCGCGACCCGGCGACCGGCGATCTCGTCGGCACCAGCGCCATCGCGACCCGTGCCGACGTCGACCACGCGGTCGAGGCCGCGGCCACAGCGTTGCCGGGATGGGCCGCGACGCATGCCGACCAGCGCGCCCGGGTGCTGCATCAAGCGGCCGACCTGATCGCCGCACGCGCGCCCGCGATCGCCGACACGCTGACGCGCGAACAGGGCAAGCCGGTGCCGGACTCGCTCAAGGAGATCCTGTTCGGCGTCGAGGTGATCCGCTTCTACGCCGAGGAGGGACGCCGCCTCGGCGGCTCGATCCGTCCCTCCTCGCGGGCCGACATCCGCAGCCTCGTCACCACCTCCCCCGTGGGCGTCGTCGGCGGCATCGTGCCGTGGAACTATCCCGTCGACCTCTATGCCTGGAAGGTCGCGCCGGTGCTCGCCGCCGGCTGCACGCTGGTGGTGAAGCCGCCGCACGAAACGCCGCTCGCCATCGGCCAGGTGGTCGAATGCTTCGTGGAAGCCGGCTTGCCGGCCGGCGTGCTCAATGACGTTCCGGGCACCGGACCGGAGGTCGGCGCGGCGCTGGCCGAGCATCCCGGCATCGCCATGGTGACCGCGACGGCCTCGGTTCCGGCTGGCCAGTCGATCATGCGCGCCGCCGCAGGCACGCTGAAGCGGCTCTCGCTCGAACTCGGCGGCCAGTGTCCCTTCATCGTGCTCGACGACGCCGATCCGGAAGAAGCGGCCGCCGCCGCCGCGCGGCGGTCCTTCTCCAACATGGGCCAGATCTGCATCTCCGTGAACCGCATCCTGGTGTCGCGCGGCATCCATGCCCGCTTCGTCGAGGCGCTGGCGGCCGAGACGCGCAAGATCCGGCTCGGCCATGGCATCGAACCGGGCGTTCTCTACGGGCCCGTGCTGAACGAGAGCGTGCGAACGCGGACCGGCCGTCACCTGGAAGACGCCTTGCAACGCGGAGCAAGGCTGATTGCCGGTGGCAAGCGGCCCGGCGGCGATACGTATGACCGGGGCTTCTTCTTCGAACCCACCGTCGTCGACGACGTCCCCGACGGCGCGCTGGCCTTGACCGAGGAGACCTTCGGACCGCTGGCGGCCATCCGCCCGGTGGAAAACGACCGGGAAGCCCTGGCGGTGGCCAACGCGCTGCCGTTCGGCCTTGCCGCCTACGTCTATTCTGGCGACCTCGAGCGCGCCTGGAGCCTCGCGGAACGGATCGAGGCGGGCGCGGTCGGCGTGAACGTCAACGACACGAGCGAACTGCACGCGCCCTTCGGCGGCTGGAAGATGAGCGGCATCGGTCGTGAACTGGGCCGGGAAGGCATCGAGGCGTTTCGCGAGTCCAAGCACATCAAGATGCGCGTCCGCGATCGGCTCGGCGCCTGAACCCGCCGTCCGTCGCCCGGCATCCGGCAGACAAGACTGGAGACCGTTGAAAAGTCCTGCCCGTCATGACGATCCAGACGGGGCACGAACCTGTGCTTAGCGGTCTCCGTGGCGTGGGTTCGGCCTCCCGCCGCACAGGAAGGACTGCAGACGGCTCGTCGCACGTCCTGCGGCTCTTCCCGCGGCGGCGATCTCCGGGCGAGGTCCGGGTCTCTCCAGTCCGCATCGCCCGTTACCCCCGAGCGCTAAGGCAGCCCGTCATTCTGTCTAAGACTTTGATTTCATGGTGATCCCGACTGGATTCGAACCAGTGACCCTCAGATTAGGAATCTGATGCTCTATCCTACTGAGCTACGGGACCACGCGCGCACGATATAACGGGTTCGGGCGCCGAGGCCAAGGGTTTCAGCGTCGCGGAACGACCGAAGGCGATCGGTCAGGCGGCAAGCGCCTTTTCCGTCAGCCGCACCCAGTAGGAAATGCCGTGCGGGATCGCCTCGTCGTTGAAGTCGTAGCCCGGATGGTGGAGGCTGGCGGTGTCGCCATTGCCGATGAACACGAACGAGCCCGGCCGCGCCTCTAGCATGTAGGAAAAATCCTCGCCACCCATCATGGCCGGAATGTTCGGCTCCACGTTCTGGGACCCGGCCACCTCGGTCGCCACCTGCACGGCGAACTCTGTTTCCTCCGGGTGGTTGAACGTCACCGGATAGTTCGCATCGTAGTCGATCACGGCCGTCGCGCCACCCGCCTCGGCGATGCCCTGCACGATCGCCTTCATGCGCGTTTCGGCGAGCGCGGCCACCTCCTTGCGCAGCGTGCGCACGGTGCCGGCGATCTGCGCGGTCTCGGGGATGATGTTGTAGGCCTCGCCGGCATGGAACTTGGTGACGGAGACGACCAGCGCCTCCAGCGGATCGGCATTGCGCGACACGATGGTCTGCAGCGCGCCGACGATCTGGCTGGCGATGACGATGGGGTCGACGTTCTGGTGCGGGAACGCCGCATGCCCGCCCTTGCCCCGGATCGTGATGGTGAATTCGGCCGTCGCCGCCATGATCGGACCCGGACGGGTGGCGAACTGGCCGACCGGCAGGCCGGGCGCATTATGCATGCCGAAGACGCGGCTGATGCCGAAGCGCTCCATCATGCCCTCCTTGACCATGACGTGGCCGCCGCCGCCGCCCTCCTCGGCGGGCTGGAAGATCACCGCGACGCGGCCCGCGAAGTTGCGCGTCTCGGCGAGGTATTTCGCCGCACCCAGCAGCATCGAAGTGTGCCCGTCATGGCCGCAGGCGTGCATTTTGCCGGGATTTACGGAAGCATGCGCCACCCCCGTCGCCTCGGTGATCGGCAAGGCGTCCATGTCGGCCCGAAGGCCGATGGTCGGACCGTCGCCCAGCCGGCCGGCAATGATGCCCACGACGCCCGTCCGGGCGATGCCGGTCACGACCTCGTCGACGCCGAATGCCCGCAGCCTCTCGGCCACGAAGGCCGAGGTCTCGTGGAGATCGAAGCCGATTTCCGGCACGGTGTGGAGGTGACGGCGCCAGGCGGCGACTTCCGGCTGCATCTCGGCGGCACGATTGAGGATCGGCATGTGGGGGAACCCTGCTCCTGTTCGGCGGCCTGACCCGTCCCACCCCGCGCGATCGTGATCGGCGCGGTTTTGCCATCCCCGCGCCACATGCGGTAAGTAGCAGCGATCAGGAACAGGGAACGGGCCGAAAGGCCTTCCCCGCAACCGTAGCGCAATTACCGCGTGAGGCGAAAGTGAATTTGAGACGTCCCTTCCGGATGCTGGCCGCTTGCGCCCTCGGCGCGCTGGTCCTGTCCGCCAACCCGGCCGCAGCCGGCCCTTCGCTCGTCGTCGATCTCGACGGCGGACGGGTGCTGTCCCAGGAAGACGCGATGCAGCGTTGGTACCCAGCCTCGCTCACCAAGCTTCTTACCGCCTATGTCGCCTTCCGCGCCGTGGCCGCGGGCGAGGTGACGCTGAAATCGCCGGTCCGCATCTCCAAGAACGCCGCCAAGGAGCCGCCCAGCAAGATGGGCTATCCAGCCGGATCGGTCCTGGCGCTCGACAACGCGCTCAAGATCATCATGGTGAAATCGGCCAACGACGTCGCCACGGCGATCGGCGAGAGCATCGCCGGCTCCGAATCGGCCTTCGCTGCACGCATGAACGCCGAATCGATCCGGCTCGGCATGACCGGTTCGCGATGGATGAACGCGCACGGCCTGCACCATGACGGCCAGTACACGACCGCCCACGACCTGGCGGTCCTGGCGACCGCCATACGCCGCGATTTTCCGCAATATGCCGACTATTTCAGGATGGAAGGCCTTGCCGACGGCCAGACGAAGATGATCAACCACAATGATCTGATCGGACGGTTCGAGGGCGCCGATGGGATGAAGACCGGCTATACTTGTCCATCCGGCTTCAACCTGATCGCGTCGGCCACGCGGCAGGGGCGCACGCTCCTGGCCGTGGTCATCGGCGAACGATCGTCGGAGGAGCGCGCAGTCAAGGCTGCCGACCTGCTGGCCGCCGGCTTCGGCAGGAGCGCGGCCGGCGCGCCGACGCTCGCGTCGATGACGCCGCCCGCCCGCGCCGGAATCGACCAGGCGCCGAACATGCGCTCGCGCATCTGCACCCCGGCCGCCTACAAGGCGCGGCTCGATGCCGGCGAGATCGACAAGAACGGCAAGGTGATCGTCAGCTCGCCGCATCTGGCCGACAAGCCGTCGCGCGAGCGCGTGCTCGTGGCGGTGGGTCTCGGCGGCGCGACAGGCCCCCGTTCGCCGCACGCGGCCGCCGACGTGGAGTATGCCCGGGTGCCGATCCCCACGCCGCGGCCCGACTATCGCCCGGTCGAGGCGAGCGCGGTGCGATAAGGCGCGTCGCGCGCTTCCCATACCGCGCCGCGCGCCGTAGGACTAGGTCGTCGCAGGCCCGGTGTCCCTAGTGGACACGGGTTCCGGCCGACGTGCTCCGCAAGCGAGAGAACTGACGATGCAGCCACCCGTTCCGGTCACGGTCCTCACCGGCTTTCTCGGCGCCGGCAAGACCACCCTGCTCAACCGGCTCCTGAAGGATCCGGCGCTGACCGACACCGCCGTCATCATCAACGAGTTCGGCGACGTGGCGATCGACCACCTGCTGGTCGAGCAATCGTCGGACGGGATCATCCAGCTCTCGGATGGCTGCCTGTGCTGCACGGTGCGGGGCGAACTGATCGACACGCTGGCCGACCTGGCCGATCGCATGCAGACCGGCCGTATCCCGCCCCTGAAGCGAGTCGTGGTGGAGACGACGGGCCTGGCAGATCCGGCGCCGGTGCTGCAGTCGCTGATGGCGCATCCGGCGATCGTGGCCGCCTACCGGCTCGACGGCGTGGTGACGCTGGTCGATGCCGTCAACGGCTCGGCCACGCTCGACGCGCACGAGGAAGCGGTGAAGCAGGTCGCCATGGCCGACCGGCTGGTGCTGGCCAAGCGCGACCTCGCCTCGGACGCGGACCTGCGTGCGATCGAGGCCCGGCTTGGCTCTCTGAACCCCGGCGCGCCGCTGCTGGACGCCGCCACCGCGTCGGCTCCCGTTCTGCTCGACTGCGGGCTGTACGACCCGGCAACCAAGAGCGTCGACGTCGCCCGGTGGCTGCGTGACGAGGCGCACGGCCATGACCACCACAACCATGACCATGGTCCTGACCATGACCATCATCATCATCACCACCACCACGGCCATGACGGGCGCATCCGCAGCGTGTCACTGGTGCTCGACCGGCCGCTGCCGCTGTCGACGGTCGAAAATTTCCTCGACCTCCTGCGCTCCACCCATGGCGAGCAACTCCTGCGCATGAAGGGGATCGTCGAGACGCTGGAGGACCGCGAGCGCCCGCTGGTGATCCATGGCGTGCAGAAGGTGCTGCATCCGCCGATTCGGCTGGCGCAATGGCCGGCCGGCCCGCGCGGCGTGCGCATCGTCATGATCACCTTCGACATGCCGGCCGATTATGTCGAGCGGCTGTTCGCCGCCTTCGCCGGCCAGCCGCGCATCGACATGCCCGACCGCGCGGCGCTCGAAGACAACCCGCTGGCCATTGCCGGCGGGTGGAAGGTGTAGGGAACGGCCGTCAGGCGGGCCGCAAGGCCGTCGACGATCCCCGGCCCGGGTTTCTCCCTACCCGCCGCAGGCCTCGGCCGACAGCGCCATCGCGGAGACGCGGCGCGGCGCGGCGTCTCCATGGCGCCGGTGCAGCGCGATCTCGCGCACCGGCTCGGACTGAACGGGACACAGGCCGATCGACCGCGCAAAGCCTTCCACCCGGTCCCCGGCGCGGCCGTCGGCGAACCAGAGCGCGGTGGCGCCTTCGGCAGCACCCCGGTCGACCCGCGGCATCTGCGGCGCCAGGATCGGATGGTCGTGCAGGCGCAGGTTGGCGAAGACCTCGTATTCGGCCGTCACGATCGCGTCGGTCGGTCCCGACTGCGCCAGCTCTTCGGCCAGGCGACGGTAGTCGTAGTCGGTCCGGGCGTTCATCCGCGTGCTCTCGTACCACTGGCCGGCGACCAGGCCGACACCCAGCGCCATGCCGCCGAGCGCGAACCAGGTTTCGCGACCGGGCCGGCGCGAGAAGGCCCAGCCCACCAGGACGGGAACCGCCATCACCACGACGGGCGCCAGCCACCGCATGCGCACCACCGTGGCGCCGGTGGCGAGCGTCACCACCAGGCCGACCAGCCAGAACGCCAGGCCCCAGAGCGCGATGACCGAGACCGCGGGCGCGTGGCGCGGCGGTGGCGATGCGCGCGGCGACCGGATCGTGTAGACGGCGAGCGCGACGGCGAGCAGCGCCAGAAGGCCGGCCGTCGCCAGCAGGTACTGGCCGATTCCCTTCAAGGCTGTCGCGAGAAGGCCGGCCCCCTCCGCGGCGCGGAAATTGTCGGCCAGCACCAGGGCATGGCCGGTGTTGCCCGCCACCCACACGAGATGCGGAATGGCGATGACGGCGGCAGCGAGCCAGGCGACCACGCTCGACGGCCGCGCGAAGACGCGCGGCTTGCCGACCGCGAGGTCGGCCGCGACGAGGGCGGCGATCACCAGCGCGCCGTTGTACTTGCTCAGGACCAGAAGCCCCATCATGACGCCGATCGCCAGATGCCGCGTCGCGCCCGGCGTCTCGCGCGCGGCGAGGTAGGCGACGCCCAGGCCACCCGTCAGCGCGAAGGTGAGCACGGTGTGCGCATAGTTGCGCTGCGATTCCCAGCCGATCTCGACGATGAGGAACGGCGCGGCCAGGGCGGCCGCCGCGACGGCCCGGCCAAAGCCGAGGCGCCGCGTGATCTCGGCGACGGACCAGAAGCCGAGAAACAGCAGGCCGAACTTGAGCAGGTTCTCGGCCAGCATGCCGACGCCGAAGACCCGGTGCAAAGCGATCAGCATCCAGGTGTAGAGAGGCGGCTGCGAACGGCCGTAGCCCCAGTCGAGATACTGCGTGTAGAGGAGCTGTTCGGCGCCGTCGTAGCTGGTTCCCGAGCGCACGAGGCTGAGCGCGATCGCCTGTCCGACGAAGAGCAGCAGCAGGAACCCGGTGTAGCGGTTCCACGATCCCGTCTCGTCCCTGTCGTCCGTGTTCATCCCCGGCATCCGTCCCGTCCGGCGGCGCCCACCCTGCCGTGGCGTCGTCCGCAGGGGTGGGTAGCCGATCCGGGTCGCGTTGTCAGGGGCTTTTCGGAACGATGCGGCCGGCCGTCGTCCCGCCCCGCTCGATGAGGAAGCGATGCCCGCCGGCCATGCTCTCGCTGGTCACCAGCCGGTGGCCGTCATCGTGGCAGAATGCTGGGATGTCGATGACGGCGAGCGGATCGGTGGTCTCGACCCAGAGCCGGGCGCCCGCAGGCAGGCCGGCGATGCGACGACGCGTCTTCAGCACAGGCAAGGGGCAATTCAGGCCGCGGAGATCGTAGGTCTCGGCCGGGACCTGTGTCCCGGACGCATCGGCGGCGTCCACGGCGGCGGTCAGCCGCCGAACAGGTTGCCGAGCCCGACGCGCTTGCGCACCGAGCCGAACAGCCCGCCGCTCGACTTCGCTTCCTCGACGGTGACGGTCGGCGCGGCTTCGACCGGCTGGGCGGCAGCCTGCGCGGCGGCGAGCCGCTCGGCCTCCTTTTCGGCGCG
>NZ_RWKW01000188.1 GCF_003970795.1 Aquibium carbonis | reverse complement strand
CTTGAGGATAGCCTCAAGCCTCCCGCGTTAGGCCAACTGTCCGGTCGAAATGGGGGCCAGTTTACGGTCGAAACGATGTCGCAATAGATGCGGCAGCCCTCGCCGACGCGAACGCCCAGCGAGCGGAGCGCGCGAAGCTTCGCGGCGTCGAGGTCCGCCTGCGTCCTCGGACGCGCGAACAGATTGCGGAGCTTGCGCAACACGTGGTTAGAACCTTCCCTTCGCCGCCGCGTCGGGGCGGCGAGCGAGGATCATGACGCAGGGACGCGAAACAGTCGAGATGCAGAGCGGCGACGACGATGCGAGCGGACCGGCCGGCGGCCTGACCGCCCTGGCGCGGGCGCGCCGCGCGGCCTATCTGGCGGCGGGCGTGCTGATGCTCGGCCTCGGCATCCTCGGCGCCGTGCTGCCGGTGCTGCCGACCACGATCTTCATCATCCTGGCGGCGTTCTGCTTCGGCCGGTCGTCGCCGCGCATCGAGATCTGGCTGCTCGAGCATCCCCGGTTCGGCGGATCGCTCCGCGCCTGGCGCGCGGAGGGCGCCATTCCCACGCGGGCCAAGGTCTTCGCGGTCGCGGGCATGGTCGCCGGCTACGGCCTGTTTATCCTCGCCGCGCATCCAGGACCCGCCGCCATGCTCGGCGTCGCCGCCTTCATGCTTGCCGGGGCGGCCTATGTGCTGTCGCGCCCGCGGCCCGGCTGGCGCGACCGGCCGCCGGCAGGCTGACGACGAAACGGGCGCCGCCGTTGGCGGGC
>NZ_RWKW01000030.1 GCF_003970795.1 Aquibium carbonis | reverse complement strand
CTTCGTCTCCGCCGGGCCACCAGCCCGACGATCGACGAAGACCTCGACCTTGTCCCAAACCATCCCCGGCAGAATGAACCGTATTGGACGCGACACGCATTAGCGCAAACCTCTCCGCCGCGGTTTGCGGGAGCGATCGGGGGGCAGGGGATGCGCCATGCGGCTCCGAGCGACCGTCAGCTTCGAGGCAGGAAGCTCGATGCGTCGGCCATTGCCCACCAGCGATCGTAGGGCGTGTCTTCCGGCGCGTCGATGAGGGCGCCCGGCTCGAGGAACTCGTAGACCCGGTCGGCGGAGTGGACCTCGGTCTCGCCGACGCGGATGCGAAGATGGTGCGGCCGCAGTTCCGAAGGGCTCCGCAGCCCGGCCGCGGCGACATATTGCGACAGGGCGGCCACGGTGTTGCGGTGAAAATTCGCGACGCGCGGACCCTTGTCCGACACCACGAGACCGCTCTGCCGAAGGCGATCCTGGGTGGCGACCCCGGTGGGGCATCGGTCGGTCTGGCATTTTTTCGTCTGCACGCATCCGAGCGCGAACATGAAGGCGCGTCCGGAATTGCACCAGTCGGCGCCCAACGACAGACTTGCCGCCATGGTGTGACCATCGAAGATCTTCCCGGCCGCAGCCACCCGGACCCGGTCCCGCAGGCCCGTCCCGACCAGGGCGTTCTGGGTGAAGATCAAGGCCTCGCGCAACGGTGTCCCGACATGGTTCGACAGTTCGGCAGGCGCCGCGCCCGTGCCGCCTTCTGCGCCGTCCACGACGATGAAGTCGGGCGTCGTGCCGGTCTGGAGCATGGCCTTAACGAGGCCGAGGAACTCCCAGCGATGGCCGATGCAGAGCTTGAAGCCGACCGGCTTGCCGCCCGACAGCCTGCGCAGTTCGGCTATCCACTCCATCATCTCCAGCGGCGTGGAGAAGGCGGAATGGCGTGCCGGCGACAGGACGTCCCGGCCCATGTCCACGCCCCTGGCCTCGGCGATCTCGCGCGAGACCTTGGAACCCGGCAGCATGCCGCCCTTGCCGGGCTTCGCCCCCTGGCTCAGCTTGATCTCGATCATCCTGACCTGGTCGTGTGCGGCCCTGTCGGCGAAGGCCGCCGCGTCGAAGCGGCCGTCGCGGGTGCGGCAGCCGAAATAACCCGTCCCGATCTCCCACACGAGGTCGCCGCCATGGCTGTGATGATGTCTCGAGATCCCGCCTTCACCGGTGTCGTGGTAGAAGTTTCCGAGCTTGGCACCCAGATTGAGCGCCTCGATGGCCCGTCCGCTGAGCGAGCCGAAGCTCATGGCGGAGATGTTGAGGACCGAAGCTTCGTAGGGGCGCTGGCAGTCGGCGCCGCCGACGAGAACTCGATGGTCGCGCGGGCTATCGTCGACCGCGTGGAGCGAATGGTTGATCCACTCGAAGCCCGGTTCGTACATGTCGACGTCGGCGCCGAAAGACTTCACGCCTTCGATGTCCTTCGACCGCTGGTAGACCAGACGCCGCTGCGAATGCGTGAAGGGGCGACCCTCGTGATCGCTGTCGAGCAGGTATTCGCGCATATAGGGGCGAAGCCACTCGAAGAACCAGCGGACGTGCGCGCTCAGCGGATAGAGACGCATGATGGAGTGCGTCGGCTGCGCCAAATTCCAGATCCCGACGCCGGCCAGCGGGACGAGGAGGACGAGCGGCCACCAGAAGCGTGGAGACCCGAGATGGCCTGCCAGGAGAAGGACGGCGGTGAGCAGGAGGACGGAGGCAAACGGCAGGTATCGGCTCAAATTCAGATCTCGTTCATGGTTGCGCCAGGATGGCCGGGCTGTGTTCTGGAAGGCAGGGGAGCATAGCCATCAACGATCGACGCGGGCGGGTCGTTGCGATCGGCCGTCACGTTTCGCCGTGTCGGGACGACGCGTGGCGTGGCCTGGGCCGGCAAGGCCCTTTACGGCGGCGGCAGCGCCGGGCAAACAGGTCGAAGCTGGCGGTAACCCTGGCGGGTGCCGTCGCCCATCGCATCCAAACTGCCTCGAGTCGAGAAGAGACATGTCCAGAAAGAGCCTCACGCAGTTCCTCGTCGAGCAGCAGCGCACGCATAACGCCTTTCCTGCCGAGCTGCGGCTTCTGCTCGAGGTCGTGGCGCGGGCCTGCAAGCGGATCGGCTACACCGTGAACCAGGCGGGCACCGAAGGCCTGCTGGGCGATGCGGGCGCCATCAACATCCAGGGCGAGGCACAGAAGCGGCTCGACGTGATGGCCAATGAAATCCTCCTGGAGGCCAACGAGTGGGGCGGCCACCTGGCCGCGATGGCATCCGAGGAAATGCACACCATCCATCCCGTGCCCAACCGCTACCCGATGGGCGAGTATCTGATGATGTTCGATCCTATCGACGGGTCGAGCAACGTCGATGTCGCACTGTCGGTGGGCACCATCTTCTCGGTGGTCGAGGCACCGTGCGACATCTCCGGCCGCGAACCGACGGAGGCCGACTTCCTGCTGCCGGGGCGCCGGCAGGTGGCGGCGGGCTATGCGCTCTATGGCCCGCAGACGCTGCTGGTTCTGTCGGTCGGCACGGGCGTCTACGAGTTCACGCTCGATCGAGGCATGGGGGCATGGGAACTGACGGGCGAAAACCTGCGGATTCCCTCCGGCTCGCGCGAGTTCGCGATCAACATGTCGAACCGGCGCCACTGGTCGGAGCCGGTCCGTCGCTACATCGACGATTGCATGGCCGGCAAGGACGGCCCGCTCGGGCGGGACTACGGCATGCGCTGGACGGGGTCGATGGTGGCAGACATCCACCGCATCCTGAAGCGTGGCGGCGTGTTCATGTATCCATGGGACAGCCGCAACCCCAACGCGGCGGGCAAGCTTCGGCTGATGTATGAAGCGAATCCGATGGGCTTCCTGATCGAGCAGGCCGGGGGCCTGGCGATGGAAGAGGACCACACGATCCTCGACATCCAGCCGCACGCCCTCCACCAGCGCGTGGGGGTCACCATGGGCGATCGCGACGAGGTCGAGCGCATCCTCGGCTATTTCGAGCGATAGTCACGTCAGGGGCAGCCGTCTCTTAGCGCGATTCCGGTTTCCATCCGCTCGTCCTCGGCTTACCAATCGGTGCACGCGCGATATCACGCGTGTCCGGTCGCGCCGGCCGCGGCAGGGGCGCGAGGTCCGCGAAGGGGTGGAACAGATGGATGTCGAGGCGCTGGTTTCGAAGTCCGGGCTCATCGGGCGCGCCGGACGCCTGAAAGCCGCGACGCAGGCGACGCACGAGCGACTGGACCGGACCATCCTGCGGCGACAGCCCTTTGCCAGCCGCGAGGCCTACGGGCGGCTGCTTGACGTCCAGTTGCGGTTCCACCGAGAACTCGCACTCTTCTATCGAGATCCTGCGCTGCGGGCGCTGATCCCCGGTCTGGAGAGCCGGCAACGCTTCGACCTGATCGCCAGGGACCGCCTCGACCTCGGTCTTGGCGTGCCGCCTGCCGAGGACGCCGCGCATGGACCGGTCGACGTCGCGACCGGCCTCGGCTGGCTCTATGTGGCGGAAGGCTCCAGCCTCGGCGCCGCATTCCTGCTCAAGGAGGCGGCCACCCTCGGCCTGTCGGAGACGTTCGGCGCGCGCCACCTGGCGGCGGCGCCGGAAGGGCGCGGAAGGCACTGGAAGACATTCGTCGCTGCACTCGACGCTGCCGATGTCGCGGCCGAAGACGAGCATCGCGTGGTTGCCGGCGCGCGCGACGCCTTTCGCAGCGTCCACCGCCATGTGGTCGATCTGTTCGGGTGAGGACGCAGGAACTCCGCCGGGCGAAGCGGACTATCGGCCGGTGGCCCGCTCGCGCGCGAGAATGAACAAGCCCGCCGCCACGATGATCGCCGCGCCGACCAGCATGGCTGGACGCGGGACGTCGCCAAAGACGATGAAACCGAAGATGACCGCCCAGAAGAGCAGCGTGTACTGAAAGGGCGCCACGACGGAAGCGTCGGCGAGCTTGAGCGCCCGGTTGACGCAGACATGGGCGAGCATGGCGACCACGCCGAGCAGGGCCAGAAGCGACAGGTCGAAGGCGTTCGGCGTCACCCAGCCGAAGGGCGCGGTGACGATGCCGAACAGGCCCGCGCCGACGATCTGCCAGAACACCAGCGTCCTGCCCGGCGTGCCGCGCAGTGCGCGGCCGGACAGCATCATGAAGGCGAAGCAGAACGAGCCGGCGATGGAGACCAGGGCGGGCGCCGTGAGGCTTGCCGCGGATGGTTCGAGCGCGACGACGACGCCGACGAAGCCCACCATGATCGCCACCCAGCGCCGCCATCCGACCCGCTCGCCGAGCAGGAAGGGCGACATCGCCGCGACATAGATCGGCGCTGCGAGCCAGTAGGTCATCACGTCGGCCAGGGGGAGGGTGATGACGGCGAAATAGAAGCAATACACCTCCGCCGACGACAGCAGCACGCGAAGGACCTGCATGCCCGGCCGCTCGACGACGATCAGGGGCTTCAGCCCGTCGCGCCACAGGAAAGGCAGCAGCACGAGCATCGCGGCGGCGCTGCGGATCAGCAGCACCTGTCCGACCGAATAGGTGGCCACGAGCCATTTGCCCATCACGTCGTTCAGCGTGAACATGAACATGGCCAGCAGCATGATCGCGATGCCGATCGACGTGCTGCTGGACCCGGGGACGCTCCCGGTTCCGCTGGTTGCCGGTTCTGAACTCATCGTGCTCCGCTCGTCCTGACGATCGCGTCCGCGCGCCGGTCGACGTCGGGAAGCAGGTCGATGCCCAGCCCCGGCGCCTCCCCAATCGTGATCTCGCCCGCCGCCACGACCGGGAGTTCGGTCACGAGTTCCCGGTACCAGCCGGTGTAGAAGGCTCTGACGGATTCCTGAATCAGGGTGTTCCGGGCATGAAGCGAAAAATGGCACGAAGCCATGAAGACCACCGGGCCGGTGCAGTCGTGCGGCGCGACGGGAATGTGGTGCGCCTCGGCCAAGCCGGCGATCTTGCGGGCCTCGGACAAGCCGCCGCACCAGGACAGGTCGAGCATCGCCACACCCGCCACTCCGGTCGCGAGATAGTCGCGAAAGGCGTGCGGATAGGCCAGCGTCTCGGAAGCGCAGATCATGGCGCGCGAATGCGGCGCGTAGGCCTTGAGCGTTTCCAGCGAGTCCATGCGCACGGGATCCTCGTGCCAGTAGGTGTCGAACTCGGCGAGCGCGCCCGCGATGCGCTGGGCGGCCGGCAGTTTCCACAGCGAGTGAAACTCGACCATGATGTCCATCCTGTCGCCGACGGCCTTGCGGATCTTCTCGAAGGGTTTCAGGGCGGTGCGCAGTTCGTCCGGCGAAATGTCGAGCCCGCCGGTGCGCTCGGCGGCGATGTCGAACGGCCAGATCTTCATGCCGGTGATGCCCTGTTCCAGCAGCGAGTGGGCAAGCTCGTCCGCCGAATTGAGAAAGGCCCCGAGATCCTCGTAGGGGCCCTGGCTCTGGCCGACGCCCCAGTTCGCGACGGCCTGCGCACGAGCATCGCGCACGTAACGATAGCCCGCGCAGGTGTTGTAGGTGCGGACACTCTCGCGGCTGCGCCCGCCGAGCGCCACCGAGACCGGCACGCCCAGGGCCTTGCCGAACAGGTCCCATAGCGCGATGTCGACCGCCGAATTGCCGCGTGTCTCTACACCTGCGCCGCGCCACCCCAGATACCCGATGAGGTCGCGGTTGATCGCTTCGATCTGCATCGGGTCGCGGCCGATGATCTTCGGCGCCACGGTTTCGTGCAGATAGGCCTCGACGGCGGCGGCGCCCATGAAGGTTTCGCCAAGGCCGACCAGACCCTCGTCTGTGTGCAGCCGCACCCAGACCAGGTTGGCGAACTCGGCCAGTCGGATGGTTTCGAGGGATGTGATCTTCAAGACTTCATGCCTGCAGGGGAATTTCGTCACCCGGCCGTCGCATTGATCGGCCGGGTGAGGGGTGCGGAAGCCGTTGCCGCCTTCCGCGCCTAACCGTTGCTACTCGCCGCGCATCTTCTTCAGTTCGGCCATCATCTTGTCGACGACTTCCTGACCGATCGTCGCCGCATGCTTCTCGTAGACCGGGGCGACCGCCTCGCGCATCGCGGCCTGGGCCTCGGGGGTCAGGTCCACCACCTCCATGCCGGCTGCCTTGACGTTCTCGAGCGACTGGGCGCCGAGATCGCGGCTGGCCTTGCGCTGCGCGTCACGGCCGACGATCGCGCATTCCTGCAGGGCCGCCTGCTCGTCCGCCGACAGCTGGTCCCAGAGCGGCTTGGAGTAGAGCACCATGAACGGCGTGTAGGCGTGGCGCGACATCGTCAGGTGCTTCTGCACCTCCGAGAACTTCGACGTGTCGATCGTCACGACGGGATTCTCCTGGCCGTCGATGGCGCCGGTCTCGAGCGCAGTGAAGACCTCGCCGAACGACATCGGCACCGCGTTTGCGCCCAGGTTGAGGAAGGAGTCCAGGAAGATGTTGTTCTGCATCACCCGAACCTTCAGACCCTTGATGTCGTCGACACCGGCGACGGGGCGCTGCGAATTGGTCAGATTGCGAAAGCCGTTCTCCCAATAGGCCAGGTTGATGAGGCCGACGCCCGGCATCATGTCGGAAACATAGGCGCCGAAATCGCCGTCGAGGATGGTGTCGGCCTCGGTCTCGTCGGCGAAGAGAAACGGCAGGTCGAACACGCCGAGCGCCGGCAGGATGCCGACGAGGGGCGAGCTGGACGTGACCACCATTTCCTGGGTGCCTGAACGCAGCGCCTGGGTGGCGTCGAGATCGCCGCCGAGCGCGCCGCTCCAGAACGCGTTCACCTTCATCTTGCCGCCCGATTTTTCGGTGAGGCACTCCTTCATGGCCGTCACGCCGCTTCCGACGGGATGGGTCTCGGCGACACCATTGGAAATGCGGATCGTGCGGTCCTTGAACTCGGCCATGGCCGAGCCGGCAAACACGCACGTGCCAAGCGCGAGCGCCAGGCCTCTGAGAATGGTCGATTTCATTTCTTATTCCTCCCTTGTTGACGTTCTACGTTCTACTTTCTCGATAGACCCGCGACGCATCCTGGCTATCGCAACCAGTTGAGCGGCACGAGGACGAGCTCTGGAAACAGGACGAGCAGGAACAGCACGGCGACCTGGGCCAGAAGGAACGGCCAGACCCCCGCGATGACCTGTCCGAGCGGTACTTTTGCCACGCCGCTGACGACGTTGAGCACCACGCCGACCGGCGGCGTCAGCAGGCCGATGCAGCAGTTCATGACGAACAGGACGCCGAAATAGGTCGGGTTGATGCCGGCCTCGCGGATGATGGGCATCAACACTGGTGTGAGGATGAGGATGGTCGGCGCGAGATCGAGCGCGGTGCCGACGATGAGCACGAGCAGCATGATGACGGCGAGCAGCAGGGTCGGCCGATCGATCAGCGGCTGGATGATGCCGCCGATCTCGGCGGGAATGTTGGCCGATGTGATGAGCCAGGCCGAGACGAGCGCGGCGGCGACCAGGAACAGGACCACCGAGGTCGTCTTGGCCGCCGTGAGGAAGACGCGATAGAGGTCTGCGATCTTCAGTTCGCGGTAGATCACCATGCCGACGAAGAGCGCGTAGACGGCCGCGACGACTGCGGCCTCCGTGGGCGTGAAAACGCCGAAGCGGATGCCGCCCAGCACGATGACGGGCATGAACAGGGCCCAGCCGGCGCGCCCGGTGGCCTTGAGCTTCACCGCCATCGGCTGGCGCGGAAGCACGGCGACGTCTTCCTTCTTGGCCAGCAGAAGCCAGGTGATCACGAGCGCGACCGCCATCATCAGGCCGGGCACGATCCCGCCGATGAAGAGCTGCGTGATCGAGACGTTGGCTGCCACGCCGAAGATGATGTAGGCGATCGAGGGCGGGATGACCGGCGCGATGATGCCGCCGGCCGCCATCAGCCCGGCTGCGCGGGGCACGTTGTAGCCGGCGTTGCGCATCATCGGGATCAGGATCGCGGCGAGCGCCGCCGTATCGGCAGCGGCCGAGCCGGAGATCGAGGCCATGATGACGGCGGCCAGGATCGCGACGATGCCGAGACCGCCGCGGATGTGTCCCACGCAGGCGATGGCGAATTCGACGATGCGGCGCGACAGCCCGCCCGCATTCATGATTTCGCCCGCCAGCAGGAAGAACGGGATGGCGAGCAGCGTGAAGGTGTCGGCCCCCGAAATCATGCGTTGCGACACGATCTGGGTGTCGAAGATGCCGCCATAGGTCATCAGCGCGATGCCGCAGAAGATGAGCGCGAACGCCACCGGCACGCCGATGGCCATGGCGCCGAGCAGCGAGACGAGGAAGACGACGATGGTCATTCCGCGCGCTCCCGTACGACCGCCGCCTCGGTCCTCTCGCCGGCGAAGGCGCGGAGTTCCGCTTCGGTGATGCGGCCGGCGAGCGCACGGACGAGCCGCAGGCCGACCATCAACCCGATGCCCACGCTGGTGAAGAAGCCGATGCCGTAGATCCAGTTCATGCGGATTCCGATCACTGGCGACGTCATCGAGGCGTTGATCGGATACTGTTTCCAGGTTCCCCAGAAAAAGGCGGCCATGCACATGAAAATGATCGCGTCGCTGAGGATCATGCACAGCAGCCGGCCGCGCGGGCCGAAGCGCTGGACCAGCGTCTCGACGCCCAGATGGGCATTCTCGCGGAAGGTGACGACCGCGCCGATGAAGGTCAGCCAGACGAAGAAGTAGCGGGCCAGTTCCTCGGAGACGAGGATGCCGGAGTTGAAGCCATAGCGCAGCACGACATTGCCGAAGACCATGATGGCCATGGCGGCAAGCAGGACCACCAGGAGGGCTTCAAGGCCCTTGAACAGGTAGTCTATTCCTCTCGACATCCGATCGCTCCTCCCAGAGCATGTCCGGCAGCACGCCAAGGATGTCCTCGCGGGCCGCTTCGATGAGTCTTGTCAATGCCTTGCGAGCCCCGTCGGGGTCGTGGCCGATGATCGCGTCGGCGACCTCCCGGTGCATGGGCAACGAGGCGCGCGCGGTGTCCATGCTGATCACCGACAGCTTGAACGAGATGCTCAGCGTGTTGGCGAGAAGCGGCACGAGCTGGCGCAGGAACTGGTTGTTGGATCCAAGGATGATCGCCTGGTGGAAGTCGAGGTCGGCGGCGTGATAGTCGCCATCACCGTCCACCGCATTCGACATCCGTCGATACGCATCTTCGAGCGCCTGGGCGTCGAATCCCTCATTTCGCGCCGCGAGAGCGGCCGCGTGCGGCTCGATCCCGAGGCGGAAGTGGATCAGATCGTCGACGAAGTCGCGCGTCAGCCCGCCGGTCACACGCCAGGCGACCACCTGCGGATCAAAGAGGCTCCAGGAATCGATGGGCCTGACCGTCGTCCCGTGGCGTCTGCGAACCTCGACCATGCCCTTGGCGACCAGCGTCCGCATGGCTTCGCGGACCACAGTGCGCGAAACGCCCAGCTCTCCCCCGATCTCGTCTTCGGTCGGAAGCGCAGAACGGTCGGCGAAACGACCGCCGACGATCCAGTGGGCGATCCGGTCGACGGTCTCTTGATGGAGCGTCCGCAGCAGCATGCATATATCATACGTATGATGAAAGCTCGTGCAAGTGCCGACTTGACTGGCGCCGGGACGCCCAGCCGATGTCCACGGGGGCCGTACCGATGGGATATCGCAGCGATCAAGGGAGCGGATCATCGCGCGTCGCGGCTGCGGGGCATCCCGGTTCCGACGGTGTGCCCCGGGACGACCTGGACCGGCCGCCGCCGAACGGCATGGAAGGGTCATGACGGATCTTGGCCGAGGTCGCGCCGGCCTCATTTCAGTCCGGCATCCGGCGTTGGCCGAGCTTGGCCGTGCCGGGCGCGGTCAGCGCGGATCCAGCGGCGTGCTGTCCGGCTTCCGACTCCAGGTCGCGGCCTGTGGCGAGGAAGATGTCCCAGACGGCGATAAACATGGCGGCGACCATCGGGCCGACGACGAAGCCATTGAGGCCGAAGACGGAAATGCCGCCGAGCGTGGATATCAGCACCACGTAGTCGGGAATGCTCGTCGACTTGCCGATCAGGAACGGCCGCAGAAGATTGTCGACGAGACCGATCACCAGCATCCCGAACAGGATTAGCACCAGGCCTTCCCAGATCGAACCGGACAAGAGCAGATAGACCGCGACCGGGAACCAGACGATGCTCGACCCGACGGCCGGCAGCAGGGACAGGAACGCCATCAGGACGGCCCAGAGCACGGGGGCGTGGATTCCGAGCACCCAGAAGATCAGCCCGCCCAGCGCGCCCTGCACCGCAGCCACCAGAAGCGTTCCCCGGATGATCGCCTGTGCGACGATCGCGAATCTTTCGATCAGTGCGTCCCGCTGGAGTTCCCGAAGAGGGATCGCCTTCTTGATCTTCTGCGACAGTTTCGCGCCGTCGCGAAGCAGGAAGTACAGCAGGTACAGCATGACGCCCAGGCTGACGAAGAACTCGAAGGTGCTCTGCCCGACCAGAAGGGCGCGCGCCACCAGCGCCTGGAGAAAGCGGGAGAGCCCGTTGCGGACAGCGTCCAGGTTCGTGAGCTCGAACGTGGCGAACAGATCCTCCAGCCATTCGGGCGCGGCGTCGACGATCGTCCTGAGATACTGGCCTGGATCCAGCCGGCCGGACTGGATGTTGGTGTAGAGCGCGGCTGCTTCCACGGCGAGCGAAGATGCGACCAGCATCAGCGGCAGAATGACGAGCAGGACGGTGAGGATGACGGTCGTGATGGCGGCGAGCCCGGTACGTCCGCGCATGGCCTTCGTCAGTCGACGATGAACCGGCAGAAACAGGATGGCGGCAATGACGCCCCACAGGATGGCGCCATAATAAGGCCAGATGATCAGGCCGAACGCGGCCGACGTGGCCACAAGGAGCCACAGGAAGGCCTGGTCCTCGATCGTGCGCATTGCCCGTCACCTCGCTCGACAGTTCGGGACAACTCTACGCCAATGGAGCGTTTGCGACAGGATGAATCCGGCGGTGTCGTCGTTCCTTCGATGCCCGCAGCCACGCCTGCCGTGTCAGCGCTCGTCGGTGCGCATGCGCCGCTCGAGCCAGCGCACGCCGGCCGAGACGATCAGGATCAGGACGAGGTATTCGAGCACCAGGAAGGTGTAGATCTCCAGCGGCCGATACTCGGTGACCACGAGTTCGTTGGCCTTTCGGGTGAGTTCCTGCATGCCGATCACGGAGACCAGCGACGACATCTTCAGCATGTAGACGATCTGGTTGCCGATCGCCGGCAGGATGCGCCTGATCGCCTGCGGCAGGATTACGTAGCGCATCGTGTCACGGTAGTTCAGCGAGATGGAATAGGCTGCCTCGTATTGCCCGCGCGCGATGGACTGGATGCCGGCACGGAAGATTTCCGCCTGGAAGGCGCTGTCGGAAAGCGCCAACGCGAAGACGCCTGCCCAGAACACGCCGATCGTGAGACCGGTGATCTGCGGCAGGCCGTAATAGACCCAGAGCACGAGCACCAGGATCGGAACTGCCCGCACGAGTTCGACATAGGTGCGGCTGGCCCAGCGCAGGCCGCGATTGCTGGACAGGCCGGGCAGGGCGACGAGCAGGCCCACCACGATCGAGATCGAGATCGCGGTGGCGGAAAGCAGGATCGTGTATTGCAGGCCGCTCAGGAGGAAGCGGACGTTGTTGTAGCCGGAGGGCGTGGTCGGGTTGACGACATACCAGCCCCAGTTGCCGGAACAACCCGTCAGCACCAACGCGAGGGCGGCGAGGATGAAGGCCTTGCGCATGGTCGGGCCTCTCAATGGTTCAGGATCTTCTGCAGGAAGTCGCGGCAGCGCTGGCTTTCCGGCGCCGAGAAAAAGCGCTCGGGCGGCGCGGTCTCGACGATCTCGCCGTGATCCATGAACATGATGCGGTCCGCCACGCGGCGGGCGAATCCCATCTCATGGGTGACGCAGAGCATGGTCATGCCCGTGCCGGCGAGCTCGGCCATCACCTCCAGCACTTCGTTGATCATCTCGGGATCGAGCGCCGAGGTCGGCTCGTCGAACAGCATGATGCCGGGCTCCATGCACAGCGACCTTGCGATCGCCACGCGCTGCTGCTGCCCGCCAGACAGCTGGCGCGGATATTTGTCTGCCTGTTCGGGAATGCGAACGCGGTCCAGATAGCGGCGCGCGATCTCCTCGGCCGCGGCGCGGTTCATGCCGCGGGCTCGCATCGGCCCGAGCATCAGGTTCTCCAGCACGGTCAGATGCGGGAAGAGGTTGAACTGCTGGAACACCATGCCGGCCTTGCCACGCACCGCGCGCCGGCTGGCATCGTCGGTTCCGAGCGCCAGGCCGGCAACGCGAATGTGGCCCGCGTCATAGGATTCCAGGCCGTTGATACAGCGGATCAGCGTCGACTTGCCGGAGCCGGACGGCCCGCAGATCACCACGCGCTCCCCGGCGGCGATGGAGAGCGAGATGCCCTTCAGAACCTGGAAATCCCCGAAGGACTTGAAAACATTGTCGAACAGGATGATGGGCTCGTCGTCTCGCACCGCTGCTTCGATCCTCATTGTCGCCGATGGCCGATGGAGGGCGAAGTGCCCTGCCGCAGATTTAGGCATAAGTTTCGCTTGCATAGCAACTGATTTCAGACAAGGATCAAGCGTCCCACGGTCGTGGCCGATCGAAGGTTGGAGGTTCCCATGAGCATGCTGAAATCGCTTGTCCTGACCGCGGCGCTGGCGCTGTCGTCCGTTCCAGCCCTGGCGCAATCGGCGCTGAACGACATCCTGAGCGGCGGCGTGCTGAAGGTCGGCACGACGGGCGACTGGAACCCGATGACGATGAAGGATGTCGCCACCAATGGCTACACCGGCTACGACATCGACGTGATGAACCAGCTGGCGACCGATCTCGGCGTCACGGTGGAATTCGTTCCGACCGACTGGAAGACGCTCGTGTCCGGCGTCTCGGCCGGCACCTATCACATCACCGGATCGGCCTCGATGTCGCCTGCGCGCGCCAAGGCGGCCGGGTATTCGACGAGCTACTTCTCGCTCGCCACCGTGCCGCTGATCAACAAGAAGGACGCCGACCGCTTCAAGGACTGGGCCGATCTGGACAAGGCCGACGTGATCGTGGCGGCGACGCTCGGCACCACCCAGGAAAAGCAGGTGAAGGAGTTCTTCCCCAACGCCCAGTACAAGATCGTCGAAGCGCCGGCGCGCGACTTCCAGGAGGTTCTGTCCGGCCGCGCCCAGGCGCACATCACATCCAACGTCGAGGCCTACAAGCTCATCGCCCAGTATCCGGAAATGATGATCGTGCCGGTGTCGGCGCCGCGTGCCCGGACGCCGGTCGCCATGCTGATGAAGCAGGACGATCAGGTCTGGATCAACTACGTCAACACCTGGATCACGCTGAAGCGGGAAGCCGGCTTCTTCGACGAGCTCGGCATCAAGTGGCAGCTCCAGAACTGACCAGGGCATCGGCGGAGCGCCGTCGGCGCTTCGCCTCTCGTCCATGCTGACGATCTACGCCATCCCACCCAGCCTCTACTGCGCCAAGCTGCGCATCGTGCTGCGGCACAAGAACCTCGACTGGCGCGAGTTGCCGCCGCCGGGCGGCTATGGCTCCGCCGCATACAAGCAGATCGTGGCATCCGGCAACCTGCCGGCCATGCTCGATGGCGACCTGCTCATCGCTGACAGCGAGGCGATCGCCGAATATCTGGAAGAGCGGTATCCGGAGCCGCCGCTGCTGCCACAGGCCGTGGCGGATCGCGCCAGGATGCGCGAGCGCGGTCGCTTCCACGACACGCGGCTGGAGCCTGCCCTTCGAGCGCTGTTCGGATCGATCGGGCCCGACGTGCGGGACGCTGCCCTCAATGCACGACAGTCGGCCATCCTTTCCGAAAGGCTTGGCCAACTGGGGCGGATGCTTCAGGCCGGGCCTGACCTGGGTTTCGGCCTCGGCGATTGCGGCTATCCGATCACCTTCGCCTGGATCGACGCGCTGACGCCGCCGCTGTCGTTGGCCATCGCGTGGCCCGAAGGGGTCGCAGCCTATCGCGCCCGCATCGAAGTCGAGCCCGCCGTTGCGGCGGAACTGGACAGCTATCGTCCGATCCTGCGTGGCTGGGTGGACAGGACGACGGGTTCGTCGGCATGAGGCTCGACCTGATGACCTGGCCAGAGGTCGACGCCCACCTGGCGGCGTCGGGCGGCATCATCGTGCCGGTTGGCTCCACCGAACAGCACGGGCCGATGGGCCTGATCGGCACCGACGCGCTCTGCGCCACGACGATCGCCGAACGCGCGGCCGAGCGCTGCGAGGCGATCGTGGCACCGACGCTGGCACTCACGCCAGCGCCGTTCAACACAGCTTTTCCCGGCACGATCTCGATTTCCGTCCCGCTCTTCGCGGCGCTGGCGGGCGAGGTGTTCGACAGCCTCGCCGCGCAGGGCTTTGCCCATGTCTATGTGCTCAACGGCCATGGCGCCAATCTTGCGCCTTTGCGCGAAGTGATCGCGGCCCGGCCGGGGCATCGCATCCAGCTGAAGAGCTGGTGGGACTTCGAACCGGTCAACGTGCTCCGCCGAGCGTGGTATGGCGACTGGGAGGGCATGCACGCGACGCCTTCGGAGGTCGCGATCACCATGGCCGCGCATCGGCAGCCGCCGGTTCCTCCGGAGGCCCTCACGCCGCCGCGCGCCCTGTCGGCCGACTATATGCGCGCCCATGTCGGAGACCGGCACGGCCCGCCCGACGAGCACCGGCGCGACTTCCCCGATGGCCGGGTCGGTTCGCACTCGGCGCTCGCGACGCCGCAGCAGGGGGCCGACCTGATCGAGGCGGCGGCGAACGCGGTCGCCGAGGATTATCGCGCTTTCATGGTGTCCTGACCGCCGACAGGCGTCCGTGGGGCGCGAGGCCGACCGCCTGCGCCGGAGCGGCGAAGGCTGCGGCGACTTGCGGATGGGCGGCGAGGATTTCGCTGCCGCCCGGCACGCGTTCGGGATGCAGCCGGCCGTTCTCCCAGACCGCGACCCCGTCGACCAGCACGGTCGGATCGACGACGTTCCAGCAAATCTCGCCCGGCGCATAGGCCCCGCAGGTGTGAAAATGCAGCAGGCGAGGGTTACCGAAAGCTGCGCCGCTCCAGCGCTCCAGGTTTTCGCCGGCCTGGCCTGGAAAGGCGCAGCCCGGATGGATGCCGGCGTGCCAGGAGTGGACGAAATCGCGGTCGATGCCGAACCGGTCGGCGACGAAGGCGTAGTGCCGCCGCGCCGTGTCCACATCGGCGGCATCGCCCTCGAAGCCGGTGATGTGGTTGCCCTCGAAGGCGATGAACAGGACGTCCCGCAGCGCCGCTCCGTAGGGCTGGTAGTATTTCGAGCCGGTGCCGACGAGGAACCCCGCCTGCGCCACCCGGCCGCGATAGGCCGCCGCCGGCGCCGGCGTGAAGACCGACATCGGAAAACGCGCCACCGTGACATCACCTTTCGCACCCGGAAAGGCCACGCCCGGGCCGGAAAAATCGGTGCCGAGAGGGCAGGTCACGCGGATGGAGGTCGCGCCGGCAAGGACCGCATCGACGCTGGCCTTCAGCGCGACGAAGGCGCGATAGGGGGCCCGGCCGAAGACGGAGCCCAGCATGTCCCGGTTGAGCGCATAGCAGACGATCGGCCGGACCGCGGCAAGTTCGGCGTTGAAGCGCAACTGGTCGCCCATGCGGGCGAGAAACAGTGTCCGGTCCGCGGCCAGCATCGCGTGGCGTAGGTCCGCCGGCGGCACATCGATGTCGGGGTCGAAGGGGATGGCGCGTGCGGTCGCCCGAATGCCCATCGTCGCGGCGGCTTCCAGCACAGCTTCCGCCAGCCCTGGTCCGTAATAACCGAGCGTCGGATCCTCGTGCAGGACGAGCAGCGTCTCGCCGGCCCGCATCCCGGCGCAATCGGCCAGCAGGTTTCGCGCGCCATCCAGCACGGCTGCGTCGTTGGTTGCGCCTGGCTGGCTCATCCGAGGCCTCCTCGCGCCGTCTCGTGGGCACCGAAACGTGCTGGCCATCGGCCGCCGATTTGACTTCGATTAAATGCTTCATTAGCAGCACTTATATGAAGGCGAACCTTCCTTTCGCGGCATTGAGAACCTTCGAATCCGTCGTGCGGCTGCAGGGCTTCGGCCGTGCGGCCGAGGAACTGGGCGTCACGCAAAGTGCGGTGAGCCAGCATGTGCGCACGCTGGAAGACTGGCTCGGCCGCCGGCTGGTAATCCGGGGCGGCGGTCGCGCCACGGCCAACGAGGACGGGTTGAAACTGGCCGCGGCCGTCGCACAGGGTTTCGGCGAGGTCGCGCAGGCCTGCAACGCGTTGCGCGTGAAGCCCGGTGAGAGCCTGACCATCGGCATATCCTGCCTTCCCGGCTTCGCCTTCATCTGGCTCATTCCGCGCCTGATCGAGTTCGACCAGCGCTATCCCGATTTTCCCGTCTCCATCCTGACGTCGGGGTCGCTCGCCAACTTCGCCGACGACGAGGTCGACGTGGCGATCCGTTATGGTCTGGGCAGCTATCCGGGCCTTCACGTCGAGCGTCTGCTGACCGAACGGTTGTTCCCGGTCTGCGCGCCAAAGCTCATCGAGAAGGGGCCGCCGATCCGCTCGGTGGACGATCTCGCCCATCACACGCTGCTCTACGACGAGATCGCCGACATCGGCGGGCGCCCGCCTACCTGGCAGTACTGGGCCGAGGAGACGGGCCGCAAGCTGCCCAAGCCGCAGCGTGCGCGACGTTTCGGACAGTCCAACATGGTCGTTCAGGCGGCGATCAACGGCTATGGCGTGGCGCTTGGCCGTGAGCCACTGGTCATCGACGCCTTGACCGATGGGCGGCTGGTCCGGCCCTTTCCCGAACTCGTCCCGTCGCAATTTTCCTACTGGTTCGTGTGTCCGGCAGGATCGCTGCGAACCGAACGCATCCAGGTGTTTCGCGACTGGCTGCATCACGAGGTCGAACGTCAGCCGGCCATCACCGACGCCTCGCTTGCGGCTTCCTGAGACGCCTCGGCGGCGATGCGCCGCTCGACCTTGCGCCGGAAGCGCAGCGCGCCGGCATCGAGCCCCAGATTGATGCTGGGCGAGCGCGGGTTCTTCATGCCGCGATGGACCGATTCCAGCACGTCCTTGTCCTCGTTGAACGCCATGGTCGCGCCCGCGAACATGCGCTCCGACATGGCGGTATCGTCGGCCCGCTGGTTGCGGTGCTGGAACCAGAAATAGAGCGAGTTGTCCTCGTCCACCGGCGTGATGAAATTGTAGGAGACGTTGACGAAGGATCCTTCCGGGATGTCGTTTCCCGACGCGCCGGAGCCCCCCGGCGCGTAGACCGACATGTTGAGCGCGATCGCCGGGAGCCGCATCTCGTAATGCTGCTTGCGGTCGCAATTGTCGGCGAAGGCGAGGAAGGGGGCATAGTAGGGCGGCGCGGGCTTGTCGTGGATCCAGCGGTAGACGACCACGCCATCATCGTCCTCCGTCATCTCCAAAGGCAGCGTGTCGGAGCCCGCGCCGGCAAACGACGTCACGTGCACCCAGGCGACGTGCGAGGGGTCGAGCAGATTGTCGGTGATCCAGAGGTAGTTGCAAGCGATCGGCAGCGCGCCGCGCGCCGTGCGGCCCCAACTGGGGTCGTCGAAATGCGGGATGTCGATCAGGGCAGACGGATCCGCAAGCGTCGGTTCGCCCGGCCAGACCCAGACGAAGCCGTAGCGCTCGATTACCGGCCACGAAGCGACGCGCGCGCGCTTCGGAATCATGTGCTCCTGCGTCGGCGCCGCCACGCATCGGCCCGAGCCGTCGAAGGTCAGGCCATGGTAGCCGCAAACGACGGTGTCGCCCTTCAAGGCGCCTTTCGAGAGCGGAAGCTTGCGGTGGGGGCAGGCGTCCTCCAGCACAGCGACGGAGCCGTCCAGCCTCCGGAAGAACACCATCGCTTCGCCGAGCAGCGTCATCGGCTTGAGGTCGCGGCCGAAATCCTCGCTGCGGCCGGCGACATACCAGGTGTTGCGGATGAAAGCTGAAGGCTGCATCGGATTCTCCGGTGGCGCGACTTGCCGCCGACATTAGCATGGGGTTTAGTGAAACTGAAGTACGGCTTTGGGATCGGATACGCCCGCATGGACCTCTCGCGCTGCACCGACATGCATGCCCATTTCTACGGCGGCGGGCTGGCCGAAATGCTGGCGCGGCGCGCTTCGAGGCCCTGCCTTCGCGAGACCATCGACGGCCCGGTCATGCTCGCCATGAATGGCGAGTTTCCGTTCACGCCATCCCATCATGACCATACCATCGGCCTGGCGAAAATGGCGGCGCAGGGGGTGACGCGGCGCATGCTGACCTTTCCCGGCGCGCTGTGCGCGGACGTCCTGCCCCTTGCCGAATCGCTGCCCGCCATCCGCGCCTTCAACGACCACATGGCGGAGTTGCGAGCGCGGACCGGTGGGCGGCTGACGGCGCTGGCCGGATTGCCGCTCGCCGACATGGAGGAAGCGGCGCTCGAGTTGGTCCGCGTTCGTCGCGAATTGAGGCTGCCTGGCGCGATCCTGCCGTCGAACTATTTCAACACGATCGCCCAAGCCCGTGCGCTCGAGCCAGTGCTGAGAGCGGCCAACGAGACCGGCGCGCTCCTGATGCTGCATCCGGGCCTCATGGTTGGCGAGGACGCGCCGGCGCTTGCGGCCGACCATCCGCAGTACCGCACCTCTGCCGTGGCGCTGCAGGCGCAGGCCTCACAGGTCGTCCTGACGCTGATCCTGTCGGATCTGCTCGACGCGTTTCCCGACATCGCCTTTCAGGCGATCAATCTCGGCGGGACGATCCCCTTCATCGTCGAACGCATGGAAAGCATCGGTCGCCATCGCAATGCCGACCAGCCGTTCCCGGCCGAACGGCTGAAGCGGATCTGGTACGACGCCGCCTCGCTGGGGCCGCGCGCTCTGGAGGCGGCAGTCAAGCTCTACGGCGCCGATCGGATCATGGCCGGATCGGATTACCCGATCTTCCACGACAGTCCGCTCGATGCGATCCGGGAGGCGGCGATCTCCGACAGCGACAAGGAGAAGGTCGCCTGGCGCACGGCCGAGGCCCTGCTCGATCGGCAGGACGCGTTTCCAGGCATCGGAGGGTGAGGGGCCCCTGTCCGCGCAGACCCAGGAGACAGGTCTATGTGCATGGTCCCCTGTCGCGGCGGCCGCAAGGGCTTCGGTCGTATCGGGACGAATCTAGCCGGCGATCTGGGCCAGCCGCTTGGCGGCCAGCTGGTTGCCCGCAGCGGCGGCCGTCTGCAGCAGCGTCTTCGCGCGCTGGGGCTCCTTGTCCATGATCAGGTTGGCAAGGGCGAACTGGGCGTAGGAGATGTCCTGCGCGGCTGATTTCTCCAGGTAGGCGCGGGCCTTCGTCAGATCCTGCGGCACGCCGGTGCCGGTGGCGTACATGTCGCCGAGCCGGTACTGCGCCCAGGAAATGTTCTGGTCCGCAGCCTTGCCGAGGAGGGCTGTGCCGCGGGGCACGTCCTGCGGCACGCCGTTTCCATCGAGATACAGCACGCCGAGCTGATACTGCGCCCAGCCATTGCCCTGCTCGGCGGCCGTGCTGAACGCCTGCGCGGCTGCCGGAACGTCCTTGGCGACGCCTTTTCCCTCGAGAAGCATGGTGCCGTATTTGTAATGACCCCAGTGGCTGCCCATGTCGGCGGCTCGCTTGTAATAGCGCGCCGCAAGCACCTCATTCTTGGCGCCACCCTGTTTCAACAGCGTGTCGCCGGCCTGGAACGCCTGGCGAGCGGCAAGGCTGCTGTCGTCGTCCATCTTGGTCGCCGCATCGATGGTGCAGGCCGTGAGCACGCTCAGCAGCAGCACGTCGATTATGCGTATCCGTCTCCGTTTCATCGTATCGTCATCCTGTATGCCGGCCCGGTGACGGTCATGATCGCGTCTCGTAGCATCTGTCCGGTGCTCCGCCTAGGGCCTGGGGGCTTCTGGGTCGACGCTCGGCGCGTCCACGGTGGTGCCTTCCTGCGGGGCGGGATCGCCAAGGCGGGAACCGTTGAAAGCAACGCCGTCAACCACCGGATGGGCAGGCGGCGTCATGGTCATCGGCAGTCGATGAACGGGAGCAGCCGATGTGGATGCAGCCGGCGCAGGTGATTCCGGAGCGGCCGGGATTCGCGATCCCGATGGCGCCGGTGTCAGCAGGATCAGCGCGGCTGCCAGCCCGGGCACGGTCACGTAGCGGTTGCCCATGGGCGGGAGGAACGGAACGCTGAGCCTGGACAGGCGGGTGAGAGCGTCCGTGCAGGCAAGCGCCATGCGCCGCAATGCGGGAAACATGTCGCCGATGCTGTCGAGAATGCCGACGAAACGGATCAGCCCGTAGCTGTAGAGCAGGATGTTCACGATCGGAATCACCGCTCCCGAATACTCCCCGTACATCACCGCCCTGGTCGCATAGGCGAGCATGAGCATCAGGACGCCGAGGTTGAACAGGAGCGCATAGGGTGGAACGTAGGTCCGGCTGGATACCTTGGGGGTTCGGTTGAAGCTGCCTTTCCGCCCCGTTACCATCTGGACGATGGACGCCAGGATGCCGGCGAAGTTGACAGGCAGAAGCATCAGGTTGAGCGCGCAGACGCCGAACAGGTCGCGCGCCCGGTAGCCCAGGCGCCTCAGATCGAGCATGTAGAGCGCGAAATAGGGGAGCATGATCACCGGCGTCCACAGGATGCCGCTGGCCTCCGCTCCGGCCCAGATCATCAGCATGAACACGGCAACGTTGCCGATCACGGGCGACAGCAGATAGTGCGTGCGCAGTACGAGTTCCGGAAAGCGGTTCATGCGCTCCGGGGATCGCATGTATTCGCGCAACAATTCCGGCAGGATGATCAGGCCACCATTGGCCCAGCGCTTGCGCTGGATGGCGAGCGCGCCGAAATCCGCCGGCGTGGCGCTGTAGGCGAGAGGAACGAAATGATTCTGCACGCGCCAGCCGCGTTGCAGCAGGTCGATTGTCGAGCCGGTATCCTCGATGACGGTCTTGTCCTGGATGAAGACCTTGACCGGCTTTCCGGCTTCGACCTGGGTCTTGGCGATGGCCTCGAGGGCCGAGAAGCGGATCAACGCATTCGCGCCGACCCAATAGGCCGCGTCGAACCAGCTGGAACCCTGGTGGACCAGATACTGGATGTCGGTCGTGGCTCCCGCGATGCGTTCCACCGGGGAATCGCCGTTCGGGAAGGTCAGGTAGGGCGTCTGCGCCACCCCCGCGGTCGGATCGCTCTCGAGCACTTCGACCAGCGTGGCGACGTAGCGGTTGAGGATCACGCTGTCAGCGTCGAGCGTCAGGACGTAGTCGGGCCGCGGGATGTCCATGTCGACGTTGGATCCGTTCGCCGGCTCCAGGCCGGTGACCCCGTTTCGGTGAACCCTCACGTACCGACCGCCCATCAGACCGATATAGGCGTTCAGGTTCATCGCCTTGTTGGGGGCATGCGAAAGGTTGTCGAACGTCTTGCGCTGGAAGTGGCCGATGTCGTCACACAGGAGAACCGCCAGGCGGGCATGTTCGGTATCCGCCTCCGCCCATGTCAGGTCCGCCGACGCCAGCCGGTCGCCGCGGCTCCGGTAACGCGCGGCTGCGTCGCGGACGATCTTCTCGATGACGAACCCATCGACGTGGCTGAATTCTTCCGAGGACTCGGCATCCAGGCGCGCCGCAAGCGAATTCAGCCAGTTCACCAGATCACGGTAAGCCTCGACCAGATGCCGCGACTCGGCGGCCGGGTCGAACGGCTGGGTGGACTTGCGCGTTTGCCAGGCCGCGTTTGCAGCGCGCAGGCGATCCGCCTGGTCTTTCAGCCAGCCTGCCGTCTCCTCGATCGTGGAGAGCGTGGCCTTCAACGCCTTCTGGTCGGCCGGTGAATCATCGACGAGGACGACGATCCGTCGATTGGCGTATTCGGCGAGCGCGGCCGAGACGATCGTGCCGATCAGAACCCGACGCTCTTCGCGATAGGTCGGTATCAGGATCGAGACCGATGGCGCGTTCGCTGGTTCCCGCCAGGGCACGTCCACGTCCAGGAGGCCGGCAAGCTCCTCCCGGCGCCGCGATGCGCCGAAGCGGTTCAACTGATAGGCGAGGCTGCAATAAAGCAGCGCGCTCAGCATGGCATAGTAGAAGACGATGTCGGACCCGGTCATGCCCAGGGTGCCGAAATGGAAGGCCGCAAACCCGGCGAACATGGCGATCGAGCTGGCGATCGCCACCTTGATGCCGGTCGACCCGATGGTGCGGCGCTGTTCCGCTACCCAAGACCGCAAGGCTTGGCGGAGTTTCTCCTTCGCCGTCCTGATCCGGCCGAAAGCACGCCCGACGGCGGTGGGTACCGCTACCGTGCCGCCAGGGTCAACTTCAGTACCTATCGTCATGAGATGGTGCCTGCCGATCAGAAGTTGACGCTGAATTTGGCGCCGCCCGAATTGATCGTGGTGTGTTCGCCAAAGGCCCCTTCGTAGAAAATCTGCAGGGTTCCGACGTCTCCCCTGAGGAGATCGACGCCGGTCGACACGGTCCAGAGAACGTCTTCGGACGATGACGTCACGGTAAACGGCGCTGCCGCATTGCCATCGGCGGTGAAGCTGCCGGTCAGCGAATACTCGTTGCCCGAATAGACGCTTGCGCCGCCACGCAGGTAGGGTCGCAGCAGCATGTCCTCCCCAACCGAGACCTGGCCGCCGATCTCGATGGCGGGCATCAGCGCCAGAACGGTGTTTTCGACCGCGCCGACGCTCAACGAGGCAACGCCGCCCGTCTCGGTGAAGGCGCCGGTCCTGACATAGGTCGCCGACGCATCGACCATCGGGCGCAGGTAGAAGGCACCCTGTTCCATGGTGTAGGCCGCGCGCAGGCGACCGCTCACGGTCGTCACGTCGGTCTCGCCGGACAGCAGGTCGGTGAAGTTGCCGATGTCGATCGGCCGCAGCGTGTCGTAGTTGCCGCGAGACGCGGCGACGGAGGCCGCAAACAGATAGGGGCCGGGCGCGTACTTCGCCACCGCGCCGACGGTGAAGCTGCTGCCCTCGCTCGACGAGCCATTGTTGCCGTCCTGTTCGGACGCCTGGAACCCGACCGATCCGCCCAGACGCCAGGCCGTGTCCGGGACCGCCACCTGCACGCCGCCCATCATCTCCACCGAACGGCTGTTGAAGCCCGAATTATCGCCATTCGCGGCGAGATCGTAGGCGCTGTAGACCGCACGGCCCCAGGCGCATTCGCCCTCGGCGCCGAAGGCGTTCTCACCGCTGGCCATGCGGCAGCTGAGCATGCTGTTCGAGAAGGTTGCGATCGAATCCACCGATCCGATCTGGTCGGCGACGTAGGTGTTCGGCGACAACTGTTCGAAAGCGTCCTCGGCTTCCTCCGGCGTCTGCAGGTTGAGCAGCGCGACCGCGATCGGCTCCAGTGCGCCGTTGCCCTGGATGCTGGTCTGGATGGCGTTGCCGATCGAGCTCGCATTCTCGCTCATGCCGGCCGGGCTGAAGTCGAAGCCATGGATCGACAGTTCGACGTCGTTACCGTTGTTGACCGTGGCAATGTCGGCGAGCACGAACGGGTTCAGAAGCGTCAGCGACTGCGAGGTGACGCCTTCGCCGGTCGTGACGATGGTGTATGAGCCCGGCGTGCCAGTCGCGCTGACGAAGTTCAGGCGCAGGTTTCCATCGAGCGCGGCCGTGTTGGTCACGTTCAAGCGGTCGGTCGTCGCGTTCTCGATGTCGACGTCGAACAACAGTGTGCCGGTCGCCTCGTTGACCAGGATGCCGGTCAGCGTCGTGGTCTGGACAACGCCTTCCCCGCCCGGCGAAAGCGTGCCGTGGTTGGAGAGAGTGCTGTCGGCACCGATGTTCACCGTGCTGCCCATGTTGAACAGGGCGCCCGCGAAATTGTTGAACGGATTGCTCCACGGGCCAAGCAGGACGTTGCCGGCAATGGTGCCGTAGTTGTCGACGGTGGTGTCGTTCTGGGCCGAAACGATCGCCCATTCGTCGATGCCGCCGGCGTTGGAGATGGAGCCGCGGTTCGTCAGCTGGATGCCGAGACCTTCGACGAAGCGAACGCCGGCATTGCCGGCCCCGCCGATGACCGAAGCGTCCGCGCCGACCGTCACCGTCATTTCGCGTTCGCTCGCCAGGCGGATGCCGTCGAGCGCGCCCGAAACGGTTCCGCCGCTCACGGAGACGTCGATCGTCGCCTGTGCGACCGACGTGGCTGTGATGCCGTTGCCGCTGGTGGAGGTGATGCTGCCCCGATGGTCGATGTCGATCAGCGTGTTGCCATTGGTCAGGACGTAGATGCCGTGGTTGACGGAGGTGATGTCGCCGGTCGTGTCGATGTCGGCATCGCCGGCCTCCGCATTGACGAAGACGCCGTAGCCGCCGGAGTCGATGTCGCCGAGCTGTGTCACCTTCACGAGGCTGCTGGACAGCGTCGTGGCTCGGATGCCGTCGCTGCCCGACCAGATGGCGCCCTTGTTGTCGATGGTGACGGACCCCGCGTCCGAATGGCCGTGGATGCCGTAGCCATTGGCGTCGATGTAGCCTTCGTTGGTGACCGTTGCCGCCTCGTAGCCGAGCGTCAGCGCGTAGATGCCGTCGCCACCCGCGTCGATGTTGCCCTTGTTGCTCACCGAGACGATGCCGGCGGTCGACGTTGCGCGAATGCCGCTGCCGCCTGCGTCGATGTCGCCGACCTGCGTGACGCCCACCGTGCCGTAGCCGAGGTTGAGCGCGTAGATGCCGTGGTCACCGGATACGATCTCGCCGGTGGAACCGATGGTCACGGCGCCGGTGGCCGAGTATCCGTAGATGCCATAACCGGTGCCCGCGCCGATGTCGCCGAGGCTGGTTACGGAGACGTCCTGGCCGCCGGTCGAGCGCGCGAAGATGCCGTCATCGCCAGCGTCGATGTCGCCGGTGCTGGTCACCGTCACGGTGCCGGTCGCAGAAAAGGCATAGATGCCGTCGCCATCGGTCCCTGCGACGAGGTTACCGATGCTTGTAATCGACACGATGTTGCCGCCGAGGCTCTCGGCGAAGACGGCATCCGAGCCGGAGGTCACGGCGCCGCTGGTGACGATGGTGACGGCTTGCGTTGCCGACTGGGCATGAATGCCGCGGTTGCCGGCGTCGATGTTGCCGGTGCTGTTCACCGTGACGACGTTGTCGCCGAGATTGGCTGCGTAGATGCCATAACCGCCGGCCGACAGGTTGCCGATCGAGTCGACGTCGACGACGCCCTGCGAGGAGGCGGCGAAGATCGCGCTGCCGCCGGCCGTGATGTCGCCGATGGTGTCGACCTTCACGAGGTCGTTGTCCTTGCTCTCGGCATAGATGCCATCGGCGCCCGCATCGATGTCGCCGCGCATGGTCACCGTCACGGTGCCCTGCGCCGACAGGGCCGTGATGCCGCCGTCACCGGAGACGATGTCGCCGGTGACGTTGACAGTGGCGGCGTTGCCGCTCTTGGTCTCCACGTAGAAGGCGGTCATCCCGGAGCGGAACATGTCGCCCGTCGCCGTGACCGACACCGCGCCGTGAGGAGAGTACGCATAGATGGCGTGGCCGGTGCCAGCGTCGATGCCGCCGGTCTGGCTGACGGTGACGTTCCCCCCTCCGGTGTTGGCGGCCCAGATGCCGTGGTCCCAGGCGGCGATCTCGCCGCTGCTCGTCACCAGAACGGTGCCCGTGTTCGCCTCGGCCAGGATGCCGATCCAGCTCTGCGCGATGGTGCCGTTGAATTCGACGGTGACGTCATCGTCGACGGCAGTGCCCTTGGTCTGGGCGAAGATGCCATAGCCGGATGCGGTGAGAATGCTGTTGTTGACGGTGACGTCGACCTGGCCGCCTGCGGTGTAGGCGTAGACGCCATTGCCGGCATTGGAGGTGAGGTCACCGGTGTGGGTGACCGAAACATCCTCGGCCGTCCCATCGGTGCTCACATTCATGGCGAAGATCGAATCGCCTGACGAAACGATGTCGCCCGCCGAGAGGACCGTGACGGCGCCGTTGGCCGCATAGGCGTAGATGCCTTTGCCGATCTCCGACGTGATATTGCCGGTCCAGGTTACCGACGTGGAGTGGGCGACACCGGTCGACTGCGCGAAGATGCCGTCACCGTACGACTGGATGGTGCCGGAGCCGCTCAGGCTTGCACCGGCCGTCGGCGCGTCGAGGAAAATGCCGCGGCCTTCCGTCGAGGTGACGTTGCCGGTGTGTGTGGCGGTCACGTCGGAACCGGTCGACAGGAGCTGGATGCCGTCGCCGACGGACGAGATGTTCCCCGCACTCGTGAGCGTCACGCTTCCGAAGGCCGCATCCGCATGGATGCCACGATCCCCGGCAATGACGTTTCCGGTCTGCGTGACCGTGACACTGCCGCTCTCGGAAGTGTTGACGGCGCTGATGCCATCGCCGGACGCATTGATGGAGCCCTCGTTGACGACGACGAGGGGTGTGCTCGACGTTACGGCCGAGATGCCCGCACCTTCGGTGACGAGGATGTCGCCCGTGTGGCTGATTTCGGTCGTCGTGCCCGCGTCGTCGTTGTTGACGACGATGCCGCCCAGCGAAGCCTCGATGTCGCCATCGACCGTCACGCTCGTTCCGGCGAGCGAGATCGTGCGAACGCCATAGCCCCCGACCGACCTGATGTCGCCCGTGTGTTCTATGGTGATGGAGCCATTCCAGCTGTCGGCATGAATGCCATCGGCATCGGTGGCAAGGATCTGGTAGGCGCCCGTATCACTGACGATCGCGATGACTCCCGACGATTGGAAGTCGATGCCGCTGACGCCCTCCGCAGGTGCGATCATGGCCGTCACGCCGTTGATCTCGAGCCGCTCGATCGGATCGGCCACGATGACGCCCGCGCCGAGGTCGCCGGTGCAGGTCAGGGTGGTCCCGTCGGCAAGGCAGGCTGCCTCCGCCGGAGCCGGCATGCCGAGGGCGAGAAAAACGGTTCCAAGGGCGGCCCCGCTCAACAGCGCACGCGTCGTCCGCCTCTGATCCACTCTACCTTCCGACGGACGAAAGAGAGTGGACCCGACTGTCATGTCGATCATGTGGTTCGTTGCCCCTAAACCCATTCCGGTACGCGCAGAATCACGCTGACCAGTTGTTATCATTTGACATATCCGTGCTGATGACAGGCCGATAGCGGGCGCCGGCTTCCGCAAGGGAATAAAATCGCTTGTGGCTGGTCTGCAACTATTGGTTTGTGTGCATCCGAATTGGGAACGTCGTGATCGCGTCACGCGGTCCCTTGCAACCCGGGCCGTGTTGATGGATAAGCCGCCGCCCGCCCGTTTTTCGCGGGCTGTGGATAACTCTCATGGCATCGATACAATTGTCCTCGGGCGACCTGACGGCGGATCGGCGTGCCGACTATGCCGAAATGGTGTTTGCGGATGGTGCGATGGCCGCGGCCGCCGACCTCCTGGCGGATACGCTCGGCCTCGTGCCGACCTGGGCGGCCGGTTGGTTTCGATTGGGCGAGATGCGCGAGGCGGCCGGCGAGCGGGCGGCGGCGGCCGATGCCTTTGCCGAGGCGCTGCGGCTCGATCCGGCCGACCGGCTTGGCGCCAGCCTGAAACTCGGACTGCTGGGCGCTGCCCACGCCATCGACGCGCCCCCCAGCGCTTTCGTCGAGACCTTGTTCGACCAGTATGCCGACCGGTTCGACAAGTCGCTGGTGGAGCGTCTTGCCTATCGCGTCCCGGACCTCATCGCCGAGGCGCTCGAAGCGGCTGGCGCACGCGCCTTCGCCCACGTGGTCGACCTTGGCTGCGGCACCGGCCTGATGGGGGAGCGGCTGCGCCACGCGGCAAGCTTTCTCGACGGTATCGACATTTCGGCCGGCATGCTGAAGAAGGCCGAAGGCAAGCGGATCTACGATCGGCTTTCGCGCCAGGATCTGCAGACCTTCGATCCGGAGGCCTTTGGAAAGGCGTTGCAGGGCGGCGCGCCGGGCGCGGCGCGCGCCGACCTCGTGGTGGCGGCCGACGTTTTTCTGTACGTGGGGGCGCTGGAGCGCATCGTCGCCGCCGTCGCCACAATGCTCCCGGAATCCGGCCTGTTCGCCTTCTCGGTCGAGCGACATGATGGTCCCGAGCCGATGGTCCTGCTCGCTTCGCGCCGCTACGCCCATTCCGAAGCCCCCCTGCGCGATCTGCTCGCCGCCGCCGGCTTCACGATCATCTCCCTCCGCGCTCATACGATCCGCATGGATCGCGGCGAGCCGATCGAGGGACTGATCGTGGTGGCGCGGAAGGGCAGGGGGGACGTTCTCTCGACGCCGGTCAGCGAGGATGCGGCATTGCCGGACGAGGGGCTGGCTGCGCTGCCGAACTGACGCACGTTTCTGGACAGCGTGCTCGTCCTTCGTGAGGGACCTCGGCAAGGTCCGACGCGTCGATTTCGCCGCTGCCGCCACATGTCTTGCGTACGGGCTCGTCGGCCCGCCGCGAAAAGCTCGCCTATCGAGCGTCCGGCGCGACTGTTGGCTGCCCGGTCGTGGCGTTGGGCGCCTGACCTGGCAATGGCGAGGCAGCGACCCGCTGCGCGGCAGCCCATTCCGCGAGGATGGTTGCCGCTGCCTGATCCCGCGTCAACCCCTGGCCGCCCAGGGCGATCGATCGATCGATCGTCTCGATCAAGCTGCGGGATGCATTGATGACGAGGGTGGTGACCTCTGCCATGATAGGCGGCGAAGCCGGGGACGAGCATCCTTCGATCGCCGATGAAAGCGCGTTGCGCGCGCCCTCTACAGACAGCGACCAGGTCGACCGTCCGAGTTGAATGTAGATCGGATATTGCAGGTCCAGGATCGCTCTTCCGGCATCAGCGCTCAGATCGATCTCGAGGTCACCCTCCTCTGTTCTTTCATAACGAGAATAAAATGACCGCAAACCGGTCGTGAGATACGCCAACTGGTTTTCGCGCGGCGCGACCTGCCCCATTATCAGGACGCGGGGGCGATCCTCGCGGCAATAGAAGATGAAGGCGTTGCGAGTGGCCGTGATGCCGCTGGCATCGGCGACGGAGAAGCCGGGCACCTTGAACTCTCCCGTCCACCAAGGCCCCTGGAGTTCGGTTTTCTCCGTCAGGTGATCTTCTCGCGTGGCGGGCGTTTTGAACGCGAATTGTCCAGCCACTTCATAGCTCGTCCCGTTCCAGCGATGGACCTTCGAACCCCAGGACAGCAGATCGCGCCAGCCGCCCGACCCGTCATTGCGATAGGCGATCAGAGATTCCCTGATGGGCCCTGCCGTGAGCATGCGAAAGTCTGGATCCGATACACCATGCAGGAGGCAGTTTGCCTGGTCGCAGTAGACTTCGGACATCAGCTTCCAGACATATTCATATGCACCGTCGCCGTTCAGATCGATCTCTGTGACGAACAGGTTGTAGCCATTGGGATGGGATTTGATTGCTTCGACATCCAGCGTGTCGCCAACCAGCTTCTCGAGCATGATGTCCTTGGTCGCATCGAGTGCGCTCGATTGCGTCATGTCATGCCACCCCTCCCGATCGGCGGACAGTGCTGGAGTGGCGGTCAGACAGGCGAGCGACAGAGCTGCAACAAAAGCGCGAACGTGCATCGAAAATTCTCCTTCGACGAACTCCCATAGCGCCGCCGATCGGAGAGCGTAAAGAAGCAAGGCAGAACAGCGACGAGACTGGTTAATGCGGCGAGGTCCGCGCGAGATCATGGAACCCGACGGACCCGTCCCGGCAGCCGGCGGGAAGGACCACACCGGGGCTTTCGAGGTCGTGAGGCCGGTTTCGCTGACGTCCCCTCCGCCGTGGTTGCCCGTCCGTGCGGGACCTGCTGCGCCTCCGGCCGTGACCTCCGCCAGCCGGTTGGCCGCATCCCAGGCGAGCGTCCGCGCCCCGTCAGAGACCATGTTGCCGTTGGCATCGTAGCTCTTCCCTCCACTCCTGTTCTGCTTTAGTTCTGTCCGTCGTGACAGACCAGCCCGCCTTTTCGCCGGACCCCGCCGGCCCGCGCCTGCCAGAGCCGTTCCTGCGCTGGTTTGCCGAGCGCGGCTGGGCACCGCGCGCGCATCAACTCGATCTGCTCGCGCTGGCGCAAGGCGGTGCCTCGGTGCTGCTGATCGCGCCGACCGGCGCCGGCAAGACGCTCGCGGGGTTCCTTCCGTCGCTGGTCGACCTCGCCCTGCGCGGCAAGCGACGGCCGGGCGAGGCGCAGCGGGGCGTTCACACGCTCTACATCTCGCCGCTGAAAGCTTTGGCGGTCGACATCGAGCGCAATTTGACCAAGCCCGTCGAGGGCATCGGCCTGCCGGTGACGATGGAGACCCGCACCGGTGACACGCCCGCCCACAAGCGCCAGCGCCAGAAGCTGTCGCCGCCCGACATCCTGCTGACGACGCCCGAGCAACTGGCATTGCTGATCGCTTCAAAGGATGCCGCGCGGTTCTTCTCGGGGCTGCGCTACGTCGTGCTCGACGAGCTGCATTCGCTGGTGACCTCGAAGCGCGGACACCTGCTCTCGCTCGGGCTGGCAAGGCTGCGTGCGCTGGTGCCGGGTCTTCAGTCGATCGGCCTGTCGGCCACGGTCGCCGAACCCGACGCGCTGCGCCGCTGGCTGGTGCCCCAGAACCCGCCGGGCGCGATGGCCGACCTGATTACGGTGGCTGGCGGCGCAAAGCCGCAGATCTCGATCCTGGAATCGCGCGAGCGCGTGCCCTGGGCCGGCCATTCGGCGCGCCACGCCATGCCCGAGGTCTACGAGGAGATCCGCAAGCACAAGACGACGCTCCTCTTCGTCAACACGCGAAGCCAGGCCGAACTGCTGTTCCAGGAACTGTGGCGCATCAACGAGGACAACCTGCCGATCGCGTTGCACCACGGCTCGCTCGACGTGGCTCAGCGGCGCCGGGTCGAAAAGGCGATGGAGAGCAATGCGCTCCGGGCCATCGTGGCGACCTCGACGCTCGATCTCGGCATCGACTGGGGCGACGTCGACCTCGTGGTTCACGTCGGCGCGCCGAAGGGAGCAAGCCGTCTCGCCCAGCGCATCGGCCGCTCCAACCACCGCATGGACGAGCCTTCGAAAGCGATCCTCGTGCCGGCCAACCGCTTCGAGGTCATGGAGTGCCGCGCCGCGATCGAGGCCAACTATCTCGGCGCGCAGGACACGCCGCCGCTTCTCGACGGGGCGCTCGACGTGCTGGCCCAGCACGTGCTGGGCTGCGCCTGCGCCGAGCCGTTCGCCGCCGACGCACTCTACGATGAGGTGCGTACGGCCGCACCCTACGCGCTGCTCGATCGCGAGATATTCGACCGGATCGTCCAGTTCGTCGCGACCGGCGGCTACGCGCTCAAGACCTACGAGCGCTATGCCCGCATAAGGCAGACGAAGGAGGGGCTGTGGCGCGTCAGCCATCCGCGGGTTGCGCAGCAGTACAGGCTCAACGTCGGAACCATCATCGAGGCGCCGATGCTCAACGTGCGTTACGTCCGGTCGGGTCGCGGGTCGGCAGGGGGGCGCGGCGGCGCGGTGCTGGGCAAGGTCGAGGAGTATTTCCTCGAGACGCTCGCGCCGGGCGACACCTTCATGTTCTCCGGCCGGGTGTTGCGCTTCGAGGGAATCCGCGAGAGCGAGGCCTTCGTGTCGAACGCGGCCGGAACCGACGCGATGGTGCCCTCCTACGCGGGCGGCAAGTTCCCGCTGTCGACCTATCTCGCCGAGCAGGTGCGGGCGATGCTGGCGGATCCCGCGCGCTGGCAGGCGCTGCCCGACCAGGTATCGGACTGGCTGCGGCTGCAGCGCGACGTGTCGGCCTTGCCGAAACGCGACCAGTTGCTGGTCGAGACCTTCCCGCGCGGGCAGCGCTTCTACATGGTCGCCTATCCATTCGAGGGACGGCTTGCGCATCAGACCCTCGGCATGCTGCTGACACGGCGACTGGAACGGGCCGGGGCGCGGCCGCTCGGCTTCGTGGCGAGCGACTATGCGCTGGCGATCTGGGGTCTGAGCGACATGGGCGCCATGGCGACATCGGGCGCGGCGCCGCTTGCCGCGCTCTTCGACGAGGACATGCTGGGCGACGATCTCGACGCGTGGCTGGCCGAAAGCTGGCTCCTCAAGCGCACCTTCCGCAACTGCGCGGTGATTGCCGGGCTGATCGAGAAGCGGTACCCGGGTCAGGAGAAGACGGGCCGGCAGGTGACGGTCTCGGCCGACCTGATCTACGATGTCCTGCGCAGCCACGAGCCCGACCACATCCTCATGCAGGCGACGCGCGCGGACGCGGCGACCGGGCTGCTCGACGTGGCGCGGCTGTCGGATATGTTGTCGCGGATCAAGGGGCGAATCAGACATAAGGCCCTCGATCGGATTTCCCCGCTCGCCGTTCCGATCATGCTGGAGATCGGCAAGGAGTCGGTGAACGGCGAGACGAGCGACATGCTGCTGGCCGAAGTGGCCGACGAATTGATCGAGGAGGCTGCGGGCCAACGATGACCGGCGAGACGCCATGACCATCGCGACACGCATCGAAGGCGGCGCGGCGTATGTGTCCGTCGCAGGCGAGGCCGCACTTTGCGATCCCGCAGGCGCGCTGTTTCTTCCTGCCCATGGTCTACTCGTGGTCTCGGACCTGCATCTGGAGAAGGGGGCGGCGTTCGCGCGGCGCGGCGTCATGATGCCGCCCTACGATACGGCCGCGACGCTCGACCGGCTGGCTCGCGTGGTCGAGGCTTATGATCCGGCGGCGGTCATCAGCCTCGGCGATTCCTTTCATGACGTCGTCGGGGCCCGCCACATGCCCGAGCCGTTCCGCCAGCGGCTCGGCGCGATCATGAGCGGCCGCGACTGGTTCTGGATCGTGGGCAATCACGATCCCGAGCCTCCCGCCGGGCTGCCCGGCCGCACCGTGAGCGAAATCGCCGTCGGCAACCTGCTGTTCCGGCACGAGCCGGCCGCGCGCGCCTGCGACGGCGAGGTCGCCGGACACCTGCACCCTGGCGCCCGCATCGTCCGTCGGGGGCGCTCGGTGCGCCGGCCCTGCTTCGCGACCGACGGCCGCAGGCTCGTCATGCCGGCCTTCGGGGCGCTCACCGGCGTGCTCAACGTGCGCGATCGCGCCTTTCTGCGGCTCTTCGAATGGAATGCATTCCGGGCCTACATGCTCGGCACTGGAAAGGTCTATCCAGTCGACGGGAAGATGCTGTCACCTGGCTGAGGCTCAGGCGGTCGCGACGAAGGCCAGCATCATGGATGCCGCGACCAGGACGGTGAGCAGGATCCGCAGCCGGCCGTACCAGCGCGGCGCCACCCTGGCGTGGACGGCGAAATTGTCCCAGGCGCCCTGTGCGGCGAAGGCGGCCGCGAACAGGCCGAAGGTGTAGGGCTCTGGCGCGAAGAACGCGCCCCAGCCGACGAGCGGCGGTATGCAGCTTGCCACCAGATCGCGGGGGGTGCCGCCCTTGCCGAAGACCATGCCCAGCCCCCAGCGGATTCCGCCCAGGAAGGACAGGATGATGGCGCAGTAGCTCTTCAGAAGCGCCAGCGTGGCGTCTCTCGCTTCGTGCTCGGCGTCGATCCCCGTCAGCCACAGCACGAGGACGAGGATGGGCACGAAGCCGAACAGCGCAAGGAAGCGGGCCGTGCTTTCGGTGCGCGCCTCCTGCTCGACATGTTTGGCGGATCGCTCGTCCATCTCAGTCGCGCCTGAAGATCACCCGGCCCAGCCAGCCGGTCACGATGGCGAGAAGCACCGAGAGCACGCCGTAGGCGAAGCCATGATTGTTGGCGAAGCGGAACAGCGTCTGTTCGAAACCGGCCTTCTGGATCGCAAGCTGGGCCGAATTCTCCTTCATGAAGATGCCGTTCTTGAACAGGAAGGCGCGCGCCTTGTGCGTTCCGACGGGTACGTTCGGCGCCAGCCTCAGCGAGGCGCGGAAAAGGCTCTGCGTCAAAAAATGCACCCCGCCGATGTTTTCGGAGTACAGGCCGCTGGTGCGCTTGAGGCTGCGAAGCGCGGCCTCGAACTCGGCGATCTTGGCCCGGTCGCCGGTCCGGTCCATCGGGGCGATGTAGATGTTCTCGGTGCCGAGCGCCAACTGGCGGAAGTTGTTCTGGTCGGTGATGTCCTGGAGGGCGCGGGTCGTGGCGACCGAATAGGAGGCCGGCGCGCTGGCAAAGGTTTCGGAATCGGCATTGAGCCAGACGCCGAGGATGCGCTTCTTCTTGCGTACCACCGCGGGACGCATCGGGCCCTCGAGCACCACGATGACATCGTAACGGCCTTGCCGGTAAACCAACGGGTCGGCGTTGTCGAGTGCACCGAAGATCGTCAGGTCGGCGCCGGAAAAATCCGAGGTGATCGAGATGCGATCGGTGGAAAGGCCGATCTGGATGCTTTCCGTGATGGTCGCGGGCGTTTGCTGCGGGGCGGGGGTCCCGGGCGTGGGCGCGGTCGGCGCCGCCGGTCCTGGAACCGGTCCCTGGGCTGCTGCGGCAAGGCTGCCGAAGAGGAAGAGGGTTGCCGCGAGTGCGGTTCGCCGCATCGCCATGGCTCAGAACACCACGAGGGGCGAGAGCGAATAGACGCTCGGCGGCTGGATGAAGAGATCGAGCGCCAGGCGCACGGCCACGGCCAGGACCAGCAGGGCCAGCAGCGCACGCAACTGTTCGCCGCGAAGCTTCTGCCCCGCCTTCGCGCCATATTGCGCGCCGGCCACCCCGCCGACCATCAAGGCGAGCGCCAGCACGACGTCGACGGTGTGGTTCGTGGCCGAGTGGATGATGGTCGTATAGGCCGAGGTGAAGATGATCTGGAACAGCGAGGTGCCGATGACGACGTTGGTCGGAACCTTGAGCAGGTAGATCATGGCGGGAACCATGATGAAGCCGCCGCCGACGCCCATGATCGACGCCAGGAAGCCGATGGCGGCGCCGAGCACCAGCACGGGGATGACGCTGACGAAGAGCTTGGACGCGCGGAAACGCATCTTCAGCGGCAGCTTGTGAATCCAGTTGTGCTGGCCAGGCCTGCGCAGGCCGGTCGTGTCGCCCTTGCGCGCGGCGCGAAGCGCGTTGACGCTTTCGATGAGCATCAGCGCGCCGACCGTGCCGAGCAGGCCGACATAGAGAAGGGAGACGAAGAGATCGAGCTGGCCCAGCTGGCGCAGCAGCTTGAACACCCAGACGCCGAACGAGGAACCGAAAATGCCGCCGACGAGCAGCACAGTCCCGAGCTTGAAGTCGATGGTTCCGCGCTTGAAGTGAGCGAGCGCGCCGGAAAAGGACGAGGCGATGACCTGGTTCGCGCCCGTGGCGACGGCAATTGCGGGGGGGATATTGTAGAAGATCAGCAGGGGCGTGATCAGGAAGCCGCCGCCGACGCCGAACATGCCAGACAGGAACCCGACCGCCGCTCCCATCGCAAGGAGAACGAACAGATTGACCGACATTTCCGCGATGGGAAGATAAATGCCCACCTGTCCAACTCAACTATGTTGCGCACGGCAACGGCCCCGACCCGAACGAGCCTAACACATGGATCATTAAGGGCTTGTTGCGCCCGGAAAATGGCGGAGTCAAACATCATTCGCGCAGGCCGCTGTGCTGTTTGCGACATGTCTGCCGGTGGCGGCGGCAAAGCCGCGGCGGAGCGGCCCGCTTCACTTTTTGGCAAGCAGGATCCTGACGAGCTCGTCGTTCACTTCCCCGGTGGGGGCCAGCCCGTTGTCCCGCTGGAAGGCCATGATGGCGCTTTTCGTCCGGCTGCCCATGACCCCGTCGGCGGAGCCCGCGTCATACCCGTTCTTGTTCAGGATCAGCTGGATGGTCATGACGGCCTTCGTCATGTCGATGCTGGCCGTCGTGCCTTGGCTTTCCTGCCAGGGGTCCGGGATGTCGACGACATTGGCGTCTTCGGCGAGCGGCTTCGGCTTCCACAGTTCGGTGGCGGCGCGCGCCCTGGCAAGCTGTTCTGGACGCAGCGCGTTGGCGACCTCGTCGCGCTTGGCGGCGGCGTCCTTGTCGCCGTCCTTCGCGAGCAGGGCGAACCACTTGTAGGACTCCTCCAGGCTCTGCGGGACGCCGAGACCTTTCGCCGACAGGATGCCGAGATTGTACTGGCTGTCCTTCACGCCGAGTTCCGCGGCCTTGACGAACCAGCGCGCTGCGGAATCATTGTCCACGGCCCCGTCGGTGCCCATGGCGAAGAGAACGGCCAGGTTGTGCATGGCGCTGGCGTTGCCCTGGGCTGCCGCGAGCTGGTACCACGTCTTGGCTTTCGAGACGTCGCGCGCGACGCCGATCCCCTTCTCGTAAAAATTGCCGATCCGGTACTGGGCCGGCGCAAAGCCCTGCTCGGCGGCGCGCTCGTACCATGTCGCCGCGATGGCCCGGTCGGCGGTGACGCCGCGACCTGCGTCGTAGCGATTTCCGATCTCGAAGATGGCTCTGGGATCCCCCGCATCGGCGGCCTCGCGGAGCGCGATCGGTCCGGCCTCGATCGGAGCGGCCTCGAAGCCGAGCGAGGCAAGCTCGCCGCTGTCGTCGCCGCTCTCAACCTCAGTCGCCTCGAAATCGCCGGAACCGGTTTCGTCCATTGCGACATCGTCTGGCTCCGGCATGGCCGGCAGGGGTGCAGCGACGGCCGATGCTTCCGCGATCGGCTGGGCGGGCTTGTCGACGGCACGGATCGTCCTCGTTTCCGACGCGTCGGGCTGGTCGCTCTGCAACGAGAGGTCGGCCGGCGGTGCCGATGCCACGAACGAGGCATCGGAGGCGACCGGCGCGGCCGACTTGTCGGCAAGCTGCACGGCGTCGTTGAAGAAGGCCTTGCCGAGTTGCAGGCCGGCGAGCGCCATCATGATCGCCGCGGCGGCCATCAGGATCGGCTTGCGCTTGGCGCGCAGGAACTCGGAGGCGCTGAACTTTCGCTTGCCGCCATCCGGTCCATCCGACTGGCGGAAACTCTGCGCTTCCGCCGCGGCTGCCTGCGCAGCGCGCCGGGCGGCCGCGATGAAGTCGGCCTTTCCGGTCGCGCCCGCGTCCGGGGTGCTTGGAGCGGCGGTTCCGCGTTCGTCGCGCACGCGCCGCATGATGGCGTTGAGGTCTGGCGCGCCGGATCCCGGCTCCAGCGGCTGATCGATGACCGCGCTCTCCAGCGGGTCGTCGAGCCGCGGCTCGGGCATTCCCGGCAGTGTCGGCTCCTGCTGCGTCGTCGGGTCGGCCTTGGCCTCCTTACGTCCGGAGAAGGCGCGGGCAAAACCACCGAGGAGAGATTTCTTCGGCGATGCGGGCTGGTCCGCTTCACCGGAGGATGCCGCGGCGGCCTGCGCTGCAGCCTTGGCGGCGACGTGCGGCGGTTGCTGGCGGAGCGCTGGAGCGATGGCGGACGCCACACCCGACAGGGTGGTGGAAGCCGATAACGCAGCCGAAGACATGGCCAGCGGCATCTCGTCCGAATGCGGCGCGAGAGACGGCACGGCGTCCGCGTCGATGCGGCTGCGATAGGCCGTGGCGATGTCGGCGTTGCGGATTTCCAGCGAGGCGAGCCGGTCGACGACTTTCAGCAGCGTGTCGTGGATAGCCTCGAAGGTGCGGCTGTTGCGTTCGTCGGACTTCCGGGCGAGCGTCTCCAGCGTGCGCAGTTCCTCCGCGAGCGCGCCCGCGTCCTCGTCGTCGATGCCGCTGGCGCGCAGAGAGACCACGGCGCGCTGCGCCGCGTCCTGCGCGGCCGCCACGATCGCGTCGCGTTGGTCGAAGAGCGAACGCTCGATGCTATCGAGGCGAGGCGCGATATCCTCCAGCTCGGCCGCGTTGGCATTTGGCCGCGACAAATGGGCGGTCAGCCCGGCCAACTGCTTCTCGAGCCCCAGGATCAAATGCGGATCGATGTCGGCGACCTGCCTCGACGTGTCCTCCATCCGGGCGGCAATGGTCTCCAGCCGCTCTTCCAGCGCGCGAAGCGCGGAGACGTTTCCCGCGTCGGCGCGGCCGTCAATGCGATCGGACAGATCTGCGAACCGCTCGTCGAGCGCCTGTAACAGGATCGGGTCGGGATCACCGGCGCGACGGACGGACTCGTCGAGGCGGCTGGCGATGCTCTCGAGACGGCTCTCGAACGCGTCGAGCAGTCGGGCATCGGTCCTCTCGCCCCGAGCGCTGTCGATCCGATTGGACAGATCGGCGAATTTTTCGTCCAGGGCGTGAAGCAAGGCGACATCCAAACCGCCGCCGCCTGCCTGGAAACGGTCGGCCATCTCTTCCAGACGGCGATCCAGGTCACGCATCAGCGCTTGGCCCTGCACGGTGGCGCGCTCCTGCCGTTCCTCGAACAGCGCCGCGATCTCGGCAAAGCGCCGCTCCAGGCTGTCGAGGATTCGCTCGCGCTCGGCGCCGGACGATTCGTTCTCCAGCCGGTCGTAGATGATGCCGATCTGGCGCCCGAGGCGCTCGATCGCCTTTTCGGGAAGCGCTGCCTGGATCGCGATGTCTTCGACGCGCTGCGACAAGCCGCTCATTCGGTCGAGAAGCTCTCCGGCGACGCCCTCGGACGACATGTCGTCGATCTGCTGGGCCAGCGCCGAGATGCGGGCCTCGATGCGCTCGAAGGGCTCTGCCGGCATGGAACGGCCGGAAACGGTCGACGCCACGATCGCCCGCGAGATTTCGTCGAGCCGCTGCTCGATGGTCTCGAATGAATGGACCGGGGTGGTGGACTGGTGCGAAAAGTGGTCGACGGCGGTGGCCAGCGTGCGCACTTTCTCGTCCAGCGACCGCAAGGCGCGCGAATCAGGCAGATTGCCGATTGCTTCGCCGATCTGCTCCAGTCGCTGGGTCAGGGCATGGATGGCCGGGTCCGGGACGTTTCGAATGCCCGCGCGTTTCTCGAACTGCGACCAGCGATCGTCGATCGAACGGACAGTATCCTCGCGAGCCAGTTCGGCCAGCGTTGCGCGCACCTGCTCCATTTCGGAACGAAGCATCTCCAGGCCGCGATCATCGCTGCGGCTCGCCATCGAGTTGATGGCGCTCGAAAGACGCTCCATCTCCGCCGCGAGTTCTCGGCCTTCGGCAGCCGTTTGCGGCTGGACGGCGGTGCGGCCGAGATCGTCGCGCAACGCGTCGAACTCCTGGCGCATGCCGGTGGACATATGCAGCCGCATGTCCTCGCGCAGGGCCTTCAGCTCTTCGGACAGGCCCGAGAGTGAACCCACGCCTGCTGCCTGCTGCCTTGAGCGTTCGATCTCGCGCCGCAGCGAGCCGATCGCCGCAGCGTTGTCGTCCGCCTTCCTGGCAAGCGTCGACGCTTCGGCCGAGCGCCGTTCAGGGGGGGGCGACGTCAAGACGCGGTCGGCTCGTGGCTCGCGCGCGGGCACCGTGTCTGCCAGGCGACGGGCGCGCCGATCCGCGCCATCGGGGCCGGCACGGCCCTGCTGCATGGAACCGAAGCGGTTTTCGAGGTCCTCCAGGGTGCGATTCAGGTCGTCCAGCGACGCGTGCGTCCGGCGCTGTCGACCCGCATTCAAAGTATCGAGAAAGGACCGGTTGTTGCTCATCGAAACGCCTGTTCGTATGGATTTCCCGAGACCTGCCCCGGCGTCCAGCGACCGACTTGCAGCGTCGGCGCCGCCATCGATCCTGCGCAGGCATCAGTCGCTTCGGTGAACATCGCGCCCAGCCCTCTTTTCGGTGCAAACGGCCGTGAGGAACGCGAGACAGGATACCTACGGGAAAATCGACGCCCAACCATTCCCCCAACGTGGTAAACAAGCCGTTAACCAACCTTAAGTTTTCGCGCACCGAAGGTCGTGGGCTCGGCCCAAAGCGGCGCTACCCTGTTTCGGTTTGAAACAGTTTGTGTCCAAACTTGAATTGCGTTCATTCGCAAGGGCTACTATGTGCGCGCCATGCTGAGTGGCCATACGCCTGTGCGTGCTTTGAGGCCGTTGTTTCAGGCTATCTGAACAAAGAAGAAAAACTGGCCCCAAGGGCCCCGATTTGCGTGCGCCGAGCCATGGGCCGGACACGCCGAAGGAACCACTGATCATGATGAAGTCCGTCTCGGCCATCGAGGCCATGACCAATGCATCCGATGCCTTTTGCGAGTCCGACGACGATCTGATGCGGATCGGGGACATGGCCAAGGAGTTCGACGTCTCGCTGCGGACCCTGCGCTTCTATGAGGACAAGGGGCTGCTGCAGCCCAAGCGTGAGGGCAGCATGCGCCTGTACTCGCGGCGCGAGCGCGCCCGGCTGCGGCTCATCCTGCTTGGCCGCAACGTCGGCTTCTCGCTGCGCGAGGTGAAGCAGATGATGGACCTCTACGATCCTCAGGGGACCAACGCCAAGCAGCTGCGCGTCGCGCTCGAAAAGTCGGAGAAGCAGCTTTCGCGCCTGGAGAAGCAGCGCGAGTCGATCGAGGATGCCATCTCCCAGCTCCGCGCCGCCATGGAGGTGGTTCGCGGGACGCTCGAGGAGCGGCAGCGCCAGTCGGCTGCCTGATTGTCGCGGTTTGCGGCATCGTCTTCCTGGTTACTGCGACCTTCCAACGGCGGCCTTCGGGTCGCCGTTTTGCGTCCGGGTGGGAAAAAATAAAGATGCCGATGTGGAATTGACGTTTACGCAAACGTCAATATTTGATACGTCACGGCCCAGCGAGATTGGACGCCTTCCCGTGCGTGTGGGCGCCCCTGACTCTATTCTGGAGGATACCATGCCCAGCTACCGCGCTCCGGTAAAGGACACGCTGTTCGTTCTCAACGAAGTGCTCGGCTACGAGCGCTATTCCAACCTTCCCGGATTTTCGGACGCCACGCCCGACGTGCTGGAGGCAATTCTGGCGGAAGGCGCGAAGCTCGCCGAAAACGTCATGCATCCGCTGAACCTCTCGGGCGACCAGGAAGGCTGCGTTCGCCACGAGGACGGTTCCATCACCACGCCGAAGGGCTTCAAGGAGGCCTTCCAGCAATATTGCGAGGGCGGCTGGATGTCGCTCGCCGTTCCGGCCGAGTATGGTGGGCAGGGCCTTCCATACACGGTGCATTCGGCGGTCGGCGAATTTCTCTCATCGGCCAACATGGCTCTGATGATGTATCCCGGGCTGACCCAAGGCGCGATCGCTGCCATCCTGGCTCATGGTTCGGAAGAGCAGAAGCAGACCTTCGTCCCGAAGATGGCCGAAGGCGTGTGGACCGGCACGATGAACCTGACGGAGCCGCATTGCGGCACCGATCTCGGCCTTCTGCGCACCAAGGCGGTTCCGGCCGGCGACGGTTCCTACAAGATCTCCGGCCAGAAGATCTTCATCTCGGCCGGCGACCATGACATGGCCGAGAACATCATCCACCTCGTCCTTGCTCGCATCGAGGGCGCGCCGGAAGGCGTGAAGGGCATCTCGCTGTTCATCGTTCCGAAGTTCAAGCTCGATGCCGACGGCAATCCGGGCGAGGGGAACGGCGTGTCCTGCGGCTCCATCGAGGAGAAGATGGGCATCCACGGCAACGCCACCTGCGTCATGAATTACGACGAGGCGATCGGCCATCTGATCGGCGCCGAGAACGGCGGCCTGAAGGCCATGTTCGTGATGATGAACGAGGCTCGCCTCGGCGTTGGTCTGCAGGGCCTCTCAGTTTCCGAAATCGCCTACCAGAACGCCGCCAACTATGCCCGCGAGCGAATCCAGGGCCGGTCGCTGACTGGCGCGAAGGACAAGGACAAGAAGGCGGATCCGATCATCGTCCACCCCGACATCCGCCGCAAGCTGATGACGATGAAGGCCTTCAACGAGGCCGGCCGCGCGCTGATCCTGTGGACCGCGATCAAGTCGGACGTGGCGCACCGTTCGGGCGATGAGGCGGAGCGCCAGCAGGCGGACGACCACATGGGCCTGATGACGCCCATCATCAAGGGCGTTCTGACCGACAAGGGCTTCGAGCACGCCGTGATGGCGCAGCAGGTCTATGGCGGCCACGGCTATATCGAGGAATGGGGCATGAGCCAGTTCGTGCGCGATGCCCGCATCGCCATGATCTACGAAGGCGCCAACGGCATCCAGGCGCTCGATCTCGTTGGTCGCAAGCTCGGCGCCAATGGCGGCCGCGCGGTGCAGGCCTTCTTCAAGGAGGTCGGCGACTTCTGCGAGGAAAACCGCTCGAACGAGAAGATGGCGCCGCTGACCAAGCCGCTCAAGAAGGGCCTCAACGACCTGCAGGCGGCGACCATGTGGCTGGTGCAGAACGGCCTGTCCAACCCCGACAATGCGGGTGCGGCCTCGACCGACTACATGCATCTCTTCGGTCTCGTCGCGCTCGGGTACATGTGGGGCCAGATGGCCAAGACTGCGCAGGCCAAGCTCGCCGCCGGCGCCAACGGCTCCTCGGCCTTCTACGAGACGAAGCTGGTGACGGCGCGCTACTACATGGAGCGTGTGATGCCGGAAACGTCGGCGCATCTTGCCCGCCTGTCGACGGGCGCCGAGACGATGATGGCGCTGCCGGCCGAGGCGTTCTAAAACGGTCGACGCGACCGCGTCCTGCCGTAGCAGGGCGCGGTATCGATGAACGCCCCGCTTGCGCAGGGCCTTCACAAGAGCGATAATGTTCACACTTGAACGTTTTCGCCGACGTCCGCGAGGAGGAGACCTGCATGACCACCAGCCCCGCATCCGTTCTCGGCTTGCCGCAGCCCGCCTGGGCCGGCGAGGACGTGGCGATGCTCTACGACATGGCGACGAAGTTCCTCGAGGCCGAGATCGCGCCCCGCTACGAGGAATTCGAGAAGGCCGAGATCTTCGACCGCGAAAGCTGGAAAAAGGCCGGCGAGAACGGCCTTCTCTGCGCCTCGATGCCGGAAGAGTATGGTGGGTCGGGCGGCACCTATGCGCATGAGAGCGCGATCATCGAGGCGATCAGCCATGTCGGCGTCGACGGCTTCGGGATCGCGCTGCACAACTCGATCGTGGCGCCCTACATCCTCCACTACGGCTCGGAAGAGCAGAAGAGGAAGTGGCTGCCGAGGATGGCGACCGGCGAACTCATCGGCGCCATCGCCATGACCGAGCCGGGCGCGGGCTCCGATCTCCAGGGCATCAAGACCCGGGCGGAGAAGGACGGCAACCACTATCGCATCAACGGCTCCAAGACCTTCATCACCAACGGTCAGCTCGCCAACCTGATCGTCGTCGTCACCAAGACCGACCCAGCCCGGGGCGCCAAGGGGACCTCGCTGATCGTCATCGAAACCGACGAGGTCGAGGGCTTCCGCCGCGGCCGCAACCTCGACAAGGTCGGGCTGAAGTCGAACGACACGTCGGAACTGTTCTTCGACGACGTGCGCGTGCCGACCTCGAACCTGCTCGGTACCGAGGAAGGGCAGGGCTTCGTCCAGCTGATGCAGCAATTGCCGCAGGAGCGCCTCCAGATCGGCGGCACGGCGATCGCGGCGGTCGAGAAGGCGCTGGCGCTGACCATCGACTACGTCAAGGAGCGCAAGGCCTTCGGCAAGGCGGTCATCGACTTCCAGAACACCCAGTTCAAGCTCGCCGAGCTGAAGACCGAGGCGACCGTCGGCCGCGTCTTCTACAATGACTGCGTGGCCCGCCACGTCGCCGGCGGCCTCGACCCGTCGACCGCCTCGATGGCCAAGTACTGGCTGTCGGACCTCCAGGGCAAGGTGATGGACGAGTGCGTGCAGCTGCATGGCGGCTACGGCTTCATGAACGAGTACGCCATCGCGCGCATGTGGCGCGACGCCCGGGTGCAGCGCATCTATGGCGGCACCAACGAGATAATGAAGCTTTTGATCGCGCGGGGGCTGTAAGCGTCATGTCCGAGCACACCGCCACGATCAGATGGAAGCAGGACGAGGACGACCACTTCACGCTGGGCCGCTACACCCGCGTGCACGAGATCGCCTTCGACGGCGGCACGACGATCCAGGCGTCGGGCGCGCCGCAGAACGTGCCGGCGCAGTTCTCGTCGGAAATGGCGGTCGACCCCGAGGAGATGTTCGTCGCCTCGCTGGCCTCCTGCCACATGCTCTGGTTTCTCGATTTCGCACGGCGCGCCGGGCTCGACGTTCAGTCCTACCGGGATAGCGCCGTGGGCGAGCTGGGCAAGAATGCCGAGGGGCGCATGGCCATCCTCAAAGTCACGCTGCGGCCCGCCGTCGATGTCGTGGCGGATGCGGCGCTGCTGGTGGACCTGCACCACAAGGCGCACGAGGCCTGCTTCATCGCCAATTCGGTCACGACCGTGGTGACGGTCGAGCCGCAAGGGTAGATCGCGCACCGCGCCGCGCCCATATCGGTGGCGACGAGCCGCCCCGTCCGGGCCTGACCCGGATCGACGAAGAGGATTTGTCGGCAGGCAGAGGGCCTTCGGGGCCAGCCCGCCGCAAGAATGACGAATACGAACCAGCGGCAGCCCGTGAGCGGCCGCACCAAAGAGGAGACTTCCGATGGCTGACGCTTATGTCTACGACGCGGTGCGCACGCCGCGCGGTCGCGGCAAGAAGGACGGATCGCTGCACGAGGTGCCGGCGGTGCGGCTCGGCGCCAAGGTGCTCGAGGCCGTGCGCGATCGCAACGGGCTCGACACGAGCCAGGTCGACGACATCGTCTTCGGCTGCGTCGATCCGGTCGGCGAGGCGGGCTCGGTCATCCCGCGCGCATCCGCCTTCGAGGCGCGCTACGCCACCGAGGCGCCCGGCATCCAGCTGTCGCGCTTCTGTGCGTCGGGCCTCGACGCCATCAATGTCGGCGCGGCCAAGATCGCCGGCGGCTCGGACGACATCGTGATCGCGGGCGGCGTGGAATCCATGTCGCGCGTCGGCATGGGCATGTCGGGCGGTGCCTGGTTCATGGATCCCTCGGTCGGCATCCCGTCCTACTTCGTGCCGCAGGGCATCTCGGCGGACCTGATCGCCACCAAGTATGGTTTCAGCCGTGACGACGTCGACGCCTATGCGGTGGAAAGCCAGAAGCGCGCCGCCAAGGCCTGGGAAAAGGGCTGGTTCAAGAGCTCGGTCGTCGAGATCAAGGACCAGAACGGCCTGACGATCCTTGCCCATGACGAGCACATGCGTCCCTCGACCGACATGCAGTCGCTCGCCTCGCTCAATCCGTCCTTCGTCATGCCCGGCGAAATGGGCGGCTTCGACGCGGTGGCGGTGCAGCGCTATCCCGAGATCGAGGCGATCAACCACGTCCACCACGCCGGCAATTCGTCCGGCATCGTCGACGGCGCCGCCGCGGTGCTGCTCGGCTCCAAGAAGGGCGGCAAGGCGATGGGGCTGAAGCCGCGCGCGCGCATCCGCGCCTTCACCAACATCGGCTCCGAACCCGCGATCATGCTGACGGGCCCGGTCGACGTGACCGAGAAGCTGCTCCAGCGCGCCAAGATGAAGCTGTCGGACATCGACCTGTTCGAGCTCAACGAGGCTTTCGCCTCGGTGGTGCTGCGCTACATGCAGGCCTTCGACATTCCGCACGACAAGATGAACGTCAACGGCGGCGCCATCGCCATGGGCCATCCGCTCGGCGCCACCGGCGCGATGATCTTCGGCACGGTGCTCGACGAGCTCGAGCGCCGCGACCTGAACACCGCGCTCGTGACGCTGTGCATCGGCGCCGGCATGGGCACCGCGACGATCATCGAGCGGGTCTGATTTCGACGGCCCCCTCATCCGGCCCTCCGGGCCACCTTCTCCCCGGTGGGGAGAAGAGAGCGGCCGCGAAGCCTGCACCTCCTCTCCCCAGCGGGGAGAGGGTGGCGAGCGGAGCGAGCCGGGTGAGGGAGCTTCCCTGAATTCTTTCGGAGGAATTTCTCCAATGGCTGACTACACCAACTTCAAAATCGAAACCGATGCCGACGGCATCGCCCTCGTCACCTGGGACATGCCCGGCAAGTCGATGAACGTCTTCACCGAGGAGGTGATGAACGAACTCGACGAGATCATCGACCAGGTGGTCGCCGACGACACGATCAAGGGCGCCGTCGTCACGTCCGGCAAGGACAGTTTTTCGGGCGGCGCCGACCTGACAATGCTCCAGCGCATGCTGAAGCTGTTCAAGGACGAGAAGGCAAACGATCCCGACGCGGCGATCAAGATGCTGTTCGAGGGTGCCGGCCGGATGAACTGGCTGTTCCGCAAGCTCGAGACCTGCGGCAAGCCCTGGGTCTCGGCCATCAACGGCACCTGCATGGGCGGCGCCTTCGAACTGTCGCTCGCCTGTCACGCCCGCGTGGCGGCCGATTCCGACAAGGTGAAGATGGGCTTGCCCGAAGTGAAGGTCGGCCTGTTTCCGGGTGCCGGCGGCACGCAGCGGGTGCCCAGGCTCACCGATACGCAGGGCGCGCTGCAGATGCTCACCTCCGGCCAGTCGCTGTCGCCGAAGAAGGCCAAGCAGATGGGCCTGATCACCGAGATTGCCGCGCCCGACGCGCTGGTCGAGACGGCCAAGGGCCTGATCAAGGGCGGGTTGAAGGCCGTCGCGCCGTGGGACGTCAAGGGCTTCAAGCTGCCGGGCGGTCCCGTCTACTCGGCCGCCGGCGCCAACCTCTTCCCGCCGGCCATCGCCATCCTGCGCCGCGAGACCTACGGCAACTATCCGGCTGCGAGCGCGATCCTGAAATGCGTCTATGAAGGCCTGCTGGTGCCCTTCGACACCGCGCTGAAGATCGAGCAGCGCTACTTCACCGAGATCATGCAGACGACCGAGGCGGCGATGATGATCCGCTCGCTGTTCATCTCGCTGCAGGAACTGAACAAGGGCGCGCGCCGGCCGGCCGGTGTGCCGGAGACCAAGTTCCAGAAGATCGGCGTGCTCGGCGCGGGCTTCATGGGCGCGGGCATCGCCTACGTCACCGCCAAGGCCGGCATCCCGGTCGTGCTGCTCGACCGCGACATGGCCGCCGCCGAGAAGGGCAAGGCGCATTCGGAAGGCCTGATCACGGACGCCGTGAAGAAGGGCCGCGCCACGGCGGAGGAGAAGGACAAGCTCCTGTCGCTGATCACTCCCACCGACGATTACGCGCAGCTCGACGGCTGCGACCTGATCGTGGAGGCCGTCTTCGAGGATTCGGAGATCAAGAAGGGCGTGACCGAGAAGGCCGAGGCCGTGATTGCCAAGGACGCGATCTTCGCCTCCAACACCTCGACCATCCCGATCACCGGGCTGGCCAAGAACTCGTCGCGGCCGAAGAATTTCATCGGCATCCACTTCTTCTCGCCGGTCGACCGGATGATGCTGGTCGAGATCATCCTCGGCAAGAAGACCGAGGACAAGGCGCTGGCGGTCGCCATCGACTACGTGCGGGCGATCAAGAAGACGCCGATCGTCGTCAACGACACGCGCGGCTTCTATGTCAATCGCTGCGTGCTGCGCTACATGGCCGAAGCCTTCCAGATGCTGATCGAGGGCGTTCCGCCGGCGATGATCGAGAACTCTGCCAAGATGGCCGGCATGCCGGTCGGGCCGCTGGCGCTGACCGATGAGACCGCGATCGACCTCGCGCAGAAGATCATGAAGCAGACCATCAAGGATCTGGGCGAGAAGGCCGTCGACCAGGACCAGTTCGCGCTGATCAACAGCATGGTCGACAAGCACGGCCGCCACGGCCGCAAGAACGGCAAGGGCTTCTACGACTATCCCGCGAAGCCCGCCAAGAAGCATCTCTGGCCCGGCCTCAAGGACCTCTACAAGCAGCAGAACCCCGACAGGATCGACGTCGAGGAGCTCAAGCAGCGCTTCCTCGTGACGATCGCGCTGGAGGCCGCCCGCGTGATGGAGGAAGGCATCGTCACCGACCCGCGCGAGGCCGACGTCGGCTCGATCCTCGCCTTCGGTTTCGCGCCCTATACGGGCGGCGCACTGTCCTACATCGAGGGCATGGGCGTGGCGGAGTTCGTGGCGCTGTCAAAGAAGCTGCAGAAGAAGTACGGCCCGCAGTACAAGGCGCCGAAACTTCTGGCCGAGATGGCGGAGAAAGGCCAGACCTTCTACGGCCGCTTCGACCCCTACAAGGCGACGAAGAAGGCGGCGTGACGCGCGTCGACGGGGCTTCCTCCGCCGTTCGGCAAGAGGCTTGGCACGGCGCCGGCCACCCCCTCCCCCTTGTGGGGAGGGTAAAGGTGGGGGTGCCTGCCGGGACGTTGATGGGGGCCTTTGTTCGCCCTTCGGGCCGACCCCCACCCCTAGCCCCTCCCCACAAGGGGGAGGGGGAGGCGCGGGACGGGCTGCCGTCACACACCTAACCGTGCGTTCGCGCGTCTCGTCCGTCCCGCAGCCGCCGGGGAAGCGGGGCGCGTCGCGCATTGCAAGGAGCAGTTCATGTATGTCTGGGGACGCATGGCCCGGATGGTGGCGACCGCGCGACGACGCGGCGCCTACCGGATGGGCGAGGAAAGCAGGCTGTCGTTCCGCTGCCTGCCGACCGACGTGGACACGAACCTGCATCTCAACAATGCCCGCTACATGATGCTGGCCGATGTCGGCCGCATCGACATCTTCCTGCGTGCCGGGCTGCTCGGCCTTGCCCGCAGGAACGGCTGGGCGCCGATGATGGGCGGGCTACAGGCGGTCTATGTCCGCGAGATCAGGCTGTGGAAGCGCTTCGATGTCGTCTCGACCGTCGAGACCTGGGAGGACACCCAGGTGATCGGCCGCCACCGCTTCGTGCTGGAGAATGGCGAGACGGCGGCGCTCGTCATGACGACGGCCGGCGTCTACGATTTCAAGAACCGCCGCTTCGTGCCGATCGACGCCATCGTCGAGGAACTCGGCGCGCGCATTGCGCCACGTCCGCCCTCCGAGGAGGAGCGCATCTTCATGGCCTCGCATGCGGGGCTGCGGAAGCTGGCGAAGGGAACCGGATAAGGAGTCGCTTCTCCCCGTCGCCTCAACTAACCTCCGCGACGTCATTCTTGGAGAACCCCATGCCTGCCACCATCGACTATTTCCTGACCTGCGCCTCGCCATGGGTCTATCTCGGCCACGACGCCGCGCGGGCGCTGGCCGCGCGGCATGGCGCGACGCTGAAGGTGCGGCCGGTCAATCTCGGCGAAATGTTCAAGGTGTCCGGGCAGGTGGGCCTGGCCGATCGGCCGGCGGTTCGTCAGCGCTATCGCCTGATCGAACTCCAGCGCCACGCAGAATTCCGCGGCAAGCCGATCAACGTCAAGCCGAAGCATTTTCCGACCAATCCCGCCCTTGCCGACCTGACGATCTGCGCGATCCTCGCCGATGGCGGCGATCCGATGGACTACATGGGCAAGGTCTTCGCTGCCTTGTGGGCGCAGGAGCAGAACATCGCCGACGAGACGACACTGGCGTTCCTGCTTTCGGCGGCGGGGTTCACGCCGAAAGTCGTGCTAGAGAAGGCCCAGTCGGCGGAGGTGGCCGAGATCCGGGACAGGAATACGCAGGACGCGATCGCGATCGACGCGACCGGCGTACCGTCCTACGTCCTGAACGGCGAGCCGTTCTGGGGACAGGACCGGCTCGACCTGCTCGACCATGCGCTGACCACCGGACGAAAGCCCTATTCAGCCGACATTGGGTGATGGGTGTCTGGACAAGCGGTCGCGCGGGCGCTACGAAGTCGATCAAGGTATATATTCCTGATCGAGGAGAGCCATCATGCTCTCGCATGACCGTGTCTGGGCGGCGATAGACGCGCTCGCCGATCGCTATTCGCTGTCCGCGTCCGGCCTTGCCAAGCGGGCAGGGCTCGATTCGACCGCGTTCAACAAGTCGAAGCGCCAGTCCGCCGATGGGCGCCCTCGCTGGCCCTCGACGGAATCGCTCGCCAAGATCATGGAGGCGACCGGAGCCAGCCTCGACGAGTTCATCGCGCTGGTGGAGCCGCGGCGGACACGCTCGATTTCATTGGACCGGCCACTGCCGATGCAACGTTCCTCGGTACCGCTGATCGGTTTCGCCCAGGCAGGGGCCGGTGGCTTCTTCGACGACGCGGGCTTTCCCGACGGGCACGGCTGGGATCTCGTCGAGATTCCCGAGCGTTCGTCGGAATCCGCCTATGCGCTGGGCGTTCAGGGCGACTCCATGCTGCCTCTCTATCGTGACGGTGACGTCCTGATCGTCGAACCGGGCGCGTCGATCCGGAAGGGCGACCGCGTTGTCGTCAAGACGACCTTGGGCGAAGTCACGGCCAAGGTGCTCGCCAAGCGGACGTCCAAGCAGGTTGAACTCCTGTCGCTCAATCCCGACCATCCGCCGCGCGTCGTCCCGGTCACGCAGGTCGAGTGGATCGCCCGCATCGTCTGGGCGAGCCAGTAGGGTGGCTTTGAGGCCCTACCTCGTCGCAGCCGCGCTGCTGTCGGCCACGTCGACCCTCCCGATGCCGGCCGCGGCGTCGTCCGTCCTGTCCGCGCAGGCGACGGATGGCGGCGGCCGATCCATCAGGCAGATCGCCCCCGAGATCGTGGCGCCTCCCGTGGTCGATCCGGGGCAACTCGAGCGCGAACCCCCACGTGAACCGCTGAGTGACCTGGGGACTGCCGGCAAGCCGCAGCGGCGAGCGCCCGCCAGGTCGGGAAACCGGGATGCAGCGGTTCCGGGAACACCGCAGTTCTTTCGCCCCGTGGCCGCGGCCGCCGGACGGTTGGAAGGGGGTGGACTGACGGTCGTCATCGCAGGGATCGACATTCTCGAACCGGATGCAACGTGCCAGGGCGCCAACGGTGAGTGGCCTTGCGGCATGGCGGCGCGCACGGCGTTTCGCTCCTTCCTGCGGGGCAGGGCCCTTGACTGCGATCTGCCGGACGGTGACCTGCCCGAACGCTTGGCGGCCGCCTGCCGGCTCGGCACGCAGGATCTCGGGGCCTGGCTGGTCGTGAATGGCTGGGCAAAGGTCTCCAGTGTCGGTCCCTACGCCGAAGAGCAGGCGGAAGCCGTCGAAAATCGTCGAGGCATCTTCGGGCGTGGACCGGACCCGCTTCCGCCGTCCCCGGCCTTGGAAAGCGAGAACGCGCCGACGGCTTCTGATGGAGCGGCCATGCCGCTCGCGGCCCCGTTGCCTGCCGAGCCGCCGCCTCCCGCAATCGAGAGACAGGCTTTGCCGGCGCCCACGGGGCTCTACTGACGCGAAACCCGTCCCGACTCCGCTGCTGCCCGGTGGCGGACGAGCTTGAAAAGCCTAGGGGGTCCCGCTCGCGAGAGTGGTTTCGATCAGGGTTTTCGTCTCGGCCACGCCGTACAGCGCGGCGAAGGAACCGAAGCGCGGCCCGCGCTCCTGTCCCAGTACCACCTCATAGATCATCTGGAAGAATGCGACCGACACGCCCGGACCGCCGGTCGGGCTCTTCTTCGCGTGATCCTGATAGCGTTCGATGCCGCGTGCGACGTCGAGGGCGGCGTTCTGGATCGCCTCGCCGTCGGCGCCCTGGGGCAAGGTGCCCAGCCGGTCGGCCAGCGCCTGCAACGCCTGCCGTTCGACGTCGTCGGCCGCGCGAAAGTTCTTCGCGGGCTTCACGAAGTCGTCGAAATAGCGGATCGCATAGCCCACCAGCCGGTCGAGCTCAGGGTGGGTCTGCGGGGTTACGCCAGGAGCATGGCGGGAGATGAAGCCCCACAACACGCCGGGCTCATGGGCGTTGGAGGCGCTGACCAGGTTGAGCAAGAGCCCGAACGACACCGGCAGTTCGATCGCCGGCGGCCTGCCCGAATGAATGTGCCAGACCGGATTGCCGAGCCGCTCCTTCCAGTCCTGGCGCTGGTAGGCGGCGAGGAACTGGTAATATTCGTCGACGGCGCGCGGGATGACGTCGAAGTAGAGCTTCTTGGCCTGCCGTGGACGCTGGAACATGTAGAGCGCCAGGCTCTCGGTCGGCGCATAGGTCAGCCATTCGTCGATGGTCAGGCCGTTGCCCTTGGACTTCGAGATTTTCTGGCCGTTCTCGTCGAGGAACAGTTCGTAGACGAAGTGCTCGGGCGCGCGGCCGCCGAGCGCCACGCAGATACGGTCGTAGACGCCCATGTTCGGGCCGTGATCCTTGCCGAACATCTCGAAATCGACACCGAGGGCGGCCCATCGGGCGCCGAAGTCCGGCTTCCACTGAAGCTTCACCTTTCCGCCCGTCACGGGCAGGGTCGTCTCGACGCCATCCTCGTCGTCGAAGGTGATGGTGCCGGCCTCGGTATCGACCTTCTTCATCGGCACATAGAGGACGCGGCCCGTCTTGGGCGAAATCGGCAGGAAGGGCGAATAGGTGGCGCGGCGCTCCTCGCCGAGCGTCGGCAGCATGATCGCCATGATGGCATCGTAGCGCTCGGCCACGCGCCTGAGGATCGCGTCGAAGCGGCCGGACCTGTAGTAGTCGGTGGCGCTGGCGAATTCGTAGTCGAAACCGAACGTGTCGAGGAAGCGCCGCAGCATCGCATTGTTGTGATGGCCGAAGCTCTCGCCTTCGCCACCGAACGGATTCGGGACGACGGTCAGCGGCTTGTGCAGATGCGGCTCCAGGAGCGAGCGGTCCGGCACGTTGTCCGGGATCTTGCGCATGCCGTCCATGTCATCGGAAAAGCACAGCAGCCGTGTCGGCACCTTGTCTTCGGTCAGTACGCGAAAGGCGTGACGCACCATGGTGGTGCGGGCCACCTCGCCGAACGTGCCGATGTGCGGCAGGCCCGACGGGCCGTAGCCGGTCTCGAAGAGCACCGTTTCGGGGAAACCACTCCCGGCATAGCGAGCGATGATCTTTTTCGCTTCCTCGAACGGCCAGGCCTTGCTTTCGCGGGCGGCGGCGAGGATTTCGGGCGACAGATCGATCATGGGCTTGGCTGCGGTCATGGGCTCGTTGCGGGTGGGTCAAACGCTCTAAGCTTGGGCAGGGGGAGCGTCAATGACGCGCGGCGTTTTTCCTTGCGGCGGGCCCTTGGCCTACCTACCTTGCGGCAACTCGAGCCTACAGCCATGGAGCCCGCATTGATACGTCCCGCCAGCGTCCAGGAAGCCCTCGTCCACATCATGGTGGTCGTTTCGGCATCCGACAGCAACATGACCGATCGGGAACTGGCCAAGATGGGCACCGTCGTGCAGACCATGCCGGCCTTCGCGGATTTCGACCCGGAGCAGTTGCTCGAGGTGACGAGGCGCAGCCACGAGATGATGCAGCAGGAAGCCGCCCTGAACGATATCATCGCATCGATCGCCGAAGCGATCCCGGTGCGCCTGCGCGACACCGCCTATGCGTTCGCCGTGGAGATCGCCGCTGCTGACCGGCAGGTCCGGCCAGAGGAACTGCGCATTCTGCAGATCCTGCGCGGGCATCTCGGCATCGATACGCTGACCGCTGCCGCGATCGAACGCTCGGCAGTCATACGCCATCGCATCATTGGCTGATTTAGCCGGGTTGACGGTCACTGCGATGTGACTGGCGCGTGATGCGACCGAACGCCATTTGAACCGACGGGGTCGACTCCAGTACGGTCCCGCGTGAGAGCACCGCCATGTCCGAAGCCGCGATCCGCCTTGTGGCCTTCCTGTCGATCTTCGCCGCGATGGCGGCGTTCGAACTGTGGTCGCCTCGTCTCGAGCGCGACGAGATGCGTGGCGCGTTGAAAAGTCGACGCTGGCTGACGAACCTGACGATGGTCGTCCTCTCGTCCGTTCTCGTGCGCATCCTGTTCCCCGCGGCGGCCGTCGGAACCGCGCTCTGGGCCGAGCATCAGGGCTACGGCCTTTTCCGGCAGGCGGGGATGGATCCTGTGCTGGCTGGTCTGCTCGGTTTCGTCATACTGGATCTCGCCGTCTGGCTCGAGCATCTGGCAAGCCACAAGATCCCGATCTTGTGGCGCATCCACCGCATGCATCACGCCGACCAGGGCTTCGACCTGACGACGGCGCTCCGCTTTCATCCGCTGGAAATCGTCTTGTCCATGCTCTGGAAGGCGGCCATCGTCGTGGCGCTCGGCCTCCCGGTCATGGCCGTGCTGGTCTTCGAAATCGTGCTCAACGGCATGGCCATGTTCAACCATGCCAATGCGCGCCTGCCGCTCGGTCTCGACAAGGTCTTGCGTCTGTTCGTGGTCACACCCGACATGCATCGCGTACACCACTCCTCCATCCCGTCGGAAACGGACTCCAACTACGGCTTCAACTTTCCTTTCTGGGACCGGATTTTCCGTACCTACAACGATCAGCCGCGCCTCGGCCACGACGGCATGGAGATCGGCCTGAGGGAATTCCGGGACGGATCGTCGGCGAACCTCGTGTGGTCGCTGGTCTTGCCCTTTCGCGGAAGCGGGCCCGCCGCGTCCGGTCAGAAGAAGCTGACCGGGAAGTAGCGCAGGTAAAGTTCCTCGAAGATGCCTTTGGCGTCGATCTCGCGCAGCGCAAAGTCGAAGGCGGAGACGAGTTGATCGTCCGCAGGCCGGACGGCAATCGCCATCCCCGTACCCAGATAGCCGGGCAGCAGATAGGGTCCACCCGCGAACCGGCAGCAATCTTCTGAATCCGTGCCGGCCAGCCAGAAGGATAGCCGCATTCCATCGTCGAAGACGGCATCGGTCTTATCCTCGCGCAGATCGCCGAGCATCCAGTCTGCGCGGCTGTAGGTTACGACCTTCACCTCGGGAAAGAGATCGCGGAGAATCCGCTCGTGTGCGCTCCCCGCCCGCACGCCGATGCGCTTGCCGGCGGTGGCGCGGTCCATCGGTTCGGCAAGTGTGGAGCCCCGCTGGGTCACGAAGCGCGCAGGCAACTGGAGGTAGGACCGTGAAAACGCAAAACGGCTCCGGTTCTGCTGCGTGATCGAGAGGCCCGCGAGCAGCGCTTCGCCTTCGCCGGCCTCGAGGGCCGCCGGAAGATCGGCCCAAGGCAGCGCCTGGATCTGGCATTCGTCCACGAGGCTCAGTTCCGCGCAGATGGCGCGCGCCAGATCGACATGGAAACCCGAAAGCCGACCCGCTTCGTCCAGGAAGTTGAAGGGTGGGAAATCCACGGTCGTGAGAAAGCGCAGACGTGCAATCTCGGCGGTTTCAGGCCTGGGCAAGCGCTCGCGCGCGTCCCAGAAGTTCGGTGCCGGCTCCTGCGCGAACGCCACGGGCATCGAGAGCAGCAGCAGCAGGATGGTCCGGATCGCGAAAGACAGCTGCCGATCTCCCAGTGATGAACCGCCGCACGAATTGCGATCGGACGGCGTCCCCCTCGATAGCAGTTGACCCAAACCCGCCGCAAGCCTGTGACCGGGCTTCATCGTTCGCGTGGCCCCATGCATAAGGATCGTTCCGGGCTCAGTCGGATGGCCGGAGAAGTCGATGGGGCCATTGGTTTCCCAGGCATGTTGATCGGATCATGCATCCTTCGCCGATTCCGAGGCGGGAAACACGCGACGATTGTGGTTGTACATCGACAGCGGGTATTTGATCTTCTAGACTAGGTTGCAGGACTGGGGAACGGGCGGGAAACTGCTCGCGGGCGCATGCAAGACCGGGCAGGTCGAGCGCGCTTGCCGGCCGGGTTGTCCGGTCGGGCGGATCGGGACGGATCCGAAGGGGGATGGATGGGCGACACGTCGGCGCGGGGCTGGCCCGCGAACCTTCGCGTGGATGCCGCCACGGCGCCGCGGCTTCCAGAGGGCGTCGGTCAGTGGCTCGAAGGATCGCGCCTGCTCGCATGCATCCGGCTTCTGGAGGGCTGGGCGGACGTTCTCGCCGATCTCGGCGTCGACGACGGCATGGCGATGCTTCTGGCCGAGCGAGCGCGGACGAATGGGACCTCCTTCCATGCGGAACTTCACGTTTCGGGGCGCGTCGCCGAGCCGGTTCTCTACCGGGCCATCGCGAAGGCTTCGGGATTGCGTTATCTCGACCGGATCCCGGGCGATCGCATCGTGATCGACGAAGGCCAGGCGATCACGGCGCTGCGCGGCATGCGCCGCAATGCCATCGCGACCCTTCGGGACGATGATGGTGGCGTGGTGTACGTCATGGCCCCGCAAGGTCTGGACCTTGCCTCGTTCCGTGCCCGGCTGTGCAATAGCCCGGAACTGGTCAGCCGTCTCGTGTTGACGAGCCCAGCCGCGCTCCGGAAGGCGCTTCTTGCACGGGCGCATTCTGCTCTCTCGCGAGAAGCGGAAATGGGGCTCTTCGGCCGGTCGCCCGATCTGTCGGCGCGCTCCGTCGCAAGCTGCTGGCAAGGGTTCGCGGGCGGCGCGATCGTGGTCGGGACGCCGGTTCTCCTCACCCTTGCGCCCAAGACCACGGCGCTGGCCGTCTCCGCCTTGTTGACCGTCCTGTTCCTTGGCTGCATTGGGCTGCGGTTGCTGGCGGGCTTGCGGGGACCGACCGCGCGGTTGCCCCCGGTTGCGCCCCATGACGGGAGCTTGCTTCCTGTCTATTCCGTACTCGTGGCGCTGCACCGGGAGGCGGACGTCGTCCCGGACCTGCTCGTCGCACTCGGCCGCCTCGACTGGCCGCGCAGCCGGCTCGAGGTGAAACTCGTCTGCGAGGCCGACGACATCGAAACATTGTCGGCGCTGGAACGGCATTCTCTGCGTTCCTGGGTGGAGATCGTGCGGGTTCCGCCCGGCCTGCCGCGGACCAAGCCCAAGGCGCTCAACTTCGCCCTGCCGACCTGCACGGGTGACGTCGTTGCGTTGTACGACGCGGAGGACAGGCCGCATCCGCGGCAATTGCGAGCGGCGTGGGCAGCGCTCTGTGCGGGGGGAGACGACCTGGCCTGCGTGCAGGCGCCGCTGCAGATTGCCAATGCCGGTTTCGGGGTTCTCCCCTTCATGTTCCGAATGGAATTCGCGGGGCAATTCCGCGGCATCCTGCCCTGGTTGGCCGAGCGCAATCTCATGATACCGCTCGGCGGCACGTCCAATCATTTTCGGCGCGCGGCGCTGGAAGATGTCGGGGCCTGGGATCCGCACAACGTGACGGAGGACGCCGATCTCGGCGTCCGCCTCGCGCGCCGCGGCTATCGCGTGGGCATGATCGCGCCGCCAACGCTCGAGGACGCGCCGGAAACCTTTCCCGTCTGGTTCCGGCAGCGTACACGGTGGTTCAAGGGTTTCCTGCAGACCTGGCTCGTCCACATGCGCAATCCGCGTCGTCTGTACCGCGAGCTTGGACCTGGGTCCTTCATCGTGTTCCACCTGTTGGTCGGCGGGGTCGTGGCGTCAGCGCTGCTGCACCCGCTGCTGCTCCTTACCTTGCTCGGCCTGGCGGTCAGGCTCGTCGCCGCCAACGGGTTGCAGTTGCACGAGATTCTGGTGTTTTGGCTGGCGATGATGAACGTGCTGGGTGGATACGGTGCTCAACTTCTGCTTTCGTGGTCCTCGCTCAGGCGTGGCGAGCGCGCCGGCTTCTGGAAGGCGGCGCTGTTGACGCCGTTCTACTGGATGATGCTGTCGGCGGTCGGATACCGTGCAGCGTGGGAAGTCTGGCGCAATCCGCACCACTGGGCCAAGACCCCGCACAGCCGCTACCGGCGCGAAGCGGCGCCCGGCGGAAAGGCCCGCAGCGCGGCGCCGTTCCTGATGCGCGTCGGACGCTACTTTCCGATGATGTCGCTGCCCGGACACACGATTTTCTCGTCCTCCAGACCGATGACGGCGTCGTCGCGCCCATCATAGGGCAAGGTCTTCAGGATGCGCCGGATGGCCGCCAGCCTCGACCGGCGCTTGTCGTTGGCCCGCAGGACGGTCCAAGGCGCGTGATCCGTGTGGGTGTGCTTCATCATCCGGTCACGTGCGCGGGTGTAGTCGTCCCATTTCGTCATGCCGGCGAGGTCGATGGGCGAGAACTTCCAGACCTTCAGCGGATCGTGGCGCCGGTCGTGAAAGCGTTCGAGCTGGGTCTCCTGGCCGATGTTGAGCCAGAACTTGAAGAAATGAATACCCTCGTCGACGATCATCTGTTCGAATTTCGGTGTCTCCTCGAGAAACAGTTCGTGCTGCCTGGGCGTGCAGAACCCCATCACCGGCTCTACGCCGGCACGGTTGTACCAGGACCGGTCGAAGGTGACGAATTCGCCGGCGGTCGGGAAGTGGGCGACGTAGCGCTGGTAATACCATTGTCCGCGCTCCGTTTCGGTCGGCTTGGTCAGCGCCACGTTGCGGGCCGAACGCGGATTCATGTATTGGCGCACGACGAAGATCGTGCCGCCCTTGCCGGCGGCGTCGCGGCCCTCGAAGAGCACCATCACCCGCTTGCCGGTCGACTGGAGCCAGTATTGCAGCTTGACCAGCTCGACCTGGAGATTTTCCAGCGTCTCCTCATACTCTTTCTTGTCCATCTTCTTGTCGTACGGATACCCCCCCGCCGACATGGACCTGTCCTCGACCCATCCGGGGAGCTTCGGATCGTCGATGTCGAACACGCGCTCCTTGCCGTCGACCATGATCCTGACAGGCTCGTTGGCGGGCATTTCGGGCGAAGGACGGGTCGTCATTCCAATTTCTCCTCAGGATCGGTGACGGCATGCTATTGAGCGACCCGCGCCCCGTCCAGCCGGGGCCGCCATGACAGTCAGGGAAAGCCCACCGACGACGGGGACGATGATGAGCGAGACCGACGGCGAACCGCGATCCGCGCGCGACGTCATCCTGGCACGCCTGGCCGAGACGCGCTGGGTGTTGCTGGCTTCCGCCGCCGCGATCGCCGGTCTCGGCCTGGGCGGGTCGGTGGCGCCCTTGTGGCAGGCGCTGGCCTTCGGCGGCATCGTCGCCGTGGCCGGCCTGTTGCCGCGTCGCACGGCCGGCCGCCGGAAGAACGACGCGAAGGCGGCTGCCGTGCTCGGGCTCGATGGTCACCCGGCCAAGGACCTGGCCGAGGCGGTGCCGGACCCGCTCATCGTGTTCGACGAGCACGGCATGATCACCAATGCGAACGCCGCCGCGCGCGCCGCCTTCGGCAAGCTCGACGCGGGAACGCTGCTGACGCTGCGGTTTCGGACGCCAGAACTCCAGGGTCTGGTTGGCCAGCTGCTCGCCGGCCCAAAGGAGCCGCTGTCTTGCGATTATGTCGAGCGCGTGCCGATGGAACGGTGGTTCCGCGTTTCGGGGGCGCAGCTTGGGCGGGACAGCGGACTCTACGTGCTGGTTTTCAAGGACCAGAGCGAGATGCGCCGTATCGATCGCATGCGCTCGGATTTCATCGCCAATGCCAGCCACGAGCTGCGCACGCCGCTCGCTTCGATCGCCGGCTTCGTCGAGACCTTGCGCGGGCCGGCCCGCAACGATGCCAAGGCGCGCGACCAGTTCCTGCAGATCATGCAGACCCAGACCGGCCGCATGGCGCGGCTGATCGACGACCTGCTGTCCTTGTCGCGGCTGGAGATGAAGTCGTTCTCCGCGCCGGCCGAGCCGCTCGACCTGAAGGCTCTCATCGACGGTGTCGTCGATGCGCTGCGACATCTGGCGGCGGAGAACGGAGTCGAGATCGAGCGCGACTATCCCGACGGTCCGGTCGAACTGCGCGGCATGCGCGACGAACTGATCCAGGTGTTCGAGAACCTGCTCGAGAATGCCATCAAGTATGGCCAGGACGGCAAGCGCGTGGTGGTGACGGTCGAGAAGCCGCAAGGCGCCTCCGGCCCGCGGGTGACAGTGCGCGACTTCGGTCCCGGCATTCCGGATGAACACATTCCGCGGTTGACGGAGCGCTTCTACCGGGTCGACGTCGATACGAGCCGAACGCAGAAGGGCACGGGGCTCGGGCTTGCGATCGTCAAGCATATCCTGACGCGCCACGATGCGCGCCTGACCATTCGCTCCACGCTGGGTGAAGGCGCTTCCTTCACGGTGCAGTTTCCCGGGAAGTGAGCGGCGCTTAAGCGCTCGCCTTCTTCGCCGGCCAGGATCCGGCCGCTCCGGCGGCGCAGGTTCAAGCCGGCAATCGGAGGTTGCTCGCGCCTTTTCGTCTTCCGGTCATGTCCCAGCCGTATAAGATCGTGATTCGGGTGGAGACGAGGCCTATGCAGTCCATTCACATCATGAACGCCTTCGAGCAGGAACTGAAGTTCCTGGCCAGTCGCATCGCGGCCATGGGAGGCCATGCAGAGCGCATGGTCGAACAGGCCGTGCAGGCGCTGGTCCACCATGATCTCGAGCTTGCCCGCAAGGTGATCGCCGACGACCTCGTGCTCGACGAAGGCCAGCGCGAGATCGACGAGAAGGCGATCGTGATCATCGCGCGGCGCCAGCCGATGGCCGACGACCTGCGCGCCGTGATCGGCGCGATCCGCATCTCGTCCGATCTGGAGCGGGTGGGCGACCTTGGCAAGAACATCGCCAAACGGCTCCTGACCATCGCCGACACGCCGCAGCCGGTGCGGCTGTCGCGCGGGATCGAGGCCCTGGCAAACCTGGCCTTGACGCAACTGAAGGACGTGCTCGATGCCTATGCGACACGCTCGATCGACCGGATCGGGCTCGTGCGCGATCGCGACGACGACATCGACGCCATGTACACGTCACTGTTTCGCGAATTGCTGACCTACATGATGGAGGATCCGCGCAACATCGCGGCCTGTACCCATCTGCTGTTCTGCGCCAAGAACATCGAGCGGATCGGCGACCATGCCACCAATATCGCCGAGACCGTCTATCACATCATCGCCGGCGAGCAGTTGCCGATCGAGCGCCCCAAGGAAGACAAGTCCCACAAGGTGACCCTGGACGGCGGCTGACCGTCCGCCCGGCGCACAGCCGGAGGGCGGGCCGCGTCAGCGGGCGCGGCGTCGATCCGAAACCGGCTGGTAGGCCACGCGCGCATGATAGGCGCAGTAAGGGCTGCCATCCTTGGATGCGGAGCCACAGAAGTTGAAATCTTCGTTGAGCGGATCGCCGTTCGGCCATTTGCAGGTCCGGTCGGTCAGTTCCACCAGCTTGAGGTTCCGCGAGATCGGCAGGATGACGCTGTCGTCGACCCGCGCCACCGGGCGGGGCGCCGGCTCGGCGTCGAACTCCACCTTCAGGGCTGTCGCGCCGACCGTCTGCGGCATGGACCGGACAGGCTGGCTGGAGGGCTTGGCGGCTTTCGGCGCCGCAGCCTTCGGCTTCTTCTGCCTCGCCTGCGCGGGGGCTGCGCGGCCACGGCTCGACAGCTTCAGGCGATGAACCTTGCCGATGACGGCGTTGCGGCTCACTCCGCCGAGCTGCGCGGCGATCTGGCTGGCGCTCAGACCCTCCGCCCAAAGTTTACGGAGAAGTTCGACCCGCTCGTCTGTCCAGTTCATGCGCTTTAGCTCCTGGGTAGTGCTCGCCGAGGGAATCCGAATCCTTGCCCGCCCTGACGACGCCAGGAAGGACGCTTCGAATACTCGGGGTGATTTTGGTCCGCCGCACGAAATCTAGTTGTTTCGTAGCCGCAAGCTACAATACCCGGTGACTCCGTGACAAGAGTCGGGCCCGAGTGCCGAATCGTATTTTTTGGTTTTCCCCAACTTGCGGCCCCTCCCGCTACGTCAGGAGTCCGGTCGGCCCGAAAACCCGCGAGCAGACCCGCATCCGTTGACTTCAGGGCGAAAAACACTGATATGGTAAGGCCTGAGGCCGCCCCGGAGGCGGCTTTTTGATTTGGTGGTCCCGCCGCCGCGAGGGCGGGGGGCGAACGTTCGACACGGTCGGTTCCGGAGCAGTCTGGCATGAGCGGTTCTGCGCTTTTTGAAACCTTTGCGAGGGCGCCGCTGGCGTTCGATCACGGAGAGGGAGCGTGGCTGGTCACGACCGACGGCGAGCGATATCTGGATTTCGCGGCCGGCATCGCTGTGAACTCGCTCGGTCATGGGCATCCGCATCTGGTGGAAGCGCTGCGCGAACAGGCCGGCAAGCTCTGGCACACGTCCAATCTCTATGAGGTGCCCGAACAGCGCAGGCTCGGCGAGAGGCTGGTCGACAACACCTTCGCCGACAAGGTGTTCTTCACCAATTCGGGCGCCGAGGCACTCGAATGCGCGATCAAGACGGCGCGTCGCTATCATTTCGTGAAGGGACATCCGGAGAGATTCCGCATCGTCACCTTCGAGGGTGCTTTCCACGGGCGCACGCTGGCGACGATTGCGGCCGGTGGCCAGCCGAAATATCTCGAAGGCTTCGGCCCCAAGGTCGAAGGGTTCGACCAGGTTCCGTTCGCCGATGTCGACGCCGCGAAGAAGGCGATCACCAACGAAACCGCCGGCATTCTGATCGAGCCCGTGCAGGGCGAGGGCGGCATCCGCACGGTCCCCGCGGAAACGCTGAAGGCGCTGCGCAAGCTTTGCGACGAGCATGGCCTGCTCCTGATCTACGACGAGGTGCAGTGCGGTGTCGGGCGCACCGGCAAGTTCTTCGCCTACGAGTGGTCGGGTGCGGCCCCCGACATCATGGCCATCGCCAAGGGCATCGGCGGCGGCTTCCCGATGGGCGCCTGCCTTGCGACCGACGAGGCTGCGACGGGCATGACGCCGGGCGTTCACGGCACGACCTTCGGCGGCAACCCGCTCGCCATGGCGGTCGGCAACGCCGTGCTCGACGTCGTGCTGGACGACGGGTTCATCGACGAGGTGAACCGCAAGGCGCTCCTGTTCAAGCAGGGCCTCGCCTCCATCGTCGACGAATTCCCGACCGTGTTCGAGGAAATCCGCGGCATCGGCCTCATCCTCGGCCTCAAGTGCCGGATGCCGAATGCCGGCGTGAACATGGCCTTCCGCGAGGAGAAGCTGCTGACGGTGCCGGGTGGCGACAATGTCGTGCGCCTGCTGCCGCCGCTCACGCTGACCGACGACGACATCCGCGAAGGTCTCGTCCGGATCCGTTCGGCGGCCGAGCGGCTGGCGGGCGGCGCATCGGGCCACTGACGGAGAACCACATGATGATGAGTGGCAAGCCGCGGCACTTCACCGATCTCTCCGCCGTCTCGCGTTCCGACCTGCGCCTGATCCTCGACGACGCCAAGGCGCGGAAGGCGCGGCTGAAGGCCGGCGAGCGCGACAAGCCGTTCGATGGGAAGGTGCTGGCGATGATCTTCGACAAGCCGTCGACCCGCACCCGAGTCTCCTTCGACGTCGGCATGCGCCAGCTCGGCGGCGAGACGATCATGCTGACCGGCACCGAGATGCAGCTCGGCCGCTCCGAAACGATCGCGGACACGGCCAAGGTGCTGTCGCGTTATGTCGACATCATCATGATCCGCACCACCTCGCACGACCGCCTGATGGAACTGGCGGAGAACGCGACCGTGCCGGTGATCAACGGGCTGACCGACGACACCCATCCTTGCCAGCTGATGGCGGACGTCCTGACCTACGAGGAGCATCGCGGCGACGTCACCGGCAAGCGCTTCGCCTGGACGGGCGACGGCAACAACGTGCTGCATTCGTTGATCGAGGCGGCGGCCCGGTTCGAGTTCGGCGTCAACGTCGCGGTGCCGAAGGGCAGCGAGCCCGCCGAAGGCTATGTGGACTGGGCACGCGGCGAGGGCGCCGACGTCCGCTTCTTCGACGATGCGACCGAGGCGGTGAAAGGCGTCGATTGCGTGGTCACGGACACCTGGGTGTCGATGGGCCAGGAGCATCGCGCGCGCGGCCACAACATCTTCCAGCCGTATCAGGTGAATGCCGAACTGATGCGCCATGCCAAGCCGGATGCGCTGTTCATGCATTGCCTGCCGGCGCATCGCGGCGAGGAGGTCACCGACGAGGTGATCGACGGTCCACAGTCGGTCGTCTTCGACGAAGCCGAAAATCGCCTTCATGCGCAGAAGGCGGTTCTCGCCTGGTGCCTGTCGGGAGCTTCCCTTGGCTGACGAAACCAAGCTCGGCGAGTTCGGTTTCGCCGGCGACGACGTGGTGGTGCCGTTTCAGGTCGCCCCGCTCGACATGCGAGGCCGCGCCGTCCAGGTGGGGCCGATGCTCGACCAGATCCTCGGCCGACATGCCTATCCGGAGCCGGTCGCCCGGCTGCTCGGCGAATGCGTGGTGCTGACGGCGCTGCTGGGCAGTTCGCTCAAGTTCGACGGCAAGTTCATTCTGCAGACCCAGTCGGATGGGCCCGTGGACATGCTGGTGGCCGACTTCACGTCGCCGGGTTCGATGCGCGCCTATGCCCGGTTCGACGGGGAACGGCTTGCCGCGGCGCAGGCGCTGGGCCGTGTCGAACCGCAGGATCTGCTCGGCAAGGGCATCCTGGCAATGACGATCGACCAGGGCGTCCACACGCAACGCTACCAGGGCATCGTCCAGCTCGACGGCATTTCGCTCGAGGAGGTCGCCCGGACCTATTTTCGCCAGTCGGAACAGATCCCGACCGAGGTGCGGCTGGCCGTGGCGCGGCAGGTCCTGCCCGGGCCCGAGGGCCGCAGCGAGAGCTGGCGCGCAGGCGGCGTGCTGGCGCAGTTCCTGCCGGAGGCGCCCGAACGGCTGCGGATGCCCGACCTGCCGGGCGGCGACGGCGACGAGATCGACGACAGCATGGTCGACGATGCCTGGACGGAGGTGCTGTCGCTGCTGTCGACCGTGGGGGCGGACGAACTGCTCGACCCGACGATCGGCACCGAGCGGCTGCTGTACCGGCTGTTCCACGAGCACGGCGTGGTGGTCTATGAAGGCGTGCCGGTCGCCGATGACTGCTCCTGCTCGCGCGAGAAGATCCGGTCCGTGCTGTCGGGCTTCACGGCGGAGGAAATCGTCGACAGCATCGAGGACGGGCGCATCCGCGTCACCTGCGAGTTCTGCTCGACGGCGTATGATTTCGACCCTTCGGAGTTCGTCAAGAGGCAGTAGGCCTCAGTTGACGGTCCGGCGCAGGTTCGGGAGATCGAGCGAGAAGGCGGGAATGTCGACTTCGAAGGTCTCGCCGCCGACGGTCTGCATCGTGTATCGCCCGACCATGATGCCCGAGGGCGTGGCGAGCGGACATCCCGAGGTGTACTGAAAGCTGTCGCCGGGATCGAGGCCGGGCTGTTCGCCGACCACGCCGGCGCCGCGCACCTCCTCGACGCGCCCGGTTCCGTCGGTGATGTGCCAATAGCGCGACATCAACTGAACGTGCTCATCGGAGTGATTGGCGATCGTCACCCGATAGGCCCATACATAGTGGCTCTCCGACGGATCGGATCGATCGTCGAGATAGAATGGTTCGACGCTGACCTCGATGTTGCGTGTAATGGCCCGATACATGTTCCGCGCTCCGGACTTGCCGACATGCTGCTGTTTCGCCGACGGGGATCGAACCGTCAATCGCCGACAGTCCTGCCGAACCATGACGGGAATGGGGAGAGGTGCGGATGCTTGACGGCTGGGCGCGGCGCGGGATCGATCCGGCCATCGGACGGCTGGCGCTGCTCGTCTCGCGCACCGGGGTCTCGGCCAACGCCGTAACGGTCATCGCCTTCGCGGTCGGCATGCTGGCCGGCGCGGCGATCGCGCTGGAATTCTACCTCGCCGGTCTCCTGCTGATCGGGATCAGCCGCATCGGCGACGGGCTCGACGGCGCGGTGGCGCGCATTCGGGGCAAGACCGATTATGGCGGCTATCTCGACATCGTGCTCGACTTCTTCTTCTATGGCGCGATTCCGCTCGGCTTCGCCATCGCCGACCCGGCCGCGAACGCGGTGGCGGCGGCCCTGCTGATCTTTTCCTTCTACGTCAATGGCGCCAGCTTCCTCGCCTTCGCCATCCTCGCCGAACGGCGGGGGCTTGCGACGGTGGCCCGGGGCGAAAAGTCGATCTTCTTCACCACCGGGCTCGCCGAGGCCACCGAGACGATCGCCGTCTTCGTGCTCGCCTGCCTGTTCCCGGGCTGGTTTCCCGCCCTCGCCGTCCTCTTCGCCGCGATCTGCTTCTACACCGCCCTGTCGCGCATCGTGCTGGCGGGGCGGCGGTTCGGGTGAGGGCGCGCGCGCCGGTTGCGGAACCTATTTCACCGTCGCCAGCGCGCGTTCCAGATCCTCGATCAGGTCGTCCACGTCTTCCAGTCCGACCGACAGGCGAACCGTGCCCGGATTGATGCCCAGTTCGGCGCGCGCGGCGTCGGTGAGGTTCTTGTGCGTCGTGGTGGCCGGGTGGGTGATCAGGCTCTTGGCGTCGCCGAGATTGTTGGAGATCAGCACGATCTCCAGCGCGTTCTGGAACCGGAAGGCGCCTTCCTTGCCGCCCTTCACCTCCAGGCAGATCAGCGTCGAGCCGCCGGTCATCTGGCGGGCGATCACGTCGGCCTGCGGATGGTCCTTGCGGCCGGGATAGATGACCCGCTCGACGGCGGCATGTCCGGCGAGGTGATCGGCAATGCGGGCGGCGGCCTGCGTCTGGTGGCGCACGCGCAGGGGCAGCGTCTCGAGGCCCTTGAGCAGCGTCCATGCGTTGAAGGGCGACAGGCTCGGGCCGGTATGGCGGAAATAGTCGTGCAGGTTCTCGTCGATCCACTTCTTGTCCGACAGGACGATGCCGCCGAGACAGCGACCCTGGCCGTCGATGTGCTTGGTGGCCGAATAGACGACGACATGGGCGCCGAGTTCCAGCGGCTTCTGCTGCAACGGTGTGGCAAAGACGTTGTCGACCACCACGCGCGCGCCGATCGAGTTGGCGATTTTCGCCACGGCGGCGATGTCGACCACCTCCAGCGTCGGGTTGGTCGGGCTTTCCAGGAAGAAGAGCTTCGTGTTGGGCCGCACCGCGGCCTCCCATTGCGCCATGTCGCGTCCGTCGACGAGCGTCGTCTCGACGCCGTAGCGCGGCATCTGCGTCTCGATGATCCAGCGGCAGGAGCCGAACAGCGCGCGCGACGCCACGACGTGGTCGCCGGCCTTGATCGAACAGAGCAGCGCGGCCGCCACCGCCGCCATGCCCGACGACGTGGCACGCGCTTCCTCTGCGCCTTCGAGCAGGCACATGCGCTTCTCGAACATGTCGACGGTGGGGTTGGCGTAGCGCGAATAGATGAAGCCGGGCTCTTCGCCCTTGAAGCGGGCTTCCGCCGCCTCGCCGCTCTCGTAGACGAAGCCCTGCGTCAGGTAGATCGCCTCAGACGTCTCGCCGAAGGCCGAACGCCGCGTTCCGCCATGCACCAGCTGGGTCGCCGGCTTCCAGTTCCTGTTCGTCTCGTCCATCGTCGTCCTGCCTTCAGCCCACAAAAAAACCGGCCGCGAAGTCGCAAGCCGGTTTCCCCTCGGCCCTTTAGCGACTTGTTTAACGTGGCTGCAAGCCGACCGGCCAAATCACCACGGGATAAAGCGTCCCTTAGACCCGCGGCACACTTGCGTCAATGTGCGTCGTCGTTAAACGTCGGACGGCCCTTTCACCTGGACGGGCGAACGAGAAACGGCGAGACCTTGCGCAGCACTGGCATTCTTCCCGATCATGCGATCTCGGCGCTGTTCGAAGCCGGCGCGCTTTCCGCGTTGCGGCCGCTCGATGACGACCAGATCCAGCCGGCGAGCCTGGACCTGCGCCTCGGGCAGAAGGCTTACCGAGTGCGCGCGAGCTTCCTGCCCGGGCCGAACCGGCGCGTCGTCGACAAGCTGGAGCGGCTGAAGCTGCACGAGATCGACCTCAGCGAAGGGGCGGTGCTGGAGACGGGCTGCGTCTACATCGTGCCGCTGCTGGAGAGCCTGGCGTTGCCCGACGACATCGCCGCCTCCGCCAATCCGAAGAGCTCGACCGGGCGGCTCGACATCTTTACCCGGGTGATGACCGACTACGGCCCGGAGTTCGACAAGATCGCGGCCGGCTATCGCGGCGGTCTCTATCTCGAAGTCAGCCCGCGCACCTTTCCCATCATTGCCCGCACCGGCTCGCGCCTGTCGCAGATCCGCTTCCGCACCGGCAACGCCATCCTGACGGAGCCGGAGCTGGCGGAACTGCATCGCACCGACACGCTGGTGGCGGCCGACCAGCCGAGCGTGACGGGCGGCGGCATCGCGCTGTCGATCGACCTCGAGGGCGACGCGGCCGGGCTCGTCGGCTATCGCGGCAAGCACCACACCGGCCTGATCGACGTCGATCGCCGTGCCGCCCAGGACGTTTCCGAGTTCTGGGAGCCGCTGCTCGCCCATCCCAACCGCGAACTGATCCTCGATCCGGACGAATTCTATATCCTCGTCAGCCGCGAGGCGGTTCACGTTCCGCCGGCCTATGCGGCCGAGATGACGCCGTTCGATCCGCTGGTGGGCGAGTTCCGGGTGCACTATGCCGGGTTCTTCGATCCCGGTTTCGGCCATTCGGCCGCCGGCGGCACCGGCAGCCGCGCGGTGCTGGAGGTGCGCAGCCACGAGGTGCCCTTCATCCTCGAACACGGCCAGACCGTGGGCCGCCTCGTCTACGAGCACATGCTGGCGAAGCCGGCGGCCCTCTACGGCAGCGACCTCGGCTCCAACTACCAGGCACAGGGCCTGAAGCTGTCGAAGCACTTCCGCTGAGGTCGATCAGCCCTGCCGTGCGGCCGCGATCGCCTTCACCTCCTCGCGCAGGGCGCGGATCTCGGCCAGGATCATCTCCTGCTCGCCCTGCAGCGCCTGACGCTCGGCGGTCGCCTCTTCCTCGTGCTCGGCCTGCATGGCCGAGACGATGATGCCGATGAAGAGGTTCAGCACCGTGAAGGTGGTGCAGACGATGAAGGGGATGAAGAACATCCAGGCAAAGGGGAAGACCTCCATCACCGGTCGTACGATGCCCATCGACCAGCTTTCGAGCGTCATGACCTGGAACAGCGTGTAGGCTGACTTGGCGATGGTGCCGAACCAGTCGGGGAAGGCTGCGCCGAAGAGCTTGGTCGCCATCACCGAGAAGACGTAGAAAACGAGCGTCAGGAGCAGCATGATCGAGCCCATCCCGGGCAGGGCGGCGACCAGCCCGCCCACGACCCGCCGCAGCGACGGCATCATGGACACCAGCCTGAGCACGCGCAGGATGCGCAGGGCGCGCAGCACCGACAGGCTGCCCGTCGCCGGCATCAGCGCGATGCCGACCACGACGAGGTCGAAGATGCGCCACGGATCACGGAAGAAGCTCGCACGGTAGACCACGATCTTCACCGCCAGTTCGACGACGAAGATGCTGAGGATCGCCCTGTCGAGCCAGGACAGCACCGCGCCCCATTCGGCCACGATCGGCGGCGAGGTCTCCAGGCCGAGGGTCACCGCATTGACGATGATGAGCAGGCTGATCACGGTTTCGAAGCGACGGGATTCGACGAGGCTCTTCAGGGCATTCACGGGGCGGGCTCCGGGGGAGGGCGGGAACGCGGCACAAGTGGGTGGATTTGTGCGCTGCGTCAAGCGGCTGGACACACGTCCCGCGGGTCGGCCGCGCGCCATGATCACGCCCGTCGCGACTGCGCCCGCGCTTTCCCATGGCCCGCCTCGCAAGCCTCTTGACACGAGCGAGCGGCACCGCGATGTAATGGAGTTCTGGCGGGTGTAGTTCAATGGTAGAACGGCAGCTTCCCAAGCTGCATACGAGGGTTCGATTCCCTTCACCCGCTCCAGCTTTTTTTTCAATGGGTTAGGCCGAGATTGGCAGCGTGGCCGAGCGGCGGTTTTGCAGCCAGTTTCACAGGTTATGTTCTCGTTCTGCCCTTCGCGAGCTTACCTCGCTTTGACGGCGAGCGTTCGAACCAGCGATCGAACCCCTCTTCCACCTCATGCCTGTGCCATATCTGTCGGCCATGCAGACGGCGCGGCTTCGGTGCCACTCCGTCTCGCACGAGTTTGCCGAAGACCGTCGGAGAGACGCCCCCAATGTCGGCCGCGTCACGACGGTTAATCCCGCGTGGTCGCCGAACAGGTGGCGCATGTGATCAGGCACGCTGGCTCCCTTTCAGCGCAGCCAAATGATCATCCTGCCGGATGTTGGCGACGGGTTCGCTGCCTGCTACCCGGAGCAGAGAATTCGCTTGTCTGTCGAAATCCGCAACGGTTGCGGATTTGGTGCCGAAGTCGCAGTCGGAGCCGAAGTCGCAGTCGGAATAACGGCCGTCGATGCGAGCGCTTCAAGGTGACGATTCAGGGATGTGTCGAGCCCTGAACGCGGGCATGCGGAGGTATTCGCCTGCTCATGAAACCTCAATTCGGCGTCGCAAACGCCTGACCCTCTCGCCGTGCGGTTCACCTTTGGCTGCTACGCCAGGGTCGTTCGTTTTGAGGCGAAGGGCGCGACACTGACCGCGTCACTGACAGTTCCGCGCCCAAAACCGATCTCGTTGACATGGATCAAGACGCATATGCTTTGAAACGCATAGACGTGGCGCCATGCAAGCGATCCTGGACGCCCTTTCCGATCCGACGCGCCGTGCTGCCCTCGCCGTTTTATGGTGTGGAGGCGAGCATTGCGTATGCGAGCTGATGGCACGTCTTGGCGCCAGCCAGAGCCGGATGTCACGGCACATGAAGGTGCTGCGCGAGGCCGGTCTCGTGCTCGACAGGCGAGATGCGCAGTGGGTGCGCTATCGCCGCGACCCGAATCTCGCTTGCGAACTCGCGACCGTGGTCGATGCCGTCCTGGCTGCCGAACGTCGACCTGAAAGGAAAGCCGCATGACCATGGGAACGAACGTCGCGCCGGAGAGGCGGGGGACGCCGGACTGGGTGTGGCTCGCGGGCGTGCCCGTGGCGGCCGTGGTCTGGTGGCTCGTCTACGACCAGCTGATCCCGTTCTCCGAGTGGGTGACGTCTCTCTTGCCGGTTGCGCGTGACAGCCACACGGGCGAGGCCATCGCCTTCTTCGTCTACGACGTGCCGAAGGTGCTTTTGCTGCTGACCGGGATCGTCTTCGTCACCGGCGTGCTGCGCAGCTGGTTCAGTCCGGAGAAGACGCGCGCCATCCTGGCGGGCAAGCGAGAGATCTGGGGCTATCCGCTGGCGGCGCTGCTCGGGGTGCTGACGCCGTTCTGCTCCTGCTCGTCGGTGCCGTTGTTCATCGGCTTCGTGTCGGCCGGCATCCCGCTCGGCGTCACCTTCTCCTTCCTGGTCGCGGGACCGATGGTCGGGCCGGTCGGCCTCGGGCTGCTCTATGGCCTGGTGGGCTGGGAGGTCGCGACCCTCTACCTGGCCTTCGGCTTCACTATCGCCACCGTCGCCGGCTGGATTCTCGGGCGTATGAGCCTTGAGCGCTATTTGCAGGACTGGGTGCGCGAGCTGAATGCCGGCCCGACGGGCGGGCTTCTGGAGGAGCGCCTCACCTTCGTGGACCGGATCAAGATCGGGCTCGAGCAGGTGCGCGAGATCGTCGGCAAGGTCTGGATCTGGGTTCTCGTCGGCATCGGCATCGGTGCGGCCATCCACGGCTATGTGCCCGAGGATGTTATGCTGAGGATCATGGGCGGCGAAGCCTGGTGGTCGGTGCCGGCGGCGGTGGTCGTGGGCATTCCCATGTATACCAATGCCGCAGGCGTCATTCCCATCGTCGAGGCGCTGCTGGGCAAGGGGGCCGCCATCGGCACGACGCTCGCCTTCATGATGTCGGTGATCGCGCTCAGCCTGCCTGAAATGATCATTCTCAAGCAGGTGCTGACGTTGCGCCTGATCGCGATCTTCGTCGCGGTTGTTTCGGCCGGCATCCTGGCCACCGGCTTCCTGTTCAACGCCATTCTCTGAAGGAGACACAGACATGAAAATTGTCAAGGTCTACGGTCCCGGCTGCAAGCGCTGCGAGACCACCGAAGCCATGGTGAAGGATGCCGCGGCGAAGCTCGGCGTCGTGGTGAGCGTCGAGAAGGTTACCGATCCGAGGTCCATCGCCGTCGCGGGCGTCATGTCGACGCCCGGTATCTCGGTCGACGGCAAGCTCGTGCATGCCGGCGGCCTGCCAGACGCCGCCAGGCTTGAAGGTTGGCTATCGACATGAACCGTGCCCTGGTTGCTGCCGTCTTCGCGCTCCTTTCGAGCCTTGCCGCGTCCGGAACCCTCCACGTTCAGCCGGTGACCGACGGTGTCTGGGCCATCGTGGGCGAGAAGGAGCAGCGCAGCGCCGCGAACCTTGCCAACAACGCGACCTTCGGCCTCCTGGAGACGGAGAAGGGCGCTGTGCTGATCGATCCAGGCGGATCCTGGAAGGGCTCCGAGGCGCAGCACGAGGCCATCCGCGCTGTTACCGACCAACAGGTCGTCTATGCCATCAACACCGGCGGACCGGACCATCGCTGGCTCGGTAATGGCTACTGGCAGGCGCAGGGCGCGGCGGGCGGCGATATCCTGGCGGCGCCGAAGGTCGATCAGTCGGCCTTTGCGCATCTCGAGCAGTTCGAGGCTCTGGCGGCGCGCAACGCCCAGACCGCCTACCGGCAGATGGAGTGGGAGTGATGGCGCAGTATCACGTCAGCGCCAGGAGGATCGACAGCCATGGCTCCGAGGCCACCACGAAAGAGGCCCGCATTGTTCTCGACACCGACGTGGCTGGAAGGCTGGACGCCTTCAATCCGGCGGAACTGCTGCTGGCGGCGGTTGCGGCCTGCATGATCAAGGGCATCGAACGCGTGACCCCGACCCTGAAGTTCAGCCTGCGGGGCGTGGATGTGCGCTTGCATGGGGAACGTCAGGATAGCCCGCCGAAGATGGTTTCAATCACCTACGAACTCGTCGTCGACACGGACGAGACCGATCAGCGCCTTGCCCTTCTGCACAAGAACGTCCGCAGGTACGGCACGATATCGAACACGGTCGCCGCGGCGGTGAAGCTGGAAGGGACGATAAGCAGGAAGGTATGACCTTGCCTTCAGGTGTCCCTGAGCGTCTGGTCCCCCGGACGATCCATCCACTCGATGACCTGGCCCGGCTTCCCTTCGTCATCGGCCTTAGCCGAAGCACCAGCCGCATCATACGGCAGAACCTCTGGATAAGCCTCGGGATGGTCGCCGTGCTGGTGCCAGCAACCCTGTTCGGGCTGCAACTCGGCGTGGCGGTGATCTTCCATGAAGGCTCCACGCTCCTCGTCGTGGCGAATGCCTTGCGCCTGTTGGCCTACCGCGAACGCCCCACCCGTGGTCGTGACTGATGGCTGCGGCGAGTTGATCGATGATATTGTCGTCGACGTCGAGAAGAGGGGCGAAGTCCGACGCCGCCGCGCTGTGCCCCAATTGACGAAATCGTGACAGACGTCTGCACTGTCCATGATCAGGATCATGTCGGGGCAGACGACCGGATGCTACCGGTGCGCATCGGTGCTGCATCCCATAGGCATCCCGTTCCACGGGCCGAACAACGCCCGCGAAAGAGATCTGGCATGACCCGCCCCTCCGAGCCCGAACTGCCCCTCCTGGTCGAGGTGCCGAAATATGGCGCCGTCCCGACCCGTCGCTGGTTTCGCAAGCGCTACCTGCTTGTATTCCTTATTCCGGTCTTCATGTTCACGGGCGCGGTGATCGGCATGTATTTCCAGCCGCCGGCGCTGCGGGCCTTCTACACGATCACCGGCCTGACGCCGGGAGGCGGCAGCGGGAGCCCGATCGCCCTGCCGCCAGAGATCGAACTGCCGAAGGACATGGCCGAGACCATGCGCACGACCGACGTGCTGGGCCTTGCCCGCCTCATGCCGCGCGGCGACATCTCGCCCGTGGCGGCGCCCTATGGTGCGGGTGACGCACGGGTGGCCGAAATTCTCGTGGCCGAGGGAGATCGGGTCGAAAAGGGTGCAGAAGTCGCCTGGCTCGACAACCGGGACTTCCTGGAGAGCGCTGTCTATCTGGCCGAGGCCAATCTGGCGGTGCGTGAGGCCGCCTTGATGCAGACCCGCGCCACCGTGCAGAGCAGCCGCGACGAGGCCCTGGCGACGCTCGACCAGGTGCGTTCGGCCGCCGGCGAGGCCGCCACACAGCGCCAGCGGGCCGAGGAACTATTCCAGCGCGCCATCGCGACGCAATCGACGCTGGACGCGGCGGTCGCGGCGGAGCGGCAGGCGAAGGCCGTCGTCGCGAAAGCCGAGGCGACGTTGGCGCGTTTCACGACGGTCGCGCTCGAGGAACAGCCCGACGTCGTGGTCGCCGACCGCAACCTGGATGCTGCCCGCGCCGACCTCGACCGGGTGCGGAGCGATCGGAGCCGCGCCGTGGTTCGGGCGCCGATCTCCGGAACGGTGCTGGACATTGCCGTGACCCCCGGCACCCGCCCGCCGGCCGACGGCATCATGCAGATTGGCGATACGTCGGCGATGATGGCCGAGGTAGAGATCTGGCAGGATCGGATCTCGCATGTGGCCCTCGGCCAACCGGTGGAACTGGCCTCCATCGCGCTCGGGCGGACGTTCCAGGGCAAGGTCCAGTCCATCGGACTGACGGTCGGTCGGCAGGGGCTTTTGGCCGACGACACGGCGGCGAACACCGACGCTCGCGTAGTGCGGGTAATGGTGGCGCTGGACGCGGAGTCTTCGCGCGCCGCGGCGGCGTTCACGAACCTCGAGGTCATTGCCCGCATCGACACCCGGACGGCAAGATGAGTCGCCTGCTGGAGATCCTGTTCGGGCGGCTGCCGATCGGCTGGCTGCAACTGACTCACAGCCGCACCCGCTTCGCGGCCGCGCTGGCGGGCGTGGCCTTCGCCAACGTGCTCGTGTTCGTCCAGTTGGGGATCATGAACTCGATGGCGACGGCCACGCTGAGGCCCTACAGCTTCCTCAATGCCGACATCATGATTTCCGCCAGCGATTCCAACGCCCTGTCCGAGGGCGGCAACGTGGCTCGCCAGTGGATGCTGCAGGCCATGGCCCACCCCGACGTGACGGCGGGCATGGGCCTGTTCCTGGCCAACGTGAACTGGCAGCGCGGCGCGACGACGCTCGGCCTGACCACCTTCGGGATCGACCCGGCGCAGCCTGGTTTCCTGTCGCCGGACATCGCCGCCAAGATCGGCCCCTTGCAGATCCAGATGGCGGGCCTGCTCGACCGGCTGTCGCGTGGCCTGCCGCGCGAGGAGGCGGCGGGGATCCGCCCGCAGTCGCCCCTGTCGTTCGAGACCTCCGGCAAGACGCTCACCCTCTACGACACCTTCGCGGGCGGTGGCGGCTTCGGCGGCGACGGCTACATGATGGTGTCCGACCAGACATTCCTGGCGCTGCTTCCAGCTCGCCAGTCGGCCGCGCCCGACCACATCCTCCTCAAGTTGCGCCCCGGGGCGGACCCCGAGACGGTCAGCACCGAACTGCGCGCCCTGGTCTCGGACAAGACGCTGCGCATCCGCAGCTTCGTCCAGGCCGGGAAGGATGACCTCTCCTATCAGCAGACAAGGCGGCCGACGGGCGTCATCTTCGGCTTCGGCGTCATCATCGGCGTGCTGGTGGGGATCGTCATCGTCTACCAGGTGCTGTCGACCGACGTGGCCGACCACATGCGCGAATACGCCACGTTCAAGGCGATGGGCTATGGCCAGGGCTTCTTCCTCGGCATCGTGCTGGAGGAGGCACTGATCCTCGGACTGTTCGGCTTCATTCCCGGCGCCTTGGTCGCGACCGGGCTCCTGACCCTGATGGGCAAGCTGACGACCCTGCCGCTGGCGATGACGCCCGGCATGATCGTGATCGTGTTCGTCGGGACTCTGGTCTTTTCCATGGTGTCGGGCGCCATCGCCACACGTCGGCTGGCCGGCGCCGATCCGGCGGACCTGTTCTGATCATGGCGCTCGACGATGCTCCCCTCCGAACCAGCGAATTGAACCATTGGTTCGGCGCCGGCGAGGCGCGCAAGCAGGCGCTGTTCGACGTCTCCCTGTCCATCGCGCGCGGCAGCCTGACGGTGCTCGTCGGGCCGTCCGGGTCGGGCAAGACCACGCTGCTGACCCTGCTCGGCTGCCTGCGCGAGGTGCAGGACGGCTCGGTCGTCCTTCTCGGCCATGAACTGCATGGCGCGCGCCCCGCGCTGGGCGTGGCGCTGCGCCGCCGGCTGGGCTTCATCTTCCAGGCGCACAATCTCCACGAAAGTCTGACCGCCATGCAGAACGTGCTGATGGGCTTGCAGGTGAAGGGGCGCGTGGACAAGGCGACGGCCGAACGCGCCGCAACCCATGCGCTCGGTCTTCTGGGCCTGTCGGACCGGATGGACTATCTGCCGGCGAACCTGTCGGGCGGGCAGAAGCAGCGCGTGGCGATCGCCCGCGCGCTGGTCGGAAATCCCGACGTTGTGCTTGCCGACGAACCGACCGCGGCGCTCGATCGCGAAAGCGGTGCCAACGTCGTGGACCTTCTGAAACGCTTGGGGGAAGCCCGAGGCACCACGACGGTCATGGTCACCCACGACACCCGCATCCTCGACCTGGCCGACCGCGTCCTGACGCTAGAGGATGGCTGCATCGTCGGGGATCAGCAGCGCTAGCAATGCGCCGCCTCCATAGCGAACATCTCCTATGCATCGCTTCGGCTGGGCGTTCTCGAAACGATCCGGACCTGCCAGCGCTCCGCCGGATCGCGGCTGAGATGCAACCGCCGCTGTGCCTTGAGGAGATCCAAGAGCGACCTCTTGCCATAGGTGCGTGGGTCGAACCGGGCGCTTGTAGGACCAGGTCTCGCTCGAGTTCGTCGACGCCGACCCAGCCGCCGACACCAGGGTGCAGGCGCATGATCGCGTCGACGCCGCCGCCGCCGCCCTGGAGCAGATCCATGGCGGCAATGACGGCCGGCGCGATGTAGTTCGGCTGTAAGGCAGAGAAGAGGCACCGAAACGCCTGGGTCTGCCGAAGCGTCGGCGGCGGATCTCGATCGTCTGATGCGAGACGAATGACATCGATCCAGTAGCGCTCGTTGTCAGTGATCGGCCGGTGAATGATTTCCTTCACCCGCTCGAGCTTGTTTTTCAATGGGTTAGGCTGAGATTGGCATCGCGGCCGAGCGGCGGTTTTGCAGCAAGCTCCTGGCGGACATTGCCTGAAGCCGAACGGCCCGGGAGCATCCTCCCGGGCCGTTCGAGTTGTGGCGCCGAGCATGGCGCGCTGCGCGACGACGCGACTTCGGCCGGCATCGAGGCCATGGGCGGGCCCGAAAGCCCTACCTGGTTCCTGGCGGCGCGCTGAAGCCGCTTACTTCAGAAGGTCGTTCACGTCCGCCGCGGCGCGGGTCCGGGCTTCGTCCGCCGTCATCTGCCCATTCATCAGCGCCTGGAGCGTCTCGGTGATCTTGGCGTGGATGCGCAGGCCGTTGTCACCGGGGAAGGCATACCATTCGCCGAGCATCGGCAGCTGCTGCAGGCTCAGCGCCTGGTTCGGATTGGCGTCATACAGCGCCTTCATGCGCTCGGCGACCAGCGTGTTCGGCGGCATGTAGCCGGATGCCTTGACGAGAACCTCGCCACCCTCGACCGACGAGACGAAGCGGACGAAGTCCCATGCGGCCTTCTGCCGCTCCGGATCGGTGGTGAGGATCATGTTGACGTTGCCGCCCGCCGCCAGCGTCCCATCGGGCGCATTGCGCGGGAACAGCCCGGTCTTGACCTCGAAGCGCCCGCCGATGTTGTCGGTGTGGCGCTTCAGGCCGTTGATGGACTGCAGGAAGATGCCGAGCTTGCCGGCATAGAAGAGCTGCACGGCATTGTTCATCGTGGTCGCGGGCATGCCGCCCTCGGCCAGCATCGAGGCGAAGATGTCGAAGGCCTGGGCGCCGGGCTCCTTGTCGAACATCACCTCGGTGCCGTCCTCGTTGGCCATCCGGCCACCCGAGCCATAGACCAGCGACTGGAAGATCCAGTCCTCGTCCGCCGTGGTATAGAGCCCGGAGATGTCGTCGCCCAGGGCGTCGATCTTGGCGGCCAGCGCGATCATCTCGGGCCAGGTTGCGGGGAAGCCGTCGATCTTGCCGACCGCGCGCTCGACCAGCTCCATGTTGTAGTAGGCGACCGGCGAGGAGAACGCGACGGCGAGGCCGTAGGTCTTTCCCGCTTCCGACGCGACGTCGGTGACCGGGCCGCCGAAGCCTTCGCCGACCCAGTCCGCCTCGGCTTCGATGAAGGGCGTCAGGTCGACGGCCAGTTCGCGCGAGATCAGCGTCTTCTGTCGGTTCAGCGCCTGGTTGGTGACGTCGGGCATCTGGCCGCTGATCGACTGGCGCAGCACCTGCTGCAGGCCGTCGTCGTAATCGGCGTAGGGCGGGAGGAACGTCACCTCGTATTCGGGATGCTTGGCCTCGAAGGCCGTCTTCATCTCGGTGAAGATGCCTTCCATCCACGGCACGAACTGCACGGTGATTTCGGTCTTGGCGGCCGCGGGCAAGGCGAGAAGCCCGGCGAATGCGGCTGCGAGGAGGGGTACGCGCATGGGGAAAGCTCCATTTCCGGTTGGGTTTTGGGGTGACGCGCCTAGCCCTTCACCCCGCTCAGCGTGATGCCGTCGATGAACCGGCGCTGGGCGAGGAGAAAGGCGACGACCAGAGGAGCCGTGACGATCACGGTGGCGGCCATCATCGGGCCGAAATCCACCCCGCTCTCGTCGCGGCGGAAATAGACGACGCCCAGGGCGGGCGGCGCGAGATCGGTGGACTGGATGACGATGAAGGGCCAGAACAGGTCGTTCCAGTGACTCGTCACCGAGAAGATCGCGAAGGCGGTGATGGCTGGCCAGGAGGCCGGGACCACGACGCGCCAGATGATCGCCCATTCGGAAAACCCGTCCACGCGTGCCGCAGCGATCAGGTCGTCGGGGATCGCGGCGAAGAACTGCCGAAACAGGAAGATGCCGAAGACCGAGATGGCGAACGGCGCGATCAGAGCGGCGTAGGTGTTGAGCAGACCGAGCCGCGCGAAGCCCAGATAGAGCGGGATCGCCGTGACATGGATGGGGATCAGCAGGCCGATCAGGACGGCGCCGAAAATCACCGTGCGCCCGGCGAACCGGTGCTTGGACAGCGCGTAGGCGCAGGGAATGGCGAAGATCAGCTGAAAGATCAGGATGCCCCCGCAGACGATCACCCCGTTGACGAGAAACCGGCCCAGAGGCGCGCGATTGAACGCGGCGGTGTAGTTCTCCCATCCATGGAAGCTTTCCGGGAGGAGCCGCAGCGATCCGCTCCAGATCTCGGCCGCCGGCTTGAACGAGGCGGCGAGACCCCAGATGAAGGGAGCCAGCATCACCGCCGCCCCGATCGTCAGCACCACCAGCCGCACGGCGCGGGCGAGGCGGCCGAGGCGATGGCCCCCGCTCATGCGGAATGCCCCCGCCGCGCGCGCATCTGCACCATGGCCACCATGAGGATCAGCGCCAGGAACACCAGCGTCATGGCACTGGCATAGCCGGTGCGCAGGTAGACGAAGCCTTCGCGGTAAATGTTGTAGAGGAGCACGTTCGAGGCATTGGACGGGCCGCCCTGCGTCAGTGCTGCCACCGTGTCGAAAACCCGGAACGAATAGAGGGTGGTGATGACGGTCACGAACAGCGTGGTCGCTGCCAGGCCCGGCCATGTCACCATGGTGAATCGCTCCACGCCGCGATCGGCCCCGTCGACGCGGGCGGCCTGGTAGAGTTCGGGCGAGATGCCCTTCAGCCCGGCCAGGAACAGGATCATGTTGTAGCCGGTCTGCTGCCAGACGAAGATGAAGCCGAGCGAGGCCAGCACCCAGTCGGGGCTGGCAAGCCAGTCCGGTCCCGCTATTCCGATCTGGCGCAGGGCGACGTTCACCAGGCCGAGCTGGGGGTGCAGGATGAACTCCCACACCGTTGCCATGGCCACCAGAAGCGCCGTCACGGGCAGGAAGTAGATCGTGCGGAAAGCCGTGCGACCCGTCGGGTCCGCCTCGATCAGGAGCGCCGCGCCGAGGCCGAGCCCGACCGAGAGCGGAACGGTCAGGGCCGTGTAGATCAGCGTGTTGGCAAAGGCCTGCCAGAACACCCGATCACGCCACATCTCGACGAAGTTGGCGGCGCCGATGAAACTGACGCGCCGCGCGCCGAGCTGATAGTCGGTCAGGGCGAGCAGGGCGGCCGAAGCGGTCGGGATCAGGATCAGCGCGAGCATCAGCACGGCGGCCGGCAACGCCAGCCCCCAGCCTGTCGCTGCCTCGGCGAGGCGCCGCAGGCGCTTTGCGCGACCGAGCCGGGTCGACAGGGCGACGTCAGCGGACATGGTCGAACTCGCCCGGCGTCATGGCGGGATGATCGAAGCCCAGTCGCGCGCCGGCGTGGTCGAACACCAGCGCCTTGCCTGGGAGAACGGCCAGCGACACGTCGTCGCCCACCCGCAGGCCGGCGCAGTGGTCGGGCGCCACCCGCGCCACGACAGGCGCGTCCGAAGCGTCCAGCACCAGTGAAACGAAGCGTTCCGGCCCGGTATCCTCGATGGCCGACACGGTGCCCCTGCCGCCGCCCCGGCGCAAGATCAGATGCTCGGGGCGCAGTCCGAGCTGCACGGCGGTTCCCGGCGCGGCAGCCACGCTGCCAGACACCGGCAGGCCGACGCCGGTCAGCGTTCCGTCGGCTCCGACCCGGGCTGGCAGGACGTTGATCTTGGGGCTGCCGATGAACTCGGCGACGCGCAGGTCGGCTGGATCGGCATAGATCTCGGACGGCGTGGCTACCTGCAGGAGCCGCCCCTCCATCATGACGGCCACGTGGGTGGACATCGTCATCGCTTCGATCTGGTCATGCGTCACGTAGACGAAGGTCGTGCCCAGCCGGCCATGCAGTTGCGCGATCTCCGAGCGCATGTGCACACGCAGCTTCGCGTCCAGGTTCGACAGCGGCTCGTCGAGCAGGAACACGGCCGGCTGGCGCACCAGGGCCCGCCCCAGCGCCACGCGCTGACGCTGTCCGCCCGAGAGCTGTACGGGGCGACGTTCCGCAAGGGAGGTCAGGCCCAGCATCTCCATGGCGGCCTGCACCTCGGCGTCGATCCGCGCCAGGGTCGACCTCGCCTGCGGCAACAGGCGCGCCATCAGCGGCAGCCGCTGCCAGAGCGGCAGGCGGCGCAGGATGAGCGGGATCGCGATGTTCTGCGCGACCGTCATGTGCGGGTATAGCGCGTAGGACTGGAACACCATCGCGATGTCGCGCCGGCTGGGCCGCAGGTGGGAGACTTCGTGTCCGCCGATCCGCAGGCTGCCGGCGTCCTGGAGCTCGAGGCCCGCGAGGATCCGCAGCAGTGTGGACTTGCCGCATCCCGACGGTCCGACCAGGGTCAGAAAGGCCCCATCGGGCACATCGACGCTGACGCCATCGAGAATGAGATTGTCGCCGTAGCGCTTCGAAACGCCATCTATCTCGAGCGAAGCCATGGCTGTAGAAGATCCACCTCGAACAGGATCGCGCCCTCGCATCGGCTGCGACCATCGATCCCAAATCTGAGCGATCCTTGCGTGCACCCGTTTGGGATCGGGTGCCGTTTCCAGAGCCATCGGCACGGGTTTGTTAGGGTGGGTCGATAACAGGACCGTGAAGGCAGCATGACAATTCGTTGAAACTTGCTGCCGGTCGCGCCCCCCGGAACCGTCATACGCCCGTCAAGTGCGGATGCCACGTGCACGCCTCACCGATCGAAGAGGAACGGCCCGAATGCTCATCGCACAGATCACGGATGCCCACGTCGCCGGGGAGGGCAAGCTGTTCTTCGGCAGGTTCGATACGGGCGCCGCGCTCGCCCGCGCCGTGGCGGCGCTGAATGCCCTGGCGCCGCGCCCCGACATCGTCCTGTTCACAGGCGATCTGGCCGACAAGGGTACGCCCGAGGAATATGCCTACATCCGCCGTCTGCTGGCTCCGCTGGAAATCCCGCTGGCGGTGGTTCCGGGAAATCACGACCGGCGCGAAGCGATGCGCCAGTCCTTCGCGGACAATCCCTGGCTGCCCGCCGACGGTTTCCTGCATCAGGTGATCGACGATTATCCGCTGCGACTGATCGGCCTCGACACGCTGGACGAGGCCGAGTTCAGCCGCGGCCTGGTCTGCGCCGAACGTCTCGACTGGCTTGACCGTCAACTGGCGGCCGACATGGGACGGCCCACGATCGTGTTCATGCACCATCCGCCCTTCCTGACCGGGATCGGCCACATGGATCCGATCAACTGTGCCGGCGGCGCTGCGCTCGAAGAGGTGATCGCCCGATATCCCGGAGTCGTTCGCGTCCTCTGCGGACATGTTCATCGACCCGTGGTCCTCGGCTGGGGCGGTACCATCGCCTCGATCGCCCCGGGCGTGGCGCATCAACTTCCGCTCGACCTTCGCGCCGAAGCCCCCTCCGCCTTCATCTTCGAGCCGCCGGCCTTCGATCTGCACCTGTGGATACCAGGCCAGGGACTGACGTCCCATCGCCACCTCATCGGCGACTTCGGCCCGGCGATATCCTATTCGACCAACCAGCCAATCTGAGCTGCATTTCGCCACGCGGATCGCACCCAGCGTTCGGTTGCATCGTCCTCCCGACCGGCGCGCCGACACAATGAGGTGGAAGGAGGCAAGGGACGGTGTCGCGACGTTTTCGAGCATGACTCCTGCCGTAGGGCCGATCTCACCACCGACGGATGCGCTCGGCCAGGGGAACGCCGCTGATCGGCAGGCGTTGCGCTGTGGCAGACGAAGATCCAAACGGGGGCGAGAACGACATGATGGGCGAAGAGCGCAGGATCAGGACCGACACGATCCTGCTGACAGCGGGGCTGCTGCTGATCGCCTATCTCATCGGCGAAGTTCTCCTGCTGGTGTTCGCGGCAGTTTTGATCGCGGTCGGTCTCGACGGGCTCGCCCGTACAGCCGCAGCAAGGCTGCCGGTGTCACGCGGCTGGGCGCTTGTCGGCGCGGTGCTCGGCATCATCGCGGTCTTCGCCGCGTCGGTGGGAATGACGGCGACGGGTCTCTTCCGGCAGTTCCGCGAGGTGGGCGAGCGGGTCGTCGATTTCGCAAAGCAGGCGCAAGACTGGCTGAGCGAACTCGGCGTCATGTCATTGGTCGAGGAGATGAACTCCGACGGAAGCAGCATCGTCGGCGCGGCGGGCAACATGGCCGGGCATCTGATGACCTTCGGCATGACCGCAGTCGGCGCCCTTACCAGCATCATCATCCTGATCGTGCTCACCCTGTTCTTGGCCGCTGATCCGGCGCTCTATCGGGGCGGAGCCGTCCGTCTCGTGCCGCCGGCGCGAAGGGCGGTGGTAGAGGAAACCCTGTCGGCGATCGCCCATGCGTTGCGCTGGTGGTTCTTTGGTCAGCTGGCTTCCATGGCGTTGCTCGGAATCACGGTCGGGCTCGGTCTCTTCCTGCTCGGGATCGACCTTTGGTTTGCGCTCGCCGTCCTGACGGCCCTGCTCACCTTCATCCCCTTCATCGGCCCCCTGATTGCGACCGTGCCGATCGTCGCGGTCGGCTTCGTCGAAGGCACGCAGACCGGGCTGATCGTGCTGGCGGGTTACATCATTATCCAGAACATCGAGGGAAACGTCCTGGTGCCGATGATCCAGCAAAAGGCGGTCAACCTCGCGCCTGCGCTGCTGATTTCGGTACAGGTGCTCCTCAGCCTCGTGTTCGGCGTTGCTGGGCTCATTCTCGCCGCGCCGCTGACCATCGTCGCGATGGTCGCCGTCCAAAAGCTGTGGGTGGAGCACACGCTGGGCGAGACGACGGCTTAGCCGGCTCCCCACGTCAACCCGCGAAGCCGTATGAAAACGTCCATTCCCGCGCGGCCGGCGGCTTCATCCAGGCGTCAAGCGGGAGGCGTATTCTCGCGCCGCCAATGACTGGCCGAAAGCATCTGCCATGAACCACACCCCCACGAGGCTGCTCGACGTCTGCGAGCAGCTTCTCTGCCAGGTCGACAGCGTCGACGAGGTTACGGTGCGTCGCCTCGCCACCGCGGCCGGCGTGACGCCGTCATCCGTCAGCTATCATTTCGGCTCGCAGGAACGCCTGATCGTCGCTACCGCCGAGCGCGTCTATCGGCGCCTGAACCAGGAACGGATGAGCCTGCTCAGCCGGGCGGTGCAGCGGCGCTTTCCCGCGCCGCCGGAACTCGAGGAGGTCATCGCGGCGCTGGTCGGGCCTTCGGTGCGGTGGAGCCTCGATCCGAACTCGAAGTATCGCGTGCTGGCGCATTTCAATTCGATGTCGCAGCGCGGAAAGAATCCGGAAGTCTACCGGGCGATCATCGAGGGGGTCGAGCACCACAAGGCCTTCATGGCCTATCTGCGCCAGCTCGCGCCCTGGCTGGACGACGCAGCGATCGGCTGGCGCATGAGCTGCGCGCTCGGCATTCGCTCGCAGGTCACGCGCAGCCGCGTGCGCAACGAGGTGCTGACGAACCACGCGATCGACTTCTCCGATGCCGACGAGGTCATCGCTCGGATCGTCGAGGTGGTTGCGCCGATGTTCCGCCGCCCGAGCTGAGCACCGCGAGCCGGTCGTCCAGTCGGAATTCGAACGATGTTTGAAACCCGTCATGCTGCCGATACGGCGGAGGCCTAGGCACGTCGCGAAGCACCACAACGGGCGATCCCATGGCCTCGATCGACATTCGCAGCGTTCACAAGCTCTACGGCAAGACACCGGCCGTGCGCGGGCTCGACCTTGCGGTGGAAGATGGCAGCTTTCTCGTCATCCTCGGCCCGTCCGGTTGCGGCAAGTCCACACTGCTGCGGATGATCGCGGGGCTCGAGGACATCTCGGCCGGCGAGATCGCCATCGACGGGCGGGTCGTCAACGAGGTCGAGCCCGGCCGGCGCGGCTGCGCCATGGTGTTCCAGAACTACGCGCTCTATCCGCACATGACGGTGGCGGAGAACATCGGCTACGCGCTCAAGGTGGCGGGCGTTCCGAAAGCCGAGCGCGCGGACCGCGTTGGCCGGGTCGCGGCCATGTTGGGGCTTGGCGATCTCCTGGCGCGCAAGCCGTCGCAGCTTTCCGGCGGACAGCGCCAGCGCGTCGCCATGGGCCGGGCCATGGTGCGCGAACCCGGCATCTTCCTGTTCGACGAACCCTTGTCCAACCTCGACGCCAAGCTGCGCATCCAGATGCGGCTCGAGATCAAGCGGCTTCACCGCGAGCTGAAGACGACCAGCGTGTTCGTCACGCACGATCAGGTCGAGGCGATGACGCTCGCCGACACGCTCGTGGTCATGAACCAGGGGGTGATCGAGCAGGTGGGGACCCCCGCCGAGGTGTTCCGGCGGCCGAAGAGCCGCTTCGTCGCCAATTTCCTCGGCTCGCCGCCGATGAACTTCCTGCCCGCCGAGATCGACCGGCGGGGCAGGGCGGTCCTCGCTGGCGGGCACATGCCCTGGCCCGATCTGGTCTTCGAGCTTGCTGCGGAAACGCGGATCGAGGTTGGCCTTCGGCCGGGCGATCTGACGCCGGTCGCCGGCAAGGCGGCAGAGGGCGCGATCCCCTTCGAACCCGACATTCTCGAGGATCTCGGCAGCGAGCTGCACTGGCACGGCACGGTCGGCGGCAGCGCAGTCGCGGTCGCTCTGCCCGCCGCGACCCCCATTCCGGCCGGCCCCGTGGGCCTGAAGGCCCCGCCCTCGGCCGTCCATGCCTTTCTCGGCGACGGCCGGCGCGCCGAGCCGGCGGCCGCCCCCATCCCGTCACCGAAACCTTCCGGAGAAGCCCCATGGCGCGCGACGTCACTTTCGTACACCTGACCGATCTCCACATCGGCGACCCGGCGCAGGACGACCACCTGTTTTCCGACACGCGCTCGACGCTGGCCGAGATCGTGCGGCTGGTCGGCACGATCCAGCCGAAGCCGAGCTTCGTGGTGGCGAGCGGCGACCTGTCGAACCGCGGCGACGCGGAAAGCTACGTGATGCTCAAGGAGCTGATGTCGGCCCTCGACATGCCGGTCGTCTATTCGCTCGGCAACCACGACACCCGCGAGGGCTTCTATCGGGGCATGCTGGGACGCGAGGCCGACCTCGACGCGCCCTACGACCACGACGCCGTGATCGACGGCATCCATGTCGTCACCATCGATTCCAGCACGCCCGGCTTCATCGGCGGCTCGATCGACGAGGCACAGTTCGCCTGGCTGGCGGAGACGCTCGACCGGCATCCCGATCTGCCCAAGCTGATCGTCTCGCACCACCCACCGGCGCTCGGCGACGAACCCGACTGGGCGCATTGGCGCACGGTGCATTTCGACCATTCGCAGCGGCTCGCCGACATGCTCAAGGGCCGCAACGTGATCGGCATCCTGTCGGGCCATATCCACCATGACCGCGTCTCGTCCTGGCACGGCATTCCGGTCGTCGTCGGCATGGGCCAGCACGCCGCCACCGACATCCTGCGCAGCGACGTGTTGCGCATGGTGCGCGGCTCCTCCTTCGCCATCGGCACGATCCGCCGCAGCGGCCTGTCGGTGGCCTTCGTGCCGCTGCCGACCGACCGCGCCGAGCTCAACGTCTACCCGCTGGAACTGATGCTCCAGCGCGCCGCGCCGGTGCAGGCCGCGGCCGAGTGAACCTCCCCCGAAACGAAAGGCTACCCTCATGATCCGCAGACATTTCCTGGCTCTCGCGCTTTCGACCACCCTTCTGGCCGGAGGCTTTGCCCCGGCGGCGCAGGCGCAGATGGCACCTTCGGTCGACCAGCCCGTCACCATCACCTTCTACAACTACAACCTGGCCTCGGCCGGCCTCGGCCGCGAAGCGACGCTCGACCTGATCGCCCGTTTCGAGGCGGCCAATCCCAACATCAAGGTCGAGCCGATCGCGGCGCCTTCCAACGAGGTCCTGTCGCGCGTCCAGGCCGACATGGTGGCCGGGATCGAGGTGGATGTCGCTCAGCTCGTCTTCCGCGACCTGATCTACGCCGCCGAGCAGCTCGGCGCGCAGCCGCTCGAGGACATGGCGGGCGAGGAACTCGCCGCCCATGCCGCCGGTTTCGTGCCCAATGGCCTGGCGCTCGGCGAGGTCGACGGCAAGACCTACGGTCTCGCCTATGTGTTCTCGACGCCGGTCATGTTCATCAATGGCGACCTGTTCCGCGCCGCCGGCCTCGACCCGGCAACACCGCCGCGCACCTGGGACGAGGTCAAGGCGGCCGGCATCGCCATCGCCGAGAAGACCGGCAAGCACGGTTTCTTCCCCGGCGCCTACGGGCCGATCGACGGCACCTTCGTCTACCAGTCGATCGTGATGTCCAACGGCGGCGGCAAGGTACGCGACGGAAACACGCTCACCTTCGCCGACAAGGACCAGGCCGACGCGGTCGCCATGCTGCGCGACCTGATGGATTCGGGCGCCCATGCCCGCATCGACGTCGGCGCCCACATGGACACCTTCGCCTCGGGCAACCTCGGCATGTTCCTGTTCACCTCGGCCGTGCTCAGCCGCTTCGAGACGGCCGCGAAGGACAATTTCGAACTCGGCATGGCGCCGATGCCGTCCTTCGGCGACAAGCCGACCGCGCCGACCAATTCCGGTTCGGCGATCTTCACCTTCTCGGAAGACCCGGTGAAGCAGCGCGCGTCGTGGGAACTGATGAAGTTCCTGACCTCCGACGAGGCCTATTCGGTCATCACCTCGCAGATCGGCTACCTGCCGCTGCGTCCCTCGACGGTCGAGGACCCGCGCTACCTGAAGGACTGGATGGCGGCCAATCCGAAGTTCCAGGCCAACATCGACCAACTCGACCGGCTGACGCCGAATGTCGCGTTCCCCGGCCCGAACTACCGTCAGGTCGAGAACATGATGAAGGAAGCCGTGACCGAGGCCGTGTTCGGAAACGGCGATCCGCGCGAAGTGCTCAAGACCGCGCAGGATCTCGCGCAGCCGCTGATGCCGCAGGACTGAGCCTGGACCGGGTGCGCGCCGGGGCGAACACCTGCCCCGGCGCGACCTTTCGGAGACCAACATGACCGACGCCACGATCACCGGCGACCGAGCCCTGCCGGGCCGTCTCCCGCGCCTGCGCCTTTCGGCAGCCGAGCCCTGGCTCTACCTCGCGCCCGCGATCGCGGTCGTGGCGATCTGGACCTACGTGCCGCTGCTACAAGCCTTCGAGCTGTCGTTCTACCAGTGGAACATGCTGCCGCGGTCGACGCCGCGTTTCGTCGGTCTCGACAACTACCGCAACCTACTGTCGCTGCCCGACATGCGCCAGGCGGTCGTCAACACGGTGCTCTACACCATCGGGCTGCTGCCGCTGTCGGTCGGCATACCGCTCGCCGTCGCGCTGCTCACGGGCGGATTGAGCGGGCCGCTGCGCAATCTCTACCGCGCGCTCATCTTCGTGCCGATGATCGTGGCGCCGATCGTCGCCGCCATCCTGTGGCGCTGGCTGCTCAACGAGGACCACGGGCTGGTCAACGCCTGGCTTTCCGGGATCGGCCTCGGTAAGGTCGGCTTCCTCAGCGATCCCGACGTGGCGCTGTGGACGCTGGTGTGGATCACCGGCTGGAAGCTGATCGGCTTCTCGACGCTGCTCTTCACGGCGGCCGACAGCGCCATCAGCCCGAGCTATGTCGAGGCGGCGCGCATGGACGGGGCGAGCCCCTGGCAGATCGTGCGCGACATCCGCCTGCCGCTGCTCTCGCCGACCATTCTCCTGATCACCATGATGACCATCCTGTTCGGCGCGCAGTGGAGCTTCGTCTACATCAATGCTCTCACCGGCGGCGGGCCGCTGCGATCCACCACCAACGTCTATCACGTCATGTGGGAATACGGCTTCAAGACCATGGCGGCGGGCTGGAGCACGGCGGCCGGCATGCTGGTCTTCGCCGTCTTCGGGCTGATCGCGATCGGCTGTCTCGCCGCCATGCGGAGGTTCGCGGTCTATGACGAATAGGGCAAGCGCCGGGCGCATCGCCGCCCATGTGGTCATGATCGGCCTCTCCTTCCTGGCGATCTTTCCGGTCTACTGGATGATCCAGACTTCGTTCCGCGCCGAAAACGAGATCTTCTCGGGCGGCCTGTTCCCGGCGGTCCCGACGCTGAAGAACTACACCGACGTACTCGCCGCGATGCCGATGCTCCGCATCCTCGGCAACACCGTCGTCATGGCGGGCGCCACGACGCTGGCGCAGGTCGCCACCGGCCTCCTCGCCGCCTGGGCTTTGGTGCGCTGGCGCTTTCCGGGTGGCGCGCTGGCGCGGTCGCTCATCGCGCTGTCCTGGCTCGTTCCGTTCCAGGTCGTGATGATCCCGAACTACGTTCTCGCCAGCAAGCTCGGCCTGCTCGACACGGTGACGGGCCTCGTCATCCCCAACGCGGCGGCGGCCTTTTCCGTGCTCGTGCTCTACAACGCCATGCGCGGCTTCCCCCGCGAGGTGATCGAGGCGGCGCGGATGGACGGGGCGGGCAATTTCCGCATCCTCGCCGAGGTCGTGCTGCCGAACCTCAGCGCGCCGCTCGCCTCGGTCTCCATCCTCTGTTTCATCTCGGCCTGGAACGATTATTTCTGGCCGCTCCTGCTCATCCGGCGCATGGAGAACTCGGTGGTCCAGATCGGCCTGCAGTTCTTCATGACGCAGGAGGGCAACGACTGGGGTCCGCTGATGGCGGCCGCCACGCTTGCATCCCTGCCCATCCTCGCGCTCTACCTCGTCTTGCAGCGGCAGGTGGTCGACTCCTTCATGAAATCGGGAATCCGCTGAATGTCCGGGACTTTCGAACGCCACATCCGCCTCCAGGGCGCCTTCAACGTGCGCGACCTCGGCGGCTATGCGCGCGCCGGCGGCGGAACCACGCGCTGGCGTTCGGTCCTCAGGGCCGACGGCCTGCAGGGATTGACGCCAGCGGACGTCGCCACGCTGCTCGACCTCGGCCTGGTGACGGTCATCGACCTGCGCAGCCATGTCGAGCTCGCCCGCGATCCGAGCGCCTTTGCGAAGCACGCCCACGTCGACTACCGACACATCCCGCTGTTCGACAGTCTCGCGCCCGTCGACCAGTTGCTGGCGTCGTCGGCGAGCTTTGGCCTGGCGGAGCGCTATGCGAGCGCAGCCGACCTTTGCGGACCGGCGCTCGGCCGCGTCGCCACGACGGTCGCGGAAGCGGGCGACGGCGTCGTCCTGTTCAACTGCACCGCCGGCAAGGACCGGACCGGCATCGTCGCGGCCATGCTCTTGTCGCTCGCCGGCGTTGCCGACGACGAGATCGTGGCGGACTATGCCTTGACGGCCACCGTCGGGGCCGTCCTGATGGACCGCCTGCGCCAGGCCGCCAAGGCGCGCGGACTGAGCGAGACCGCGGCCGCCACGCTGCTCGGCAGCGAGCCCGACACGATGCGGGCGTTTCTGCGCCATGTCGCCGGCCGACACGGCGGCTTCGCCGCCTATCTGGCCGGCACGGGCCTGTCCCCCGACATGCTCGACCGGCTGGTCCGGCGGCTCGGCTAGCTTTGTCGGTTGCGCCGCCCCCCTGGCGGAACCGGCCGCTTAAGGGCTCGCTCACGCCAGCCTATGCCCGGTCGACTGATCCGTGCTAGATCGATCGATAGGGGAAGGGGCAGGAATGATCGAGCCGACGTCCGGTGTGCGCTATCTGCTTTGTCGCCCGCAGGGCGGGCTGAACGACACGCTGGTCCAACTGGAGCTTTGCCGGCGCCATGCCGCGCGCTTCGGGCGCACGCTGATCGTCGACCTGACGCAATCGGGCCTGCGGGCGCATTTCGACGACGTCTTCATTCCCCGGCCGAATTTCGGCGCGCCGGTGATCGCCCACGGTCCGGAAATCGCCCGCGAACTCGACCAGTGCGCCTCCGTCCGGCCGGCGCTGCTCGCAGGCCGGATCTCCACATTCGTATCCGACTGGGATCCAGGTGCGGACAGCTATGTGGAGCGCGAATCGCGCCAGCCCATCGGCTTCGATCCAGAGTGCGACCACCCCGAGACCTTGCTCGTGCACGATCAGTGTGGAGGCGGCAGGCGCGGCTTCCGGATCCTCGACCGGTTGATGCTCGCGCCCGAACTGGCCAACACCGTGGCGGCGCGGCTGATCCCGCTGGGCGCCGACTACGACGCGATTCATGTCCGTCACACCGACATGTCCACCGACTACGAGAGGCTGTTCCAGCGGTGCCGCGGCCTGTTTGCCGGACGGCCGTTGCTCGTCTGTTCGGATTCGACGACGGTGAAGGCCTGCGCGCGAGAGGTGTTCGAGGGCAGCGCGATCCTGTCCGCGGCCGACATACCGGACGTGGCCGGCCGGCCGCTCCACATCACCGAGCTGACCGACCCGCGCAAGACGACGATCGACCTCTTCTGCGATCTCATCGCGATTGCGCGCAGCAGAACATTCGTCTTCACCGCGGTCATGGGGAAGGCGGGCGCACGCCCGAGGTTTTCTGGGTACTCGGTGCTGGCCGAACTGCTGCACCAGAACCCGTCGACCATCCGCGGCCTGTTCGGCGCAGCCGATCCCGACCTGTCCGCGGCCTTGTTCAAGTCCCGTTCGCGCCGCTTCGCTGTACCGAGTCTCGGTCGCTTCCTGGCCCGGCTCGACCAGTGGCGCTGGAACCTTCCCGCCCGCCACCACGCGGCTCGCCTCCGTTTCAAGACGAGGATCGACGTGCTTCGCTCGCGTTGAGCGGAAGGTGCTGATCGCTCTTGCTGCGTTGACGGCGGAAGCGGCGCTCGGGGCGGGGGAAATCCGGCAGGAACGGCGCTCCGGCCACTTTCCGCCATCGCGGGGCCGTGCGATGACACCAAGGCGGCCGCCTGGCCGTGTACCTGTGGGGGCTCTTCCAATGTCTGGCCTGTTTTCGCGCCGCGCTGCCGTGTCGGTTCTGTCCTTCTGCGCGCTGTCCCTGTTGCCGTCGGCCTTCCCGGCTCTGGCTTCCGACGTCACCTTCACCATCCGCAACAACCATCCCAATGCAGTGCGGGTCGAACTCTACAGCCAGGACAGGAGCTATGTCTGGCCCGGCAAGGGGAAGGATTTCTATCTCGACGACGGCGAAGCGCGCGAGATGTCGCTGGCTTGCGAGGAAGGCGAGCAGATCTGCTACGGTGCCTGGATCGATGGCGACGAGGACACCTACTGGGGCGTCGGACCGAACAACACCGAGAGCTGCGACGACTGCTGCTATATCTGCGAGGGCGGCCAGACCGAGGAGATCGTCCTGGAGGAATAGGCTGGCCCGCCGCCGGGCCAGCCTGCCGCCTCACGGCCTCTCGTCGTTCCAGTGCACCATCGGCAACCCGGCCACCGGGCTCCGGAAGCAGGGGATCTTCGTGCCGCGCAGCGAACCGATGTAGACGGTCCTCAGGTCCGGCCCGCCGAAGGTGACGCTGGCGAACCAGGGCGCGATCGTGCCGCCGGCGGCCAGCATCAGCTCTGGCGTCGCCTCGCCGCGGTCGAAGGCGTCGAGGAGGCGCCGGCTCGCGTCGGGATTGTCGTCGTCGAGGATGATGCGCAACTCGCCTTCGGGCGTAAGCGCGAAGATGCGGTCGGTCATCACGTGCGTGCCCCAGAGATTCCCGTATGAATCGAAGGCGATGCCGTCGATGAAGGCGCCGTGGTCCTCGGGTCCGAAGGTCTGGCGGTCCGACAGCGAGCCGTCGTCGGCCACCTTGAAGCGGGTGATCTTGCGGCCGGACGTCTCCACCACGTAGAGCCACTCCTCTTTTGCGTCGAGCCGCACCTCGTTGGTGAAGGCGATGCCGGTGGCCACCGTACGCACGGTGTCGCCGTCGACGAGCAGGATGGAGCCGTCCTCGATGCGGCGGCTGGCGGCTTCCATCCAGTTGCGGATCTGCGTCGAGACCGTCACCCACAGCCGGTCCTTCGTGTCGCGCAGGACGAAGTTGACCTTGCCGATCGGCTGGCCGTCGACCTGGTCGATCAGCACCTTCGTCTCGCCCGTCCGGGTCATCAGCTCCAGGCAGTCGGTACCGAAGTTCGAGATCAGGATCGAGCCGTCGCGGGCGAAGGCCAGCCCGTTGGGCAGCGTGCCCTTGGTGAAGCGCGTCGCCTCGTCGGTGGCGCTTTCGAAAGCGCTGGCATGGCTCTGCGCGATCAGCTCCTGCGCCCCGTCGGGGCGGATGTGCATGACGCCACCGCGCGCATCGGCCGCCCACAGGCTGCCGTCGCGCTCGGCCAGAATGCATTCGGGGCGCTGGAGGTCGTGGCCGACATAGGAGATGTCGGCCTTCGTCACCGTGAACCCGTCGATGGGATTGCTCATCTCAAACCTCCTTCCAGCCGTTCGGCGTCTTCATGCGGTGGCGGATCGTGTTCTGCCGTCCCAGCGTCTGCTCGATGAAGCAGCCCTTCTTGGCGGTCTCGATAAGCTCGACCACCTTGTCGTCCGGCGACGGGCTGTCGATCATGACGTCGATCTCGAAGGCCTTGGGCGCGGTCTCGTAGACCCGGCCCACTGCCTGCCAGTTCCACTGCACCCGCGTCTCGACCTTCAGGTCGTCGATCTTCACGTTCAGCCGTTTCGCGAAGGCACGGATCTGCGTCATGATGCAGCCGGTCAGCGCGCCGACGAACATCGCCAGAGGTGGCGGCGCGGAGGCATCGCCGCCATGGAACAAACCCTCGTCGGTCGCCATCTCGAACGGCCCCTCGGGGAAGGGCTGCACCATGGCAACGGAGAGTTCGTTGCGCATCTTGCCGACGGCGTGGCCGGTGCAGTCGAACTGCACCAGCGCCTTGTCCGTGACGGTGGTGTTCATCAGAACGCCACCCGGTCGCCGCCCTTGAGGGCGAGCATCTCGCGGGCTTCCGCCGGCGTGGCGATACCGTGGCCAAGTTCCTCCAGGATGGTGCGGATCTTGGCGACCTGCTCGGCATTGGAGCCGGCGAGCTTGCCCTTGCCGATGTAGAGCGAGTCCTCCAGGCCGACACGCACATGGCCGCCGAGCAGGGCGGCCTGGGTGATGAAGGGCATCTGGAAACGGCCCGCCGCCAGCACCGACCAGACGTAATCGTCGCCAAACAGGCGGTCGGCGGTCTGCTTCATGAAGGCGACGTTTTCCACGTCGGCGCCGATGCCGCCGAGAATGCCGAAGATCGACTGCACGAGGAAGGGTGGCTTGACCAGGCCCTTGTCGACGAAATGCGCCAGGTTGTAGAGGTGGCCGATGTCGTAGCACTCGTGCTCGAACCGGGTGCCGCAGCCCTCGCCGAGATGCTGCAGGATGTAGGCGATGTCGCGGAAGGTGTTGCGGAAGATGAAGTCGTCGGTGCCCTCCAGGTAGGGCTTCTCCCAGGAATGCTTCCATTCCTTGTACTTGCCGGCCAGCGGGTGCAGCGCAAAGTTCATCGAGCCCATGTTGAGCGAGCAGAGCTCCGGCTCGGCTTTCAGCGGTGCGGCCAGGCGCTCCTGCACGGTCATGCCGAGCCCGCCGCCGGTGGTGATGTTGACCACAGCGTCGGTGGCCTGCTTGATGCGCGGCAGGAACTGCATGAACACCGCCGGGTCGGGTGTCGGCTTGCCGGTTTCTGGATCACGGGCATGGAGGTGCAGGATCGCGGCGCCGGCCTCGGCCGCGTCGATCGACTGCGTGGCGATCTCGTCGGGCGTGATCGGCAGCGCGTCCGACATGGTCGGTGTGTGGACGCCGCCGGTGACGGCGCAGGTGATGATGATCTTGTCGTTCTTGCGGGCCATGAGGTCCTCCCTGGTCTGTCTGAGCTTTGCGGTCGAGGGGTGTTGCGCCGCCCCGACGGCGCGTTTCGGTTTCAGTCGTGGAAGATCGCGACGGCGCGGGTGAAGCCCGCCGACGCCGCCTTGATCTTGAACGGGAAGCAGGCGATCTCGTAGCCGGTGGCCGGCAGCTGATCGAGGTTGGCCAGCTTTTCGATGTGGCAGTAGCCGATCTCCATGCCGGCGCGGTGGCCTTCCCAGATGATCTTCGGATCGTGCGTCGCGGCAAAGGTTTTCGCCGTGTGGACGAAGGGCGCGTCCCAGCTCCAGGCGTCGGTGCCGGTCACGCGGACGCCGCGCTCGAGGAGCCAGATCGTCGCTTCGCGGCCCATGCCGCATCCGCGCGCCACGTAGTCGGGCTGGCCGTAGCGGGCGCCGGCGGCGGTGTTGACCACCACGATGTCGAGCGGCCGCAACTCATGGCCGATGCGCTTCAGTTCGGCCTCGACGTCGGCTGCCGTCGCTACATAGCCGTCCTCCATGTGGCGAAAGTCGAGCTTCACGCCGGGGTTGAAGCACCATTCCAGCGGCACCTCGTCGATGGTGATCGCCCGCTCGCCATTGTTCATGGTCGAGGCATAGTGGTACGGCGCGTCGAGATGGGTGCCGTTGTGGGTCGAGATGTTCAGCTGCTCCACGGCCCAGCCTTCGCGGTTCGGCAGCTGGTCCATGGTCAGCCCCGGAAAGAAGGGCAGGATCTGCCCGGCGGTCATGTGATGGTCGAGATAGTCGATCTTCGGCAGCGCCATCGGCGGATCGGAGGCGATCCCCATTTCCAGGGCAACGGACAGGTCGACGATGCGGCGCGGCATGGCGGGGTTCCTCAGCGGGCCAGAAGGCCAGTGGCGATGGACGGGAAGATCAGGACGAGCGCGAGAACGATCGCCATCATGATGGCGAAGGGGGCCGCACCGCGGAAGATCTCGCCGAGCGAGATGGAATTGTCGTCGAGGGTCGATTTGATGACGAAGACGGACAATCCAAAGGGGGGCGTCAGCAATCCGATCTCGACGGCGATCACGGTGACGATGCCGAACCACACCAGATCGACGCCCATCGGCACGACGACGGGCAGCATCAGTGGCACCAGGATCAACATGATCGACGAGGAGTCGAGGATCGTGCCCATGACGATCACCAGCAGCACATAGGCGAGGATCACGCCCCAGAAGCCGATGTCGGCGGTGGCGACGAAGGTGCCGAACTCGTTGGGCAAACCGGATAGCGACAGCATGCGCGAATACATCTGCGCGGCGATGATGAGGAAGCAGACCGAGGCGGTGACGAGGCCGGTGTCGGTCAGCACTTCCCAGAAGTTGCGCCAGGTCAGCGCCCGCCGGGCGAGGCCGATGACGATGGCGCCGAGACAGCCGACCGCGCCGGCCTCGATCGGCGTGAAGAAGCCGGCATAGAGGCCGCCGAGCACCAGCGCGATGAGGAGCGCGATCGGCAGGCCCTTGGCGAGCATGTCGCGCGGCGACAGATCGTGCTCCCGGTCATCGGACAGGTTCTCACCGATGAAGGACGGCCAGAAATAGGCCATCAGGACGACGCCGCCGGCGAAGATGGCGGCAAGAAGCAGACCCGGCAACACGCCGGCCAGGAACAGGTCGCCGACCGACTGCTCGGTGAGCAGGCCGTAGAGGATCAGGAGCAGGCTCGGCGGGATCAGCATGCCGAGCACCGAGGAGCCGGCGACGACGCCGACGGAGAATTTCTTGGTGTAGCCATGGCGCACCATCTCGGGCACCGCGAGCCGGGTGAACACGGCCGCGGAGGCGATCGAAATGCCGGTGATGGCGGCGAAGATGGCGTTGGCGGCGACCGTCGAGACGCCGAGGCCGCCCTTCAGCCGCCGGAACAGCTGGTTGGCGACGTCATAGGCGTCGCGGCCTAGCCCGGTCACCGAGACGAGAAAACCCATCAGCACGAACAGCGGCACGACGCCGAAGAAATAGGACGAGATGGTTTCGGACGCCGAGAGTGCCAGCAGCTTGCCGGCGAGAACCGGCGAGCCCTTCATCATCCACACGCCCACATAGGAGCAGAGCATGAGCGCGATGGGCACCCAGAGGCCCGCATAGACCAGCACGATCATGGCGCCCAGGGTGGCGAGCCCGATCTCGAAGGTGCTCATCGGGCGTCTCCGCGGGATTTCGGTTCGACGATCCCCCACAGCGCGATCGCGCCGGCGATCAGCATCTGCATGATCAGCGCCATGCAGCCGATGAGGATCACCAGCTTGACGGGCCATTCCGGTGCGGTGAAGTCGCCGACCGTGCCGACATAGGTACCGCGCTGCCACGCCTTTTCGAACAGCGGCCAGCTGGCGGAGAGCAGGAACCAGACCAGCGCGAGCGCGGCGGCGACGTAGACGAGTTCGACCGCCGCGCGCAACCTGGGCGCGCGGCTGCCGAGAGCGTTGAGCAGGGCGTCGGTGCGGGTGAACCGGCCCATGCGAAAGGCCTGCGACACCTGCAGGAAGACGATCGCCACGATCGACATGGAAACGATTTCCGGCACGCCGGAAATCGGCGCGAGGAAGAGGTTGCGTCCGAGCACGTCCGCATTGACCAGGACCACCAGCCCGAGGATCAGCAACGTGCCGATCACGTTGAGCGCGTTGGAGATGGTGTCGGCGGTGGCGCGGATGCGCTGTCCCCAACCGGAGCCGTCTGCCGGCTCCGGTGTCGCTCCATGTGTCATCGTCTTGTGCCCCTGCGGAGGTGCCGGAGTGCGCGAATGTCGGTACGCCGGAGCGCTATTCCTGGTCCCAGTCGCGGGCGGGCTTGCCACCTGCGGCGCGGATCGCGTCCATGTAGGCCTTCAGGATCTCGGTGCCGGCCTTGCCTTCGCCGTCGACCTGGGCCGCCCATGTCTTGGCGACGTTGTCCATGCCGGCCACCCACTTCTGGCGGAACTCGTCGTCCACTTCCGTGATCGTCGCCCCCTGTTCGGCGAGCGTCTTCAACGCGGCTTCGGACGCGGCATCGAGATCGGCGATGTAAGCGTCGCGGAACGCCTCGCCGCCGGCCCGCAGCGCCTTCTGGACCTCTTCGGGCTGCTCGTCGAACCACTCCTTGTTGGCGGCGAGCGATCCGGCATACTGCGCGCCGAAGCCGACCTTGGTGATGTAGGGCGCCACCTCGTGCAGCTTGCCGGGGAGGGCTGCCGTCGCGAAGACGATCACGCCGTCATACACGCCGGTCTTGATCTCGTTGTAGTAGGTCGTGAGGTTGCCCGCGACGCCGACCGCGCCGGTGCCGCCGAGCCAGTTCACCGCGGGTCCCGGGGCGCCGATCTTCTTGCCCTTCAGATCGTCGATCGAGTTCACGGGGAAGGTGGTCATCAACAGGTAGTCGTCGATGGCGGATGGCGCGCCCAGATATTCGAGGCCGTTTTCCTCCCAGGTCACCCGCATGTTCGGGTTGGAGAAGTGCAGATCGTTGATCGTGTTGGACACGAGCGCGACATCGCTCGACACGAAGGGCGTGTAGTAGCTGACGTTCTGCAGCGACAGCTTGGCCGGATCGAAGACCGAAGAGATGACGCCGATCTGGGCCAGGCCTTCCTCGGTCGCTTCGAGCTCGTCGCCCACCTTGGAGAGAGAGCCGCCATACTGCTCGTCCCACTTGATCTCGTGGCCCGAGCCTTCGAGCGCCTTGTTAACGGTGGGGATGAAGGTCTGGCTGGCGTGCTTGACCCAGCGGAAGACGGGCGGGTGGCCGGCGACGATGGTGGCGTCGATGGTTTCGGCGCGGATGACCGAGGTCGAGGCGGCGAGCGCCCCGGCGACGAGGGCGAGTTTCAGAAGCTTGCTGTCGAACATGGTTTCCTCCCTGGGTTCGATCTGGTGGTTGGTGGACCGGTGTCTCAGTCCCTGTTCATCAGCGCCCTCACACCCGCGCTGGAATAGGCGACGACGGCGCGCAGCAGCTTTGCCGTGTCGGGGTGATCGTATCGGTTGGTCATCCGGCCCGCCCGGCCTTCGATGCCGACGGCGGCGATGCCGGTGCCGAGCGACAGGAGGTAGGCGCGGATGGCGTCGCTCTCGGTCATCCTGGGCTCGATCATGCGGAAGGCATCGGTGAAGCGACGGGCGATGCCGTCGAAATTCTCCGCAATCACCTGCTTGGCGACCTCGTCGACCGAATGCATGAAGACCGCCAGCATCCGGACATAGGAGTATCCGCCCTGCTCCTCGTCCGTCGCGAGCTCGACGAGCGGCGCCAGGAACGCCTCGATGAGGTCGTCGACGGTCGGCTCGCCCCGCGCCAGCAGCGTCGACAGCAATGCCTCGCGCTGCGCGTTCACCACCGACGAGCGCCGCCGCATGATCGCGTGCAGCAGGCCTTCCTTGGAGCCGAAATAATAGGCGATCATCGCCTGGTTCACCCCCGCATCCCGCGCAATGCCGCGCATCGACGCGCCCGCATAGCCGAACTCCGCGAAAGCCCGCTCGCCCGCTGACAGGATCGCGGTGCTGACGTCGCTCTCCGGGCGCGTCTGCGTGAGCATGATCAGGCAAGGTCCTCGCTGTTCGTTAAACGTTTGACGAAATCGAATGCCGAGTCAAGACGCCTGCTGCTGCCGCCGGGGATTTCGGCACAGGGACTCGGGGGCGCTGGGGACGGGGGCTCAGCGCGCGAAGCGGAGCGTCACGGCGAAGGAGAACGTGCTTCCGCCCACGCCGTCGGGCGGACGGGGGTAGGGCGCGGCGCGGCGGGCCACCGCCAGTGCCTCGTCGTCGAGGATCCGGTGCCCCGAGCCAGCCGAGACGCGCGCGCCGGCCAGGCCGCCCGTTCGGTCGATGGTGATCGAGAGCCGCGTCGCGCCGCTGATGCCGGCGCTGCGGGCGGCGGCGGGATAGCGCTTGTGGCGCTCGACATGCGACAGTAATGCGCGACCATACCGGGCGGCCACGCCGGGCGCGGCTGCCGCGCTTGCCTGGCTGCCGGCACTGGCGGAGGATGAAGGCTTGCTGCTGGCCCCGTCGGGGGTCCTGGCGGCCGGTGCTGCGGCGGTCCTGGCCGGCGCCTTGTCCGCCCGGGACGTCG